>NZ_JACVDA010000003.1 GCF_016552165.1 Parvimonas parva | reverse complement strand
ATCCTAAAAAAATATTCAATTACAAAACGCCTAGAGAATTATTTTTATGTGGCTAATTTATTCTTGCAATTTAGTAAGAAAATTTAATACATTAATTTATGAATTAAAGTTATTTTTATATTGATTTTTTTTGTTTTTGATGATATAATTGTCAAGACACTATTTTAGGAGGTATTTTATGAAACCAGTTATTGGAATTTCAGGGAGTATTTTAATTAATAAAGGTAATGCCTTTTCTGGATATAGAAGGTCTTATGTTAATCAAGACTATGTTGAAGCTGTATTAAGAGCTGGTGCTATTCCTTTTATTATACCATTCAATGAAGATTTAGAGGCTACAAGAGAAATGGTAGAAAAAGTTGATGGGATTATTTTGTCTGGAGGACATGATGTAAACCCTTATTACTACGGAGAAGACCCTATGTTAAAAATTGGAGAACTTTTTCCGGAAAGAGATGTTTTTGATATGGAACTTTATAAGACTGCTATTGAGTTAAAGAAACCGATTTTTGGTATTTGTAGAGGATATCAAATAATTAATGTGATTAACGGAGGAACTTTATATCAAGATTTATCTTATGCTGATTTTGTTAAGATTAAACATGATCAAGTAGATAATCCTACACAAGCTACTCATTTTGTAGAGCTTGAAGAGGGAACTTTCTTAAAAAATATTCTAGGTGAAAAATATAAGGTAAATAGTTTTCATCATCAAATATTAAAAGATGTTGCTCCTGGATTTAAAGTCGTTGCAAAGAGTTCTGATGGGGTTATAGAATCTATTGAAAAAATTACAGAAGATAGTTTTGTAATAGGTGTTCAATGGCACCCTGAAATGTTGTCTGCAAGCAACGAAAAATCTCAAGCAATTTTCAATGCATTTGTAAAAAAAGTTATAGAATGTAAAAAATAGGAGGTGTAATTTTTATGACAAATAAAAATAAGATGGGATTATTAAGTATAATTCTATTAGGATTTAACTCTATTATTGGTTCAGGTATATTTTTATTACCTAACAAAGTAATGGCATTAGTTGGTCCTTCCGCACTTTTGGTAACAGTTTTTGATGCAATTTTGGTTATTAGTATAGCAATGTGTTTTGCCGAAGCTGGTGGGATGTTCAAGAAAAATGGAGGACCTTATGTTTACGCTAAGGAAGCATTCGGAGAATTTATAGGCTTTGAAGTAGGATTTATGAAGTGGGCTATCGCTATTATTGCTTGGGCAACAATGACAGTTGGTTTTGCTGAAGCGTTAATGGGATTATTACCAAAAGATACTTTTTCAAATCCAAATTTAGTTAAAGCAATAATTGTAACAATTATAGTTGTTTTACTTACTGTACTTAATCTATCAGGTATTAAAGCTACAAAAATTGTAAATAATATTGTAACAACTGGAAAGTTATTACCACTTATTATTTTTATCGCCGTTGGTTTGTTCTTTATAAATGGTTCAAACTTTACTCCATTCTTTACTCCTGGTAAATTAAAAGATGGTTCAGTTATGTCATCTGGAGCGGCTATCGGTGCTGCAGCGCTTACAATTTTCTATGCATTTACCGGTTTTGAAAATATTGCTGTTGCTGCTGAAGATATGGAAAATCCTGAAAGAGATGTTCCTAAATCAATTCTATTAGTAATTTTATTATGTTCAATATTCTATATCGCAATTATTGGTATAGCTATTGGTATATTGGGAACTGATTTAGCTGTTTCTAAAGCTCCTGTTCAAGATGCTTTCCAAAAAATAATTGGTAATGCAGGTAAATTCTTAGTTGGAGCAGGTACTTTAGTATCAATTGGTGGTATTAATATTGCTGCATCAATAGGAACTCCAAGAAGTGGTGCTGCTTTAGCAAATGACGGATTAATTCCAAGAGTTATTGCTAAGAAAAATTCAAAAGATGTTCCATACCTTGCTATCATAATTACAGGGGTTATTACTTTAGCATTAGGATTATATGGTTCATTAATTGGTTCATTTGCAATCTTAGCAGCTATCAGTGTAGTTTCAAGATTTGCACAATATGTACCAACTTGTTTATCAGTAATTGTTTTAAGAAAGAAACGTCCTGACTTACAACCATCATTTAGAGTTCCATTTGGTCCAATAATTCCAATTTTTGCAGTTGTTGTAAGTTTCTGGTTATTATATAAATCAGATATGCAAAAGATTATTATAGGTCTTGGTGGATTAGCGATTGGAGTAGTTGTTTATTTCTTAATGAAATTAGTAAATAAAGAAAATGCTAATTAGTGAAAATTAAAATTTATAGAGAAGAAATTATTTCTTCTCTATTTTTTATTAGAAGTTTATGGTAAAATATACTTAGAGGTGATTTTATGAATAATAAATTTTTTAATATTTTTAATATAAGTAAATTAAAAAAAGTTTTTGTTTTATCTATTATTTTTATTTTTAGTTTTTCTTTTACTTCTAAAATTTCTTTTGCAGATGATAATTTTGATAGAGCCAATAGAATTTACGATATGAATTATAGAACATTTTTTATAGGTAATATTGTTGATGATTCTAATGATAAATTTAAAGTAAAGATTACTACAATATTTTTAGGAGAAAATTTAAAAGAAATAGAAGTTCCTAAATTTAAAGAATATAGTTATAGTGTTTTAACACCTGTAAAGGGAGATTATTTTGTAGGAATTCTAAAAAAAGATAATACTTTAGATTTAACTTGGATTTTTAAGGCAACTTCAGGAAATTATGAAACTTTGTATCTTGCAAATGATAAAGACCCGGAAAATTCTGAAGTTAAATTATTTCAAAATATGATAAATAAGGGAGAGTATGTCCCTAATCTTACTGAAATGGAAAAAAATAAGCGTTTAGAGGCTAATAAGACTGCAAAGCCTAAAGATGATTTTAAGAAAAATTATGATGAATTAACTGAAGAAGAAAAGAAAAATAGATTAGAGGCATTTAATGAAAAATCTGAAAAAGATTATAAAGAGAGAATGGAAGTTATAGCTAATTTATTTAAAAATCCAGTACTTTTAATTGTTCCGGGAATTTTGTTTTTATCAATATTTTATGTTGTTCGTTCAAGAAAAAAATATTTAAAAGAAATGGAAGAACGTATTGAAGATGAATATGATGAAGAATAATTCTATAAGCAGTGATATTGAGGCAAAAAAATTATTAAATTTTAGTATTAAATTTTCATATTCTTTGCTTTACAATGGAGCTGAAGTTTATAGGGTAGAGGATAGTATAAATAGAATTTGTAAGTCTTTTGAAAACATAAAGGCAGTTAATACTTTTGCTTTAAGTAATATGGTGATAATTTCATTTGTGTATAATGGTACTAATTATACAACTATGAGAAGAGTAAATGATTCGGGGAAAAATTTAGAAAAGATAGCATTGCTAAATGAATTATCAAGAAATATAGTTTCAGGAAATGTTGATATTGATGGAGCATTTAAAGAATTAAAAAATATAAAAAATAAAAATTCCTATAATAATTTAACTATAATTTTATTAGTTACAATATCAGCACCATTTTTGGCATTTATATTTGGTGGAACTTTAGGTGATTTTATTCCTGCATCATTAGCAATGTTAGTTGAAATGTCATTTTTGACTTATGTTGAAAAATTAAAATTACCATCTTTTTTGACAATTTTTTTATCTGCAAGTACAGTTACACTTTTTACAATGACTATGTCTAGGATTATTCATATACAAAATGTATCAAGTATTATAATTGCAGGAATTATTCCACTGTTTCCCGGAATACAGATAACTAATTCTATGAGGGATATTTTATCAGGGGATATTTTGTCAGGTGTAATAGGAATAATGTCTGCAATATTTACAGCAGTTTCTATTGCGATAGGTGTAGTTTTGATGCTTAGAATTTTTGGATAGGTGATTTTATGGATTTGTTTTTAAATGTATTATGTGCGGTTGTATCCAGTGTTGCATTTTCTGTATTTTTTATTGTTCCTAAAAAGTCAATTCCTTATTGTACAGTTATTGGAACAATTAGTTGGATAGTTTATTATCTATCTAGTAAATATTTTGGAAATGCAGTTAGTAACTTAATTGCATCAGTTGTTGTTGGGCTTTTTGCTGAATATTTTTCTGTAAAATTAAAAATGCCTTCTACGGTATTTTTATACATAGGAATTGTAATGTTGGTTCCTGGATATGGAATGTATAAAACGATGGAGTATTTTGCTAAAAATGAATATTTATTTGCTTTAGACAGTGGAATTAATACAGTGGTTCATGCATGTTCAATAGCAATCGGTGTTTTAATTTCTTCTGTGTTTTCTAAGTCAATTAAGCGAGTTAAGTTTGATAGGGTTAATAAAATTAATGAAATAACAGAAATAATTGGAGAATTAGGTGAAAAATAGGTAAATTACTTAATTTAAGCACATTTGATTGGTGGCTAGAACTTATTTATTAAAAATTTTCATAAAAATGTTGATTTTTTTCAAAAAATAATGTATAATACATAATGTTGTTTTATGGGAGTAGATGAGTTCTGGTGTGCTCTCTGGTCTTCAAAACCAGCGTAAGGAGTTTGTAGCTTCTTAGGTGGGTTCGATTCCCACATATTCCCGCCAATCTTTTATAAAATAGTTTAATACTTGACTATTGTTTTATAATGAAGTATAATAATGTTAAAATATTATTAAATAAATGGAGGTATGTTATGTCAAATTTAAAAAAATTACAATCAAGACAATTAGATGAGTTTTTTGAAGCAATTTTAATGTTAAAGACTAAAGATGATTGTTATGCTTTCTTTGAAGATGTTTGTACTTTACGTGAGTTAAATTCTATTTCTCAAAGATTAGAAGTAGCTAAACTTTTAAAAATTAGAAAAACTTACAATGAAATTGAACTTGAAACAGGAGCATCAACTGCTACAATTAGTAGAGTAAATAGATCATTACAATTTGGAGCAGAAGGCTATGAATTAGTTCTTGATGCTTTAATATCTAAAGATTTAAAAAATAAGAAATAATTAAATTTGAAAAAATAGATACCATTTCTTTTGAAATGGTATCTATTTTTTTGCTTAGGAAAAGATTTTTATTATTGTTTGAAAATTTATTGAAATATTAAATTTACAATGCTATAATATAATTGTTAAAATTAAATTTTTAAGGGGGTATTGTTATGATTAATGAAAGAATAAGAAAATTGAGAAAGTTGATGGACAAGAAAAATATAGATGCGTATATTGTTCCTAGTTCAGACCCACACCAATCTGAATATTTAGCAGATTATTACAAAACTAGACAATTCATTACTGGTTTTAGTGGTTCAGCAGGTACTGCTGTTATTACTACAAAAAAATCTGGCTTATGGACTGATGGTAGATATTTTATTCAAGCAGGAAAAGAATTAGCAGGAAGTGAAGTTGAACTTTATAAAATGGGGCTTGCAGATTCAATTACTATTGAAGAATTTTTATTACAAGAATTTCCTAATAGGGCAAAGGTTGCTTTTGATGGTAATAATACTTCTGTTGCAGAATATGAAAATTTGATGAAAAAGTTACCTAATTTTGAATTTATAACTGATGTTGATTATGTTGGAGAACTTTGGAATGAAGAAGGTCGTCCAGCAAGTCCAGATAGTAAAGTTTATATTTTTGATGAAAAATATTCTGGAGAATCAACTTCTGATAGAATTGCAAGACTTAGAGGAATGATGAAAGATAAAGGAATAGATTATCATTTTATTGGTTCTTTAGACGATATTGCTTATGTTTTAAATATTAGAGCAAACGATGTTCAATGCAATCCTGTTGTCATTTCTTATTTATTAGTTTCTGAAAATAATTGTAATTTATATATTGATAAAGCAAAATTATCAGAAGATGTTATAAAATATTTGGAAGAAAATCAAATTACAATTAGAGATTATGAACTTATCAGTAGAGATATTTCAAATATAGAATCAAAGAAAACTTTATATTTAGAAGCTAGAAAAACAAATGTTGCTGTTTATTCATCAATCCCTAGAGGCATAAATGTTGTTAAGGGTCTAAATCTTACTTCAATAATGAAATCTCACAAAAATGAAATTGAAATAAAAAATACTAAAAATGCTTTCATCAAAGATGGTGTTGCTTTAGTTAAATATTTCAATTGGTTAGAAACTGGGGTTCCTACAGGAACTATAACTGAAATGATTGCTTCTGAAAAATTATTAGAATTCAGAAAGCAACAAGACTTATTCATAGAAGACAGTTTTGAATCAATTTCAGCTTATGGGGCAAATGCATCAATGCCACATTATAAACCAAGCCATGAAAATCCTGTAAAAGTTGAGCCAAGAGGTTTATACTTAATTGATAGTGGTGGACATTATTTAGATGGAACGACTGATATCACCAGAACTATTGCTCTTGGAGAATTAAAAGAAGAAGAAATTTACCACTATACATTAGTTTTAAAGGCGCATATTGCTTTAATGGACGCTAAGTTCTTAGAAGGAACAAATGGCGGTTACTTAGATGCTTTCACTAGATATAATCTATGGAAAAACAGAATTAACTTTAACCATGGAACAGGACATGGGGTTGGTCATGTTTTAAATGTTCATGAAGGTCCACAAAGAATAGCTACAGGTGGAAATGATTATCCAATGGAAGTTGGAATGGTAACTTCTGATGAACCTGGAATCTATATTAGTGGTAGTCATGGAATTAGAATTGAAAATATTATGGTTTGTGTTAAAGATGAAATGACTGAATTCGGTCAATTCTTAAAATTTGATAATCTTACAGTTGTACCTATTGACACAAGACCGGTTGATAAGTCATTATTAACTAAAGAAGAAATTGTTTGGTTGAATGACTATAATAAGATGTGTTACGAAAAATTATCTCCATATTTAAGTGGACATGATTTAGAATATTTAAGAGAACAATGCAAGGAAATTTAAGAAAATTTGATATAAATTATGAATTGAAAAAGCTACCGGACTCTCCGGGAGTTTATATAATGTATGATAAGGAAGATAAGATTATCTATGTTGGCAAATCTGTTTCTTTAAAGAATAGGGTTAGGTCATATTTCAATACGAATCATAAACATAAAAAAGTTCAAGCTATGGTAGAGCATATTCATAGATTTGAATATATTATCGTTAATAATGAAACTGAAAGTTTGGTTTTAGAGGCTAACTTAATTAAGAAGAATAGACCTAAGTACAATATAAATTTAAAGGACGATAAGCAATATCCTTATATAAAAATTACAAATGAAAAATTTCCTAAAATTTTAAAAGTTAGGGATGTAAAAAATGATAAGGCTCAATATTTTGGGCCTTTTCCTACAATTTCAGACTTGGAAAAATTAGTGGAATTATCTATATTAATTTATAATGTTAGAGATTGTAAATTGAATTTTGACAAGGGAAGATTTTTACAAAGACCATGTATGAGTTATTACTTGGAGAGATGTTCTGCACCTTGTACTCAAAATATAGATAGAGAAAATTATAATAAAGATATAAAAAAATTAATAAAATTTCTTTCAGGGGATACAACTGAAGTTAAAGAAGTTTTATTTAATAGAATGAAACAAGCATCTGCAAAGCAAGAATATGAACTTGCTATGAAATATAGAGATTTTTTGAATGAATTAGATGACTTGTTTACAAAACAAATTTTTAATATAAAAAAATTTAAAGAATATCATTTGATTTCTTATGCTTATGCTGAGAATATTTTAACAGTTGCTATTTTTGTTGTAAATGATGGTCTTGTTGTTGATAGAAAACATTTTATTGTAGAAAACATTTTGGACTTGGATTTTGAAGAATTATTTTCAAATGTAATAAGACAATTCTATATAAATCATCATAGTAATGTTAAAGAGGTTTATATAGACTATGCAGAAGAGAGATTTTTAGATGAAATTTCATCATTCTTATCAAATGTATTTTCTAAAAATTCTGTTTTGGTTAAAAATCCTAAAAAAGGTGTAAAATTTGACCAAATGAAAATTTTGAAAAAGAATGCAAGCGAAATTTTAACAAAACATATTTTTGATAATAAGAGCATTAATGTTAAATATTTACAAGCAATAAATTATCTTAAAAATATTTTAGATATTGAAATTTTAAACAGGATTGAATGTTATGATATTTCAAATATTTCCGGAGATTTTAATGTTGGAAGTATGGTTGTCTATAAAAATGGTTTTAAAAGCTCAAAAGATTATAGAAAATTTAAGATAAAAACTGTTGTAGGGCAAGATGATTATTCAAGTCATAGAGAAATGCTTACAAGAAGATTTAATAGGCTTTTAGATGAAAAAATTAATTCAACAGGTAGCAGTTTTTCAGAAACTCCGGACTTAATTCTTATGGACGGCGGGAAAGGTCATGTTAATGTTGCAAAAGAGGTTCTTTTGGAGAAAAACTTGAACATTCCGGTTATTGGACTTGTGAAAAACGATAAGCATAGGACTAAGGGTATAATTTTTGAAGATAATTACATTGAATTGGATATAAATACAAATATATATAGATTTCTTTTTGACATTCAAGAAGAGGTACATAGATTTGCTATAAATTATCATAGAAGTTTGCAAAATAAAAAATTACAAAATTCTATACTTGATGAGATAAAAGGTGTTGGAGAAATAAAGAAAATTAAATTATTATCACATTTTGGAAGTATTTCAGCGATAAAAAAAGCTAGTTTAGATGAACTTGCTATGGTTGATAAAATGGATAAAAAGACGGCTAAAAATATTTTTGATTTTTTTAATAGTGAGGGATAATATGAAAAAAAGTGTTCTGCTAAAAGACTTAGTTGAAAAACTTGGACTTGAGATTGTTTATAAAAGTGAAAATTATGAAAATATAGAAATTGATTTTAATGAAGTAAATAGACCGGGACTTCAACTTTGTGGTTTTTTTGATAATTTTCCGTATAAGAGAATTCAAATAATTGGTCAACCGGAACATGAATACTATAATAAATATTTGCCTTTTGATGAGAGAAGAAATATTTTTGATAAAATTTTTACTTATGAAATTCCCGCTTTAATTTATAGCTATGGAATATCTGTTCCTTATGAAGTTTATTCTCTGGCTAAAAAACATAATAGGACGATTTTGAGAGTTGACTATGGTACTACAAAATTAATTTCTAAAATGAATGCTATTTTAGAATATGAACTTAGCGAAGAGATTAGAATACATGGTGGATTACTTGAAGTTTTCGGTATGGGTATTTTGATACTTGGAAAAAGTAGTATAGGAAAGAGTGAAACGGCTTTAGAACTTATTGGTCGTGGACATAGACTTGTTGCCGATGATGCCGTTGATATTAGAAAGATAGATAATAAACTTTATGGAGAATCTCCTGAAAATATTCGACATTTTTTAGAGATAAGAGGTCTTGGAATATTGGATATTCAAAGACTATATGGTGTCGGTGCAATAAAGAAATCTACTGAAATAGATTTTATAATCGAGCTTGAAAATTGGAAAGATGATAAAGAATATGATAGACTAGGTCTTGATGATAAATATAAAACTATATTGGGAATGGAACTTCCTTATATTGTAATTCCGGTAAAACCTGGTAGAAATATTGCTTTGATTGTTGAAGTTGCAGCTAGAAATATGCGTCAAAAAATGTATGGTTATAATGCAGCTGAGGAACTTAGCAAGAGAATAATGGAAGAAATAAAAAATAAAACAAAGTAGGTAGGTAGATATGATATTTGATAAATTAAATTGTATTGTAAGATACGATGAGCCTTTAAAAAATCACACGACATTTGGAATTGGTGGAAGTTGTATTGCTTTGATAGAGCCAAGAGAAGTTGAAGATATAATTGAGGCTATAAAAATTTGTAGAGAAAATAATATTAAATTTTTTGTAATAGGTAATGGGTCAAATTTACTGGTTTCAGATGAAGGATACAATGGAGTTATAATAAAATTAAAGAAAGAATTTTCAACAATCAAAGTTGAAGGGGAGTATGTAATAGCAAAATCCGGCGCAAAGCTTTCAGAGGTTTTTGATGTAATATTAGAAAATTCTTTAGCTGGATTTGAATTTGCCTCAGGAATTCCAGGAACCATAGGTGGAGCTATTTATATGAATGCCGGTGCTTATGGTGGAGAGATGAAAGACATAGTTGAAACTGTTGAAGTTTTGGATATGGATACTTTCGAAGTCAAAGAATTAAAAAATGAAGAACTTGAATTTTCTTATAGAAATAGTATAATTCAAAATAAAAATTATATAGTATTGGCAATAAAATTAAAATTGCAAAAAGGAAATAAAGAAGAAATAAAAACAATTTATGAGGATTTAAGAGAAAAAAGAAATTCAAAACAACCTTTGAATTTCGGCTCAGCCGGTAGTACATTTAAAAGACCTGAAGGACATTTTGCATCAAAGTTAATAGAAGATTCAGGGCTTAAAGGTTATCATATAAATGACGCTTGGGTTTCCGAAAAACATTCCGGTTTTGTAGTTAATAAAGGAAATGCAAGTTGTAAAGAAATTTTAGAACTTATCGACCATGTAAAAAATATAGTTTTTGAAAAATTTGGCGTTAAGTTGGAAATGGAAGTAAAAATTTTAAAGGATTAGATTATGGAAGCAGTTATAATTACAGGAATGAGTGGTGCAGGAAAGACATTAGCCCTTAATCATTTTGAAGATATGGGATATTATTGTATGGAAAATTTGCCACCAAAATTTATTGTTGACTTTGTTGAACTTATAAATAATTCCACAAAAACAATTGAAAAACTTGCGATAGTTATAGATGTTAGAGCGAGATTTTTTGAAGATTTATCAGAAACAATTCAAAATTTAAAAAAGATGGATTGTGAACTTAAAGTTTTGTTTTTAGATTCAAGTAATAGAACTCTTATAAATAGATATAAGGAGTTAAGACGTCCACACCCGATAAATCCGAATGGCTCTTTATCTGATTCAATAGAATTGGAAAGAGAAATGCTTAATGATATAAAAGATAAGTCGGACATTATTATAGATACGACAAGACTTTCTCCAACGGGTTTTAAAAATAGATTGAATTCATTTTTCTTTAATGGAAATAAGAGAGATTTAGTTATAAATATTGAATCTTTCGGTTTTAAAAACGGAATTTTAGTAGAGGCAGATTTAGTTTTTGACGTTAGATTTTTGCCTAATCCGTATTATATTGAAGAATTAAAAGTGCTTAACGGAAAAAATGAAGAAATACAAAATTATGTTATGAGTTTTGAAGATTCAAATGCTTTTTTAAATAAAATTGTAGATTTGTTAGAATTTTTAATTCCAAAATATAAGGCAGAGGGAAAGAGTATGCTTACTATTGGAGTTGGTTGTACTGGTGGAAAGCATCGTTCTGTTTGCTTAGCTGAAAAATTATTTATAGAATTAAAAAAATCTCATTCAAATGTAAATATTTCTCATAGGGACGAAAGACTATGGTAGAAGATATTAAAATAACAACAATTGGTGGTGGGACAGGAAGTTCGACTATACTAAAAGGGTTAAAAAAATATTTTAAAGATATTACTGCGATTGTAACTGTTGCTGATGATGGAGGAAGCTCAGGAATGTTAAGAGAAGATTTAGGTGTTATTCCTCCCGGAGATATTAGAGCTTGTTTAATTTCTCTTGCAAATACAGAAAAATCTATGGAAAGATTGATGAATTATAGATTTAAAGAGGGAAATTTAAAAGGACAAAATTTTGGAAATTTATTTTTAGTTGCAATGGCTGATATATACAAAGATTTTGTCTTGGGAATAGAAGAAACTTCAAATATTTTAGCAATAACGGGGAAAGTTTTACCGGTTACTTTGGATAATATTAAATTATTTGCAGAGCTTGAAAATGGAGAAGTCATTGAGGGTGAAAGTAATATTACTGCTTTGAGTTTAAAAGATGAAAACAGCAGTAGAATTGATAGAGTTTTTATTTCTCCAAAATTTGCAAAACCACTTAATGAAGTTGTATATGAAATTTATAATTCAGATGTAATTTTAATAGGTCCAGGAAGTTTATACACCTCTGTAATTCCTAATTTATTAATTTCTGAAATAGGTGATGCGTTAGTTAATACAAAGGCAAAAATATGCTTTGTTTTAAATGTTGTTAATCAATCAACAGAAACATTCAATTACAAAGTCATTGACCATTTAAATGCAATTTATAAGCATTGTGAGGGAATTAAGATTGACACCATAATTGTAAATAACGAAAAAATTTCTGATGAAATAAATATAAAATACAAAAGAAAAAGTGCAAGTCAGTTGTTACTAACTGATGAAGAAAGAGAATATTTAAAAAAATTAAAAATAAGAGTCTTAGAAGAAAAGTTAGTAAGTAAAACTTCTGGTTACTCAAGACATAATGAAGATAAACTTGCAAGATTGATTTTAGAAAATTTTTAATTTTACAATATATATTTTATGATTCAATGGAATGTTGAATTTTAAAAGAAGAAAGGAATTCTTTAAGATGCTTTTGAATTATTTTAGTAATATTTTTTGTGTGAAAAATACGAAATTGCATTTATTTCAATATTTTGGTTAAAAAAGTTGAAGTATTATCTTTTTTTATATAAATAATATATTGCTAAAAATCAATATATTTAATTGACTTAATTAATATATTTTGATATAATAATCGTGTAAATATAAATTTTTTATATTTTAAAACTATAATAAGGAGGTTACTTAACATGGATCTTACTGTAAAAGAAGTTAATATTCAAGAGTGGAATCATGGTGGCAATAGTGGAACAGGTTCAAAAGCACATGGTCATTAGTAATTGAGATAAAAACGCTGATAGCGTTTTTATCTTTGAGGAGTATTTATGAAAAATATTGATTGGATGAATGTATTTCAAAATTATTATGATTTTAAATTTATAGATAATCAAAATTTTTATGTTAATCCAATATACATCGGATTCAAAGTTACAGAAGCTTGTAATCAAAAATGTAATCATTGTTGGGCTGGAAAGTCAAAAAAATTTTTTGAATATAAAGAAATTATAAAAGCTATTAAAAAGATATCTTGTTTAAAACCATATATGTTTGCTATTTCTGGAGGAGAGCCATTTATAAGAAAAGATATTTTTTCTATAATTGAATATTCTGCTAATGAATTTTCTAAAATTGAAATACTTACTAATGGTGTATTATTAGATTTACAAAAGATTTTAAACTTAAAAAATACTATTAGAAATACTGATTTAGTTCATTTTAGTTTAGATGGAATCGGTAGTATATATAATAAGCAAAGAGGTTGTATTCAATATGATATAGCAATAGAAAATTTAAAACTGTTGATAAAAAATGATATAAATACAAGAGTTCACATGACAGTTACTCCAATAAATGTCGATGATATGCTAAACGTTTACAATAAAGTTTTAGAAATTGGAGTGAGAAAATTTTCTATAAATTATGTATATCCTCTAAGGAAAGGTGAAAAATTTTTTAATACAAAAAATAATTTAGAAGTTATGAAAAAATACTACAGTAATATATTAACTATAGAAAATCTAAATGTTAACAAAGATTTAGAATTTTATTATTTTTTGCCTTTAGAAATTCAAAGTGAAGGGTTAGTTTTAAATGATAAAAAAGATATTTATTCAAAAAAAATTTTAAACTTTGATATATTACATTGGACTATAGATGCTGATGGAAACATATTTAATTTTATGGATTATGTTAAAGGTAGTGATTTAAAAATAGGAAATATTTATAAAAATGATTTGGATTCGATAATTAAAAATAATAGAATAATTCAGAAAAAAATTTTGTTTAGAAATTTATATAATGAAAGTTGTTCAAGATGCCCGTTATTACATATATGTAGAGGTGGGGACTTTATAAATTCATATCCATTCATAAATATTAAAGATAAGAGGTGTTTAATTGAAGCTAATTGATAAATATAAATTTATAAAAGAGTATAATTATTACAATACTTCTAAAGAAAATGATATAGATATAGCTTATTACATATATAATAGGCTTATAGATTGTGGCTTTGAAATGTCAGTCTCTCCAATAAATTTAGGCATTCGGATAACTAACAAATGTAATTTTAATTGTAAAGATTGTTTTGTAAGTAAAGGTTTGAATGAATTAAATTTTGACAAATTCTTAAAAATATTTGAAAAATTACCACAAAAACCTTTTTATGTATATCTTACAGGTGGAGACCCTTTTCTTAATGGAGATATTTTTAAAATGATAGATTTTTTATATTTAAATAATATAAAATTAAACATTCATACAACAGGAGTTGTTGAAAAAAATATTCTTTACAAGATAGTTGAAAATTACAAGAAAATAAATTCTATGCAAATAAGTATAGATAGTATAAATAATTTTGATAAAATACGATTGAGTAAATATAAAGATCCTTTACGTGAAATAATAAAATTTATAGGGATATTAAAAAATAAAATAGATTTAAAAGTTAATTTTGTTTTAAGAGAAGAAAACAAATATGATATATTTGATGTTATAAATTTTTGTGATAAATATGGTATAAAAAAATTGAATATTTCTCCAATTATTTCGAAAAATAATTCTTCAAATGATATTTTAAATTTGGATTTTTATTTTAAAATATTAAAATATATTTCAAATAAAAATGTTAGGTTATGTTCTGAACCGTTTTGTCATGCAATGTCATTAAATTATATATATACAAAAGATTTGAAAAATGTCGAAAGATTTTATTGTCCAGCAGGGAAAACAGAATGCGAAATAGATATTAATGGAAATGTATATGCTTGTCCATTTTTGTATAATGACGATTTTAAATTCGGAAATATATTTATTGATGATTTTGAAAGTATTTGGAAGATTAATAATAGACTAACTAGATTAGAATGGAGTCAAAATGAAAAATGCAAAAAATGTATTATATATAATAAGTGTGGCGGTGGATGTTGTGCTTATTCCTATATAAATAACAGTGAATATGATGAAAGGTGTAATTTATGCGTATTATAATCAATAATGATATATTTTATAGATTCGAACCAAATATTGATAATGGAACTCTTATAGTATTTTTTAAAGATACAAATAAAATTTATGAATTAACAAAACCATATTACATATATTTAACAGGTTTAGAAAATAGTTATAAAAATATTGAGGAACTGTTTTTATCAGAATATAATGATTTATCTGTTCACGAAGTAAAAAAATATATTTCATTGATAGAGAATAAACTATTTGAAATAGGAGTTTTAGTTTTATTATGAATTATATAGAAATAAAGAATTTAAAAAAAATTTTTAATGAAAATTTAGTTTTAGATATACAAAATTTGAATATAGATAAAGGTGAGATAGTTGCAATAGTAGGGAAAAACGGCTCAGGGAAAAGTACTTTATTAAAAATAATAAGTGGTATTCTATTTCAAAATAGTGGGACATGTATGATTGATGGAATAGATAATCGTAATAAATATATTAAACAAATATCAAAGTTTGTTTTGGAAAGTGGAAAGGGGTATTATGATTATTTAACTTCAAATGAAAATATTTTATATTTTTTGTCACTAAATAGAGTAAAATTAAATACTGATAATAGTAAGGTATTAGATTTTTATATTGATTATTTTTCGTTTAAGGATAATTTAAATAAAAAAGTTAGTGAACTTTCGCAAGGAAATAGGCAAAAATTATCTTTAATAATAACACTTATGACAGATCCTGATATTATTTGTTTAGATGAGCCTACTAACGGATTGGATATTTCTTCAATAAATTTATTTATGAGATTTTTATATAAAATTTCAAAAGAAAAACAAAAAACAATAATTTTTACAAGCCATGATTTATCTTTTTTAAGGAGCCTAAATTCAAGAGTATTATTAATAGATAATGGAAAAGTAAGTTTAGATAGAAAATCAGATGAATTATTTTTAATAAATAATTTGGAAAAGACAGTACTAGAAATTGACATAAAATATATTGATATCTTAAAAAATTTAGATACTGTAAAGTATGAATTTTATGAAGAAAAAATTTTAATATCTGTGTATGATAAGAAAGATTTAGATTATCTTTTATCTAATGTTTCTATATATTCTTTTAAAAAAGAGCCATTAGATACTGAGGATATATTTTTTAAGGTGATAACAAATGATTAAGGAATTCTTAAGTGAATTTTGTAGAAATATAGCAGAAATGAAAAAGTACAAATTTAACATAATATTTGCAAATTTACAAATTTTTATTATATCATATATATTTACAAAATATTTTTTTGCTGATGATAAAGAAGTTGTTTTTTTCATGTTGATAGTTTGGTATTTTTCTACACATGGACTTAGTAATCCAACATATATACTTGAAGAAGAAATTTTTGATAGAACTATTTTAAATATAGTTCAATCTAAAACTGGAATTTTAAAAGTAATGATTTTAAGATGTTTAAATACTTTACTAGTTGATATAATTAAAGCTATTCCAATTTTCACTTTTTTGTATTTTTTTGCAAATTTCAATAATAGTATAGTATATAATCTACACATTAAATTAATGGTTATTTTTTTGGCGATTATTGATAGTTATATTTTAGGTATTTTCTTTTCAACTTTTGTTTTATTTTTCAAAAGATTTAGTGGTTTTATATCTTTAACTTATTACTATATATTGTTTTTTGGAGGAATATTTAGGACTATAGATGATGGTTATATTTTTTATATAAATAAATTTTTATTTCCATATATTAATGCAAGAATTATATTTGAAAATTTAGCAAAAAATTCTGATTTTTATATTGGAATCTTTATTCTATTAATTCAGTTAGTGGTTTTTAGTTTAATTTCATTTTTGTTTTTTTCAAAATGTTTAAATAAAAGTATTAAGAATGGAGATTTATATGGAATTTAGGAGAAAATATATAGAATTCAAATCTTATAAAGCTAATTTTATTGCAAATGTAATTAATGAATTTATATTTATATTAGGGTTGTTTTTTGTATTTAAAAACAGTGGTAATCTAACAATTTATAATATATTCTTAATTGGAACATGGTATATTTTTCAATCAGTTATATTAGATATGATTTATGAAGTAGAAATAGATATAAGGACTCAAATTTTATTAAACTTAATTTTATCAAAAACTAGTATCCTTTTAATAATATTTAAAAGAAGTATAGTTTCTTTTGTAAATTCTAGCTGTGTTTTTTTTATTTCGATGCTATTTTTTTATAATGATATTTTTTTTTATAAAATTTCTATAAAAAATATTATTATTTATGTATTATTAGCAATTGTTATATTTTATGTTTTTTATTATTTATTTTTATATCTATGTGTAATTTTTGAAAGAATATCAACATTTGTATCTTTTTTCAATTCTTTAATTTTGATATTTGCAAATAGAATTATATTATTTAAACAAGTTTTTAATATTTTAATGGGAAAATCATATAACATATATATAATAATGTTAAATATTATATTATTATTAATTATAAATTTAATTTTTATGAATATAGCATATAAAAAAATTCACAACGAAGGTGTTTTATAATTAAATAGTTTTTTAGTATAATTACGAGACTGTAAAATATTTTGTGTATTAAAAATTCTCCTGTGTGTTTATATTTTAAATAGTGTGTTACTTTATTTCTAATTATATAATCAACTTTTGATTTTCTTCCATAATTTCTTTTGTTTTTATAATAAATTATTTGAGTAAACTCTACTTTATATACTTTTTTTAGTTTCTCATAAGTTGTTCTTTGAATTACTGTGCTTCTTTTTATTTTGTTATTTATTGTTTGATGATTTTTACATAGTAATCTTGCTATTTCTCTATTACTTTTTCCTTCTTTTTTCCATTTTTCTATTAATTTTCTTAAATCTATTGTTAAATGCTTATGTTTTGTGTTACAATTATTATACATCTCATTGGGGTTCCTTTATTTAGTTTTTAGCTTAAATATTATTTTACCTCTTTGAGATGTTTTTTTCTATATGTGGCTAACTTAATTTTACAATATACGAGTTATTATTTTTAATAACACAAGCCATAAAACAGATAAAAATAGTGGAAAGAAAGTTCATTTTATGGTAAAATAATATATTGAGAAATTATGATTTATTTATGTTAGGAGAGATTATGAGAGATTTATATGAAATTTTAGGGGTGGATAAAAATTGTAATAGAGCAGAATTAAAATCTGCTTATAGAAAGCTTGCAAAGAAATATCATCCTGATGTTAATCCTGATGATAAAGAGGCAGAAGAAAATTTTAAAGAAGTAAACTTTGCTTATGAAATTTTAAGCGATGATGATAGAAGGCAAAAGTACGATACATACGGAGAGGCAAGTTTTAATTCAAACGCATCAGGTGGCTCAGGCTTTGGTGGATTTTCAGATATGGGAGATATTTTTGAAAGTTTCTTTGGTGGATTTGGAGGCTTTAGTGGATTTGGTTCAAGTTCAAGGAATTCAAATCGTCCAAGAAAAGGTCAAGATACTGAAGTTTATTTAGATTTAGATTTTTTTGAGGCAGTTAATGGTGTAGAAAAAGAAATTTTTGTAAATGTAAAAACTGTATGTAATACTTGTTCAGGAACAGGGGCAAAGCCCGGAACAAAAAAGGTAACTTGTAAAAAATGTAATGGACGTGGTAGTGTTAGAATTCAAAGACAAAGTTTTTTTGGAACAGTTGTATCTGAGGAATTATGTAGCGAATGTAACGGTACAGGAGAAATTGTAGAAGAAAAATGCGAAAAATGTAAGGGTAAAAAATATGTTTTAGTTAGAAAAAAATTCACTATTAAAGTTCCTAAGGGTGTAAATACAAATAATATTATGACTTTAAAGGCTCAAGGAAATTGTGGAGAAAATGGTGGACCTAATGGAGATGTTTATGTAATTTTTAAAGTAAAATCTCATGAACTTTTTGTAAGAAACGGAAACGACGTTTCTTATGAATTGCCAATTTCTTTTACAGAGGCAACTTTGGGTGCAGAAGTGGAAATTCCGACTCTTGAAGGAAAAGAAACTTATACAATTCCTGAAGGAACGGATACAGGAACTGTATTTACTTTAAAGGATAAAGGAATTTCTGATGTTAATGGATATGGGAAGGGTAATTTAAGTTTTAAGGTTAAAATTATTACTCCAAAGAATTTAACTGATAAACAAAAAGAGCTTTTGAAAGAATTTTCTAATGAAAGAGAAGAACATTTAACAGAGCATAAGAAGAACTTTTTTGAAAAAGTAAAGGAGCTATTTGAATAATGGATTGGACCGAAATTGAAGTTGTAGTAAAGAATAAATATGAAAATAATATTGTAGGAATACTTTATTTATTTGATATTGATGGTATAAATATATCAGATTCAAGAGATTATGAAGAGTTTGCGAAAGAAAAGCCTTATTGGGTAGTTTTAGATGAGGAAGATTTTGTTAAGAGTGAATTTATTACTGCTAAAACTTATCTAAAAAATGATGATGAGCTTGAAGAAAATTTAAAACTTTTAAATGAAAGAATTTCAGAATTTGAAAAGGAATATAATGAAAAAGTCATTTTAAAGATAGATTCTAAGATAAAGACTGAGGACTGGGCTAATGAATGGAAGAAATATTACAAACCAACAAAGGTCGGTAAAAATTTCATCATAAAACCAACTTGGGAAGAATATGACTTATCCGAAAATGAAGTTATGATTGAATTAGACCCCGGAATGGCTTTTGGAACAGGAACTCACGAAACAACAGCTTTATGTTTAGAGGCTCTTGAAAAATTAGAGTTAAAAGATAAATTAGTTTTCGATATAGGCTCAGGTAGTGGAATTTTATCTGTTGGAGCTTTAAAACTTGGGGCCAAAAAGGTTGAGGCAGTAGATATTGATATTCTAGGTGTGGAGGCTACTTTAGACAATGCAAAACTTAATAAAGTTGAAGATAGAATTATAGTTCATCATGGAGATTTATGTGAAAAATTAAATTCAAAAGCTGATGTTATTGTTGCAAATATATTAGCACATATCTTGGTAAAATTACTTGGAGATATAAGTAAATTTATAAAAGATGATGGAATTTTTGTCGGCTCAGGAATTATTGATTCAAAGTACAAAGACGTTGAAGATGCTTTGATTGAAAGTAATTTTGAAATTCTGGAAGTAAACAAAAATAAAGACTGGGTTTGTGTTATTGCAAGGAGAAAAAATGCATAGATTTTTTACAGATGAGTCTATTATAGACGGAGAAGTTAAAATTTATGGTGATGATTATAATCACATAAAAAAAGTTCTTAGAATTGCAGAGGACGAGAAAATCGAAGTTGTAGTTTCGGGAGCACTTTATATTGGAAATATACAGATTTGTGATAAATACATTTCTGTATATAATTTAGAAAAATCTTTAGAAAATACTGAATCAAATGTAAAAATTCATTTGCTCCAATGTTTAGCAAAGGGCGAAAAGATGGATTTGATAGTGCAAAAGGCTGTTGAGCTTGGAGTTTTTGATATAACTTTGGTAAATTCTAAAAGATGTGTTGTAAAATTTGATGAAAAAAAAGAGCATAAAAAAATTGAAAGATTGCAAAAAATTTCTTATGAGGCATCAAAGCAGTCAAAGAGATTGATTGTTCCTAAAGTTAATGAATTGATACAGTTTAATGAAATTATGGATTTTGTTGGAGATAATATTTTGCTTGTCGCTTATGAGGAGGATAAAAATATTTCTCTAAAAAATATAATTGCCAAGATAAAGGAAGAAAATGTCCATAAAGATATTTATATATTGATAGGTTCAGAGGGTGGATTTGAGAGAGAAGAGGTTGAATCTCTAACTCAAAAAGGTGCTTATAGCATTGGACTTGGTGCTAGAATTTTAAGGACAGAAACTGCAGGCATAAATTTACTTTCAATTTTACAATATGAATTTATGTAGGAGGTTTATGAATAAAGTTAGTTTTTTAACTCTGGGTTGCAAGGTCAATCAGTATGAAACTGAGGCCATGCAGGAGTTATTTAAAAAGCGAGGATATGAGATTTGTAACGAAAATGATATATGCGATGTATATGTTATAAATACTTGTACCGTTACTAATTTGAGCGATAGGAAATCAAGACAATTTATTTCCAGAGCAAAAAAATTAAATAAAGATGCTATTTTAGCCGTTGTAGGTTGCTATTCACAGGTTGCACCGGACGAGATTTCTGCGATTGATGATGTTGATGTAATCATCGGTACGAAAAATAGAGCTAGGATAGTTGAATTATGTGAAGAATCTAAAAAATCAAATATAAAATTTAATATTGTTTCAGAGCTTACAAAAGATTGTGGTTTCGATGTGTTGTCAATCGACAATCAAGAGAGCAAAACAAGGGCATATATAAAAATTCAAGAGGGCTGTAATATGTTTTGTACATACTGTATAATTCCTTATGCGAGAGGTCCAATTAAATCAAGACCGATTGATAATATATATGATGAGGCTGTAAAACTTGGAAACAACGGATATAAGGAGATAATTATAACAGGAATTCACGTTGGCTCTTATGGACTTGACCTTGGAAATGATATTAGACTTATTGATGTTATAGAAAAATTATCTACGATAGAAAATATTGATAGAATTAGACTTAGTTCAATTGAGGCAGGAATTATATCGAGAGATTTCTTAGAAAGACTTAAAAATTGCAAGAAAGTTTGTGAGCATTTCCACTTGTCGTTACAAAGTGGTTGCGATAAGATTTTAAAACTTATGAATAGAAGATACACAACGGATATGTATAGAAAAAAAGTTTTAATGATCAAAGAAATTTTTCCAAATGTTGCTCTTACAACAGATATAATCGTTGGTTTTCCGGGAGAAAATGACGAAGACTTTAAGGAAACTTTAGAATTTGTAAAAGAAATTGGATTTTCTAAAATTCATGTCTTTAAATATTCTCCAAGAAAAGGAACTCCGGCTTATAATTTTAAAGAACAAGTTGACGGTAATATAAAGAAACTTAGAAGTAATGAATTAATTTTGTTGGCAAAAGATATGACAACGGAATTTTTGAAAAAAGAAATTTCAGATAGACATGAAGTGCTATTTGAAGAAAATGTTAATGGAAATAGACTTGTGGGTTATACGAGAAATTATATCAGATTCTCTGCTCCATACAATGAAAATATGAAAAATAAAGTAGTTTATTGTAATGGTCTTTCAGTTGAGGGAGAAGAAATTTTTGGATTTGCAAGTAAAATAAAGATTTGATAGGAGGATTATTTTGGAAAAGAAAAATTTTTATTTAACAACACCGATTTATTATCCAAATAGTAATTTACATTTGGGACATACTTACACAACAATAGTTGCAGATGTTTTGAAAAAATATAAAGAAACTCAAGGTTTTAATGTATTTTTTACAACGGGTACTGATGAACATGGTCAAAAGTTACAAGATTCTGCAATTAAAGCCGGTAAAAAACCGTTAGAATATATTGACCCTATAGTTGAAAGTGCAAAAGAACTTTGGAAAACTTTAGATATAGATTTTGATGCCTTTGTTAGAAGTACAGATAAAACTCACGAAAAAAATGTTATGGAAATTTTTACAAAACTTTATGAAAAAGGTGAAATCTATAAGGGAAGTTACAAGGGAATGTATTGTGTTCCTTGTGAGGCTTTTTGGACTGAAAGTCAACTTGTAGAGGGAAATAAATGTCCTGATTGTGGCCGAGAAGTTGTTCCTAGTGAAGAAGAAACATATTTCTTTAGACTTTCTAAATATCAAGATAGACTTCTAAAATTATATGAAGAAAATCCGGATTTCATTCAACCTGAATCAAGAAAAAATGAAATGATTAGTTTCATTAAAGAGGGTTTAACAGACCTTTCTGTTACACGTTCAAGTTTTGATTGGGGTGTTAAAGTTCCTTTTGATGAAAAGCATGTTGTATATGTTTGGATAGATGCTTTAAGTTGTTATTTAACAGGTATAGGATATGGAACAGATGAAGAAAAATTCAATAAATTCTGGCCTTGTGATGTTCATTTAGTTGGTAAAGAAATTATGCGTTTCCATGCAATTATTTGGCCTGCAATCTTAATGGCTTTAGATTTACCACTTCCAAAGAAAATTTTCGGACATGGTTGGATTTTATTCGATGAAGATAAAATGAGTAAAAGTAAAGGAAATATTGTTTACGCAGAACCAATCATCGAAAGATATGGAATGGACGCTTTAAGATATTTTATGCTTAGAGAATTTACTTTTGGACAAGATGGAAACTTCACTTATTCAAAAATGTTAAATAGAATTAACTCAGACCTTGTAAATGATTTGGGAAATTTAGTTTCAAGAAGTGTTGCAATGTGTGAAAAATATTTTGAAGGTTTAGTTCCTGCTCAAACAGAATTAACAGAACTTGACAACGATTTAATTGAAATGGCAACAAGTACAAGAGATAGAGTTTCTGACTTAATTGATAAACTTAACTTCTCAATGGCACTTGAAGAAATTTGGAAATTTGTTAGAAGAACAAATAAATATATAGATGAAACAACTCCTTGGGCTTTGATTAAAGAGCAAAAAGTCGATAGATTAAAGACTGTAATTTACAATTTACTTGAAAGCATTAGAATTATTTCAGGTTTAATCAAGCCGTTTATGAGTGAAACTTCATCAAAAATAAATGAACAAATCGGTTATTGTGAATTTTCTTATGAAGATTTAACTAAATTCGGTCTTATTAAAGAAGGCACAAAAGTTTGTAAAGGTAAAAACTTATTTGACAGACTTGATGTTGAAAAAGAATTAGAGATAATTGTTCAAAAAAATGCTGAGCTTATAGAATTTAGAAAGAAGAAAAATTCAGGAGAGAAAGAAAAAGAAGAAGTTGTAGAAGAAAGAGAAACTATAACAATAGATGACTTTGCAAAAGTTGAATTAAAAGTTGGAAAGATTTTAGAATGTGAGCCACACCCAAAAGCTGATAGACTTTTAGTTTTCAAAATTGATTTAGGAAATGAAGTTAGAACTATCGTTTCAGGAATAAGAAAATTCTATTCAGAAACAGACTTGATAGGTAAAAAAGTCATCGTTGTTACAAACTTAAAACCGGTTAATCTAAGAGGCGTTGAAAGTAATGGAATGATTCTTGCTGCCTCTGACGATAAAGATTTGAGTGTGTTGACTGTTTTAAGTGATATGAAAGAAGGAACAAAGGTATCATAATGAAGATAGTAGATAGTCATTGCCACATTGATGATGAAAAATTCGACCAAGATAGAGATGCGATAATTTCAAATTTTGAAAATGACGAGATTGACTTTATCGTTGACCCTGCTTGTGATATTGCATCAAGTGAAAAGATTATAGAAATTGTAAAAAAATACGATAGAGTTTATGGAGCTGTCGGTATTCATCCACATGAAGTTGAAGGAATAACTGATGAAGATTTGGAAAAAATTTATGAAATGTCTTTTAGCGAAAAGATAGTTGCCATTGGAGAGATTGGACTTGACTATTATTACGACAATTCTCCAAGAGAAAAACAAAAAGAAATTTTTAGAAAACAACTGGAAATAGCTAAAAAAAGAAATCTTCCAGTTATAATTCATACAAGAGATGCAATGGGAGATACTTACGATATTTTATCTGAATTTAAAGGAGAAGTTTTCGGAGTAATGCATTGTTATACCGGTTCAAGTGAAATGGCAAAAAGATTTATGGAGCTTGGATATTATATTTCAATTTCCGGAGCAGTAACTTTTAAAAATGCAGTTAATGTTAGAGAAATGGTAAAGACTATTCCACTTGATAATTTGCTTGTGGAAACGGATAGTCCGTACTTAACTCCTGAGCCGAATCGCGGAAAGAGAAATGAGCCAAAGTATGTAAGATTCACTGCCAAAAAAGTTGCAGAACTTAAAGAAATTGAAATAAATGATTTAATTTATAATACAAATAGTAATGTTAGAAATCTTTTTTCAATAGAGGATTAATATGAAAAAAATTAAGGAAATAATAGTAGTTGAGGGGAAAGATGATATTTCAAAAGTAAAATCAGCCTTTGATTGTGATGTTATCGCAACTAACGGGACACATTTTTCTAAAAATTTGTTAAAAAGATTAAAAGAGGCAAATGAAAAATGTGGGATAATTGTATTTACCGACCCCGACTATGCAGGAGAAAAGATTAGAAAAAATATAAATAGAGTTGTTCCAAATTGTAAAAATGCTTTTTTAAGTAGAAATCTTGCATTAAAAGGCGATAATGTAGGCGTTGAGAATGCAAAGGTTGAAGATGTAATTGAGGCGATTGAAAATGCAAAAGTAACAGTTTTGGAAAGAAAAGATGAAATTGATTTGAGTGATTTAATTTCACTTGGAATAAGTGGAACAGGAAATAGCAAAATGTATCGAGAAAAACTTTGTGAATATTTTAAAATTGGCTACTGTAATTCAAAACAATTTGTAAACAGATTAAACAGTTTTGGAATAACTAAAGAAGAATTGCTTTTAGCTACCGAAAAAATTTTAGGAGAGGAAGTTTAAAATGGATTTATATAAATTATCTGTAATAAAAGAAATTTGTGATAAGTTTGGATTTTCTTTTTCTAAAAATTTTGGACAAAATTTCTTAACAGATAGAAATATCTTAGAAAAAATAGTTGAAGTTTCAGAAGTTGACAAAGATTATGGAGTAATAGAAATTGGACCGGGTTTTGGTGTTCTTACAAAATTTTTGCTGGAAAAGGCAGGAAAAGTTGTTTCCATAGAAATTGATACAAGATTAAAAGAAGTTTTGGATTACACATTGAGTGAATATGACAATTTTGAATTTGTTCAGTCAGATGCTTTAAAGATTGATTTTAAAAAACTTATTGAAGAAAAATTTACTCAAAAGAAAATAGTTGTAGTTGCAAACTTACCATATTATGTAACAACACCGATTATAACAAAAATTTTGGAAAGTGATTTAGACTTGGAGTCTGTAACAATAATGGTACAAAAAGAAGTTGCTCAAAGACTTGTAGCTGATGAGAACAGCAAAGACAATTCAAGCATAAGTCTTTTTGTAAAATATTATGCAGATGCAAGTATAGCTTTTAATGTTTCAAGAAATGTTTTTGTTCCGGCGCCTAATGTTGATAGTGCAGTTGTCAATATGAAATTGAAAAAAGAAAGGTTTGAGTATGAAAAAACTATGTTCAAACTAATAAAAAACGGTTTTGAAAATAGAAGAAAGACAATTTTAAATTCATTTTGTAAATCCGGAATTGAAAAGGAAAAAATTATTAAAGTTTTAGAAAAATTAAATATAGACCCACGAACAAGAGCTGAAAAATTATCACTTATAGAATTTCAAAAAATTGCAAAAGAATATGAAGAAATTTAATTGTTTAGTGATAAATTTCTAGGGTATAAAAAAATTAATAAAAAATCAAAAAACTTTGATTGATAAATTAGGAGGAAATTAAAATGGCAAAAGTAGTAGTATATTCAAGTGAATCTTGTACTTATTGTAAACAAGCAAAAGAATTTTTAAAAGCAAACAATGTAGAATACATTGAAAAAAATGTTTCAACAGATTTAGAAGCTAGAAAAGAATTAATGGCAAAAGGACATATGGGCGTTCCTGTAATCTGTGTTGACGATGTAGAAATGGTTGGTTTCGATAAAGCTGAATTAACAAAAGCATTAGGATTATAATATAAATAAAAAATTTTGGTTCAGTAGTATTACTGAACCTTTTTTGTATAATATTAAAAATTATTTTTAAGAGATTAATTTGTTTGAAATAAACTACTATTAAATTTTTGTAATTTTACAATATACATAATTTTATAGTAGTTTTTTTATAAGTTAATTATAAAAATTTTGATTAATAGCTTAATTTATGTTATAATTATTGTGATTTAGGAGGATAAAATGAAAAAAGTAAAATTAAATCTTCAAAATTTCATAATTTTGTTTTTTACTGTTTTAGTTTGTAGTATTTTTTTAGGTTTTTATTTAAAAAATATTAATTTAAAGGACAGTATCGACTATAAAATTATGTTTTTTATTCAAAGTAATAATATTTTTACTAAAAGTAGTATTCTTCTAAATTTTATTAAATTTATAACAACTCTTGGAAATAGTAGAACTTATTTGTTTTTATTTATTCCTTTTGGAATTTATTTTTATTATAATAATTTAAAGAAAGAGTTTGTCTTTTTGTTTATTGTTTTAATTTTTACTTTTGCTCTTAATGAGTTAATTAAGTTGATTGTATCAAGACAAAGACCGATTGAATTTTTTGTAATAAATATGAATGGTTTTAGTTATCCAAGTGGTCATTCAATGAATTTCTCTTCCTTTTATTTAACTTTTAGGTTTTTACTAAGAGAAAAATTAAATAGCAAGATAATTGATGTGATTGTTTATATTTTGATTTTTTTAGTTGCTATTAGTAGAGTGATTTTAGGAGTTCATTGGCCGATTGATGTTGTTATTGGCTTTATATTGGGTTATTTTTGTTATAATTTGGCTAAAAGATTGTATTTTAGTTTTTGGAGGAGTTAATGATATATTTGATTATATTTTCTATTGTAGTCTTTATTTTGACTTCGATAGTTGGAAATAAATTAAAAAAACAGAATTTTTTAATAGATTTAAAATTGAAGAATTTTTTTCAAAATAATAATTTAAGATTTTTGAAATCTTCTATGAAACATATAACTTCAATGGGGGATGTAGTAACTTCATTGATTATTATATTTCCAATTTTCTTTTATTCTGTTTCAGAGAAGAATTATGTATTGGCAAGTGCAATATTAAATTCTTCAATTTTTAATATGATATTTTTAAATTCATTTAAATTTTTATTTAGAAGAGAACGTCCTGTTTCACATTCTGATATAAAATATTGGGGATATAGTTTTCCAAGTGGACATTCTTGCATAGGACTTAGTTTTTATCCTACTGTAATGTATGTTTTATTTAGTGGACATAGTTCATTTCCAATTTGGATGACTATTGGACTTTTATTTGGACTTAGTATTGCAATAAGTAGAATTGTTGTTGGAGTACATTGGTTTTCAGATGTTGTTTTTGGTTCTTTGATAGGACTTGTATTTTTTAGTTGGACAATATATTTATATAATATTGGATTTTATTATAAATTTTTATTTTAATATTTAGGAGGATTTTTAACTATGGTTAAAGCAGTAGTAGGAGCAAATTGGGGCGATGAAGGAAAGGGAAAAATAACGGATATGTTAGCAGAAAATGCTGATATTATCGTTAGATTTCAAGGAGGTTCTAATGCAGGTCATACTATAATAAATGAGTATGGAAGATTTGCTTTACATTTACTACCTTCAGGTGTTTTCTATAAACATACAACATCTGTAATTGGAAATGGAGTAGCACTTAATATTCCTTATTTACTTAAAGAAATTGAATATTTAAAGGAAAAAAATGTTCCTGATATTAATATTTTAGTTTCAGATAGAGCACAACTTGTTATGCCTTATCATATTGATTTTGATGCTTATGAAGAAGAAAGACTTGGAAAAAATTCTTTTGGTTCTACAAAATCAGGAATAGCTCCTTGTTATTCAGATAAGTATGCTAAGATTGGTTTCCAAGTTAGTGAATTATTTGATGATAATTTATTTGAAAAAGTTGAAAGAGTTGTTGAATATAAGAATATAATTTTAGAAAATTTATATAAAAAAGAAAAAATTGATGCAAAAGAATTATATGAGCTTATGCTTGTTTGGAGAGATGCAATCAAACCTTATGTTTGTGATGTGTCAAAATTTTTAAATGATGCAATTAAAGATGGTAAAAAGATTTTACTTGAAGGTCAATTAGGTTCTTTAAAAGATACAGACCATGGAATTTATCCAATGGTAACTTCTTCATCAACTTTAGCAGGTTTTGGAGCTATTGGTGCAGGTATTCCACCTTATACAATTACTGATATTGTTACAGTTGTTAAGGCATATTCCAGCGCTGTAGGTGCAGGAGCTTTTGTTAGTGAAATTTTTGGAGAAGAGGCTGAAGAATTAAGAAAACGTGGTGGAGATAAGGGTGAATATGGTGCTACAACAGGCAGACCAAGACGTGTTGGTTATTTTGATGCTGTTGCCTCAAGATATGGTTGTAGAGTTCAAGGAAGTACAGAGGCTGTATTAACTGTTATTGATGCTTTAGGATATTTAGAAGAAATTCCAGTTTGTATTGGATATGAAATTGATGGTAAAGTTACTAGAGATTTTCCAACTACAACTTTGATAGAAAAAGCTAAACCTGTTTGGAAAGTATTAAAAGGTTGGAATAGAGATATTAGAGGAATTAGAAATTATGAAGAATTGCCAGTTGAATGTAGAGAATACATTGAGTTTATAGAAAAAGAATTGGAAGTTCCTGTTAAGATGATTTCTAATGGTCCAAAGAGAGAAGATATAATTTATAAAAATAGATAATTAAATATTGTTTTATTTTTGTAAATTGCATAATTGGGTATTATATGAAAAAACGTAATAATGTTTTGTCTAATGCTAGAGGACATTGGGTTTTAATTATTTTTATTTTATTTGGTATTTTGTTTTTAGTTAAAAATGTGTTTTTTAATAAAAATTATAGTGATGAAATAATTGTTTTAGAAAAACCTAAAACTTATGACTTAAAACTTTCTTCTAAAGCATTAGTTATAAAAGATGAATACTTATATTATTTAGGAAAAAGTGATATTGAAGTAGATAGTTCAAAAGTAAATGTTGATAAAGAAATTGGAGAGGTTGATGTTTCCAAAATTGATTCGAACTTTAAAGATTATTTGGCTGAAAAGGTTGAAACTTTAAAGAAACAATCTGAAAGTAAGGAAACAAATACTGAAAAAATTGATTTGGAAAATATTTTGAAATTTATTAGAGATAAGAATTTTTCAAAAACTTTTGATATACTTTCAAGTGAGCAAAATAAAATTGCTTTTGGGAAAAAATACAGTTCAGATAAACTTTTTAGATATTCTTTGTTAAATGATACAATTAATTCTGGAAAAATTGTTTCAAAAAATTCAGGAATTGTCCTTAAAAAAATTGATGGTCTTGAAAATGTATATGATTTTTCTGTTATTGATTCTATTGACGAAAAAGATTTTAATTTTGATAGTAGTGATAATATATCAAATATCGAAGGCATAAAAATAGTAGATAATTTAAAATACTATTTATGTATTAGATTAAAAACTGGAGCGTTGGATAATATAGCTGTAAATAATAGCATAAAGGTAAATATTGGAGATTCTGTTGCTACTGGAGTTATAAAAAATATAAAGAGTGGTTCAGAATATGATTTAATAGTTGCTCAATTCTCATCAGCTTTTAACGAAGTTGCAGATAAGAGATTTATAGATTTAAATGTAGTAAAATCTGTTACCGGTGCTTTTGAGTTACCCTCTAGTGCATTGACTTCTAAAGATGGAGAAAATTATGTTTTAACTGTTGATTCTTTTAATAATATTAAGAGGTCAAAGGTTGTGATTAAATTTATCGACAAGATAAATTCTAAGGTTTATATTGATTCTGTTAATAGCTCGGTTGGAATTTTTTCTAATATTTTAAAAGATGCTAGTAAGATTAAAGAAGGAGCAATTTTAAAATAATGAAATCAAATATAAATAATATACGAGAAAAAATATCTCTAGCTTGTAAAAATGTAAATAGAGATGAAAAAGAAATATTTTTATTACCTGTTTCAAAGACTGTTGATGTTGATAAGATTCAGGAGGCGATAGATTTAGGCTTTAACACTTTTGGAGAAAATAAAGTTCAAGAAATTTTAAAAAAGTATGAATATTTTGAGGAAAAAGTTAAATTTCATATGATTGGGCATCTTCAAACGAATAAGGTTAAGTCTATAATTGATAAGGTTGAATTGATACATTCTTTGGATAGAATTTCACTTTTAGATAAATTGGACTTGGAGGCAAAAAACAAGGGAATTATTGTAAAGTGTTTAGTTGAAGTAAATATCGGAAAAGAAGAAAGTAAATCTGGTATTTTTGAGGAGAATGTATTTGATTTTATAAAAGAAATTTCAAAAAGAGATAATGTTTTTGTAAATGGACTTATGACTGTGGCTCCATATTGTGAAAATATTGAGGATACAAGAGTTTATTTTAGAAAGATGAAAAGTCTTTTTGATGAAATTTCAAAATTAAATTTAAAAAATGTGGATATGAAAATATTATCTATGGGAATGAGTAATGATTTTACAATTGCCATAGAGGAAGGCGCTAATCTTATAAGGATTGGAACTTCAATATTTGGTAAAAGAAACTATATCAAATGTTAATTTGTTAGTTGAATAATGTTTAGATTACAATTAGAAAATTTTAAATTTTCGCTTGTTATAAAAAATAAAAATATGAGGAGGAACGTTATGGCAGGCTTTATGGACAAAATAAAGAAATTTGTTGGAAATGATGATTTAGAAGATGAATACGATGATTATGAAGAAGAAGTGGTTGTAGAAAAACAACCTAAATCAGTTGGAGAAACTTATGCTAAAAACGCTAGTAGTAAATTAGCTTTAGAAAAAGAAAAATCTAATGTGGTTACAATGCCAAATATTAGCAGATTTTTAATTTCTATTAGAGAACCGATAACTTTTGATGATGGAACTCAAGTTTTAGATGATGTTTTAAAGGGAAAAGTTGTTGTATTAAATTTAGAAATGTTAGAAGTTGATAAGAAAAGACAAATCTTTGACTTTGTAAGTGGTGGTATTTATTCTTTAAGTGGAAAAATCCAAAAAGTTACAAAAGACATTTTTATATTAGCTCCTAAGGGAATTGATATTGATGGAAAAGTTAAAGACCAAATCGAAAATAACGGATTTTATCAATTATAATTAAATGAAATCATTTGATAAGTTTAAGATTTTAGATAATATTAATAATATAGAAGTAAAAAAGACCATCAATAAATTTTTAGATGGTCTTGTTTCTATGGAAAAAAGTTATAAGGACATATTTGTTTCTAACTTTTTTACTCCTTTGGAATTTGAGTATGTAAAAAGAGTTTTAAAAAACTTTGACTTGAATTATGATATTATTTTTTCTGACGAAGATTTTGAAAGAAAATTTATAATTTTTTACAGAGAAGATTATATTTTAGATGACTATTTAGAAACTTTAAGATTTAAAGATATTTCCGGAATAGAGCATAGAAATATTTTAGGAAGTATTTTGCATTTAGGGATAAGTCGTGAAAAAATTGGAGAGATTATAAAAATTGACGGTTACTGGTATGTTTATTGTTTAAAGCCGATTGGAACTTTTATATTTTCAAATGGTCTTGAATTTTCAAGGCAAGACTTAAAATTAGAAATTTTAAATGAAAATTTTATTCCTACAAGTTTTAAAAAGTATGAAGATGAAAAAATAATTGTTTCAAGTTTGAGATTGGATTGTTTTGTAAAAGAACTTGCAAGAACTTCAAGAGAGCTTTCTCAAAAGTTTATAAAAAATGGAAATGTTAAGTTAAATTATGAAGAGTGTAAAGATTTTGACAAGAAGATAAACGAAAATGATATTATCTCAATAAGGGGAGAGGGAAAGTTTAAGGTAGATTGCTTAGGTGGTTTTACTAAAAAGAATAAATATGTTGTTAATGTTAAGAGGTATTCTATATGATATATGTAATTTTAATTATTGGGCTATTTTTAGACCAAATAACTAAATACATTACTTTAACCAAACTTAAAGGAGTAGATTCAGTTGTTATCATTAAAGATTGGTTAGAATTTACTTATGTTGAAAATACTGGAGTGGCTTTTGGAAGTTTTAGTGGATATAAATATTTCTTTATTTTTATTTCTTTAGTTGCTTTTTTGGCAATTTTGTTTTATATAAATAAAAATAAAGAAAAAATTTCTAAGATAGAGCAAGTTTTATATGCTTTAATAGCTTGTGGAGCATTGGGAAATTGTATTGATAGAATCAGATTTTCTTTTGTAGTTGACTTTATTCATACAAGATTTGGTGGCTTGTACGATTTTCCGGTTTTTAATTTTGCAGATATTTATATTTGTGTAGCTTGTTTTTTACTTATAGTTATTTCATTTTCTAAAAAGGAGAATTAAGATGAGTTCAAACTATGTAGCTTGGAATGAATATTTAAAAGATGAATTTCAAAAAGAATATTTTATTAAAATGAAAAATTTTTTAAATGAGGAATATAAACATAAGACAATATTTCCACCTAATGAATTTGTTTTTAATATTTTTAATAAAATAAATCCTAAAGATATTAAGGTTGTAATACTGGGTCAAGACCCATATCATGGAGAAAATCAAGCTAATGGAATGAGCTTTTCAGTGAACAAGGGAGAAAAAATTCCTCCTTCACTTAGGAATATTTATCTTGAATTATATTCTGATTTAGGAATTAAACCACCAACTCATGGAGATTTAACTTCTTGGGTTGAACAGGGAGTATTTTTACTAAATGCAACTCTTACTGTTGAAAAAGCAAAACCCAATTCACATAAGGATATAGGTTGGCAAATTTTCACAGACAGAGTCATTGAAATAATTTCAAATTTTGATTATCCTAAAGTTTTTGTGCTTTGGGGAAATTTTGCAATTTCAAAGAGTAATTTAATTAAAAAAGATGAAAATAATTTTATAATTACAAGTATGCACCCATCTCCTTTTTCTGCACATAGAGGATTTTTTGGAAGTAAACCGTTCTCTAAGGCGAATGACTTTTTGATAAGCAAGGGAGTTAAACCGATAGATTGGAGAGTGTAATTTTTGACTGAATTAAAATATATTTGTGATAAAGAGATTAGATGTGATGCGTTTTTATCTCTTAAAATTTCTGATTTATCAAGAACTTCAATTCAAAAGTTAATAAAGAAAAATTTGGTTTTGGTAAATGGTAAGAATGTAAAACCGAATGTTATATTGAAAATTGGAGATGAAATTTTTGTTTCAATTCCAGAAAAAAAAGAAACAAAGTTAATAGCTGAAGATATAAAATTAGATATTGTATATGAGGACGATTATATAATAATTCTAAATAAACCAAGGAATATGGTTGTTCACCCTGCTGTTGGAAATGAAGAACATACTTTGGTTAATGCGCTTTTAAATCATTGCAAATTATCAATGGTAAATACTGAAAGGCCGGGTATTGTTCATAGATTGGATAAAGATACAACAGGGCTTATAATTTGTGCGAAAGATGATGAAACACATTTACAATTAGTTGAAATGTTTTCAAATAGAGCTATAAAGAAAAAATATTTGGCAATTTGTAATGGAAGTTTTTCAAAAGAACATGGTTTCATTGATAAACCTATCGGTCGTGATGAGAAAGATAGAAAAAAAATGAGTGTAAAAAGTAAATCAGGTAAAGATGCACTTACAGAATATAGTATTTTAAGCTCAAATTTAAAATATTCTTTAGTTCGCGTTACTCTTCACACAGGACGTACTCATCAGATAAGAGTTCATTTTAGTAGCTTAAATCACCCTATTGTAGGAGATGAAACTTATGGGAATAAAAACGAAAAGATAAAGGCGAATGGACAAATGCTACATGCGTATAATTTGGAATTTTTACACCCAATTACAAATGAAAATATGAATTTTACAGTTTTACCTGATGAATACTTTTTTAGTATTTTAAATAAAACAGGTTTAGAATTTAGTGAGGATTTATTATGCAAAGTGAAAGATTGATTTTTAGAAAATTTAATTTAGATGATATAGATGATGTTTACGAATTTGGAAGTGATGATGAAACTTGTGAATTTGTTACTTGGGATAAACATAAAAATCTTATAGAAACTAAAAAAGTTGTTGAAGATATTTTTATGAAAAATGAATATTGTTTTGCCATAGTTGAAAAAATTTCTAATAAATGTATTGGAAGTTTTGATTTTAGAGCAGATATAAAAAATAATTCTTTGACTTTTGGATATGTTTTGAATAAAAAATATTGGAATAAAGGGTATATGAGCGAAACTTTAAACTTTATGCTTGATTATGCATTTAATACATTAAAAGTTAATAAAGTTTGTGGACTTCATATAAAAGAAAATGTTGCCTCCGGAAGAGTTATGGAAAAATGTGGACTTAAAATCGAAGGCGAATTTGAAGATGCTGAATTTTTAAAGGGAAGATACATAACTTTAGTATATAGAGGAATTTTAAGAAGAAATTATAAAGGAGAGTAGTATGTCACAATTGGAAATGCCAAAAATTGGCGAAAAAATTTATGTTATGAAAACAAATGTAGGAGAAATCTCTTTTAGATTATTTAACGAAATTGCTCCTAAGGCTTGTGAAAATTTTATTACATTAGCTAAAAAAGGATATTATAACGGAGTTATTTTCCATAGAGTTATTAGAGATTTTATGATTCAAGGTGGCGACCCAACAGGCACAGGAATGGGTGGTGAAAGCATCTGGGGAGAGGCTTTTGAAGATGAATTTGACATTAATTTTAGAAATTATAGAGGAGCATTGTCAATGGCAAATGCCGGACCAAATACAAATGGAAGTCAATTTTTCATTGTTCAAAATAGCAAGATTTCTGATGATTATATAAATTATTTGAAAAATTCTGATAAGAAAATATATCCTGATGAAGTTGTTGAAAATTATGAAAAAAATGGTGGAGCTTTTTGGTTAGACTTTAAACATACTGTTTTCGGTCAAGTTTTTAAAGGAATGGAAGTTGTTGATGAAATAGCAAATACTTATTGTTCAAATGACAAACCTTTGGAAGATATTGTAATTTTATCTGTGGAAGAAGTTGTTTTTGAGGGTTAGTTATGCATCAATATAAAGGAAAATTAATTTTACATACCGGAAGTATGTTCTCCGGTAAAACTTCAAGTTTGTGGAAAGATTTAAATAGATTTGAAATCGCAAAATATGAAACGATAGTTTTTAAACCGAAATTTGATAATAGATATGCTGACAAAGAAATTGTTACTCATGACAATAATAAAATGAAGGCAATTCCGGTTGAGAATATTGATGATATTATTGAATTTATGAAAACAAGTAAGGCAAGCGTCATCGGTATTGATGAAGTACAATTCATTAAAGGAGATATATGTAAAATAGTTGAAACTTTAAATTTATTTTTAGAAAATGGATTTACAATCGTACTTGCAGGACTTGATATGGACTTTAAGGCTGAACCTTTTGAACTTGTAAAGGAACTTATGCCAAGAGCTGATTATCTTTATAAGCACCATGCCGTTTGTGCAAATTGTGGAGTTGACGCTTGGGTTAGTTACAGAAAAACACAAGATGACGAAAGAATAAAACTTGGTGCATCAGAAAGTTATGAGCCTCTTTGTAGAAAATGCTACTATGAAAAAGAAAAATTAAGAAAGCAAATGGAAAACCAATTAAGTATGCTTGATGATAAATAAATTTTACTTTTAGAATGATAACTATTGCTTTATTCTTCCAATTATGTTATAGTAATAAGGTAATATTAAAATATTACATATTTCCTATAGTATTGGAGGATAAAAGGATATGAAGGGAACTGTAAAATGGTTCAATGCAACTAAAGGATTTGGATTTATTTCTACTGAAAATGGAGAAGATGTATTTGTACATTATTCAGCATTAGAAGAAACTGGTGAATTTAGAACTTTAGAAGAAGGACAAGCTGTTGAATTTGAAGTAGTAGATGGTGCTAAAGGTCCTCAAGCTTCTGGTGTTGTTAAATTATAATAAAAATTAAATAACTTAATTATTAGTTAAAATTGGTATAATATAATTTTAAGCAAGAAGTAAAATCTCCTAGTTTTAGGGGATTTTTTTAATTATAGGAGATTTTTTAAATTGTCAAAAATATACTAAAAATAAAAAAAGATATTATTTTATCAATTGATTTCTTTAAAGTTTTAGTATATAATTTTATATGAAATTGATATTAAGGAGTATTTATGGCAAAGATATTAAGATGTATTGATGAGCATAATTCAATGCGATTTTTTTTCGCTTTTACTGATGATATTGTAAAAGATTTTGAAAAATTACAAAAAAGTTCTGTTAGTGCAAATATTGAAATGGGAAAAATTTTAACGATGAATGCGTTGTTATATTCCGATTTAAAAAACGACACTGATAGTATAGATTTAAAATTAAAGACAAATGGGGATTGTGGTCTTATTATTTCCAAGTTATATAACAATTCATTTATAACCGGATATTTAGAAAATAAAAATTTAAGTAAATACGATAAAATCTATGAAAAGGGAAAAATTTCGAAAGATTTTATTGGAGATAATGGAATACTTGTTTTGATAAAAGATTTAGGTTTAAAATCTCCATATATTGGACAGACAAGTATAATTTCTTCAAATATTAGTGAAAATTTTACTAATTATTTTAGTGCATCCAATCAAACTGTAACGTCAGTTAATTTGGAAGTAAAAAAGGTTCTTGACGATTATATTTCTTTTGGTTTTATGATGGAGCTTTTGCCGAATTATACAGAAAAAGATTTATCACAATTTACAATTTACTCAGATATGTTTAAAACCGAGTTGGAAAATTATATTAACTCCAAGTCTGATGATATGAGTTTTTATGATTATATTTGTTCTATTTTAAAGATTTTTAACATTAGAATCATAGAAGAAAAGATTATTCATTATAAATGTAATTGTAGTGATGAAAAGATAGATAATATGCTGTTAAGTTTAGGTAAAAAAGAGCTTAATGATATAGTGAAAGAGGGAAAAGAGATAGAAATTGCTTGTAATTTCTGTGATAAGAAGTACAAGAAAAGTGTTGAAGATATAAAAGATTTATTAAATGAACTTTAGGAATTGTTTATGAAAAAAATAAATTTATTAGATAATAGAATATATAGAAATTTATTTATGTTATCTCTTCCAATAATGACGACTTCTTTTATACAGATGTCTTACACTTTAATGGATACATTTTGGGTAGGAAAGCTGGGAACAGAGGCGATAGCAGGTGTTGGAATAGTAGCATTTATAATGTGGTTTGCTAATTCTCTTGTTTTGGTTTCAAAAACAGGGATAGAAATAGGTGTTGCATATAGTGTAGGCTCCAAAGATGATAAGCAATTTAGAAAATATATTGACACTTCTGTTGTTATAAATTTATTTATGTCTATTACTTTTGCGATATTATTATATATTTTTAGATTAGATGTAATTAAGTTTTTTAACATAAAGAGTGAGTTAGTAATTTCACTTGCAAATAGTTATTTGAAAGTTGTTATATTAGGAGTTCCTTTTACTTTTTTAAATCCACTATTTTCAGGAGTTTTTAATGGCTCAGCAAATAGTAAAGTTCCATTTATTGCAAATTCATTAGGGCTTATTATAAATATAGTTTTAGACCCGATTTTAATCTATGGTTATTTTGGTTTACCTGAGCTTGGAGTTAGAGGGGCAGCTGTTGCTACAACTCTATCTCAAATAGTTGTTACAAGCATTTTTGTGATTTTTTCAATTAAAGATGGTAAAATTTTAAAAGGCTTTAATTTAATTAAAAATTTCAGTAAGCCAACTTTTTATGAGGTTTTAAGACTTGGAGTTCCAACTGCTTTTAAATCTTGTATATTTGCTTTTATCTCAACTATTTTACTTAGAATAATTGCAAGTTGGGGAGAAAGTGCCGTTGCAGCAGAGAATGTTGCAGTACAGATAGAGGCCATAAACTGGATGACTGTTGAAGGCTTTTCTATTGCACTTTGTGCATTGATTGGTCAAAATTATGGAGCTAAAAATTATGATAATATAGTTTTGGGATATAAAAAAGGTCTTAAGATAATTTTAGGAATTGGAATTTTTTGTTCATTCTTTTTATATTTTTCATCAGACTACATAATCAGACTATTTATAAAAAATGATGTTAATACCATTAGAATGGGTGTTAGTTATTTAAAAATTTTAGCTTTTTCTGAAATATTTTTAGCTCTTGAAATAGGAATTTCAGGAATGTTTAACGGACTTAAAAATACAAAAACGCCTACGATAATAAGTACATTTTCAAATGCGTTGAGAATTCCACTTGCGTATCTAGTTTTTTATTCAAAATTGGATATAAGCTATATGTGGGTTGTAATTTCTTTTTGTACTTTTTTAAAGGGAATATTAAATTATATTTTCTTTAAACGATTCATCAAGAAAAACTTTGATTTTGAACTTTGATGTATTGAAAAAAAATAAAAGATATGATAAAATATTTGTATTGTAAATTTAGAAAATTTTTGATTGAAAGTAGTAAATATATTTAATTTTTAAGAGAGTCATTGTTTGGTGTGAAATGATATTTTAGTATATTGAATTTACTCATGAAATGCGAAAGCCGTTGATTACGTTATAATCTTAGAGTGAGTTAATTACTAATTAGAGTGGTACCACGGAAATTTCAACTTTCGTCTCTTTTCGAGACGGAAGTTTTTTTATATTATGAATGGAGGAATGTTATGAAAAATTATGAGCCAAAGAATATTGAAAAAAAATGGCAAGATATTTGGGACGAAAAAAAACCCTTTAAATGCGAAATAAATGATAAAGAAAAATTTTATGCATTGATAGAATTTCCTTATCCGTCAGGACAAGGACTTCATGTTGGACACCCAAGACCATATACTGCATTAGACGTTGTAAGTAGAAAGAGAAGACTTGAAGGACAAAATGTTTTATTCACTATGGGTTGGGATGCTTTTGGTCTTCCAACTGAAAACTATGCGATGAAAAACAAAATTCATCCTGAAATTGTAACAAAAAATAATATTAAGAATTTCAAAAAACAATTAAAGAGCATTGGTTTTTCTTTTGATTGGGACAGAGAAATAAATACAACAGACCCTGATTATTACAAATGGACTCAATGGATTTTTATGAAGATGTTTGAAAAAGGTCTTGCATATAAAATGGAAATGCCTATAAATTTCTGTACGTCTTGTAAAGTTGGTTTGTCTAACGAAGAAGTTGTAGGTGGTTGTTGTGAAAGATGTGGTGGAGAAGTTATACATAAAGTTAAAAATCAATGGATGTTGAAGATAACTGAATATGCAGATAGACTTATAGACGACCTTGAAGAAGTTGATTTTATTGATAGAGTTAAAACTCAACAAATCAACTGGATTGGCAGAAGTTATGGTATGGAAGTTAAATTTAAAATGAAAGATATTGATGATGATATTTTAGTTTATACTACTAGACCTGACACAATTTTTGGAGCAACTTATATGGTTGTTTCTTGTGAGCATCCATTACTAAAAAAATATGCTGGCAAAATAAAAAATAAAGAAGAAATTGAAAAATATGTTTTAGAAGTTCAAAAGAAATCTGAATTTGAAAGAACAGAAATGAATAAAGATAAAACAGGAGTTAAGATTGACGGAATTACTGCAATCAATCCTTGCACACAAAAAGAAATTCCAGTATTTATTTCAGATTATGTTTTGATGACTTACGGAAGTGGAGCGATTATGGCTGTACCTGCTCATGACACCAGAGATTTTGACTTTGCTAAAAAATTCGGCTTGGAAATTGTTGAAGTAGTAAGTGGTGGAGAAAATGTTAATGAAAAAGCATATACAGACACTAATACAGGAATTATGGTTAATTCAGGATTTTTAAACGGACTTTCAGTTAAAGATGCAAAAGAAAAGATTTTTGAATATTTATCAGAACTTGGAATAGGAAATAAAAAGACTAATTTCAAACTTCGTGATTGGGTTTTCTCAAGACAAAGATATTGGGGAGAACCGATTCCTCTAGTAAATTGTGAAAAATGTGGTTGGGTTGCTATTCCTGAAGAAGAATTACCATTAAGATTGCCTGAGCTTGATTCATTTGAACCAACTGAAACTGGAGAATCTCCACTTTCAAAAATTGATGATTTTGTAAATTGTACTTGTCCAAAATGTGGTGGGAAGGCAAAAAGAGAAACAGATACAATGCCACAATGGGCTGGTTCCTCTTGGTATTATTTAAGATATATGGACCCACATAATAAAGAAAGTCTTGTTGGGAAAGAGGCATTAGATTATTTTGGTCAAGTTGATTGGTACAATGGTGGAATGGAACATACAACATTGCACTTATTATACTCAAGATTTTGGCATAAATTCCTTTATGATATAGGAGTTGTAAATACAAAAGAACCATATTTCAAAAGAACTTCTCATGGAATGATTCTTGGAGAAAATGGAGAAAAAATGTCTAAATCAAGAGGAAATGTAGTAAATCCTGACGAAATGATTGACAAATATGGAGCAGATGCTTTAAGATGCTATGAAATGTTCTTAGGAGATTTTGAAAGAAGTGCGTCTTGGTCTGACGGTGGAATTAACGGTTGTAGAAAATTCTTAGATAGAGTTTGGAAATTACAAGAAATAACTAATTCTAGTGAAGAAATGACAAAATCTTTAGAAAAGTCAATCCATAAGACAATTAAAAAAGTTTCAGAAGATTTTGAAAATCTTAAATTTAATACTGCAATAGCATCACTTATGAGCTTGATAAACGAATTTTATTCTACAAAAGAAATTTCAAGAGAAGATTTAAGAATATTTTTAATTTTATTAAATCCTGTTTCTCCACATATTACAGAAGAAATATGGCAAGAAATGAATTTTGGAGGATATATCTTCGAACAAACTTGGCCAAAGTATGATGAATCAAAAACTATTGATACAGAAGTAGAAATGCCAATTCAAATAAACGGAAAAGTTAGGGCTACTTTAATGATTGCAAAGGATGCAAAATTTGAAGATTTTAAAGAAGAACTTTACAACAACGAAAGTGTTAAAAAATTCATCGAAGGAAAAACAGTAGTAAAAGAAATTTTTGTTCCTGGAAAAATTTGTAACATAGTTGTTAAATAAAAATCTAAAAATAATGGATATGATTTTAATTTATATTAATTAATAAATTTGTTTTCAAACTACAAAAAAGTAAGTTTAATAGGCTTACTTTTTTTGTATATTTTTTTGTTTTATGGTACAATATAAAATATAATTATTTTAAAAAATAAGGAGTTTTTTATGGAAAATAAAGTTGCATTAGTAATCGAAGGTGGAGCAATGAGAGGTGCCTTTTTGAAAGGTGTTTTGGATTGTTTTAAAGAAAATGAAATTAAATTTCCTTATGTTGTCGGCGTATCTGCCGGAGCAATTACAGGTTTTGAATTTGTTAGTGGTATTGCTTTTGATGTTAATAAATTATTTTTAGAATTTGCAAATAATATGGAAATTTTAAAAAATTCATCAGAGCCGATAGATTTAAAAGCTATGGTTAATGGAGTTTTTGATTTTCCTGAATTTGATAAAAATATTGAAACTGAATTTGAGGCAGGTGTTACTTCTTTGATTGATGGTAGTTATAAATTCTTTTCATCAAAAGATGCTAAAAATACTTTAGATATGGTTGATAAGATAATAGCATCTTCTGCTCTTCCTGATATGGCAAAATGTGTTGTGATTGATGGAATTCCATATTTTGACGGTGGAATGTATAATACGAATCCACTTGAAAGGGCGATTGAAAAAGGTTATGAAAAATTTGTGATTTTACTTGCCAAAAATAGAGGATACAGAAGAACAAATTCTGATATTAGTGATATCGTAAGATTTGGTTATAAAGATTATCCGAAATTTATAGAATCAATGGAAAATGAAAAAGATAGATATAATAAGACTATGGATTTAATTGATAGCTTAGAAAAAGATGAAAAAGCTATTGTTTTTGCACCTATTAATCCTTTAAAATTTAAGTCGTTTACAACTAATATGCAAGATGTTGTCGATTTGTATAAAGAGGGATATATGGTTGCAAGTCAAAGTATTGAAAATGTTAAAAAATTTGTTTAGGAGATAGAATGATATACGGTTTATCTGATTTGCATTTAGATTATACTGGAGATAAGTCAATGGAGGTTTTTGGCTCCGCTTGGGAAAACTATGAAGAAAGAATGTTTAAATCTTGGAAAGAAATTGTAAAGGACGATGACTATGTTATTGTTCCGGGTGATATTTCTTGGGCTTTGAAGATTGAAGAGGCTTATAATGATTTAAAGAGAATTGAAGAACTTCCAGGAAAAAAGATTTTTTTAAAAGGTAATCACGACCTGTGGTGGAGTAGTTTAAATAAGATAAAAGAATTAAATTTAAAAAATATGTTTTTTTTACAAAATAATAGTATTGAAACTGAAGATTATGTCTTTATCGGAACAAGAGGTTGGCTTTCTCCAAAGTCCTCTGAATTTTCTGAAAGTACGGACAGAAAAATCTATAATAGAGAACTTATGAGGTTAGAGCTTAGTTTCAATTCTGTTAAAAATAAGGAAAAGGAAATAATTTGTCTTTTCCATTATCCACCGGTAGAAAAGGACAGAACACTTAATGACTTTGGATTGTTTGCAAAAGAGCATAATATAAAAATTGTTTTATATGGGCATTTACACGCACATTCGTTAAATAATGTTGTTGATGAGGTTGTTGATGGTATAGAGTTTCATTGTCTTTCTGCCGATTACTTAAAATTTATTCCAAGACTTATTAGGAGATAAAATGGAAAAAGAGTTAGAAGTTAAGATTTTAAATATAGATGTTGAAGAAGTAAAAGAAAAGTTAAAAAATTTAGGCGCAAAGTTTTTACGAACTGAAAATCAGGAGAATATAAGATTATCTTCTTCGAAGTTTGATTGTATTCCAAGGGGAAGTTTTTTAAGAATTAGAAAATTTTTAGATGAAAATGGAAAAGAAATAAATTCGGAACTTACTTACAAAGAACATAAGGCAAATAAAATTCTTAAAGAGTTTAATGAATACAATGTACCTTTGGAAAATAGCTCTGAAATGCTAAAGATTTTAAAATTTTTGGGATATGATAAGTTAGATATTGAGAAAAAGTTTAGAACTTCATATTCATTTAAAAAAGCACATATAGATATTGATGTTTGGGATAAGGAGGTTTATCCATATCCTTATATGGAAATAGAGGTTTCTCATTATGATGATTTGTGTGAAGTTTTAGATTTGTTGGAAATAAGCAAAGACAATGTATGTCTTAAATCTTTACCGGAACTTAAAGAAGAATTAGAAAGTAGGGTTTAGTATGAAGGAATTATTTGAAATTTTATTGAAAAAAAGAGTGTCTGTTGTTATCGTGTTGCTTGCGATATTTGTTGGAATGCTTGTAACTTATTTGCTTAGCAGAGCAAAATATAGATTTTTAAAGTTTATTCCTGCATTTGTTTTAATAATAACAGGAACAGTATTTTTAGCAGATGGTTGGACAAATATTATAACTCCAAGAGGACTTAATTCATTGTATTATGCAATGATTATAGGTACAAGTGGAGTGGTTTCGCTTTTCTATGCTTTAATACTTATGAACTTTAGGAAAAAGTAGGTGATTGTATGTCTAATATAGCCAGTTTTTTTGACATTGACGGAACTATTGCGAGAGAATCTTTGATGATTGAACATTTTAAAAGACTTATAAAATATGAAATTTTAGATGAGAGCATTTGGGTCAATGATGTAAAGCAATTATATATGGAATATGTTAATAGATATGGGGCTTATGATGCTTATATTGAGGCACTTGCTGAAAAATATATTACAGATTTAAAAGGCTTTGACATTGAATATAATAAGTTTATAGCTGAACAATCTGTTCAAAAAGTGTGTGAAAGAGTTTATCTTTTTTCAAGAAATCAATTAGAATTTCATAAAAAGAATGGTCATTTAATATTTTTTGTTTCTGGAAGTCCGGACTTTTTAGTTGAAGAAATGGCTAAGAAATATGATATTACAGAATATAGAGCTACAAAGTATCTATACGATGAAAATGGAAAATTTAATGGTGAAATTCTTCCGATGTGGGATAGTGAAAATAAAGATAGAGTTTGTAAAGAACTGATTGAGAAGTATGATATAGATATTGAAAAATCTTTTGCTTATGGAGATACAACAGGAGATTTATCAATGCTTAGAAGATTTGGAAATGCCTATACGATTAATCCGTCAAAAAGATTATTGAAAAAAATAAAAAATGATGAAGAACTTTCAAAAAAAGTAAATATAATCGTTGAGAGAAAAGACGTTATATATAAACTAAAGGCAGATGTAGTAACTTTATAATTTATATAGTATTAAAATAAAATTATTTTAATTATAAAAATTTTTAAAATAGTTGACAAAATTTTAGATTATTGTTATTATTATCTTGTAAAAATTATTAATTAAATTTACAATAAAACTAATATTGTTGAAAATTTAATTGTATTGTATTTTACTTTTAAATACAATACACTTTTACTTTGTTAGTTAAAATTTAAGGAGGACTTTTAAATGAAAGTAGCAGTTGTATATTGGTCAGGTACAGGTAATACTGAAAAAATGGCTGATTGTATCGCCGAAGGAATTGAAAACGCAGGTTCAGAAGTTGAAGTAATTTTCTGTGATGATTTTGGAGCAGATATGTTAAATGATTTCGACCTAGTTGCATTTGGTTGTCCAGCAATGGGAGATGAAGTTCTTGAAGAATCAAGTTTCGAACCAATGTTTGAAGAAGTTGAAGAAGAATTAAACGGAAGAAAGATTGCTTTATTCGGTTCTTATGAATGGAACGAAGGACAAAAATGGATGAAAGACTGGAAAGTTAGATGTGAAGGAGTTGGAGCTAAAATCGTAGCTGAACCTCTTTGCGTATATGATTGTCCAACACCAGAAGACGAAGATGACTGTGTAGCATTTGGAGAAAAAATCGCTAAAGCATAAGTTAAATAGGTATTTAAAGGTAGCCTTAGGGCTACTTTTTTTGTGCATGAAAATAAATTTTAAATAAATTTTAAATAAATTTTAAATAAATTTTAAATAAATTTTAAATAAATTTTAAATAAATTTGTTTTAAAACTTGACATAGGGGAATAATAGTAATATAATATTGTTAGCAGTCTAAGAGGTTGAGTGCTAAAAAGAGGTGATAAAATGCTTGATGATAGAAAATTGAAAATTTTATATGCCATAATAGATAGTTATATCAGTACTTCTGAGCCTATTGGGTCAAGGACAATTTCCAAACAATATGATATGGGAATAAGTTCAGCTACTGTTAGGAATGAAATGAGTGATTTGGAAGAGCTTGGTTTTTTAAACAAGGCCTATTCATCTTCCGGTAGGATTCCGTCGGATAAGGCTTATAGACATTATGTTAATTATTTATTATCTTCACATTTTGACGAAATTTCAAAAAATATGTATGGAATTGACGTTCTGGCAAAGCATATTAATGAAAAAAATAAGATTTTTAAAGAATCTGCGAAGATAATTTCTGAGGTTACAGAATGTATAACGGCAACTATGATTACAGATTATATGGATTGTTCTGTAAAGAGTATTGATGTTATAAATATAAGTGGAGATTATTATGTTTTGGTTTTAGTTTTTGACACAGGAAAAGTTGTTAATACCGTTTTTGATGTTAAAAACAGTATTAATGAAGAAATTTTACAAGAACTGATATTTTATTTAAAGAAATATTTGATAAATGTTAAAGTATCTGATTTGAATGAAAGATTAGAGTTTTTAAAACTTACTTTTGTTTCAAAAATTCCATTTATTACAGAAGTTTCCGACTTGATAGAAAAAGAGGTTTCAAAAACTGAAAAGTCTGATATTGAGCTTGAAGGTATTTCAAATATATTTAATTTTCCGGAGTATAGGGATATGAATAAGGCTAAAGAACTTATTCATTTCTTAGAAGATAAAAATGAATTGGAAGATTTGTTTTTAAGTTATAATGGAAATGAAATTTATATTAGTATCGGAAGTGAAAATAATAAAGACTTTTTAAATGATAATACCATTGTTGCTACTTCTTATGATTTAGGAAATGGTAGTAAAGGAAAGATAGCTGTTATTGGTCCAACTAGAATGGATTATGAAAAGATAATATCAACTATGTTAAGTTTAAATGATAGAATGAATGATATTTTAAAATGACGGGAGGCGAAATAGTTGGAAGAAAATAAAGAAATTTTAGAAGATGAAATTAAAGAAGATACTGAAACAGTATCTAATGAAAATTTAGAAGAAAATTCTTCTAATGAAGTTGAGGAAAAATTAAATTCAGAAATTGAAGAATTAAAAAATCAACTTTTAAGACTTCAAGCTGATTTTGTAAATTATAGAAATAGAACTGAAAGAGAAAAGTCAAATTCTATTATACTTGCAAATGAAGGCTTAATTTTGAAGTTATTACCTGTTTTAGATAATTTTAATAGAGCATTTATTCATCTTAATGTTGATGATGATGTAGTTAAAGGCTTTATTATGATTAAAGAGCAGTTTGAATCAATTTTAAAAACTGAAATGTTGGAAGAAATTGAAAGCGATGGTGCTGTTTTTGACCCGAATTTACATAATGCAGTTATGACTGAAAGTAAAGACGGAGTTGAAAGTGGTGTCATATTAGAAACTTTTGAAAAAGGATATAAAATTAAAGATAAAGTAATTAGACCGAGTATGGTTAAAGTTAGTGAATAATTAGGAGGAAAATATTATGTCAAAGATTATAGGTATTGATTTAGGTACAACAAACTCAGCAGTAGCTGTTATGGAAGGTGGAGAACCAACAATTATTGCAAATGTTGAAGGAAATAGAACGACTCCTTCAGTAGTTGCTTTTACAAAAAACGGAGAAAGATTAGTAGGGGAAACTGCAAAAAGACAAGCTATTACAAATGCAGGAAGAACAATCATTTCAATTAAAAGAGAAATGGGAACAGATTACAAGGTAAAAATTGATGGTAAAGATTATAGCCCTGAAGAAATTTCAGCAATGATTTTACAAAAAATTAAATCAGATGTTGAAAGCTATTTAGGAGAAACTGTTTCAGAGGCAGTAATTACAGTTCCGGCTTACTTTACAGACAGCCAAAGACAAGCTACAAAAGATGCAGGAAAGATTGCAGGTTTAAATGTTAAGAGAATTATTAACGAACCAACTGCAGCTGCACTTGCTTATGGAATGGACAAAGACACTGAACAACATAAAATAATGGTATTTGACCTTGGTGGTGGTACATTTGACGTTTCTATATTAGAAATAGGAGATGGAGTTTTTGAAGTTTTATCTACTAGAGGAAATAATAGACTTGGTGGAGATGATTTCGACGAAGTTTTAATGAACTATCTTGTTTCAGAATTCAAAAAAGAAAATGGAATAGATTTAAGTAAAGATGTAACAGCAATGCAAAGATTAAAAGATGCTGCTGAAAAAGCTAAAAAAGAACTTTCAACTACAATGACTTCAAATGTAAATTTACCATTCATTACTGCTGTTGACGGAGCGCCTGTTCATTTAAATATGGATATTAAGAGAGCTAAATTTGAAGAATTAACTTCATCATTAGTTGATAAGACATTAGTTCCGGTTAGAGAGGCATTAAATGACGCCGGACTTACTGCATCAGAAATTGATAAAGTTCTTTTAGTAGGTGGTTCAACAAGAATTCCTGCAGTACAAGAGGCTGTTAAGAAATTAATTGGAAAAGAACCACAAAAAGATATTAACCCAGATGAATGTGTTGCTATCGGTGCAGCGATTCAAGGTGGAGTTTTAACTGGAGAAGTTAAAGACTTATTATTATTAGACGTAACTCCATTGTCATTAGGTATTGAAACAATGGGTGGAGTAATGACTAGATTAATCGAAAGAAATACAACTATTCCAGCTAAGAAGAGTCAAATATTTTCAACAGCAGCTGATGGACAAACCGCAGTAGATATTCACGTTTTACAAGGTGAAAGAGAATTTGCTCACGACAATACTACATTAGGAAGATTCCAATTAACAGGTATTCCTGCAGCACCAAGAGGAGTTCCACAAATCGAAGTTACTTTTGATATAGATGCAAACGGAATTGTAAATGTTCATGCAAAAGACTTAGGTTCAGGTAATGAACAAAAGATTACAATTACTGCATCAACAAAATTATCAGAAGAAGAAATCAACAAAAAGGTTAGAGAAGCTGAACAATTTGCTCAAGAAGACAAGAAGAAAAAAGAAGCAGTAGAAGTTAAAAATAACGCTGAATCTCTAGTATATCAAACTGAAAAGACTTTAAAAGACTTAGAAGGTAAGATTTCAGAAGAAGAAAAATCAGCAGTTACTTCAAAACTTGAAGAATTAAAAACAGCTTTAACAACTGATAATACAGAAGATATTAAAGCTAAAAATGATGCTTTAACTCAAGAATTCTACAAAATCTCAGAAAAATTATATCAAAATGCTAACCCACAAGGAGCAGAACAAAAGAAAGATGATGTAGTTGACGCTGATTACGAAGTAGTAGATGAAGAAGAAAATAAATAGATAAAAATCAAGGTAGTGCTTAGGTGCTACCTTTTTTGTGTTTAAAATCAACTCAGCTTTATGAATATGTTTTGATTAATGAAAATGGAGAGAAAGCTTTTACTCAAGTAGAACAGGGGGATATAGATATTGATGCTAAACTATATGAAAATTTAGATGGAAAAGTGTTTTTATTTACAACAGAAGGAAAGCTTGAAAATTTAGAAAATGTTAGTGAAAATAAAATAAAAAAAGTTTCTCCAGAAGATATTTATAAATTTTTATTAGATGAAAATAATAAAAAGTTCTTATCAGAGAATATTCTTAATCGTTTAAAACTTTGGGAAAAGATAAAAAATTCTATAAAAGAATAAATTGACAATTAATTTTTGTAAAATAGCGTCCAAGAATATGTTAAAATTTTTAAGGCAACCTTAAAATATTAGGTTGTCTTTTTTGTTGTTTATTTATATTTTTTTAAATCATTATTATTAAAAAATATTTTAAAATTAAAAATAAAAATAAAAATCAATATTAAATATATTGAAAAGCAATATTGAAAGTGTTATAATAAATTAAAATGACGACAACGTCGTTAGGTAAAATATTTTTATGGGAGTAGTTAAAAATATTTTTGCTGTATGGTATTTTATACCAAATAAAAAAATTTAGGAGGGTTAAATGAATATTTACAAAAAATTATTTAAGTATGTGCCTGACAAAAAATATCTTGTTTATATTGCTATTATAACGAGTATTATTTCATCTGCACTTTCAATGTTGCCTTATTGGTTTTTGTATAAGTTTTTAAATGAATTTTTGTTGAAAAAAGATTTTACACAGGCAAAATATTATGCAATTACCATTTTTGTTGTTATGCTTTTGCAATCTTTTGTTTATTTTGTTTCACTAGGCTTTACTCATTTATTTGCATTTAGATTGGAAACAAATCTTAGAAAGGCAGGGATAAAGCATTTGATGAGTGCATCATTTGCATTTTTTGATGTTAATGAGTCAGGGAGAATTAGAAAAATTATAGATAATAATGCGAGTGATACACATATGATTGTTGCGCATTTAATTCCGGATATAACAATTGCTGTTATAACTCCAATATTTTTATTTGGAATTATGTTTGCAGTAGATTTATATCTTGGAATTGCTACTGTTATTTTGTCAATTTTAGCTGGAATTTTTACAAAACTTATGTTTGGTGAAGTTGAATTTATGGATAAGTATAATAAGGCATTGGAAAGAGTTAATAGTGAGGCAGTTGAATATGTTAGAGGAATGCAAGTTTTAAAAATATTTAAAGCGTCAATTTTTTCTTTTAAATCTTTTTATGATGCCATTATGGATTATTCTAAATGTGCTTATGATTATAGTAAAACTTGTAAAAATCCTTATGTTATATTTCAAATTCTTTTGCTTGGAGCGTCTGCGTATGTAATTCCTTTTGCGATTATGTTCTCAAACGGTGGACAATCTAATATAGAAATAATGATTAAATTAATTTTCTTTACTTGTTTTGTAGGAACATTATTTGGTTGCTTTATGAGAATTATGTATGTTGGAATGCATCAATTTATGGCGACTCAAGCAGTAGATAAGTTGGAAAATATTTTTGTGGAAATGGGAAAAAATAATATTAATCATGGGAACGAAGAAGAATTTTCTAATTTTAATATAGAATTCAAAAATGTAACTTTTAAATATGACACAAAAAATATTTTAGAAAATTTAAGTTTTAAACTTGAAGAAAATAAAACTTATGCGCTTGTAGGTTCATCAGGTGGTGGAAAATCAACTATCGCAAAATTGATTTCCGGTTTTTATAATATTGAAGACGGAGAAATTTTGATAGGTGGTAAAAATATTTCTTCATATTCAAGAGGTGCGATTATGAATAATATTTCTTTTGTTTTTCAAAATTCAAAACTTTTCAAAACTACAATTTTTGAAAATGTAAAAATTGGAAATGAAAATGCAAGTTACGAAGAGGTTATGAATGCTTTAAAGCTTGCCAGATGTGAAGAAATTTTAGATAAGTTTGAAACTCGTGAAAATACAGTTATAGGCTCAAAAGGTGTATATTTATCCGGTGGGGAAACTCAAAGAATTGCCATTGCCAGAGCGATTTTAAAAGATGCTAAGATTATAATTTTAGATGAGGCATCGGCTGCATCTGACCCTGAAAACGAACATGAAATACAATTAGCTTTTTCTAATTTAATGAAGGATAAAACAGTAATTATGATTGCTCATAGATTAAGTTCAATAAGAAATGTAGATGAGATTTTAGTTGTAGATAATGGAAAAATCATTGAAAGAGGAACTGATAAAGAGCTTATGGAAATTGGTGGAAGATATAAATTTTTACAAGATTTATTCTCTAAATCTAATGAATGGAGGATGTAATTATGAAAATGTTAAAAAGAATATTTCAATTAACTGATAAAGGTACGGTTGGAGTTGTAAAAGCATCAATTACTTCTTTTTTATCATATTGTAGCTTAATGATACCAATGATTTTATTTATGATATTTGTTCAAAATATTATTGAAGGGAAATCAAATAGTCTAGTTTTCTTTATCATTGGAATATTAGTTATGCTTGTCGTGATGTATGTAATTATGTCTATTGAATATGACAATTTATATAATGAAACTTACAAGGAAAGTGCAAATCTTAGAATTGAAATTGCAAATATTTTGAAAAATTTACCACTTTCTTTCTTTTCAAAACATGATATTTCAGACCTTTCTCAAACTATAATGAAAGACGTTTCAACTATTGAACATGCAATGAGTCATGCTATTCCAAAGGTTATTGGATTAATATTTTATTTGATTCTAATAATTGCAATGTTGATGTTCGCCAGTTTTAAACTTGCTCTTTGCATCTTAATTCCAATTATTATAAGTACGAGTTTTATCTTTATTACTAAAAAAATTCAACTAGTTGGCAATAAAAGATATTATGATATAATGAGAGGTATTTCAGAAGATTTCCAAGAATCAATTGAATTACAACAAGAGATAAAAAGTTATGGACAAGTAGATAAAATTACTAAAAAAATATATGATGATATTGACTATTCAGAAAAAATTCATATAAAGGCTGAATGGAAAATGGTGCTTCCATTGAGTATTTCAACAAATATACAAAATTTAACTTTAGGAGCTACGATTTTATTTGGAACGGCTTTATATTTAAAGGGTGAGGCGTCTATTCTTTATCTAATAGGTTATATAATGTGTGCATCAAAGATAATTGATGCTGTAAACGGTATGTTTTCAAATCTTGCAGAGCTTATGTATTTAGATGCAAATCTACAAAGAATTAAAGAATTAAGAACTGCTGAAGTTCAACAAGGAGAGCCTAAAAAATTAAATAATTTTGATATAGAATTTAAAAATGTTGAATTTGGATACAATGAAAATAAAGTTATTGATGATATTTCATTTGTAGCAAAGCAAGGAGAGGTTACTGCTCTGGTTGGACCATCGGGTTGTGGTAAGACAACTGTTTTAAGATTGATGTCAAGACTTTATGATTATGATAAGGGAAAGATAATTATAGATGGAAATGATATTAAGGAAGTGGAAACAGAAAGTCTTTTTGAAAATATTTCAATAGTTTTTCAAGATGTTACACTTTTTAATACTTCAATTTTAGAAAATATTAGATTTGGAAATAAAGATGCTACTGATGAACAGGTAAAAGAGGCAAGTAGGCTTGCAAATTGTGAAGAGTTTATTGAAAAACTACCTGATAAGTATGATACTTTGATTGGAGAAAATGGAAGTAAGTTATCAGGTGGAGAAAGACAAAGAATTTCTATTGCTCGTGCATTTTTGAAAAACTCTCCAATAGTTTTACTTGATGAAATTAGTGCAAGTCTTGATGTTGAAAACGAAATGAAAATACAAGAAAGTTTAAATAAACTAATTAAAGATAAAACTGTATTGGTAATTTCTCATAGAATGAAGTCAATAGAAAATGTAGATAAAATAATTGTAATGGAAAATGGAAAGATAGAATCTCAAGGAACACATAGTGAGCTTTTAGAAAAATCTAAAGTTTATAATACTATGATTAGAAATTCTAATTTAACAGAAAATTATAGTTATTAGGATATGGGTGCTGTTTTACAGCACCTAAATATCAAATTTAAGGAGGAGTTAGTTTGATAAAAGAGCGTAGAATAAATTTATTTATTTTGATTTTTATGAATTTAATTTTCGGTTCTCTTATTCCTCTCTGGAGTAATTTTAAAATTGATTTAATTTATTTTTGCATTTGTTCCTTTATTTTAATTTATAGCGGAAAGATTAAAAGATTTGTGAAATTTTTAATTTTTTATCTTGTTTGTGTATATATAACTTTTTTTGTAAAGCTACCAGATACTTCCTTTTTTTCTTTTGTTGGCTTTGTAGTTTATTCAAATGTAAAAACTTGTTCAATATTTATGATTGCAACAATAGTTGTATTAGATACGAGAACAAGTGAATTGATTTATGTTTTAGGAAAATTAGGTCTAGGGAAAAAAATTAGATTTGCTTGCACGATTACTTTAAAATTTATTCCGATTTATTTTGCTGAAAAGAGAATTATAAGAAATGCATTAAAACTTAGAGGAATAGATATTTCATTTAGCAAACTTTTTAAAAGATTTGAATACTACATTGTTCCAACTCTTTTTAGAGCATCTAATATTGCATCTGAAATGACTGAATCAGCATATACAAGATGTGCAATGTGCACAGATAATATGCATTCAATTTATTATAAAAAATTTGATATTGTTGATTTTATTCTTATTGTAGTATTAATTGCACTTATTGTTGCTTGGGGAGGTGGATTTATTGATAAAATTTAATAATGTAAGTTTCACTTATGAAGATTCGGATAAGAAAGCATTAGAAGATATAAATTTTGAAATAAATACAGGAGAGTTAGTACTTATAACAGGAGCATCAGGCTCAGGCAAATCTACGATATATAAGTGTATAAATGGACTTATTCCACATATTCATGATGGAAAACTTTTAGGAGAAATTTTTATTGATGATAAAAATACTAAGGATTGTAAAAATTATGAATTATGTAAGATGATAGGCTCTGTTTCTCAAAATCCAAGAGGACAATTCTTTACGGATAATACTACCTCAGAGTTGGCTTTTACTTTAGAAAATTTGGGATATGAAGTAAAAGAAATTTTAGAAAAAATAGATAATATTTCTAAATTTTTTGGACTTGAAAATATATTAAATAAAAATGTTTTAGAAATTTCAGGTGGAGAGAAACAAAAAATATCTATTGCTTGTGTTTCTATCTTAGATGCCAAGACTTTGATATTTGATGAGCCGTCTGCAAATTTAGATTATCTTGGAATCGAACTTTTAAAAGAAATTTTTTCAAAATTAAAAGAAAATGGATATACGATAGTTGTTGTTGAGCATAGAATTTTTTATTTGAAAGAATTGCTTGACAGATTAATTCATATAAACAATGGAAAACTTATAGCGAATTTAGAGAGAAAAGAGGCTTTAAATTACAGAGCAGATGACCTTAGAAGTCTAAATCCTTTTGATGAAGAATTGGTAAAAAAAGAAAACTATAAGCAAGATGAAAAAGTTTTGGAAGTTAAAAATCTTAAATTTAAAGATATTATAAAAGATATTTCCTTTGATGTGTATAGAGGAGAAATTATTGGACTTGTTGGGAAAAACGGAGTAGGAAAATCAACAATTTCAAAATTAATTTCAGGAATATATAAAAAGAATTCTGGAGAAATTTTTAGTTCAAAATTACCTTTTGTTTTGATGCAAGATGTGGATTATCAATTATTTTCAGAAAGTGTATTTTCAGAGTTTTTGTTGTCGAATAAAAATTTAAAAGAAGATGAAATCTTAGATATTTTAAATATTGTAAATCTTTATGAAAAGAGAAATTCTCACCCTTTTTCTCTTTCAGGAGGAGAAAAACAAAGATTACTTATGGGTATTTGTGCTAAAAGTAATTCAGACATTTTGATTTTAGATGAGCCTACAAGTGGATTAGATTTTAATAATATGCTTGTAATTTCAGATATTATAAAAAATTTATCAAAAGATAAAGCGATAATTTTAATTTCACATGATTATGAATTATTGTCAAGGGTTGTAGATAGAGTGATATTCCTTGAAGAAGGAAAAATTTCACAAGATTTTGTTTTAAAAGAAAGAAATCAATTAACTAATATTTTTCAAAAAATAAAAGGAGGAAGAGAGAATGAAAGTTAAAGATTTGATTTTAGTTGCTATTTTAGGAGCAATAAGTTTGGTTGTTACAATGATTGTAACATTTGCATTATTCCCATTAGGAGCATTTACTCATTGTGTTAGTCCGGGAGTTGCAGGTTTGTTTTCAGGAACCGTTTTTGTATTTATGTGTAATAAAATTGGTAAAAAAGGAAGCTTCTTTTTGTTCTCAGCAATTTTCTTAATAGTTATGGCAGGAGCGGGTTTCTATCTTCCATGGATTATTTCTTATACAGTTTCAGCAATTATTGGAGAAGTTATTCTTAGCAGTGCAGGGTATAAAAATAAAATTGCACAATTTGTCGCTTTTGGATTGTTACAAGTGGGTAGTGAATGCGGGCAAGTTATCCCTGTAAATTTCTTTTTACAATCATTCAAAGATACTTGGATTGGTAAAAATGGAATGACAGAGAGCGCTTTAAATGAAATGATAAAATATTCATCAGGAACTTATGCATTAATTACTTTGACAATAGTATTTGTCCTAGCTGGTATTGGTGTTATAATCGGAAATAAAATTTTAGAAAAACATTTCAAAAAAATAAAATAATTTTTTAATTCCTTCAAAGAGAGATATGTTTAGAATATCTCTCTTTTTTGTTTTTTTTTTGTAAGAATTATGTTATAATAAATACAGTTTTATGGTTATTGTATAAAAGTGTATTTATTTCATCATATTTACCATTTAAAGATTATCTAAAGTGAAAATATGATCTAATAAATGTAGTTTTGTTTTCTTATAAAAAACTGCATTTATTTTATTGTAGTTGTTTAATTAACTTTTAGATTTTCGATATGATATAATAAATATGTTTTTTATAATGAATAAAGTATATTTTTTTATAGTTAGGAGTTGAGTTATGAATATTACAATCATATTAGCTGCCGGAGAAGGTACCAGAATGAAAAGTAAAAAATCAAAAGTTTTACATAAGATTGTAAATAGACCTTTGATTGATTATGTTTATGATGCAAGTTGCGATGCCGGTAGTGATAAGACTATAATTATTGTTGGAAAAAATAAAAATGAAGTTGAAGAAAAATTTGAAAATAAGGTGCTTTATAAAGAGCAAAAAATTGGTAAAGAATTTCCTTATGGTACAGGTTACGCAGTTCAACTTACAATAGATGAGATTGAAGATGAAGATAATGTTTTAATTTTGAGTGGGGATACTCCTTTGATAAAAGGAGAAACTTTACAAAAATTATTAGATGAACATATTGATATGAAATCAAAAGCTACTGTTCTAACTGCTTTTATTAATGATACAACAGGATATGGGCATATAATTAAGGATTCTGAAGGAAGATTCTTAAAAATTGTTGAAGATAAAGATGCAAATATAGAAGAAAAAAGAGTTAAAGAAATAAATTCAGGAATTTATGTTTTTAACGGGAGAGCTTTAAAAAATTCTATAACTAAGATAGATAGAAATAATGCACAAAATGAATTATATCTTACAGATGCGATTAAGGTTTTAGTTCAAGACGGAGAACTTGTTTCTACATATAAACTTGACGACATTGAAGAAATTTATGGAATAAATTCAAAACTTCAGCTTTTTGAAGCAGAAAAAATTATGCGTTACAGAATAAATGCTGAGTATATGAAAAATGGTGTTGTAATGGAAAATCCGGAAAATACCGTTATAGAAAAAGGAATAAATATAGGAATAGATACATTTATCGGAAGTGGTGCCAGAATTTTAGGAAATACTACAATTGGAGAAAATGTATATATAACAGGTGATACTCTTATAGAAAACTCAACAATCGGTGATAATGTAATTATTAAGAGTTCATACATAGAAGATAGTATAGTAGAAAATGATGTTACTATGGGACCTTTTGCTCATCTTAGACCAAATAGTATATTAAAGGGTAGTGTTCATATCGGAAACTTTGTTGAAGTTAAAAATTCTACGATTGGAGAAAATACTAAGGCTGGACATTTAGCTTATATTGGTGATGCTATTATTGGTAAAGATGTAAATATGGGTTGTGGTTCTATTTTAGTAAATTATGATGGAAAGAATAAACATATTTCTAAAATTGGAGATGGCTGTTTTGTTGGTAGTAACTCAAATATAGTTTCTCCGGTAGAAATTGCAAATGATACTTTTATAGCAGCCGGAACAACTGTCGTTTCAGATGTAGAAAAAGAAGGTTCACTTATAATTGGACGTAGTGAAACTTTTGAAAAAGAAAATTGGGTTTATAAAAAGAATTTAAAAATAAAAAAGTAATATTTTAGGAGGAATTATGTTAGCTTATACTGGACCTATGAAAATTTTTTCAGGAACTGCAAATAGAAAATTTGCAGAAGATATTTGTAAATGCCTTGATATGCCATTAGGAGAAATAAATATCGGAAAATTTAGTGATGGAGAAATTAATCTTTCTGTTGAAGAAACTGTAAGAGGTTATGATGTTTATATCATTCAACCAACTTGTAGTCCAACAAACGACAACCTTATGGAAGTTTTAATTATGGTTGATGCATTCAAGAGAGCATCAGCAGGAAGAATTAATGTTGTTGTGCCTTATTATGGATATGCAAGACAAGACAGAAAAACAAAAGCTAGAGAACCGATAACTGCAAAATTAGTTGCAAATCTAATCGAAAAATCAGGTGCTGATAGAGTTATAACAATGGATTTACACGCAGGACAAATTCAAGGATATTTTGATATTCCTGTTGACCATCTTTCAGCGATTAAACCACTTGCTGATTTCTTTAAAGATGAATTAAAAGATGAAAATAGAGAAAATATGGTTGTAGTTTCTCCTGATTTAGGTGGAGTTACAAGAGCAAGAAAATTCTCTAATTATTTAGATTTACCAATTGCAATTATTGAAAAGAGAAGACCGCGTCCAAATGTTTCAGAAGTTATGAATATCATAGGAGATATTGAAGGAAAAACTTGTATAATCGTTGATGACATTATAGATACAGCAGGAACTATTACAAATGCAGCCAATGCTTTGATAGCAAAGGGGGCAAAAAAAGTTTATATAACTGCAAGTCATGGAGTATTTTCAGGTAAAGCCTTAGAAAATATTGCCAATTCAAAAGTTGAAAAATGTGTTGTAACAGATACTATTCCTCAAGAAAATAACTTAGGTGGAAAAGTTGAAGTTGTATCAGTTGCTCAATATTTTGCAAAAGCTATTGATAGAATAAATAACAACAGACCGGTGAGTATGTTATTTGATGGAAGATAATATATATTTAATTGTAGGTCTTGGAAATCCCGGAAAAAATTATGTTGGAACAAGACATAATGTTGGATATGGGGTTATTGATATTTTAGCTGAAAAATATAATATCAACATGAAAAAAGAAAAATTTAAATCTTTTTACGGACAGATAAATATGTTTGGTAAAAAATGTATTTTCCTTAAACCACTTACTTATATGAATTTATCCGGAGAGGCTGTTATAGATGCGGTAAATTATTTTAAAATAAAACCTGAAAATATTATTGTTATAGTAGATGATATAGATATTCCTTTTGGAACTATTAGAGTAAAGAAAAAAGGAAGTGCCGGAACGCATAATGGCTTAAAATCAATAATTTACCATTTAGAAACGGATTGTTTTCCAAGGGTTAAGGTAAGTGTTGGAAAATGTCCTAGTTATATGGATTTAAAAGATTTTGTTTTAAGTAGTTTTTCAACTTCTGAAAAGAAAATTTTAGAAAAAGAATTGGAAATTTCTGCAGAGGCAGTTGAAGAAATAATAAAAAGCGATGTTGACAAAACAATGTGTAAATTTAACGGAATGTGTATAGAGGAATAATATTCCTCTATATTTTTTATAGAGCAAGGAGAGTTTATGAATTTTTTAATTGATTTTTTAAAGAATAATGAATCATATTTAGAAATGGTTTCAAATTTAAAATCAAATAATGTTCCAATCTATTGTAATGGACTCATAAAAGAAAGTTTATCTCATGTGATATATTCTATTTTTAGTGATTTTTCTGATAAAAATTTAGTGTTACTTGTCGAAACTGAAAATAGAGCAAATGAACTTTGTGATGAGTTAAAAAATTTGATAGGAGATAAGGTTGTTGTTTATCCGAATTTTGATATAAGATTTCACAATATAAATAGTTTGGAAACAAATCTTGAAAACAATAGAATAGAAATAATGAATAGACTGATTTCCAAAGAAAAATTCATAATGATTACAACTTCAAGTGCATTATCAAAAAAAATTAGTACACCGAAATTTTTTAAATCACATTATATTAATATCGATGAAGATTCTGAAATAGATTTTGAAGAATTAACTGAAAAATTGATAAAAATGCATTATGATAGGGTTGATTTTGTTGAGGCAAAGGGACAGTTTTCTATAAGAGGGTCAATACTTGATATTTATCCTGTAAACTTTAAAAATCCTATTAGAATTGAGCTTTTTGGAGATGAAGTAGATTCAATACGTTCTTTTGATATAAATAGTCAAAGGTCTATTGAAAAACTTAATAAAATAGAGATAATACCTGCCAAAGAAATGGTCTTGTCAAAAGCTGATGTTGAAAATATTTTAAATGGTTTAAAGAAAGACATTGAAAAACTACAAAAATTAAAATTATTTGGGAAAGATGTCGAAAAATCAACAGAAAAATTTTATAGAATTTATGATGATTTAAAAACAAATTATCATATTTCTAATATGGACTTGATTTCACCATATATAAAAAAGGGAAGTTTTTCGACTATTTTAGATTATTTAGAAAAAGATTCTATAATTTGTACAGAAGATATTTTAAAAATTTATGATAGAAATTTAGAAATAGAAAATTTATTTCACGAAAATGTAATGTTTTCTATTGAAAATGCTGAAATTTTAGATTCACATAAAGATATTTTAATTCCTTTTGATAGTATTCTAAGAAGGATTAAAGAATTTAGTGTTGTTAATTTTACACAGCTTTTAAAGAGAACAAAAATAATAAATGCTAAAAGCATTATAAATTTAAAAACTATTGAAATAGAAATGTTCAATAGAAGATTTGATGTATTATTTCAAAGTTTAAAATATAAATTGCAAAGAGGATATAAAATTGTAATTTTTGCAGGTTCTGTTGAAAAGGCAAATAATTTAAAAGAAATGTTATTTTCTGAAAATATAAACTCGACAGTTTTTGATGGACTGGATTTTGAATTAAAATCTTCTATTCTTGGAATTTCTACAATAAATTTAGAGTCCGGCTTTGAATATCCGGATCAAAAGATTTTATTTTTAACACATAAAGAAATTTATGGAACTGTTAAAAAAACTTATAAAAAATCAAATAAAAAGAAAAAAGAAAATTTGCTTTCTTATACAGATTTAAATGTTGGAGATTTTGTCGTTCATGAAAATCATGGAATCGGTGAATATAGAGGTATTGAACAGATTGAAGTTGACGGAATAGTCAAAGACCATATTTTGATTTTGTATAAGGCAAATGATAAATTATATATTCCAACTGACCAAATGAATTTGATTCAAAAATATATTGGGAAGGATGGATATAAACCGAAGTTGAATAAATTAGGTTCAAATGATTGGGTCAAGACTAAAACTCGTGCTAAAAAAGTTTTAGATGAGATTGCATTGGATTTAGTTCAACTTTATGCAAAGAGAGATAAGCTTAGAGGGTTTTCTTTTTCTGAGGATACAACTTGGCAAAAAGAATTTGAAGATAGTTTTATTTATGAAGAAACATATTCACAGCTTAGAGCTATTGATGAAATAAAGAAAGATATGGAAAGTTTTAAGCCGATGGATAGATTGCTTTGTGGTGATGTTGGATATGGGAAAACGGAAGTAGCATTAAGGTCTGCTTTTAAAGCTATGATGGACGATAAACAGGTTGCTTTTTTAGTACCTACCACAATACTTGCTCAACAACATTATAATACTGCTGTCGAAAGAATTGGAAATTTTCCGGTAGAAGTTGAAATGCTTAGTAGATTTAGAACTCCTGCAAGACAAAAAGAAATTTTGAAAGATTTAAAGTCCGGCAAAATAAATTTACTTATAGGTACACATAAATTATTATCTAAAAATTTAGAATTTAAAGATTTAGGACTTTTAATAATAGATGAAGAACAAAGGTTTGGAGTTAAACATAAAGAGGCATTAAAAAAAATAAAGGAAAATATTGATGTTCTATCTTTATCTGCTACACCAATACCTAGAACTATGCAAATGAGTTTGGTAGGAATTAGGGATATGAGTATTTTAGATGATGCCCCTGAAGAGAGAGTAACTATTGCCACATTTGTTTTAGAATATAATGATTCTGTAATTAGAGAGGCTATTTATAAGGAAATAAATAGAGGTGGACAAGTTTATTTTGTATATAATCGAATAAAAGATATGGATAAGATGTATGTTGAGCTGTCAAAGTTAGTTCCTGATGCTAGAATTGCTATGGCTCATAGCAAATTATCGAATAAGGAATTAGAAGATATTATGTATGATTTCCAAGAAGGAGAATACGATATTTTGTTATGCACGACTATCATCGAAACCGGAATGGATATAAAAAATTGTAATACTATGATTATATACGATGCAGATAAAATGGGATTATCACAGCTTTATCAGTTGAAGGGAAGAATAGGTCGTTCAAAGAGAAGAGCTTATGCATATTTTACTTATGATAAAGATAAAGTTCTAACTGAAATTTCTGAAAAGAGATTAATGGCGATAAGAGATTTTTCAGAATTCGGTTCAGGTTTTAAAATAGCTATGAGAGATTTAGAACTTCGTGGTGCCGGGAATATTTTAGGAGAATGTCAATCAGGACATATTGAAACTATCGGTTATGAAATGTATGTAAGAATGTTAGAAGAAAGCATCAAGACGGTTAAAGGGGAAACTCTACAAATTAAAAGTCAAACTACTATTGAATTGTCAGTTGATGCATATATTCCTTCAAGTTATATAAGTGATAGTGGACAAAAGATTGATATGTATAAAAAAATCGCCAGCATAACTTCAAGAGATGATTTTGATGAAATTTATGATGAATTGACCGATAGATTTGGAGATGTTCCAAAGTCAGTTCTAAATGTTATGAATGTTTCATATTTAAAAATTATTTCAACTGATTTAGATTTTATAAAAGTGATTGAAAGAGAAAAATCAGTTGTATTCAAGTTTAATAAGTCAAATAGAGATATTTTATCTATAATAGGTAAATTGCCTGATAATTTATTTAGAAAGATAGAATTTAATATTAATGAAACGGCAGAATTAATATTTAATTATGATAAGAATAAATTGTTAGAAAGTATTGAATTAGTAGATAGTTTATATGCTTTAAAAAGAGAAAATTCCTAAAAAACTTTGACATTCATAGAAAAATAATGTATAATATCAAAAGATTAAAATATTAATCGAAAAGGAGAGAAATATGAAAAATAAATTAATAAAATTTGTAAGTATAATGGCGTTATCTGCAATGGTTTTAACAGCTTGTGCTAAAGCCCCAAAAGGAGCTATGGTAAAAATTGGAGAAAAGTATATTACTGAGGAACAAATTCAAAAAGAATATGACAGAGTAATTGCATCTTATACAGATGACCAAAAAGCAAAATATGATGAATCAACTGATGAAGGGAAAAAAGCTTCTTTAAATTTAAAACAAAATATTTTAGAAATGTTCTCTAATATTGAAGTTGTTAAACAAAAATTTGCTAAATTAGAAAAAGAATATAAAGATGAGGGAAAATCTGAAGAAGAAATTGCTAAAGTAACTGTAACAAAAGAAGAAATTGAAGATAATTTTAATAAAGTTAAAGAGCAATTAGGTGACAAGTTTAATGAAGAACTTGAGAAGGCTAAACTTACTGAAGATGAATTAAAATATAAGATTGAAGATAATATGTATTCTACAAAATTCCAAACTTGGTTTAATGAAAATTATGCACCAAAAGATGAAGAAATTGCTCAAAAATATAAAGGAAGTAAATTTGAAGGCCCTCAAATTAATGCAAGCCATATTTTAGTTAAAACTGAAGAAGAGGCTAAGAAAGTTAAAGCACGTTTAACTGCTGGAGAAAAGTTTGAAGATGTAGCTAAAGAAGTATCAAAAGACCCTTCAGTAAAACAAAATAATGGTGCATTAGGAACTTTTACAAAGGGAGTTATGGTTCAAGAATTTTATGATGCTGCAAGTAAGATGAAAGTTGGAGAAATTAGTGAACCTGTAAAGAGTCAATTCGGTTTTCATATAATCAAATTAAACGAAATTGTTGAAGATTACGAAAAATTTGACGAAAAAAACAAAGAAAGTATAAAGAAAAAATTAAAACAAACTATATTGTCAGAAAAATTCAAAACAGAATTTGCTAACATTCAAAAGGAAGTTGGATACTTACCAATTAAAAATTTTAAATAAATTGGCTAAATTACTTGATATTTTTTGAAAATTAATATATAATAATATTGCAAATGGTTATGGAGCCATTAATATAGGCAATTATTAATATAATAGTGTATTTAGGAGGAAATTTTAATGAACAAATCTGAATTATTAGCTAGTATGGCTGAAAAAGGAAAAATTACAAAAGTTGACGCTGAAAGAGCATTAAATGCTTTCATTCAAACAGTTGAAGAAACATTAGTTAAAGGGGAAAAAGTTCAATTAGTTGGATTTGGAACTTTCGAAGCTAGAGAAAGAAAAGCAAGAAGTGGAAGAAACCCAAGAAACCCTAAAGAAGTTATCGAAATTCCAGCATCAAAAGCTCCAGTATTCAAAGCTGGTAAGTCTCTTAAAGAAGTTGTAAATAAATAATTTTTGATAATGAATTAAAAATCAGGCTTTGCCTGATTTTTTTGTAAAAATTTCACTTTAAGTATTGAAAAATAAAATCTATTGTGTTATAATATTTTGGTGAATAATCACATATTCTGATTGAACAAGTGTTGCCTAGATGGTTCTTGTCAAGATGATGAATATGGGTGGCTAAAAAACAGGAGGTAAAGAAATGTCACAAGTAATTTTAATGAAAAATTTATTAGAAGCAGGAGTACATTTTGGACATCAAACTAGAAGATGGAATCCAAAAATGTCAAAATTTATTTTTACAGAAAGAAATGGAATCTATATTATAGATTTACAAAAAACTGTAAAACAAATTGAACAAGCGTATGATTTCGTAAGAGAAATTGTTGCTGACGGTGGTAGAGTTCTTTTTGTAGGAACTAAAAAACAAGCTCAAGAGGCTGTTGAAACTGAGGCAAAGAGAAGTGGACAATTCTATGTTAGTCATAGATGGTTAGGTGGTATGTTAACTAACTATAAAACTATCAGAAAGAGAATTGACAGACTTAAAAAATTAGAACTTATGGAAGAAGATGGAACTTTCCAAAGATTACCTAAAAAAGAAGTAATTAAATTAAGAAGAGAAATCGAAAAATTAGAAAAATTCTTAGGTGGAATTAAAGAAATGGATAAACTTCCAGATGTTCTTTTTGTAATAGATCCAAAGAATGAAAAAATTGCTGTAAATGAGGCAAAAATATTAGGAATTCCAGTTATTGGTGTTGTTGATACTAACTGTGACCCTGATGAAGTTGATATTGCTATTCCAGGAAATGATGATGCTATCAGAGCTGTAAAATTATTAACTGGTACTATTGCAAATGCTATCGTTGAAGCTAAACAAGGTGAACAAGCTGAAACTGAAGAAGTAGAAACTGTTGAAGTAGCAGAAGAAGTTTCTGAAGAAGTAGCTGAATAATTAGGATATAGAATTTTAAAGGGTAAGGATTCAAATTTTTAATATTTATCCTTACCTTATTTTTTAGAAATTATAGGAGGTTTTTATGGAAATTACTGCAAAATTAGTAAAAGATTTAAGAGAAACTACTGGTGCCGGTATGATGGAATGTAAAAAGGCATTACAAGAAGTTGATGGAGATATGGAAAAAGCTATTGAATTTTTAAGAGAAAAAGGATTAGCTAAAGCTGCTAAAAAAGCAAGCAAAGTTGCAGCTGAAGGTTTAATTACTTTAGTTATAGATGAAAATAATACTAAAGCAGCTATTACAGAAGTAAACTCACAAACTGACTTCGTTGCTAAAAATGAAAATTTCGTAGCATTAACTAAAAAAGTTACTGAACATATATTTAACAATGAAATCAAAGAAGTTGAATCTTTAAATGAATCAACTATTGATGATGTTAATTTTGAAGAATTTATGAAATTACAAATTTCTTCAATCGGAGAAAATCTTGTAGTTAGAAGATTAGCATTTGCTAAAGCTTGTTGCGAAAGTGGAATTGTTTGTGGATATGTTCACTTCAATAAAAAAGTTGGGGTTATTCTTAAAGCTAAATGCGATAGTGAAACTACAAAAGCTGGTGCAAAAGATTTATTACAAAATATTTGTATGCACATTTCAGCAATGAAACCACAATACTTAAGTTATAAAGATTTAGATGCAGAATTCGTTGAAAGAGAATACTTAGCTCTTAAAGGTTCTATCGAAAAAGAAAACGAAGAATTAGTAAGACTTGGAAAACAATTAAAAAGAATTCCAAAATACGCATCAATGTCACAAATCACTGACGAAGTATTAAAAGCTGAAGAAGAATTATTAAAAGAAGAATTAAAGAAACAAGGTAAACCAGAAAAAATTTGGGATAAAATTTTACCTGGACAAATCGAAAGATTTATTAAAGACAATACTTTAATTGACCAACAATACGCTTTATTCAGCCAACAATATGTATTAGACGATAGCAAAACAGTTTTAGATGCTGTTAACGATAAAGCTAAAGAATTAGGTGGAAGTATCGAAATCGTAGAATACACAAGATTTGAAGTTGGTGAAGGCGTAGAAAAGAAAGAAGAAAATTTTGCCGAAGAAGTTGCAAAACAAATGGGACTTTAATATTAAATTTAAACAGAGCTTAGGCTCTGTTTTTTTATAATTTTTTGTAATTAAAAAGGTTCAATATTGATTTATTGAACCTTTTGCTTTTATCGGGTAAATGAGCCTTGTTGCCAACCACCATTTAGATATATTAAATGTGCAATTATTGTTACAAGTACATTCGAGATTGACATTGCAAGCCAAATTCCTGTTGCTCCATAACCTGTGTAATACTTAAAGAAAAGTATTAGAGGCAATCTTATTATCCAAAGTCTTATCATATCTATTGCCATTGAATATTTGCTATTTCCTGAGCCTTGGAAAAGTCCTTGATATACAAAAAACATATTTAACATTACAAGAGTTATTAATGTGTAGAACATATAACTGTTTGCTTGTATCATTAGTTCTGAATTTTTTGGAGCATTTATGAAGAAAGATAATATCTCATATCTAAATATAAAACTTATAAATGCAATTATAATAGACATTATAATTACTATAATAGATGCTTTTTTAAATGTTTCTTTAACTCTTTTTATATTATTATTTCCAATGTTTTGTCCTATTATTGAAGTTATAGCAGAGCCTATACCTCCAGGTGGAATATTTAAAAGTCCACTTATTCTATTTACCATTCCATAAGCTGCAACGGTTTCTGTTCCATAGCTTTGTATGAATGAGTTCATTATTATAAAACCTATTGCAGTTCCTATTTGTCCGATAACTGAAGGTAGAGCAATGTAGTATATTTTTTTCAAAATACATTTTTTCCATTTTATAAATATTAAACTTTGTAAATTTAATTTAATTTTGTCATGATTGAAACGTAAATGAATAAAACCAACTATGCACATAATTCCTTGTGTTAAAACAGTTGCGAGGGCAGCTCCCTTAACTCCAAGTCCTAATCCTGAAATTGAAGTAAATGGAATTGTGTCGAATATAAAAATCGGATTTAAAATCATATTCAAAACTACGCAAGTTGTACTTATCATTGTTGGAATTGCATTTTTCCCTTGTGCTGATAAAATAGATGAATATATGTAGTATAAAAATATAAATGGGATTCCAAGGTAACTGTATTTTAAATAAATTATGCTATATTTTGCAAGGTCTCCTGTTGCACCCATTAAATTTACTATTGAATCTGCACTAAAATATCCTAATAACATAAATATGATTGAGAATAATAATGAAATATTTATTAAAGTATCTGCATATTTTTGAGCCAGAGGAAAATCTTTTTTTCCGAGTAACTGAGAAATTAATGATATTGATGCAATCGACAGTCCGATTCCAATTGAGTTAAATAAAAATACAACCGGCCAAGTAAAACTTGTTGATGCAAATTCTGCAGTTCCTAATTTCCCAAGCCAAAAAGCATCTGCAAGTGAATATAATTGTTGAATGAAATTATTTAAAATAATTGGGATTGAAATAATTGCTATGATTTTATAAATATTTCCATGTAAAATCATTTCACTTCGTTCTTTTTTCATATAACACCTCCTATAAAAATATTTGTCTAATATGTTATTCCACAAATTTAGTAAGTTAAAACAAGATTATAACAAAATATTTATAAAATTGCAAGAAAAAATCTCTCTAATTACTAGAGAGATTTTGTAAAATTATTTTAATCTTGCCAATGCACCGAATGGATCCCAAGGTTCAAGTTCGATAACTTCTTCATCTAATGCCTTTAACCATTTTTCATCAATATATTTTTTATCAACCATTATTTCATAATTATATTCTTCAAACCATTCATCAGTCATTGAGAAAATTCCTTTATCTCCTAAAGTATCTCCCCAAGAATTTTCAACTTGCCATTCTAACGGTTTACCATTTTCATCAAGATTTACTCCTGTAAATACCATTGCATGAGTTAAAATGCTTTCGTGATAATCAAGTCTTTCGGCTTTTGTAAAGTTTTGACAAGCAGGGAATATATCATCATATAAGAACATATCCAAGTCCATAATTCCTTTGTTTTTTTCTAACATTTGTGCAACATCACAACCAAACCAAACAGGTTCTCCTGCTTTGATAGATTTAATAGCACTTTCTTTTAAAACTTCGATAGGAACATTAATATATTTTATTCTATCACTTTCTTTAACAGAACCTAAGAATTTTACAGTGTATGCTTTTCCATAAGGCTTATCTTCTGTTGGTGCATTTATTAAACTTATTCTATCTTTTAAATTCCAACCAACATATTTGTTAAAAAATTCTAATGGAGTTATATTAGAAATTCTATGGAATTTTTCGTCTTTATCAGTATATTCATAAGTGAATGTTTCAGGAATTTCTCCTAAACATTTTGTTAAAATGTTGTAAACTGTGTAAAGAGTTTCATCTTTTATCTTTTCGATTTCTTTTAAATCTTTTCCTTCTTTGTGAAGTTTTCTCATTTCACAGGCAGATTTTCTAAGATGTTTAGTTATTATTGTTTCCATCATTCTTGTATTTGATGAATGGAAAGTTTCAGGCATAATTCCTTTTGGAACGACACCATATTTTTCCAAAAGTCCTTTAAACATATCCCATTGTCCACCATCTTGAATAGGGGCAGTTAAAAGATGAGAAACTAATCTTGAATCTGTTGATTCATCTAAAGTTTCTATAATATTTTCTAAAAAGAAATTTGATTTTTCAAGTTTATCCCAAAATAGAGTATAAGTTTGAGAATATTCCATAGTTTTTAAATTTAGATTTTCCATTGTTGTAACTCTTGCAACATTTAGAGCGGAGAACATCCAACATCTACCACTTGCTTTTTGGTTTGTTATTTCACCTTTTTTAGTTACATCAGAAAATTTAAAATTATGTCTTTTCATAACCTCGTGATTTGTAGAGGCCTCACTAATTCCAACTTTTGAAACAGATGCAGCTACAATCTTATTTGTTTTACAAGAATCAAATCTTTCTTTAAATGATTTTAACACTTCTTTTGTTAATGCCATTTTTACCACTCTCCTTAAAAATAATTTAGGTACAACCCATAAATATATTAGGTATAACCTATAAATATATTGTAACATAAATTAAATAAAAATAAAAGATAATATATATCAAAATAAATATAATTTTAATATGATTTATTAATTGTATAGGATTTTTTCATAGTGTAAAATATTATGTGTAAACTAAAAATTTGTTCCTTGATATAGAAAAAGAGGAGCATTTCTTGTAAAATTAAGTTACCACACAAAAATTTTCAAGAAGATGGAGATTCTCATGACTAATTTTAACGCAGAATTAATAACTGCGCTATCACAAGGAATAAATATTGATAAAATTTTTCGAAAACAGCTTGAAGAAGCAATGAATTTGCTTTTAGAAACAGAAAGAACCGTCTTTCTTGGATATGAGCCTTACGATGTATCAGTGTACAACAATGGCAACTCAAGAAATGGTTACTATCACAGAAATCTAAAAACTGAATTTGGTGAACTTAATGGAAAAACATGTATTTATATATGCAAGCAAGTATAGTTCGACATTCAGCACGCGGATTCATAAAGGCTTTAAAATAGCACAGTATGAGTTGACGCAAATGCTAGACGAAATTCAAGGAAAATTTGAGGAGAAATTTCCATCCGCTATATGGGATGAATCATCCGTTTTGCTTGCCTTAATCAGTTAGTTTACTATTTAATTTAAATTTATTTACCACTTATTTTTACAAGAAAATTAAAAAAAGTTTACGCAAAAAACTTGACATTACATATTTTTATGATATAATTATATCAACTTTACTTTTATTATAATAATATGTTATGTAATAATTTTAAAGAAAATAGAAATATTTATGGAGGTATTAAAATGAGTGAATTTTTTGATCAAGCAACAGATTTTGCTAAAGAATATATCTTACCTTATGCAAAAGATATTGACGAAAAAATGAGATTTCCAGAAGAATCTTTTAAAAAAATGGGTGAAAAAGGCTATTTTAAGTTAATGGTTCCTAAAGAACTTGGTGGTCTTGGAAAAGGAATGGCTGAACATTCTTATGCTTGTAGAGCTTTTGCTAAAGCAAGTGCAAGTTGTGGACTTTGTTATATGATGCATAATGTATGTTTAAGTATTGTTTTAAAATATGGTAGTGAAGAATTAAAGAAAAAAATTGTTACAGATGTTGTAGAAAATAATAAATTTTTAGGTTTTGCTTATTCAGAATTTGGTTCTGGTACAAATTTTTATCTTCCAGATATTAAAGCAGAATTTACTAAAGATGAAGTAATTTTAAACGGAAGTAAAAGCATGGTTACATCAGCTACTTATGCTTCATACTATCTTTTATTATCTTCTTCTGAAACAGGAGAGGGAATTGATAACTGGATTGTACCAATTGAAACTAAAGGAGTAGAATTTAAAACAGGTAATTGGAACGGATTAGGTATGAGAGGAAATGTTTCATGTCCTATGGAATTTACAAATGTTCATTTACCTAAAGAATACAGAATTGGTAAAGCTGGAGATGCTATGACACATATTTTTGAAGTTATTGCACCATTTTTTATTACAGGTTTAGCTTCTGTTTATACAGGAGTTTGTGAAGCTGTTTTAGAAGAAGCATTACATCATGCAACTAGTAGAAAACATACATTTGGTCCAATGCTTGCAGAATATGAAACAGTACAAACTCATATTTCAAGAATTTATTCTTTAACTAATGCTGCTATTCTTGGAACTAATGAAGCTGCAAGAGCTGTCGATGCCAACGAAGCAGATGCAATCGCTAAGGTAATTTCTGCAAGAATTTTTGCATCAGAAGCTGCTATTGAAACTGCAAGACATGGCATGAGAATAGGCGGAGGAAAAGCTTACAATAAAATGGGTATAATGGAAAGACTTTTAAGAGATGCTTATGCCGGACAAATTATGGCACCAAGCGTAGATGTTTTAATTCTTTGGTTAGGAAGAGCTTTAACAGGACTTCCATTAATTTAGTTATTAATTGGGGGAAAATATCCCCCAATTTTTATACACAAGTAGACATAAGGAGGAAAATTATATGGACAAATTAAAAGTAGGAGCAGTAATTTATGCTCCAAGAGTTACAGTTATATGGAAAATTATAAAAGATTTTTTTGAAGATGAAAATTTTTCTATAGAACCAGTTTATTTTAAGGATTATAGATCACAAGTTGATGCACTTGTTAATGGAGAAATTGATGTTGCATGGAATTCACCTCTTGCATGGTTAGATGCTAATATACGAACACAAGGTAAATCTTTAAACGGTTCAATGAGAGATACAGATAGAGATAGACAAACATATTTAGTTGTAAGAAAAGATAAAAATATAAATTCAATTTCCGATTTAAAATCAAAGACAATTGGGTTTGGTGCAATAGATTCACCACAAGCAAGACTTATACCTATTTTTAATTTATATCAAAATGGACTTGAATATAAAAAAGATTATATTGAAAAAAGATTCGATGTAGGAGTAGGGCTTCATGGAGATCATATAGGAGGAGAACTTGATAGTGCAAAAGCTATGTTAAATGGCGAAGTTGATGCAACTTTTATGCTTGATTTAAATTATAAAGCTTGGGTTGAAGATGGCAGTATTGATGAAAATGTAGTTAAGATTTTATATAAAACACCTAATTTTGATCATTGTATTTTTTCTTCAAGAGTTGGAATTGAAAAGGAAGTTTTTGAAAAATTTATAGAAGTTTTACACAAAATGGACTATAATAATCCTAAACATAAAGAAATGATGGATATGGAAGGATTAAAAAAATGGGTAAAAGGTAGAATCTCTGGATTTGAACAAATTACTAAAGCTAATGAATATATAGACTTTTTTAAAAGTGAATATAAATAAGGGTAATGTTTATGAAAGATAAATTTAAACCATTTACTACCTCATTAATAGGAAGCTTTCCAAGAAGCAAAGAGATTTTAAGTTTAAAAAGAAAACTAAAATTAGATAAAAAATTTAAAAAAGAATATGATAATCTTATAGAAGAAGAAACAAAAAAAGTTGTAAAACTTCAAGAAAAATATTCTATTGATATAATTACAAATGGAGAACTTACAAGAGACAATTATGTATCTTTTATCTCAGATAGACTTAAAGGCGTTATTATGATGAATATGTCAGATATGCTAGATTATATAGAAGATAAAAAAGCTTTTGAAAAAATTTTACAAACTTTAGATGTTCCATCAGTTAGCATAAAAAACGCTATTTGTAATGGTAAATTAGAGTATGACAAAAAGTTAGTTGCAGATGAAATAAAAGAATTAAAAACACTTACATCTAGTAAAGTTAAAGCAACATTACCAGGGCCTTATCTTATGACAAGGTCTATGTGGCTAGCTTCTTTAAGTAAAAATTTTTACAATAGTAAAGAAGATTTAGGAAAAGATGTAATAAAGATTTTACAAAAAGAAGTTGATAATTTAGCTAAAGAGGGTGTTGATATAATTCAATTTGATGAACCCGTTTTGACAGAAGTAGTTTTTTCTACAGGGCAAACACGTTCGTTTATGTGTGCTGCACTTTCTGAAAAAAAAGATCCAACTGAAGAGTTAAATTTTGCAAGCAATTTAATAAAGTCGATTATAGATTATGTTAAAGAAAAAAATATTTTATCATCTGTTCATGTTTGTAGGGGAAATTGGAGCAAAGATGAAAGTATTCTACTTACAGGTCCATATACGCCTCTTATTAAACTTTTTGAAGAAGTTTTGCCAGATGTTTTAGCTTTAGAATTTTCAACTCCTCGGGCAGGAGAAATAGCCTCTCTTTTTGAAAGTGAAAAAATTAAAAATAATATAATACTTGCTCTTGGTGTTATAAATCCAAGAACAGATACAATTGAAACAGCGCAATCTATCGTTGAAAGAGCAAAAGAAGCACTTAAATTTATTGATAAAGAAAGATTATGGTTAAATCCAGATTGTGGATTCGCTACATTTGCAAATAGGCCTGTAAATACTTTTGATATAATTGAAAAAAAATTAGAACAATTAGAAATTGCAAAAAATATTTTAAGGAAAACTTATGAGTGATTTGTACGAATCATATAATTATGAAGTTTCTTATAGAGCTGTTCTAAATTTAGATGATAGTATTAAAGTTTTTACAGATAAAGATATAATTGAAGTTTCTAACTCAATTAGCTTTGATATAGAAAAAAATTACAAAACATCTTTTAGTTATTTTTCTGTATCTATCCTATCAGATATAATGTATGGACTACTTTTAGAAGCTAAAAAAGAAAATTTAGACTTACAAGATGTTGAAGGAAGAATAAATGTAAATTTAAAAAATCCATTAACTATTTTAGCTGTAAAAGGATATAACGAAAAAGCAAAAATAGATAAGATTAGTCTAACGATATATTTTTATCTAGAACTTTTTGATAAAAAATTAGATGATTTTTTAAAAAATGTATTAGATAATTGTTTTATCTATAATTCAATAAAAGATTGTGTAAATATTGATGTTAAATTTAAACAAATATTATAAAACAAAAAGGAATTTATTTTTATAAATTCCTTTTTTATTTGTTTTTTCTGATATTAATTGCTCCTAAAAATAAAAGTATAATTTCTAAAAATAAGATTAATATATTTGAAATATAGATTTTTTTATATATAACTTGATAAATATATTTTATAATTGCAAAAAATCCAACAAAAATCTAACATAGTGTAAAATATTATGTGTAAACTAAAAATTTCTTCCTTGATATAGAAAAAGAGGAGCGTTTCTTGTAAAATTAAGTTACCACACAAAATTTTTAAAGAAGATGGATGTCCTCATGACTAATTTTAACACAGAATTAATAACTGCGCTATCACAAGGAATAAATATTGATGAAATTTTTCGTAAACGCTTGAAGAAGCAATGAATTTGTTTTTAGAAACAGAAAGAACCGCCTTTCTTGGATATGAGCCTTACGATGTATCAGTGTACAACAATGGCAACTCAAGAAATGGTTACTATCACAGAAATCTAAAAACTGAATTTAGTGAACTTAATGTAAAAACATGTATTTATATATGCAAGCAAGTATAGTTCGACATTCATCACGAGGATTCATAAAGGCTTTAAAATAGCACAGTATGAGTTGACGCAAATGTTATACGAAATTCAAGGAAAATTTGAGGAGAAATTTTCATCCCCTATATGGGATGAATCATCCGTTTTGTTTGCCTTAATCAGTTAGTTTATTATTTAATTTAAATTTATTTGCCACTTGTTTTTACAAGAAATTTAAAAGAGTTTACACAAAAAACTTGACACTACCTGATTTATTAATTGTATATATTTTTTTTATATTTTTATATAAAATTGTTATTATTTTATAATTTTATGGTATAATTATATTGTCTTTATGTGATATGAAAGATATTATAAATTTACTATATTTACATTTTAAAATTTATCTAAAGTGTAATATGGTATTATTTAAAATTTAGGAGGAAAAAATGAAAAAATCAAGAATTTTATCTCTTATGCTTGCAGGCTTAATGTTAGTTGGTTGTCAACCTAAAAAAGCAGAAGATAAGAAAGTAGAAAAGAAAGTAGAAACTACTACAAATTTTGAAGGTAAAACTTTGAACGTTGTAGCAACATCAGAAAAGTACAAAAAACTTTTTGATAAGTTCTCAGCAGAAACTAAAGCTAAGGTTGAATTCCTTTCAATGTCTAGTGGAGAAGTTATTGCAAAGATTAAAGCTGAAGGTGGAAAGCCAATGGCTGACGTTTGGTTCGGTGGTGGTATTGACGCTTTTATGAAAGCTAAGACTGACGGACTTTTAGAAATGTATAAACCACAAGGTTTTGACAAAATCAAAGAAGGTTTTAAAGATAGTGAAGGCTATTGGATTTCAAAAGGGGTTACTGTTGTAGGATTTTTAGCAAATAATAAAATTTTACAAGAAAAAGGGCTTCCAATTCCAAAAACTTGGGCTGAAATTGTAGATGCAAAATATAAAGATGAAATCATTATGGCAAATCCTGCTGTTTCAGGAACAAGTTTTGCAAATGTAAAAGGTCTTATCGATATGTATGGAGAAGAAAAGGCTTGGGATTATTTCAAAAAATTAAATGCAAATGTTAAATTCTATGGTAAAAGAGGAAAAGACCCTCAAGAAAAAACTGTTGCCGGAGAATTTGGACTTGGAATTATTCCTATTGACAAATCAGCTTTCGATGTTGCAGAAAAAAATAATTTAACTGCAATTTATCCTGAAGACGGTTTATGTTGGGTTCCTGAAGGTGTTGCAATTTTCAAAAACAGTCCAAATCTTGAAGTGGCAAAAGCATTTGAAGATTTCATTTTAAGACCTGAAAATCAACAAATGATTGCTGAACTTGACGGTAAAGATGGTGCTCAAATGGTAATTGACGGAACTAAAGGTTTTGAACTTGGCTTACCAAAAGATAAATTTATTAAAGAAGATATTACAAGCTTTGGTTCTCAAAGAGAATCAATCCTTAAAAAATGGGCAGAATTAACACAAGGGAAATAGAAACAAAGGGAGAGTAATCTCCCTTTTTGATTAATTATGAAGAGATATTTTAAATTTATAGACGCATTTATTATTTTTACTCTAGTTTTTTGTCTATTTACTTTTATTTTATTTCCTTTTTTAAGAGTTTTTTCATCTACTTTTTATAGTGGGGGAAAATTTACTTTAGAGGGATTTACATTTTTAAAGACACAGAGTAAACTTTTATACAATTCAATATTTGTTGCTTTTTTTACTACTATAATAACGACGATAGTTTCTGTTTCTATTGGAATTTTTTGCTTTAGTATTAGAAAAAGTTTTAAGAAAATTATATCATTTATATTAATGATTACAATGATTTCTCCTCCATTTGTTTCTTCACTTGCATATATAAGATTATTTGGACGTAGGGGATTTATAACTCATGATATTTTTAAACTTTCCATTGATGCTTATGGTTCTTTTGGAATTATTTTAATGCAGAGTATAGGCTTAATTTCATTAAGTGGTCTTATGATTATATCTGCACTTAATAGCATTGATAAGGAACAGATAAATAGCGCAAGGTCGCTTGGAGCAAAGACAAATAATTTAATTTTGGATATTATTTTGCCTCAGTTATTACCTAGTATTAAGGTTGTTGCTATTTTAAGTTTTATTAGAAGTATTGCCGACTTTTCAACTCCATTAATCATAGGTGGTGCTTTTGAAACTTTAGCCTCAAGGTCGTATAATGTATTTATTTCTGACGGGAATATTGTTCAAGCCGGAGCTATGAATATAATGCTTTGTGTTCCTGTTGTACTTACTTTTATATTTTATGTAAAAAATTCAAAAATAATTTCAAATACAAATTTTGGAGCTAATACATCAGAGGTTAATATTGAAAAGAGAGGTTTCGTTTTTTCTTTTATAACTTTAACGGCAATTGTCTTTTTGATTTTATTATTTTTACAATACAGTTCAGTAATTTTATCTGCTTTTACTGATTATTCAAAGGGAAAGTTGTATTTTACATTTGAACATTTTGTAGATATAAAAGACCATATAGATAAAACGGTTTTTAGAAGTATTTATTACTCTTTAATTTCGGCATTTTTTGGTAGTTTAATTGGACTTTTGTTACAATACTATATTCATATAAGAAATGTAAAATTTTTAAAAATATTTGAATTTATAGCCACTATGCCATATATGTTACCCGGTACATTCTTTGGTATCGGATACATATTAGCTTTTAATAATTATCCAATTTATATTACAGGAACTGCTTTGATTGTAATACTAAATGTTACTTTTAAACAATTACCTTTTTCGACAAAAATATTTAATTCAAGTTTGGAAACAATAGACAAAAATCAAATTTTAAGCGCAAAAGATTTGGGGGCAAATGAATTTTTTATTTTTAAAGATGTCGTATTATCACATACCAGAAATGATTTTGTGATAAGTATGATAAATGGTTTTAATAGCACGATGACAACTGTTGGCTCTATAATTTTTATAGTTTATCCTGCACAAAAAGTTTTAACTCTTGTTATGTTTGATGTTATAAATAGTGGAAAATATAATACAGCATCTGTTTTAGCACTTTTGATAATTTTAATTTGTTTGAGCTTTAGTTTGTTGTTTATGTTAATCAATTATATTTTAGGTAAATTAGGAGATAGATATGTTCTTAGAAGTAAAAAATTTATGTAAGACTTATGGAGATAAAGAGGTTTTAAAGGATATTAACTTTTCACTTGAAGAAGGAAATATTCTTTGTATATTGGGACCTTCAGGTTGTGGAAAAACTACAATTTTAAATTCAATCGGTGGTTTTATAAAAAATGATTTTGGACAAATTATTTTAAATGGAGAAAATATAAGTCTTTTAAATCCGGAAGATAGAAATGTATCGACAGTTTTTCAATCTTATGGACTTTTTAATAATAAAAATGTTTTAGAAAATGTAGCTTATGGTTTAAAGTTTAGAAATGTAAAAAAACAAGATAGAATTAAAAAAGCTATGGAAATTTTAGAGATTGTCGGACTTAATGGATATGAAAATAGAAAAGTTTATGAGCTTTCAGGTGGACAAAGGCAAAGAGTTGCACTTGCAAGAAGTTTAGTTATAAATCCAAGACTTATTTTACTTGACGAGCCTTTTTCAAATCTTGATAAAAATTTAAGAATTACTATGAGAAATGAAATAAAGAAACTTGTAAAATATTTTAAGATGACGACAATACTTGTAACTCATGATCAAGAAGATGCATTTACTATGGCTGATAGGGTAATTCTTATGAATGAAGGAAAAATAATTCAAAATTCGACGGTTACAGAACTTTACAATTCTCCTAATAGTGAATTTTCTCTTTCTTTTATTGGAAATTCAAATAAATTAGATAAAGAAAATTTTATAAGACCTGAAAAAATAAAATTTGTTGAGGACGAAACAAAAACTTCTGCAAAAATTGTAAAAAAACAATTTAGAGGTTCTTTTATTGAATATGAATTAAAGTTAAAAGATGAAAAAACTTTAAAAGTGATAGAATTAAATACAGGAAAAGAAAAAAATATTGGCGATAATGTTTTTATTGAATATAATTTACAAAAACTTTCAGATTAACTGGAAGTTTTTTTGTTGATAAAAATTATAAAAAATGATATAATTTAGCATATGTTAATTTAATATCAAAGAATATTAGATTACTTTAGCCTATATAAAAGGAATGTGAAATTATTGAACAATTCTTTACTAAAAAAATTAAAAGAATATGATGAAACAAAAACTGCTTTTCATATGCCAGGACATATGAGAAATAAAGAAGTTTTTAATGATTTAAGTGAATTTATTAAAATGGATATTACCGAAATTGACGGTTTTGATGATTTACATCATCCAGAAGAAATTTTGAAAGAATCTATGGATATTGCAAAGAATCTTTGGAATACTAAAGGCTCTTTTTATCTCGTAAATGGTTCAACATCAGGTAATTTATCTGCAATTTACAGTTTAACAAAACCTAAAGATAAAATTTTAATTGCAAAAAATTGTCATAAATCAATTTACCATGCGATTGAGGTTTTTGATTTAAGCTTTGAATATATTTATCCTAAATATGATGAAAATTTGGGGATTTTTTTGAGTATTGATTCAGATGATATTGAAAAAATATTAGAAAGAAATTCTGATATTAAATTAGTAGTAATAACAAGTCCGACTTATGAAGGAGTTGTATCGGATATTGAAAAAATTTCTAAAGTAGTTCATAGATATGGAGCAAAATTAATTGTTGATGAAGCACATGGTGCAGGTTTTGGACTTAGTGATAACTTTCCAAAATCTTCAATAGGGCTTGGAGCTGATATTACTGTTCAAAGTTTACATAAGACTTTGGCATCATTTACTCAAACAGCAATTTTACATATCGCAGATGAGTCTTTATATCCTAAATTAAGAAAATCACTTGAAATTTTTCAAACTTCAAGTCCGTCATATATTTTAATGTCATCGATTGATTATTGTGTTAGAATGTTGGAGAATGATAGAGAAACTCTATTTAAAAATTGGAGAGAAAATTTAGAATGTTTTTATGAAAAATGTAGAGATTTAAAAAATATTAAACTTTTATCAAATATTAATCTAAAAAATATTTTTGAATTGGACAATTCTAAAATAACTATTTTGACAAATAATACAAATATTTCCGGATATGAATTGATGAAAACTTTGAGAACTGAATATGATATTGAACTTGAAATGGCATCTTTTAATTATGCGATAGCTTATACAGGGATAGGAGTTTCAAAGAAATCTTTGGATAAATTAGCTTTTGCACTTTTTGATATAGATAAAAGTTTATATTATGAAAATTGTAAAAAGATTGCTTTAAATAATTTAAATTTAATTAGAAAATTCAGCATTAAAGAGTCAACTATATTTGATAGTGAAGAATTTGATATAGAAAATTCCGTTTCAAAAATTTCAGCAGAATATGTATGGGCATATCCACCGGGAATTCCAATTTTGACACCGGGAGAAGTTATAACAGAGGAAATTTTAAATTTATTTCAAAAGTATAGAGATGAAAATATAGATTTAAGATTTTCAAAATCAAATGATAATGATAAAATTAATATCATATATAAAAAATAAAGGAGAGAAGAAAATGTCAAGAATAAAAACATTAAAAACAAGAAATTTACATGAATCAATAGTAGAAGGTGGCTGTGGAGAATGCCAAACTTCTTGTCAAAGTGCCTCAAAGACTTCATCAGGAGTAGCAAACCAACCTTGTGAATCTGTTAGCAGAATAAAAACATTAAAGACAAGAAATTTATATGCATCAATAGTAGAAGGTGGATGCGGAGAATGTCAAACTTCTTGTCAAAGTGCCTCAAAAACGTCATCAGGAGTAGCAAATCAACCTTGCGAAAAATGTAGATAAGATGATACATCAGTACAAACTAAATGGTTATAATATAGTTCTTGATGTATATAGTGGTTCTATTCATGTTGTAGATGAAGTTGCTTATGATATTATTGAGCTTTATGAAAAAAATTCTAAAGAAGAAATTACGAAAATTATCTGTGATAGATATAATAATATTACAGCTAAAGATGTCGAAGAATGTTTAGAAGATGTTGAATATTTAAAGGAAAACAAACAATTATATACTGAAGATATTTACAAAGGGTTGAAACCGAAATTAAAGTCTAATTCTGTTGTAAAGGCACTTTGTTTACATATTGCTCATACTTGTAACTTGGCTTGTGAATATTGTTTTGCAAAGCAAGGAACATATCATGGCAAAGATGCGATGATGACTCTTGAAGTCGGTAAAAAGGCAATAGACTTTTTGATTGAGCATAGTGGAGCAAGAAAAAATTTAGAAGTAGATTTTTTTGGTGGGGAACCGCTTGTTAATTGGAGAGTTGTAAAAGAAGTTGTAAAATATGCAAGAAGTATAGAAAAAGAACATAATAAGAATTTTAGATTTACTCTTACTACAAATGGAGTTCTTATAAATGATGAAGTTATTGACTTTGCAAATAAAGAAATGCATAATGTAGTTCTTTCTCTTGACGGAAGAAAAGAAACAAACGATAGGTTTAGAGTGAATATAAAAGGAGAAGGAAGTTATAATACAATAGTTCCTAAATTTCAAAAACTTGTTGCACAAAGAGGAGATAAAGACTATTACATAAGGGGAACATTTACTCATCACAATACAGACTTTACTAATGACCTGTTTCATATGGCTGATTTAGGTTTTACAGAATTAAGTATGGAGCCTGTTGTTGCTGATGCAAGTTCTCCGTCTGCATTAACTGAAGAAGATTTACCAATTCTTTTTGAACAATACGAAATTTTAGCAAAAGAAATGTTAAAACGTGAAAAAGAAGGTAAGCCATTTTCATTTTATAATTACACAATAAATCTTGAAACAAGTCCTTGTATTCATAAAAGAATTACCGGCTGTGGTTCTGGGACGGAATATATGTCTGTAACGCCGACCGGAGAGTTGTATCCTTGTCATCAATTTGTAAATGACAAAGAAATGTGTTTAGGAAATGTCTTTGACGGAATTACAAGAGAGGATATAAGAGATACATTCGGTTCTTGCAATATTTATTCGAGAGATGATTGTCAAGATTGTTGGGCTAAACTTTATTGTGCAGGAGGTTGTCCTGCTAATGCTTACCATACACATAAAGATATTACAAAAATATATGAATATGGTTGTAAGCTATTTAGAAAGAGAATGGAATGTGCAATAATGATGAATGCAGTAAGAAGTGAAGAAGAATAATTTTAAAAGAAAAGTTTTTTAACTTTTCTTTTTTTATACTTTTACAAAGTTGAAATTTACTCTGTATTATATTATAATTAACGTAAGGTTTTTATAAAAAAATTAGAAAGATGTGATTTTATGAATTTGGATAAATTTCTTTTTTTGTTATCAACTATAAGGATAACAGATATTTTGGATATATTTATAGTTAGTTTTGTTTTTTATAAATTGTTTTCTCTTATAAAGGGAACAAGAGCAACACAACTTATAAAAGGTATTTTATTTATTTTTATTGGAGCAAAACTTAGTGAATATTTAAAACTTTATACTATAAGTTGGATTTTAAATAATGCTGTTACTGTTGGATTTATTGCAATTTTGATTGTATTTCAACCAGAGCTTAGAAGAGTTTTAGAGCATATTGGAAATAATAAACTTTTAAAACCGGTTAATTTTGAAACTTCTAGAAGTAATATTAGAGTTTTAGATGAAATTACTAAGGCAACTTTTTCTTTAGCGGATAAAAAAATTGGGGCATTGATGGTTTTAGAAAGAAAAACCGGACTTAGAGATATTATTGAAACCGGAATTACTTTAAATTCTGAAATTTCTTATGAATTACTTATGAATATTTTTATTCCAAATACTCCTTTACATGATGGAGCAGTTGTAATAAGTAATGAGCATATTGTTGCAGCATCTTGTTTTTTACCTTTAACAGACAATAAAGAAATTTCAATGGAACTTGGCACAAGACATAGAGCTGGTATTGGAATTTCTGAAAAATCCGATGCGATTGTTATTGTGGTTAGTGAAGAAACAGGATATGTTTCTATTTGTGAAAAATCTAAGATAAATAGAAATGTTACAAAACAATATCTATTAAATTATTTAGTTGAAAATTTTGTTGTTGAAGAAAAAAATACTAACTCTTTAAAAGAAATTTTCCAAAATTTATTTGAAAATAAAGAAATTTCAAATGATAATATTACTAAAGAAGAAATAAAGGAAGAAGTAAAGAAAGAAATAATTGAAGATATAAAAGAAGAAGTTAACGAAATTGTTGAAAATCAAGGTGATAAGATTGTTAAAAAAGATTAATGTAAAAAGTATTATAAATTTAATAAAAAAAGATTTTAAGTTGAAATTGATTTCTTTAGCTGTGGGACTTGTTATGTGGGTTCTAGTAATTGGTGGCAAAAATCCAATTGTTACAAGACAATTTAACAATATTCCTATAACATTTAAAAATCAATCAGTTTTGGAATCTGAAAAATTGGTAAGAGTTAGTCCAGAAAATTCGACTGTTGATGTTGTGATAACAGGAAATAGAAGTGATGTGTCTGCTGTAAATGCAAATGATATTGTTGCAGAAGTTGATTTGCAAAAGGTAGTAACGTCGGGTTCTCATAGACTCTCAATTAATTTTAAAGTTCCTTATAATGTTAGGTTTAAGTCAGCCTCAGAAAAAGATTTACTTGTAACCTTAGATGAAGAAATTACTAAGACATATAAGGTTGAAGTTGAAACTTCAGGAGAAATAAAAAATAAGAATCAAGTTGTTGTAAAAAAAGAGCCGACAGATTCTGAAATTTTAGTTAGTGGTCCTGTTAGTTATGTTAATAAAATAAAGAGAGTTCTTTGTACGGTTGATGTTACGGATAAGGATAATGATGAAGTTGTTCAATCAAAAATTGTTCCTGTTGATGAGTTTAATCAAGAAGTTAAAAAAGTTAAGCTAAGTAAAACAGATACTAATGTTTCGATTGGTTTTAAAAACTTCAAAGAAGTTCCTATAAAATTAGTTGAAATAAATACTCCGTCTAGTGATATTAGAATTTTAAAGAAAAACATAGTACCTAATTCAATTTATGTTGTAGGTAATTTAACAAGTTTAGAGCAAATTTCACAAATAAGTACAAAGCCTTTTGACTTATCACAAATTAAAGAGTCAGGTTCATTTAGTTTGAATTTAGAATTACCAACAGATATTGCTTTGGTTAATAATGATGTAAAGATTGTAGTTAATGTTGATGTCGATAAAAAAATTGAAAAAATACTAGAGGTAGAAACTTCAAATATTTCAATAGAAAATGATTCAGGAAAAGAAGTTCTTTTAAAGAGCTTAAGAAGTAAAGTTCAAGTTACTGTAAGTGGATATGAATCAGATTTAGCAAAACTTAAAGCAGAAGATATAAAACTTTACGTTTCTGTAAAAAAAGATGATGTAGGCAAAAATGTCCAAATAAAAGCTAAGCATATTGAAGGTATAGAAATTGTTAAAATTTCTAATGATATTGTTCAAGCTGTTGAAAAATAAATTATTAATTAAGCAATGGTGAATCCATTGCTTTTTTATGAATTGTAAATTAGGAGTGTATATGAATTTGTTAAAAGGTTTAAATAATAGACAATTAGAGGCAGTGGAACATTTTGGCTCTCCACTATTAGTTCTTGCTGGTGCAGGTAGTGGAAAGACAAAAGTTTTGACTACAAAGATTGCTTATGCGGTTTTAGAAAAAAATGTAAGTGAATATGAAATTTTAGCAATTACTTTTACGAATAAAGCCGGAAAAGAAATGAAAGAGAGAATAGAAAATATCTTTAAAAGAGATATTTCAAATATGTGGATTGGAACTTTCCACTCAATTTGTTCTAAAATTTTAAGATTTAATATAGAAAAGATTGGATATTCAAACAATTTTACAATTTACGATAGAGATGACCAAAAGTTAGTTTTAAAGGAAATTTTTAAACAAAATCCTACTTGGGAAAATGTGCTTGGAGAATTTAAAGGAGCGGTTATTGGCCTTATAAGTGATGCTAAGGGAAAGAATGTTAAACCTAATGAGTTTTCAAAATATTTTTCTTTTGGAAATAATACTGATGTAATAGAAAAGATTTATAAAAAATACGAAGAAATTTTAGTTAAGAATAATGCTTTAGACTTTGACGATTTGATTTTTAAAACGATTGAACTATTTAAAAGTTGTCCTGAAGTTTTAGAATATTATTCAGAGAAGTTTAAATATATCTATGTTGATGAGTATCAAGATACAAATGATGCACAATATGAAATAATAAAACTTTTAGCATCAAAATATAAAAATGTTTGTGCTGTTGGAGATATTGACCAATCAATCTATGGCTGGAGAGGAGCTAATATTTCAAATATTTTAAATTTTGAAAATGACTTTGAAAACTCAAAAATTATTTTATTAGAAGAAAATTATCGTTCAACTCAAAAGATTTTGGACTGTGCAAATGAGCTTATAAAAAATAATGTGAATAGAAAAGAGAAAAATCTTTGGACTAAAAAAGAGGGTGGAGATGAGATAATTTACAAGAGTTATCAAAATGAAAATTATGAGGCGATAGAAGTTGCGCAAAATATTTCAAAGCTAATTATGGACGGATATGATTTTTCTGAAATAGCAGTTTTGTATCGTGCAAATTTCCAATCCTTTGCTATTGAAAATGCTTTAAGGAAAAATTCAATACCATATAGAATGGTTGGAGGACTTAAGTTCTATGATAGAAAAGAAATAAAAGATATTTTAGCTTATTTAAAACTTATCGCAAATCCAAAGGACGATAATGCTTTTAGAAGAATTATAAATTATCCTAAAAGGGCTATTGGAAATGTTAGTTTACAAAAATTGGAAGAATTTTGTTATGCAGAGAGAATTAGTCTTTTTGACGGACTTTTTAGGAATGAATTTTTAGACTCTATCAGTAAAAAATTAAGAGATAGTTTTGAAAGTTTTAGAGATATGATTTTTGGATTCATAACTTGTGTTGAAGATACAGATGTTGAAATTTTAACTAAAGAACTTTTAAATTCTATTGAGTTTGTAAATTATTTAAGAGAAAACGAAAAGAAAGAGTTTGAAAAGAAAAGTGAAAATATAAATTTATTTTTAGAAGAAATTTCTAATAATTATAAAAATGTGAAATTGTTGGAATATCTTGAAACAAATAGTCTTTTATCAGATATTGACAAGACAGAAGAAGATTACGGAGTGGTTACACTCACGACAATTCACTCTGCAAAGGGTCTTGAATATAAAGTTGTATTTATAATTGGAATGAATGAAGGAATTTTTCCAAGCGAAAGGTCTATTAAAGAAAGAGATGACGGACTTGAAGAAGAAAGACGACTTTTCTATGTTGCTATTACCAGAGCAAAAGAAAAACTTTATATTTCTTCAACAAAGAGTATGACTATGTATGGTAAATTAAATCTTTATAGAACTTCTGGTTTTGTAGATGAGATAATTAATTTTGTTGATGATAAGAGTATTAATGTTGAATTTAGTTTCGATGATGAAAGAGTTTCTACTTCTAAAATTAGAAATGATGCTTATGGTGATTATTCAAGAACTTATGTTTCAAATGCCGATATTGGAAGAACAAAACTTGATAAACCACTTAATCAATATGCTAAAAATAAAGAAAATGTAGCTAAAGATATTTACAAAGTTGGCGAAAAGATTAAGCATGAAAAATATGGTGTTGGAACAGTTATAAAATGTGAAAAAGCAGGCGCAAAGGTTATGCTTATGGTTGCTTTTGACGGAGAAGGAATTAAATTATTTGACTTGAAAAAGGATAAACGTATAAAGAGGGTTTAATATGGATAATATGAAAGAAATTGTAGAAAAATTAAATCTCTGGGCTTATCAATATTATACATTAGATGAGCCGATTGTTAGTGATGCCGAGTATGATAAACTTTATGATGAACTTTTGAAATTAGAAAAAGAAACGGGAATAATTTTGCCTAACTCTCCAACACAAAGAGTTGGGGGAGAAGTTTTAGAAAAGTTTGAAAAACATACACATTTAAAAGAGCTTTACAGTTTACAAAAAGCACAAAGTTTTGGAGAACTTGAAGATTTTCATAATAGGTGTGTGAAACTTTTAAATGAATATAATTCAATAAACAACACAAATAAAACTTTAGAATACTATGTTGAATTTAAGTTTGATGGGTTAACTATAAACTTGACTTATGATAATGGAATATTAATTTCTGCATCAACTAGAGGAAATGGTGTTTATGGAGAAGAAGTTTTTGAACAAGTTAAAACAATAAAAAGTATTCCTCTTGAAATCGAATATAAGGGATTGGTTGAAATTCAAGGAGAGGCTATTATGCCACTTTCTGCTCTTGAAAAATATAACGAAACTGCTGAAGTTCCATTAAAAAATGCAAGAAATGCTGCAGCTGGAGCTATAAGAAATCTTGACCCTAGAAAAACTGCAAAGAGAAATTTAGATGCTTTTATTTATAATGTTGGTTTTAAATCAGATGAACAGTTTAAAACTCAAGAAGATATGATAGCCTTTTTAAAAGAAAATAAATTCAAAGTAAATGGATACGAAAAAAAATGTCTAAATATAAATGAAATTAAAGATAAAATAAATGAAATTGAGATTTTAAGAAAAAAAGTTGACTACCTAACAGACGGAGTTGTAATTAAGGTAAACGACTTTGAACTTAGGGAATACTTTGGATATACAAACAAATTTCCAAGATTTGCAATAGCATATAAATTTGAGGCAGAAGAATATAGCACAATTTTAAAAGAAGTTGTTTGGAATGTTGGAAGAACTGGAAAAGTTACTCCAACTGCTATTTTGGAACCTGTTGAAATAGGAGATGTTACAGTTCAAAGAGCAACACTTAATAATTATGATGATATTTTAAGAAAAAAAGTAAAAATAAATTCAAGAGTTTTGATAAGACGTTCAAATGATGTTATTCCAGAAATTTTAGGAACAATGGATAGTGATGAGAAGAATGAAAAAGAAATTGAAATGCCTACACATTGTCCATTTTGTAATAGTGAATTAATTAGAGATGGAGTACATTTTTTCTGTACAAACACTCTTGCTTGTACTCCACAATTAACCTCTGCACTTGTTCATTTTGCAAGTAAAAATGCAATGAATATTGAAGGTTTAAGTGAAAAAACTATTGATGCTCTTTTTGAAAAGTTGGGAGTAGATACAGTTTATAAAATTTATGATTTGAAATTTGATGAACTTATGACTTTGGATAAATTTAAAGATAAAAAAGCAAATAATTTATTGGATTCCATAGCAAAAAGTAAAAAAGTAAATTTGGAAAATTTTATTTATGCACTTGGAATTGCAAATGTAGGGATTAAAACTGCAAAAGATTTAGCTAAAAAATATAAAAAATTGGATAATCTAAGAAAAGCTACCGTTGAGGAACTTTTACAGATTAATGATGTTGGAGATATTGTAGCTAATTCTATTTTTGAATTTTTTAATGATGAATATAGTAAAGATGCTTTAGATAAATTACTTTCTAAAGGAATAGAAGTGAGTCCTTATGAAGAAGTAGCGCAAAGTGAATTTACAGATAAAAAAATTGTAATTACAGGAACTTTTGAAAAATATAAAAGAAAAGATTTAGAAGATATTTTTTCACAAAATGGACTTGTAGTACAATCAGCAGTAGCAAAATCTACTGATTTTTTAGTCGTTGGAGAAAAAGCAGGTTCAAAATTAAAAAAGGCTCAAGAACTTGGTATTGAAATAATAACAGAAGATGTTCTTGAAAGTTTTTTAGAAAAGATAAGATAAAAAAATAACTTAAAGACTTGCAAAAGTGCAAGCTGTATGGTATAATACTACTGTTAAATATGAGTATGTAAAAGGAGGTAAGGAAATGTCAAAAAGATGTGCAATTTGCGATAAATCAAAATTATTTGGAAATAAAGTAACTTTCTCAAATAGAAAAAGTAGTAGATCATGGGGCGCTAACATTAGAAAAGTTAGAGTTGTTGTTGACGGTTCTGTTAAAAGAATTAATGTTTGTACTACTTGTTTAAAGAGTGGTTTTGTTGAAAGACCTTCATTTACTTCAGCTGAATAATAATATTTTGAATTTTATAGGAAGATTTGTCTTCCTATTTTTTTATACAAAAATTTCACACAATAATACGAAAAATATTCTTACATATTATTTATTAAAAAAATTTGACTAAATTAAAAAAATATTTTATACTAATAAGAGTTAAATTATTAGATTCGAGGTAGTGATTTTATAAAAATAGCAGTTATTGGTGCAGGTGCATCAGGTATTATGAGTGCAATTTTTTCTAAAAATGAAAATACTGAAGTGTTTTTGTTTGATGGTAATGAAAAGATTGGTAAAAAAATTTATATTTCCGGTAAAGGTAGATGCAATATTACAAATTCAAAGGGAATTTATGAATTTTTTGATGAGATAAATAGAAATAAAAATTTTTTGTATAGCAGTTTATATTCATATACTAATGAAGATATTTTAAAGTTTTTTAATGAAAATGGATTGAAAACTAAAGTTGAAAGAGGTGGTCGTGTATTTCCACTTTCTGATAAGTCTAGTGATGTTATAAAAACTTTAGAAAATGTTTTAAATATTAAGGGTGTAAAAACTATTTTAAATACTGAAATTAAAGATGTTAAATTAGTTGAAGATAAGTTTGAATTGGTATGTAATAAAGATTACGGACTTTTTGATAAAGTTATTTTTGCAACAGGTGGAAAGTCATATCCTTTTACAGGCTCAAGAGGTAGGGGACATGAAATTCTAAAAAATTTAGGGCATACTATTACAGATTTAAAGGCAGGTCTTGTTGGGATTGATGTAAAAGAAAAAATAAGAAAATATTCAGGTGTTAGTTTAAAATTTGTCGATTTTAAAATATATAACTCAAATAGAAAACTTATTAATTCTGAATTCGGAGAAATGCTTTTTACTCATACAGGTTTTAGTGGACCAATAGTTTTAAAATCCAGTAAATATTTTGATAATTCAAAGGATTTCATTGTTTCTATTGATTTAAAGCCAAAACTTGATGTGCATACTTTGGACCTTAGATTGCTTAGAGAATTTGACGAAAATAAAAATAAAAATTTAAAAAATGTTCTTTCAAATGTTTTAATAAATTCTATGGTTGAGTTAGTTTTAGAAAAGTCCGAAGTTGATGGAGAGCTTTCTGTAAATCAACTAAAAAAAGAAGATAGAAAAAAACTTGTAGAAACAATGAAAAATTTAGAATTTAACTTTAAAAGTTTGCGACCATTAAGTGAGGCGATTATTACTATTGGGGGAGTTTCAGTTAAAGAAGTCAATTCTTCGACAATGGAAAGCAAGCTAATAAAAAATTTATATATTGTAGGGGAACTTCTTGATGTTGATGCAAATACTGGTGGTTATAATTTAACCATTGCATTTTCAACCGGACATTTAGCCGGAGTTTCTTGTATAGAAAAAGGAGAGTAATTATGGATTATATTATAGCGATAGATGGACCTTCTGGAGTTGGAAAGAGTACGATTGCTAAAAAACTTTCTAAAATTTTAAAGATAAATTATATAGATACAGGTGCAATGTATAGAGCAATAGCATTTAAACTTATTTCTAATGATATTCCTTTGGATAATCACGAAAAGATAAAGGAAATTCTTAAAAGTACAGAATTTACTTATAAGGCTAATTGTCTATATATGGACGGTAAAAAGCTTGGAAAAGAAATAAGAACTGATGAAATTTCAAAAGGGGCCTCTTTAGTTTCCAGTTATGATTATGTTAGAGAAATTTTAGTTTCTATACAAAGACAGATAGGAATGGAAGAAAGTTGTGTACTTGATGGTAGAGATGTTGGGACTGTTATTTTTCCAAAGGCAGATTTTAAATTTTATTTAACAGCATCTTCAAGAGAACGTGCAAAGAGAAGATTTTTGCAAAGTGAAAGAAAAAAAGGACTTTCTTTAGAACAAGTTAGAGAAAGTATTGAAAAAAGAGATTATGACGATATGAATAGAGAGGCATCTCCATTAAGAAAAGCAAAAGATGCTATTGAAATTGATTCAACAGATAAATCTCTTAAAGAAACAATTTTAGAATTTTTATCTCATATAAGAGGCGAAAGATAATGTATAGATTTTTAGTTGCAATAGTTTCTGTTCTTGTAAAAATAATTTATAGAGTCAAAGTCAATGGAATTGAAAATTTCAAAGATGATAAACCTATAATTATCAGCGCAAATCACACTCATATTTTTGACCCTGTTATTTTAGCAATGTTGACTAAAAGACAAATATTTTTTCTATCAAAGAAAGAAATTTTTGAAAAAAAATTATCTGCAAAGTTTTTTACAAAATTAGGAGTTATTCCTATAGATAGAGAAAATACAGATTTAAAGGCTATAAAATCTTGTTTTAGGGTTATTAGAAATGGAGATTTGCTTGGAATTTTTCCAGAAGGAACCAGAGTTAAGACTATTGATATAAATAATATGAAAAAAGGTGTGGCACTTATTGCTTTAAAAAATAAAGTAAATATTCTGCCTATTCATATTGAGGCTAGTTATAAGATTTTTTCTAAAATAACTGTTGATGTTTATCCTATGATTGAAACTAATAATTTTGACAATATGGAAGATTCGGAGGCTATTGATAAATTAACAGAAGAGTTATTCTATAAAATTTATCAAGGAAGAGATGGAAATATATGTAGCAGATAATGCAGGTTTTTGTTTCGGAGTAAAAAGAGCTGTTAAATTAGCCGAAAAGACTTTGAATGAAAATCAAAAAGAAACGGTGTATTCTTATGGAGAGTTAATTCACAATCCTCAAGTTGTCGAAAAATTTAATCGAAAAGGACTTAAAGTAATAGACAATTTTGAAAAAGAAAAGCAAGGAACGATTGTTTTACGTTCTCATGGAATACATCCAAGTATAAAGAAAAAAATGACGGAGTTTGGACATAAACATATTGATTGTACTTGTCCGGTTTTGTTGAATATATATCGAAAAATTGAAAAAAAAGTAAAAGAAGGTTATGAAATTATAATTATAGGGGATAAAAATCATCCTGAGATTAAAGCTATGGTTGGATATTGTGGTGATAAATTTTGTGTAATAAATACAAAAGAAGAGGCAGAAATGATAAAAAATAAAAAAAATTTATATATTATTTCACAAACAACCAATTTAGTAGAGAAATTTTTTCAATTTTCTGGTATAATAAAAGATAGAAATGAAAATGTTATAATTGAAAATACAATTTGTGATGCAACTTCTAAAAGACAAAATTCTTGTGAAGAGATTTCTAAAAGAGTTGATTGTATGATAGTTATTGGGGGATACAGTAGCTCAAATACAAATAAACTTTATGATGTAGCTAAAAAGCATTGTAAAAACGTATATAGGATTGAAACATTTTTAGATTTACCATTGAAAGATATGGTAAAATATAAGAAAATAGGATTAACCGCCGGCGCTTCAACTCCGGATTGGTTAATAGAGGAGGTAGTTGAAGGTATGGAAATTTTAAGCAAGGATGAATTTATGGAACAAATAGAAGGGAGTATTAAGAGAATTTATCCAAGAGAAGTAGTTAAAGGAACTATAATCTATGTTACTGAAACAGAAGTTATGGTAAATATTGGTTATAGAAGTGATGGTATTATTAAACTTGATGAGTTATCTACTGACATTACTAAAAGACCTAAGGATTTATTCCATGAAGGGCAAGAAATTGATGTTTATGTAATTAAACTTGATGATGGAGAAGGTAATGTTGTTTTATCAGCTAAGAGAGTAGAATCATTAAAAGATTGGCAAAATCTTGTTGAAAAATTCAACAATAAAGAGTTAGTAGAAGCTGAAGTTGTAAAAGAAGTTAAAGGAGGCCTATTAGCTACTGTTGATGGTATTAATGCTTTTATCCCGGCAAGTCATATTACAACTAACTTCGTAAAAGATTTTACACCATATATTGGTACAAAAATGGAATGTGCTATAATTAATCTTGATGAAAGAAAGAAAAAAGTTGTTCTTTCAAGAAGAGAAATTGAAGAAAAAGAATTAAATGAAAAATTAGATTTAGCTTGGAGTAAATTAGAAGTTGGCGATGTATTAAAAGGAACTGTAAGAAAATTAACTGACTTTGGTGCATTTGTAAACTTAGGTGATGTTGATGGCTTAATCCATGTTTCAGATATTTCTTGGAATAGAATTAAAAAACCTTCTGATATTTTATCAGTAGGTGATGAAGTAGAAGTTACTATTTTAAAACTTAACAGAGAAAGAAATAGAATCTCTTTAGGTTTAAAACAATTAACAAAGAAACCATTCGAATTATTCTTAGAAAATAATAAAGTTGGTGATGTTGTTACTGGTACTGTAATCAATCTTGTTGATTTTGGTGCATTTGTAAAATTAAAAGAAAATGTTGAAGGTTTAGTTCACATTTCTCAAATTTCTCATGATCATATTGAAAAAGCATCTGATGTTTTAAATATTGGGGAAGAAGTAGAAGTTAAAATCATCAATATTGATGAAGAAAACCAAAAAATTTCTTTATCAATCAAAGAACTTCTTGAAAAACCAGTTGTAGAAACTGTTGAAGAAGAAAAAGAAGAAGTTGAAGAAGAAAAAGAAGAAGAAACAAAATTTGAAAATCAAGAGTTAGATAATTCAATCGGTGCTTTACTTGATATAGAATTATAATTCTAATTAAAAATTTTAAAGCTGTTGAAAATTTTCAACAGCTTTTTTATATTTTCGTTGCAATACTCTTTATAAGGGTATATAATTAAAACGGAGTGATTATATGAATATAAAATTTTTAAATAAAAGCTCACAAGAGCGACGTAATATGATTTTAAGTGAAAAAGTTTTAAAAACAATGATTATTTTAACAATACCTATGTTTATGATGGGAATTGTTCAGGCTTTAATTCCAATCACAGACGGATTGTTTTTAAATAATAACTCCGGTTATATAATTGCAGGAGCGATAGGATTTTCTCAATCGGTAATTGGTATTTTAAATGCTTTTTCACAAGGACTTAGTGTTGCAGCCTCAGCACTTATAGGACAACTTTATGGAAAGGGAGATATAGAGAAAACTAAACATAGTGCAGTACAAATTTTAGTTTTATCTTTTGTAATTGGATTATTGTTATCTCCTTTATGTGTTATTTTATCTTATATAATTTCAAGAGGTGTAAGTAGTGAGCTTTCAGTTCATGTTTTTCAATATCTTGGGTTATATTCTTTTGTTTTACCATTTTTATTTATGGCATCAATTTTTAATTCAATAAAAAACGGAACGGGACATCCTGAGGCACCTTTTTTAAGAATGATAATTTTATTAATTTTAAAAATTATATTTAATACATTATTTTTATCAATTTTGAATTTAGGAGTTATTGGAGCAGTATCTGCATCATTTGTGTCTTACTTTTTAATAGGTATTTGGATGTACTATGATTTATTTGTAAAAAAATCGGATTTTATGCTTTCTTTAAAAGGATTTAGGTTTGATTTTGAATTTGTTAAAAAGACTATGGCTTTGGCAATTCCTAGTATTTTATCCTATATTTTAGTTTATATCGGATTCTTTTTAATAAATAAAGAAGTTGTTAAGTATGGCTCTATTGCCCTTAACGCCTCAACAATTGCGTCAAATATAAATTCAATTTATTTTGTTTTGCCAACAAGTATAGGAACAACTGTTACGACTATGGTTAGTATGAATATTGGTAATGGAAATACAAAAAATGCTAAAAAAGTTTTTTATTATGGAATTTTACTATCTTTACTTATAGTTTTTTCAATTATAATTATTTTTACACCTTTAAATCCATATATTGTTGAAATGTTCCAAAAAAATTCTGAAATTACTAAGATAACAAATAAAGCGCTTACAATTTATATGTATTCGGTAATAGGCTTTGGTATATTTACAGTTGAACAGGGAGTTTTTATTGGACTTGGAAGAACAAAAATGCCATTATTAACCGGAATAATGAGAGTGTGGTTACTTAGATATATTTTTATAATTTTTACAGAAAAATATTTAGGAGTTTATTCAATTTTTTGGGGAAATTTATTTTCAAATTGCATGGCAGCGTTCATATTCTTTTTCTTTGTTTTAAAAGTGAAATGGAAGTCTGCAATTAAAGATTTGTAAAAAAAGTTGATTTTTTTGTTAAAATTTGATATAGTAATTTATATATTTATATATAATTAGGAGGTATTTTATGGAATTTAATAATGAATTAGGTAAAGTTTCTATTAATCCAGTTGTGGTTAAAACAATCGTAGCTAATGTATTAAGAGAAAGTTATGGTGTTAGCGGATTGGCTAATGTTTCTCCTAAAGATGGAATTTATCAACTTTTAGGTTGGGATAATTCTAGCAAAGGTGTTCATGTTGCACTTAAAGATAATAATATTTTTATAGATTTACATATTGTCGTTCAATATGGAATTAAAATTTCAACAGTTTGTGAGAATGTAATAGAAAATGTAAAATACAATGTTGAAAACTTAACTGGTTTAAAAGTTAAATCAGTTAATGTTAATGTGCAAGGAATAAAAGTAGAAGGTAATTAGGAGGAAGTTTTTATGATAAATAGTGAACAGTTACAAATGGCATTTGTAAGAGCTCGTAATTATCTTGAAACAAATAAAGAGATAGTTAATAGCCTAAATGTATTTCCGGTTCCAGATGGAGATACAGGTACAAATATGTCTTTGACTATTAAATCAGCAATTAAAAATTTAGAAAATTCAAAAGTTAATACTTGTGCAGATGTTACTAAGGCTATTAGTGACGGTGCATTAATGGGGGCAAGAGGAAATTCAGGTGTAATTTTATCTCAAATTTTAAGAGGTTTTCACTTGGGAAGTAAAGAAAGTGTTACTCTTGATGTTGAAACATTAAAAAATTGTTTTGTAAATGCTTATAAAGTTGCATATAAATCAGTTATAAAACCAACTGAAGGAACAATTCTTACTGTTATTAGAGAAATGGGAGAGTTTGCTGAGGCTAATTATGCAAATTTTGATGATGAAATTGAATTCTGTAAAGAAATTTTAAAAGAAGGTTTTAGAAGTTTGGAAAAAACTCCAGAAATTTTACCTATTTTAAAGGAAGCGGAAGTAGTGGACGCAGGTGGACGTGGTTTAATGTATCTTTTAGAAGGTGCATTAGGAGATGAAATTGTTGAAATAAAAAATAATTATGAATTTAATAAACCTGCAAGAATTGAACATTTAGCTGCGCAACAAGATGAGGACATTAAATTTGGATATTGTACTGAATTTATGGTTACAAGTGATTCAGAAGAATATGGAATTTTAAGAGATAAGCTTTCAGGTATTGGAGATTCTTTAATTGTCGTTAAGGGCGACAATATTATAAAAGTTCATGTTCATACAAATCACCCTGGACAAGCTATTGAATGGGCATTAGAGTTTGGACCATTACATGATTTAAAAATTGACAATATGAGAAGACAACATAATCATTTACACCATACAGACAAGGAAGTTGCAGAGGCAAAACGTTCTGAAAAAGTTAAAGAAAATAAAAAATATGGTTTTATTTCAATTTCAACAGGAGAAGGTATTGATGAAATCTTCAAGAGTATGGGAGTTGATGAAATAATCACAGGTGGACAAACAATGAATCCGTCAACTGAAGATATTTTAAAAGCAGTTGAAAAGATTAATGCAGATGATATTTTTGTTTTCCCAAATAATAGTAATATTATTCTTGTTTCAGAGCAAGCTGCAAAAATTTCAGAAAAAAGACTTCATGTTATAAAGACAAAACAAATTCCACAAGCATTTAGTTCATTATTTAATTTTGATGAGTCTTTATCTGTTGAAGAAAATATAGAAGTTATGACTGAGGCAATTTCAAATGTTAAAGTTGGACAAATAACTTATGCTCTTAGAGATACTGAAATTGATGGAGTTAAGATTAAAAAAGATGATTTAATGGGATTAAATGAAGGTAAGATTACTATTTCTGAAAAGAAAATAGAAGATACTTTCAAAAAACTTGTTGATGAGCTTATCGATGAAGATTCATCTATAATCAGTATTTATTATGGAGAAGATGTTAAAGAAAAAGATGCTGAAAAGTTGGCAAAACTTGTTGAAGAAAAATATGAAGATATAGAAGTTGAATTAGTTTATGGTGGACAACCATTGTACTATTATTTAATTTCAGTTGAATAAAAAATAAAAATTTAAAAAGTCCGTAAGGACTTTTTTTGTAAGGAAAGTTATGCAATTAAAAGATATAAAGGGAATAGGAGAGAAAAAATTAGCTCTTTTAAATAAACTTGGAATTTTTAATGTAAATAATTTGTTGGAATATTATCCGTATTCGTATATTGATATGACTAGATTTAAAAAGATTTCTGAGATTACAGAAGAGGGAAACTATTCATATCGACTTAAAATTATTTCTTTAATGGAAAATAGAAAAAAGAGAAATATTAAAGTTACAAAGTTTTTAGCGATGGATGAAGAAATGAATTATTGTACGATAGTTTATTTTAATAATAATTTTATTTCGAAAAATTTAAAAATAAATAATGTATATGAAATGTACGGTAGAGCAAAATTACTTGGTAAAAATGTAGAAATTCAAGCTCCGACAATGCAAAATAAAGCTAATATTGTTGGAAGTGTAATTCCACAATATCATCTTTGTAAGGGTATTTCCAATTTAGATATTGTAAAAATTATAAAAAATTTATTAAAAAGTAAATCGTATTTTAAAGAAAAATTACCTGAAAATATTTTAAAAGAATTAAATTTGGAAAGTTATGATAATGCAATTAGGAATATACATTTTCCAAAAGATAATCAAAGTTTTTTAAAAGCTAAAAAAAGACTTTCTTTTGATGAAATTTTTTATTTTCAATTAGCTATGAAAAAACTAAAAAGAAATAAAGTCAATGCAATTAATTTTGAAATAAAAAAAGAAACTTTTGAATTTATCAATTCATTAAAATTTAAACTTACAAAATCACAAAATAAAGTTTTAGATGATATTTTTAGAGATATGTCAAGTGATAAACAGATGAATAGATTAATTCAAGGAGATGTTGGTTGTGGGAAGACAATAGTATCATTCATTGCTATGTTTAATGTTGTAAAAAACGGATTTCAATCGGTTTTAATGGCTCCAACTGAAATTTTAGCAAGGCAACATTTTGAAAATGCTAAGGAACTTTTTGAAAAATATAATATAAAAGTTGAATTACTTGTCGGAAGTTTGAAAGAAAGTGAAAAAAAGAAAATTTATGAAAAAGTTGAAAGTGGGGAAGTTGATATTGTAATAGGAACTCATGCAGTATTTCAAGAAAAAGTTATTTACAATAATTTAGGACTTGTAATTACAGATGAGCAACATAGATTTGGAGTTAAACAAAGACTTTTACTTTCTAAAAAATCTCAAAACCCTGATATTTTAGTAATGAGTGCAACGCCTATTCCAAGAACTGTTGGACTTGTTATGTTTTGTGATTTGGATATTTCGACAATAGATGAATTACCAAGTGGACGTGGAAAGATTAACACTTACTTTGTAAATGAAAGCTATGAACAAAGATATATTAATTTTATAAAAAAACATATCGAAGAAGGTCGTCAAGCATATATAGTTTGTCCGCTTGTTGATGAAAGTGATACAATGGAATTGCAGTCGGTTATAAATTTGTATGAAAGGCTGAAACAAAAATACTTTCAAAATATAGAAATTGAGTTTATTCATGGAAAAATGAAACCTGTGGATAAAGATGAGATTATGAAAAATTTTGAAATTGGAAAGATAAAAGTTTTGGTAGCCACAACTGTAATTGAGGTTGGTATAAATGTTCCAAATGCAAATATAATGGTAATTTATAATGCAGAAAGATTTGGACTTAGTCAATTACACCAACTTAGAGGAAGAATCGGACGTGGAAGTTATGAAAGTTTTTGTATCTTAGTTAGTAATAAGAGAAGTGAAAATTTGAAAAAACGAATGGAAATTATGTGTTCATCAACAGACGGATTTTATATTTCCGAGCAGGATTTTTTGCTTAGAGGTTATGGAGATATTCTCGGTTATAGGCAATCGGGTGAAGCAAGATTTAAAATGATTGATATTCAAAAAGATTATGAACTTTTAAAATCCGCTATAAAGTATGTTGATGAAATTTTAAAAGATGACTTTGAATTTGAAAAGGAAGAAAATCAAATTTTAAGAGAAAATGTAAATGAATTTATCGAAAACTTAAATAACAATATTATTATGAATTAGGCAAATGTTTTATTTGTCTTTTTTTTAACACTTTTTTATAATATTTATTATTGATTTCATTTTTACTAGGTGATATAATAAAGAAAATTATATGTGGAGGTGGTCATTATGACTAAAAAATTTAAAATTTTATTAATAACGTTTTCATTATTAGTGGGTAGTATGTTTTCTGCTAATACTAACGCATTGGAAATTGAGGCGAATTTTAATGGTGAAATGTTAGAATCGTCCAGTGTAGATGCTATATCTTCTAGTACTATTATTAAATATAGTGATCATTTAAAACTTGAAGAAAAGAAGTTTTGGAAAACTGAATACAGGAATAGAACTCCTTATGGTGGTTATTTATATTATGTAAGAACAAAAGAAATAAATGGGAGAAAGTATGCTTTGTATTCAGGAAAACTCTATAGAAATGCCACTAGACCTTTTAGAAAAAAATTTATGGAGGTTAGATAATAATGAAAAAATTTTTTAAAATTTTAAGTTTTTGTTTGTGTACTTTGTTTATTTTTTCATCTTGTAAAAGTTCTTCTAATGTTGGAGTTGAAAAATTAAAAAATAAAGTGTTTTCAGCAAACGATAATGGAAGTATTGTATTTCCCATGGATAAAGTTAATATAAAGTATCCGGATTATTGTTGGAACAAATATTCCGGAGTTATAGTTGATAAAAATGGAAAGGTTTTTAAAAAACCAAGTAAAGATGAGGCTTTTTTTGAAGCTTTTAATCCAAAGATAGAAGTTAAAAATGGTAAAAAATATATAAATGCAGATAGTGAGTTTTATCCTAATGATAGATTTGAACTGAAAGATGAATTTACAATTTTAGATACTCTTTTAGGAATAGAATATGTTGATATTGTAAATAAATATGGAATAGAATACGATAACAATGAGTATTTAACTGAATACAAAGAAGCAAAACAATTAGCTAAAAATTATAAAGAAATAGTTAAAGACATAGAAGATAGTAAGAATGAATTACCTTCAAAAATTAAAGCTGAAATAGAACGTGAAATGGAAATAGATAGAGATTAAAATATTTTATAAAAAGATTGGAATAATATTTCAATCTTTTTTGTTGCATTTAAAAACTTGCTTTAAATATTGAAAAAATTTTGAAAAAATGGTAAACTTAAAGTAAGAATTTAAAGGAGATAAACTTTATGGATTTAGATTTTAAAAGAGTAGTTATTAAACTTAGTGGAGAGGCTTTGTCCGGTGGAGTAGGACATGGACTTCATGATGAAACAATCGAAAAAATTTGTAAATCAGTAAAAGATGTATATGATTTAGGAATTCAAATTTGTATTGTGGTTGGTGGTGGTAATTTTTGGAGAGGTCGTTCAAGTGAAAATATAGAACGTTCAACTTCAGACCACATGGGTATGCTTGCAACAATAATAAATTCTTTAAGATTACAAGCTACATTGGAGAATTTAGGAATACCGACAAGAGTTCAAACAGCAATTAATGTTCACGAAGTTGCTGAGCCTTTTATAAAAAGAAAGGCAGAAAGACATCTTGAAAAAGGCAGAATAGTTATTTTTGGTGCTGGTACAGGTATGCCATATTTTTCAACAGATACAACTGCAGCTTTAAGAGCTGCTGAAATGAATGCAGATGTTATTTTACTTGGTAAAACAGGAACAGATGGTGTTTATGATTGTGACCCAAATAAATTTGATAATGCAAAGAAATTTGATGAACTAACATATATAGAAATTTTAAATAGAGGTTTAGGTATAATGGATGCTACTGCAACTTCTCTTTGTATGGATAATAATATTCCACTTGTTGTATTTGGAATTGATGACCCTGAAAACTTGGTTAGGGTTGCAAAGGGAGAAAAAGTAGGAACAATTGTAAGGGGGAAATAAATATGTATAAAGAAGTAATTAATGAATTAGAAAGAAAAATGTCAAAATCAATAGAGGCTTATGAAACAGAATTGACAACTGTTAGAGCTGGAAGAGCTAATCCTGCTATTTTAGACCAATTTACTGTTGATTATTATGGAACAGAAACACCAATTAAACAAGTTGCATCACTTTCAGTTCCGGAGGCTAGATTATTAGTAATTCAGCCTTGGGACGCATCTTTAATAACTCCGATAGAAAAAGTTATTTTAGCATCAAATTTAGGAATTACTCCTTCTAATGACGGAAAAGTTATAAGATTACCTTTCCCTGCATTAACTGAAGATAGAAGAAAAGAATTAGTTAAGGTTGTTAAGGGATATAGTGAAAATGCAAAAATTGCTATTAGAAATTTAAGACGTGATGGAATTGATAAATTAAAGAAAATGGAAAAAGATAAAGAAATCAGTGAAGACGAATTAAGACAAGCTGAAGAACAAGTTCAAAAAGTTACAGATAAGTTTACTAAAGAAGTAGATGATATTACAAAATCAAAAGAAAAAGAATTAATGGAAATTTAATGAAAGATATAGATTTTGAAAATATACCAAGACATATTGGTATAATTATGGATGGGAACGGACGTTGGGCAAAAAACAGATTTTTGCCCAGAATTGCCGGACATAAAGAAGGAATGAATAGAGTTGTAGATATAGTTGAAGAATGTTGTAAGATAGGGATAAAGACTTTAACTTTATATGCTTTTTCAACTGAAAATTGGAAAAGACCTGAAGAAGAAGTAAAGGGTCTTATGAATATTTTAGTTATCTATATAAACTCTCAGTTAAAAAGAATTTTAGAAAATAATATAATTTTTAGAGTAGTTGGAGATTACAGTAAATTACCAAGCTCTATTGTCAAATTGTTAGATGATAGCATAGAAAAATCAAAGGATAATACAGGAATGGTGTTAAATATTGCTCTTAATTATGGTGGAAGAGCCGAAATAATTTCTTCTATAAAGAAATTATACGAAGATATTTCCGATGGTAAATTTTCTGTTGATGATTTAAATGAAGAAACTTTTAAAAATTATTTATATACTAAAGAAAATTCTGATGTTGACTTAATTATAAGAACTGGAAATGAAAAAAGAATAAGTAATTTTTTGATTTATCAACTGGCTTATTCTGAATTTTATTTTACAGATATTTTATGGCCGGAGTTTTATGCTGAAGATTTGTATGATGCTATATATGATTTTCAAAATAGGAATAGAAGATTTGGGGGAATTTAATGAATAGTTTTATTAATAGAACTATAAGTGGTGCTTTGATGTTAATAATATCTTTTATTTGTATTTATCTTAAAGGGTATGCATTAGTTGGATACTCTATGGCTATTACTATTTTTTGCTTAATTGAATTATTTAGGACTTTTAAGTTAAACGATGTGTTTATGATTGGTTTTAGCTTAATATTTTCTATGGGAATGTTGTATTCTATAAGTATTTCAAATGAAAATTTAGTTTTAACTTTTTTTGCATCATATTTTCTTATTATTTCCATATATTACTTATTCTTTAATAAAATGAGTATTGAGAGCTTAGGTAGATTATTATTTTCTTTTATCTATATTTCAGTACCTATGGGAGTTTTTTTGAAATTAGGTTATACTAATCTTTTATGGATAGTATTTTTAATTTCTTGGGGAACTGATACATTCGCATATTTATTTGGAATGATTTTTGGCAAACACAAATTATGTCCAAGTATAAGTCCTAAAAAAACTATTGAAGGTGCTTTAGGTGGAATTTTCGGTTCACTAATATTGTTAAATTTATTTAATTACTTTGTGTTAAAAAATAATATTGTTTTTGTAACTCTATCAGGAATAATTCTTTCAATAGTTGCACAAATCGGAGATTTATTTGCATCAAAAATAAAGCGAGAAATGGGTATAAAAGATTTTAGCAATATTATTAAAGGACATGGTGGATTTTTAGATAGATTCGACAGTATTATTTTTGTAACTCCTTTAGTTTACATTGTGTTTTATATATTTGGAGGTAATATTTAATGATTATAAAGATAATAGTAGCACTGTTGGTGTTTATGGTCGTAGTTGTTGTTCATGAATTTGGGCATTTCATTTTTGCTAAAAGAGCAAAGATAAAGGTTAATGAGTTTGCAGTCGGAATGGGTCCTAAAATTTTTGGAAAACAAAAAGGTGATACTCTATATTCTCTTAGAGCTTTACCACTTGGTGGTTTTTGTGCTATGGAGGGTGAAGATGAAGGAGAAGAAGATACAGAATTAGATTTTTCAGAAAGAGGGCATTTCAACGGAGCGACTCTTGGAGGGAGAATTTTAACTATTTTTGCAGGACCTTTATTTAATTTTATTTTAGCTTTTGTAATACTTTTTACTTTGTTTGCTATTAGAGGGCATCAAACAACTACAATAGAAAGTATTATGAATAATTCTGTAGCACAAAAATATGGAATACAAGCAGGAGATAAGATTTTAAGTATCGGTGAAAATAAAATAAATTCTTGGAAAGATATTCAAACAAGCTTATCAAAATTAGATAAAGAAGAAACTACGGTTAAAGTGCTTAGAAATAATGAAGAAAAAGAAATTTCTTTAAAGTTTGAGAATAAAAATGAAAAAGTTTTAGGAGTTAGTTCAAAACTTGAAAGAAATTTATTAGTTTCTGTAAAAGAAAGTTTTAATACATTCTTTTATTTTATAAATTCTATGTTTGATATTTTAAGACAATTATTTACAGGAAAAGTAGGAGTTGGACAGCTTTCAGGTCCTATTGGAGTTGTAGGAGCAATAAGTAGCGCTGCAAGTAATGGTTGGTATTCATTACTATACATTACAGCATTTTTAAGTGTAAACTTAGGATTTATAAACTTATTACCTATACCTGCTTTAGATGGTGGTAGATTAGTTTTCTTATTTATAGAGCTAATTTTAGGCAGACCTATTTCAAGATCAAAAGAAGGTCTTGTTCATACAATAGGTTTTATATTTTTAATGGGTCTTATATTATTCGTTTCTTTTAAGGATGTATTAAGACTTGGAGTTTTATTTGGAGCAAATTAATGGAAAGAAAAATAACAAAGAAAATTTTTGTGGGGAACGTGCCTATTGGAGGCGGTTCTCCTATTTCTATACAATCAATGACAAATACAATCACTAAAGATGTATTTGCTACAGCTAGACAAATTAATGAATTTACAAAAGAGGGCTGTAATATTAGCCGTTCTGCTGTTAATGATTTAGATGATGCTTTAGCTATTAAAAAGATAAAGTCTTTGACTACAATACCATTTATTGCAGATATTCAATATGATTATAAACTTGCAATAATGGCTGCTGAAAACGGTGCTGACTGTTTAAGAATTAATCCGGGAAATATCGGAGGAAGAAAAAAAGTCAAAGAAGTAGTTGAGTGTTGTAAATATCACAACATTCCAATAAGAGTTGGAGTTAATTCCGGCTCTGTAAATCAAAAATTTATAGATAAATTTGGTGGAGTTAATAAAGAATCTATCGTTTATAGTGCATTGGACCAAGTTGAATTTTTAGAGTCATTAAATTTTGACCAAATAAAAATTTCTATAAAATCAAGTAATGTACCTATTTGTGTAGAGTCTTATGAATTACTAAGTAGTTTATGTGATTATCCATTACATTTAGGAATTACTGAGGCAGGGCCAAGTTTTAGAGGCAGTATAAAATCCTCTGTTGGTCTTGGAATAATTTTAGCAAAAGGGATAGGAGATACAATTAGAGTGTCTTTAACTGGAAATCCTGTTGAAGAAGTTAAAGTAGGTAAAGAAATTTTGCGTTCACTTGGACTTTTAAGAGATGGAATAGATTTAATTTCTTGTCCTACTTGTTCAAGAACTAAAATAGATTTAATAAATATTGTTGAACAGGCAGAAAAAGAATTAAAACATGTAAAGAAAAATTTGAAAATTGCCATAATGGGTTGTCCTGTAAATGGACCTGGAGAGGCTAGGGAGGCTGATTTAGGAATAGCAGGAGGAAATGGTAAAGGACTTATTTTCAAAAAAGGTCAGATTATTAAAAAAGTTGAAGAAAAAGATTTATTATCTGAGCTTATTAATGAAATAAATAATTATACGGAGGAATAATATGTATAGGAGTTTAAAAAGTTTTTATTTTTCACGTCGAAAAAATTACAGCTTATCAGAAGATTTTATAATTGATGAGTTTGTTTTTGGTGATGAAAAAATAAGTTTTAAATTACTTACAAACTCTGATGATATTGGTATAGAAGAACTTATGGTTTTAGATGAAGAACTTCATGAATTATTCAATGGTAAAGAAGTTGAATTTTCAGTTCAGACTTTTTCTAATGCTGAATATCCTTATGAATATTTTTACTATATAAATTACGATGAGTTCGTAAATGAAACTCAAAGATTATTAAAAAATCATGGTTTTTCTCTTACTAATAATGATAGAATAAATTTTTTAGAAGATTATATTGAAATTTTTATTTCAAATTCAATTTATAGATTTAAACTTGTTTCTAATTCTTTTGTAAATGACTTAAAAGACTTTATTTCAAAAAAATTTACTGAAAATGTAGAAATTTTTATGCTTAATTCTTTGGATATTCATGAAGAAAAATCTGTGGTAAAATTTGAAGATAAATTGGAAAATAAGTTAAAAGAAATTCAAAAAGAAAATGAAGTAAAAGTTGAAAAGGCAAAAGCTAATAAAGAATTTATTGAAGAAAACAAAGAATTTAAAATTGGTAGAAAAATTTCTGATAAAGACCCAATTTTACAAATTATAGATTTAGACCAAAATAGTGGTTTTTGTAAAATTCAAGGTAGAGTATATGATTTAGAGATTAGAGAGCTTAAAAGTGGTAAAAAATTAGCTTTATTTGATATTGAAGATGATACTTCTGCTATGAATTGTAAATTATTTTTAGATGATAAAATATTTTCTATGTTTAATGATAAAATAAATTCTAAGTCTATTGAAAAGGGAATTTGTGTACTTGCTACTGGTAGAGTTGAATACGACCAATATGCTAGAGGAATTTCTATGATGATTAATAGTATGGAAATTGCTCCTAATAAGGTTTATGTAGATGAGGCTCCTGAAAAAAGGGTTGAACTTCATTTAAATTCACAGATGAGTGGTCTTGACGGTTGTGTTGATTTACAAGTTTTAAAATCAAGATTATCACAAATGGGACATACTGCTATTGGTGTTACAGATATAGGAGTTGTTCAAGCCTATCCGCAAATGATGGATTTATTTGGAAAAGATGATATAAAGGCTCTTTATGGTCTTGAATTAAACTTATTAGAAGATAATCCTAGAATTTTATATAATTATAAAGATGGAATAAGTTTTGATACGTTTGTAGTTTTTGACATTGAAACAACAGGACTTTCACATCTGAAAAATAATATTACAGAAATCGGGGCAGTTCGTGTTGAGAACGGGAAAATTGTTGAAGTTTTTAATGAACTTGTAAATCCACAGCAAGAAATATCTCAAGAAATTACAGATATTACTGGCATTACAAATGAAATGGTAGCAGACAAACCTTTAATAAATGAAATTATGCCTAAGTTTTTAGAATTTTCTAAAGATGCTGTTTTTGTCGCACATAACGCAGAGTTTGATATTTCATTTATAAAAACTAATTGTAAAAGACTTTCTCTTGATTTTGACCCGACTTTTATTGATACAATGGGCTTTGCAAGAGCTGTTTTACCACAATTAAAGAATCATAAACTTAATACATTATGTAAAGAGCTTGGAGTAAAATTATTGAATCACCATAGGGCAAGTTTCGATGCTGAGGCTTGTGCAGGTATTCTTTTAGAGCTTATAAAAATAATTGAAAAACAAGGAAAAGTTTTTGATGAAAATATAAATAATATTGAAACCAAATGGCCTGTTGCAAAAAATATTTCATATAATTCAATAATTTATGTAAAAGAGATGAAAGCTTTAAGTGGTTTTTATAAAATGGTTTCTGAAGGTTTGATGAAATATTTTAGAAAGGTTGCAGGTTTTCCAAAATCAAGATTAAAAGAATATAGAGATGGTCTTTTAATTGGTTCAGGAAATTGGAATGGAGAACTTTTTAATGCTTTTATTGAAGGAAAAAGTGAAGAAGAAATTTTAGAAATTGCAAAATTTTATGATTTTTTTGAAATTCAGCCAATATCAAATCTAAAACATTTATACAACAGAGGAAAAGTTTTAGAACTAAATGATTTAAAAGAAATAAATAAAAAGATTTTTGAACTCGGTAAAAAATTAGATAAATTAGTTGTTGCAACAGGAAATGTAAAATATTTAGATAAAGAGGATTATCTTTTTAGAAATGTAATTTTATATGGTCAAGGAAATAGAAATCTTGAAAGAGAAGGAGCTTTTTATTTTAGAACTACGAATGAAATGCTTGAAGAATTTTCCTATCTCGGTAAAGAAACAGCTTATGAAGTTGTAGTAAAAAATACAAATCTTTTTAAAGATATGTTAGAGGATATTTTACCAATACCAAATGGAACATTCCCTCCATTCATTGAAGGAGCTGATGAAGAACTTAGAAAAATTTGTTATGACAAAGCTAAATCAATTTATGGAGAAAATTTACCTAAAATTGTTGAGGATAGACTTGAAAGAGAGCTAGGCTCTATCATAAAGAATGGCTATGCCGTTTTATATATCATTGCGCAAAAACTTGTTTGGCGTTCAAATGATGATGGATATTTGGTAGGGTCAAGAGGTTCTGTTGGTTCTTCTTTTGCAGCTACTATGTCCGGTATAACAGAAGTAAATCCTCTTATACCACATTATATTTGTCCTAATTGTAAACATTCAGAATTTCATGATGAATATAGTGGACAATCCGGAGTTGATATGCCGGATAAAGAATGTCCACATTGTAAAACAAATATGATTAAAGAAGGACATGATATTCCTTTTGAAGTTTTCTTAGGTTTCGACGGAGATAAAGAACCTGATATAGACTTAAACTTTGCCGGAGAATATCAACCGACTTGCCATAAATATACAGAAGAATTATTCGGTTCAGATAAAGTTTATAGAGCAGGAACTATTGGTACAATTTCTGATAAAACTGCTTTTGGATATGTTAAAAAATTTGTAGAAGAAAAAGAATTATCTTTGACTTCAGGAAATATGAAAAGATATGTAAGAAAATTAGTAGGGGTTAAAAGAACGAGTGGACAACACCCCGGTGGGGTAATGATTGTTCCACATAATAAGGAAATCTATGATTTTACTCCAATACAATATCCGGCCGATGATCCAACTTCTGAAACAAAGACAACTCACTTCAGTTATAAATCTATAAGTGGTAGAATTTTAAAACTTGACTTACTTGGACACGATGTTCCAACAATCATAAAACATTTAGGAGATTTAACGGGAGTTGACCCTTTAAATATTCCAATGGACGATAAAGAAACTTTAAATATTTTCTATTCTACAGAAAGTTTGAAATTTATTGATGATAAATATAAGGACGGAGTAGGAACACTTGGGATACCTGAATATGGTACAAATTTTGTAAGACAGATGTTACTTGATACAAGACCGAAAACTTTGACAGAGCTTATAAGAATTTCCGGTTTATCACATGGAACGGATGTATGGCTTGGAAACGCACAAGAGCTTATAAAACAAGGAATACCTTTAAATGAAACAATATGTACAAGAGATGATATAATGACATTTTTGATTTTTAAAGGACTTGAAAATAAACGTTCATTTAAGATAATGGAAACAGTAAGAAAGGGAAAAAATCTTGACGAAGAAACTGAAAGTTATATGAGAGAAAATGGAATACCTGAGTGGTATATCGAATCTTGTAAAAAAATAAAGTATCTTTTCCCTAAAGCACATGCTGTTGCTTATGTAATGATGAGTTATAGAATTGCATATTTTAAAGTTCATTATCCTGAGGCTTTTTATGCAACATACTTTACAACTAAGATAGAAAATTATCCGGGTAATTTAATTTACAAAGGACTTTCTGCTATACAAGCAAAGATGAAAGAAATTTCTGAACTTGGGAAGTCTGCATCTAAAAAGGAGCAGGACGTTTATGATATTCTTGAAGTTGCCGAAGAAATGTATCTTCGCGGAATAGTTGCAAGTAAAGTTGACTTAGAAAAATCACATTATTCAAAATTTTTAATCGATGGTAAAGGAAAAATTTTACCACCATTTAGAGCTTTAGACTTTGTAAGTGATGTAAACTCTAACTCTATTTATGAAGAAGTTAGAAAGTTACCTTTTATTTCTATTGAAGATTTTCAAGAGAGAACAAAGATAAATAAAAATGCATTAGAATCATTAAAAGAACATGGAGTATTAAATAAATTACAACAAACTAATCAAGTTAGTTTATTTGATTTAATGTAGATATAAAGAACTGAAATTTTTTAAATTTTGGTTACTAAATTGCAAGAATAAATTAGCCACATAAAAATAATTCTCTAGGCGTTTTGTAATTGAATATTTTTTTAGGAT
>NZ_JACVDA010000039.1 GCF_016552165.1 Parvimonas parva | reverse complement strand
TTTTTTTGTTATTTTAATTATACAGGATATTCTCTTTTTTTTGTACCCTTGGTCTCACATCAATTGTATCATAACATTATTTAAATATTTTTTAAATAAAAATAAATTTATCCAAATCAAAAAATATGATATAATAAATATGAATTTATGATTCTTGTGTAAAAGAATATTTATTTCATCATATTTACCTTTTTAAATTTATTAAAATGGAAATATGTTATAATAAATATGAATTTATGATTCTTGTGTAAAAGAATATTTATTTCATCATATTTACCTTTTTAAATTTATTAAAATGGAAATATGATATAATATTAATATATATTTCTAAAAATTTTTATAGGAGGTGTTTTATGGATTTAAAAGAAAATTCTTTAGAAAAAAGTAAAATCATTGCTAACGAATTAAAAGTTTCTTTAGAAGAAAAAAATATTTTTCATTTAAGAGATATAATTTACGATACAAACGAAGTAACTCTTGCAAATATATTTGAAGAATATTTTGAAATAAAAGAAATTTTATTCATGTTTAAAGTTATTAAAAAAGAAAAAACTGCTGAAATTTTTGCTTATTTACCTCAAAATATGAAACAAGAAGTAATAAATGGACTACAAGACCATGAAATAAAAATAATGTTGGACTATATGTTTACAGATGATATTAGTGAATTTTTAGAAGAACTTCCTGCAAATATTGTAAAAAGGGTTTTAAATTCTGCATCTAATCAAAGAAGAAGTGAAATCAATATGATTTTAAACTTTAAAGAAAATAGCGCCGGTTCTGTTATGAGTACCGACTACGTTGAGTTAGACCCTGAACTAACAACTGATGAGGCTTTAGAAATGATTAAAGATAAGGAAAGACTTGCTGAAACCATTTCTTACTGCTATATAACTAATGACCAACACATTCTTTTAGGATTTGTTTCGATGAGAAGTATATTATTATCCCCTGCAAATACATTAATTTCTGATATTATGGAAACCGATGTTATTTCTGTTGAATGTGATGAAGACCAAGAAGAAGTTTCAAAAATATTTACAAAATACGATTTAATTGTACTTCCTGTTGTAAATGACCAACACCGTCTTATCGGTATTATAACAATCGATGATGTTTATGATATCATTCAAGACGAAGTTACTGAGGACTTACAAAAAATGGGTGGTATCACTCCAATAGAAGGTTCTTATATAAATATGCCAATAATTGAAATGGTAAAAAGTAGAATAACTTGGCTTTTAATTTTGATGGTTTCTGCTACTGTTTCTGGAATGATTTTAACAAAAAATAGTGATTTAACTTTAAAAATTCCATCACTTGTTATATTCATTCCAATGCTAATGGATACAGCCGGAAATGCTGGAAGCCAATCAAGTGCAATGGTAGTAAGAGGAATAGCAATAGATAATTTAAGTATAAGTGATTTTAAATATGTAATAAAAACAGAACTTTTAAATTCCCTAATTTTAGGAGCAATATTATTTACGGTGAATATTTTAAGAATTTTAATATTTATGCCTAAAGTATCCCTCTCTATCGCAATTTTAATTTCTGCAACTATTTATATAATTATAACCATTGCAAATTTAATCGGTGGTATTTTACCTTTATTTGCAAGTACATTAAAGCAAGACCCTGCATCAATGAGTGGACCGATTTTAACAACTGTTTGTGATGCAATTTCATTAACAATTTATTTTGCATTAGCATCAATGTTTTTAGGAGGTGGAATCTATGGAGTATAATTTTTTAGAATACAGTAAAGAGCAATTATCTTCCCTACTTCCTGAACTTATAAAAGAAAAAAAGGTATTATTAATAAGAGAAATTTTTGATGAATACAATATTGTTGACTTAAGTGAAATATTTATTGAATTAGAATTGGACCAAGCGTTATTCGTTTTTAAAATATTGCCAAAAGATATTTCAGCAGAATTATTCAGCTACTTAGAGCCTGAATATCAAGAAAGTTTAGCATCAGCTCTATCTTCTGTTGAATTAAAAAGTATTTTGGATAATATGTTTAGTGATGATATTATAGATTTCCTTGAAGAAATGCCATCAAATGTAATTAAACATATTTTGGATAATGTTTCTCCGGAACATAGAAAAGAAATAAATCATCTTTTAAGTTATGAAGAAAATACTGCTGGCTCTGTTATGAGTACCGACTTTGTAGAACTTTTAGAAGAAGATACAGTTGCAGAGGCTATTACAAAAATAAAAAAACAAGCTGAAATTGCTGAAACCGTAAACGTATGTTTTGTAATAGATAAAAAAAGAGTTTTAGTTGGAATTGTAAATTTAAGAGATATAATTGTTTCTAAAAATGATAAATTGATTTCGGATATAATGGATAAAAATATTCACTATGTCCATACAAACACCGACCAAGAAGAGGTTGCATCTATACTAAGTAAATACGACTTAACGACTATTTGTGTTTTAAATGACCATAACAGTTTAATAGGTATTGTTACTGCCGATGACGTTTTGGATATTTTGAACGAAGAGGCAACAGAAGATATTCATAAAATGAGTGGTATCACACCAACTGACGGTTCATACTTAAAAACAGATACAAAAGAAATGGTAAAATCAAGAATATCTTGGCTCTTAATCTTAATGATTTCAGCAACATTTACAGGATATATTTTACAATACTTTGAAGATAAACTTAGCGCTGTTGCAATACTTTCTGCATCAATTCCAATCATAATGTCAACAGCAGGTAACGCCGGTGGACAAAGTTCAACTATGGTTATTCGTGGAATTGCAGTTGATGATTTGAATATAAAAGATATTTTTATAGTTTTTAAAAAAGAATTAGCAGTAGGTTTGATTTGTGGAGCGATATTATTTGTTACAAATTTTGTCAGATTATATATTTTTGGCTCAAAAAATATAACCTTTGCTATAAGTTTTGTAGTTAGTCTTACAATAACAATATCTTTAATTTCTGCAAATATTGCTGGAGGAATACTTCCATTAATTGCAAAAAAATTAAAAATGGACCCTGCAAGTGCTGCAGCTCCACTCATAACAACTATTGTAGATGCAACAAGTTTAATAATATATTTTATTTTAGCAATAGCAATACTAAAAATTTAAAAAATCTAGTGCAAAAACGCACTAGATTTTTAATTAAATTTATTACAAATTAACACAATACATAACCACTTTTCCTAAAATAGAAAATTCTTCATCTTTTGAAAATTTAAAATCCGTAAATGAATGATAAGTTGAAGAAGGTCTAAAAATAATATCTTCCCCATCTCTAAAAAATAATTTCAAACTATATTCTCCATTATTAGAAAATACAACAATATCTTCATCTTCTAAATTATAAATAGGATAGTTCAATTTAACAGCGATATAACTTCCATTTGGAATTATCTTATTCATACTTTCCCCATTTACATGCATTATTAAAATATCATCATCATTTGCATAAGGACCCATAACAGAATCACTTATTTCTATTTTTTCAAGTTCAACTTCGTAATTCGGACCATCAGGAGCACCCGCAGAAACCCCATAAGGCAAATAATTATATAAAGATGCCTTAGTTGAATTAGGAGTATTTGTATAATTTTCCCAACCCAAAATTTCAATAGGCGTTGAATTATAAATCTCAGCCAACTTCACCAATCTATCTATCGGAATATTTGTTATTATATCATTCTCATACTTGAATAAATTTTGTTTACTTGTACCAATAAGCTCACCTGCCTCCAATAAAGTAAGATTAGCTTTTTGTCTAAGTTCTTTTAATCTATCACCAGTAGTCATACTATCACCTCTACTATTCTAAATATATTATATAACAAAATAACTTAAAAAGCAATTTATTTAAAAAATTTTTCAAATTTCTTTAAAAAGTATCTTGACAAGTTATTTTTTTAGTTGTATAATATTAGTAACTTAAAAAGTTATTTTAAATTGGAGGTAATTATTATGCAAAAAAGAAAAAATAAAAATTTAAAAATAGAAACACTAGAAATGTTAAAATTACTACTAACTTTCACAACTTTTACATTATCATGCTTTTTTATGATAATGTATGGAGTAACTGGAAAGTTGATTTAATATAATTTAAAACTTATTTTACAAAGGCAGTTGAGCAATACTGGATTAAAAAATACATCTTGACATTAAGAAATGTTGAGATGTTTTTTTATTTTTGTTATAATTTTTATAATATATATTAGGAGGATTTTATGAAAAATTATGATATTATACTAGCCAGCAACTCACAAAGAAGAAAAGAACTTCTAAAATATATATTTGAAGATTTTAAGATAATTTCTTCCAATATCGATGAAAGAGAATTAGAACAAAAATTTTTAAGTAAAACATTTAAAGATAATAAATCAAAATTTAGTGAATTATGTGATATACTATCCTTTGAAAAATGTAAGGACGTAAGTCTAAAACATAAAGATTCATTAATTATATCGGCAGATACAATTGTTTATGACGATAAAAAATTATTTGGAAAACCGCTTGACTATAATGATGCAAAATCTATTTTAGAATATTTATCCGGAAAAACTAAATTGCAAGAATAAATTAGCCACATAAAAATAATTCTCTAGGCGTTTTGTAATTGAATATTTTTTTAGG
>NZ_JACVDA010000038.1 GCF_016552165.1 Parvimonas parva | reverse complement strand
ATCCTAAAAAAATATTCAATTACAAAACGCCTAGAGAATTATTTTTATGTGGCTAATTTATTCTTGCAATTTAGTTTATTAGAAAATTATGTATTTTTAGGAAAATTTTGTGAATTTATTTTCCTTAACTGTTTTATTTTATTAAAAACTGTGATATAATTATGTTGAGTTTTGTAAACGATTTAATTTTAATTTAAAGGAGTGATAATATGTCAGTACCTACTATAAAGGACGTAGCTAAGTTAGCAGGGGTTTCCATTTCAACTGTTTCAAGAGTAATGAATGAATCTAAACCGGTCAGCCCCGAATCAAGAAGAAAAGTTTTAGATGCTATAAAAAAATTGGATTTTAAGCCTAATGAATTGGCAAGAAGTCTTGTAATGAGAAAATCAAATATGATTGGTGTTATTGTAAAGGATATCGGTATTTCTTATATGGCACAAATCGTTAGAGGAATTGAAGAAATCGGAAGAATGTATAATTACGATATTTTGCTTTCAAGCACATATGGAGATATTGAGGCAGAGCATAAGATTATCGAATTTATGTGCACTAAACAAGTTGAAGGGATAATTATGATAAGTGAAAAGATTAATCCTGAAACTTTGTTTAAATTAAAGAGCAAAAATATTCCTTTTGTAAGACTTGATAAATTTTACGAATATACAGATGAACATACAGTTAGTATAGATTACAAATCAACTTGTAACAAGATGACAAATTATCTTGTAGATGAAGGTCATAATAGTATTGTTTTCATTAGTGAAGATGTTACAAGTAGAATCGGTAGAGAAAAACTTGCAGGTTTCAATGAAGGTGTTGCGACAAGAAAAGTTAAGTCAGCACTTATCAATGCAAAGGATATAACAGTTCAAACAGGTTATGATATGGGAGAAGAAATTTTCAAACTTATCAAGGAAAATAATTCAACTGTTGTATTTGCAAGTGAAGATTCACTAGCTATTGGTTTCATCAGTTATTGTTACGATAACGGTCTTAAAGTTCCACAAGACATTTCAGTTGCAGGTTTCGGTGATGACTTAATCGCATCAATTTACAGACCAGCGCTTACAACAATAGAAGAGCCATACTATGATATGGGGGCAATTTCTATGAGAAAGTTGATTAAGGAACTTAGAAATGAAGAAAAACTTAAAGATGTTACAATTCTTCCTTCAAGAATAGTTGAAAGAGGTTCAGTTGCAACATTTACTAAGAAAAACAAATAAATATTTTAAATTATGCTCTTCTTTTTGAAGAGCTTTTTTTAAAGAAAAGAGGTGATTTTATGGGGATATATAAAGCTGTTCGTGATGGCTTTAAAAATGCTAAAACCAGATTTTTATTTGGTAGTATTTTTAATATTTTAAGTAGTTTTATTTTAATTTATTTTGTAGTTTTAATTGGGAATATAGTTGATTTGTTGAAAGAACCGAACTTTAGTCCTGGTATAATATATAAGAAGGGTATATTTGCCATCATTTTGGGAATTATAAACTTTTTTAGTTTTATGATTTTTTCCTATGTATCATATGGTTCCGGAGCAAAACTTAAAATGTATTATAAGGATATAATTTTTAGAAAAATTTTGAGAAAATCTCCGGATTTTTTTCAAAAAAATACCGCTGGAGATGTAATTGGGCTTGCAGATAATGAAACAAGGTTTATCTATGATTATTTTACATTTGGAATTTTGATGATGAGTGATTCTATTGTTATGCCAACAATATGTGCTTTTTACTTAATATTTTTTATTTCTTGGAAACTTACTATTGCGATTATGATTCCTTTTGCTTTTACCATATTAATAACTAATATGTTGAGTAAAAAAGTCGGCAAAGTTAATGAAGAAATGAATAAGACTTTTGGTAAATCAAGTCAAGAAATTTTAGAAATAATTGAAGGTATAAAACTTATAAAGAGTTATGTAAATGAAGAAGTTAGACAAAAAAATATTTCTAAAATAATTAAATATTATTTTGATTTAGCTTATATGGAATCACAACTTTGGGCTTATTCTTTTATTTTAAACTCTTTAATTAGGACAGTTTCTATGGTTATCGGATTGTTTTATGGAGCATTTTTAATTAGAAGTGGGGATATATCTATTGGGAAATTAGTTGCATTTTTTGGATTATGCGATTTCTTAGCTTGGTCGTTTTGGGGACTTGGAGATTGTATAAATACTTACAAAAGAGCTTTAGTTTCTGTAAATAGAATAAATCTTTTACTTGATGATAAAACTGAAATTGAAAACGGAAATAGAATATTAGAAGATTTTTCTACTTTGGAATTTAAAAACTTTAATTTTAACTATCCGGCTACAAATGAAAGTTCTCTAGAGGATATTAGTTTTAAACTTGAAAGAGGAAAGACTCTAGGAATTGTTGGCAAAAGTGGAAGTGGTAAAAGTACATTAGTTAAGCAAATTTTAAGATTTTATAATTTTGATAAAAATAAAATTTTTATAAATGATATTCCTTATGAAGATTACGATATTAACTCTGTTAGAAATAAATTTGGATATGTTAGTCAAGAAAATATTTTACTTTCTAAGACTGTTAGAGAAAATGTTTTATTTGGAAGTCCTTTAGAAGATGACGAAAAAATTATAAATGTTATAAAAAAAGCAGACTTCTACAAAGATATACAAAATTTAGAAAAAGGCTTAGATACAGTTGTCGGAGAACGAGGACTTGGGCTTTCCGGAGGACAAAAGCAAAGAATTTCTTTAGCTAGAGCTTTGTATAGAAATCCTGAAATTTTGATTTTAGATGATTCATTCTCTGCGATTGATGCGAATACTGAAAGTAAAATTGTAAACTCACTTAAAGAAAATCGAAAAGACAAGACTAATATAATCATTTCTCATAGAATTTCAGCAGTTGAACATTCTGACTTGATTTTAGTTTTGGATAATGGAAAGATAATTGACAGAGGTACTCATGAAGAACTTATTTCAAGAGATTCTTGGTACAAGGAGCAATTTGAGTATCAAAGTTTAGATAAGGAGGAAGAAAATGAAGCATAGTAAAATAAAATTTTTAACTTCTTATCTTTTACAAGAAAAATTACTATTTTTTATCGGTTCAATAGGAACAATTGGTAGAGTTTTTTTGGATGTATATTTACCTACGATAATTTCTTCAGTAATAGACGCTGATTTAGTTAATATGGAGAATTTTAATTCATTCATATTACAAAAGGGACTTTTATATTTGGGATTGAATTTACTTGTTGCAGGAATGCTTATTGTAATTAGATTTTCTTTTAACAAACTGGCTTGTAATATTGCATATAAAATTCAATTTAACTTGATTAGACGTATGCAAAATTTTAAAATGCAATATTTTGACAGCTCCTATGCGGGAGATTTAGTTTCGAGATTTACAACGGATACAAATACAATAAAGGAATTGTATCAAACACTTTTAAATGAGCTTTTAGCATTTGTTTTAAATTTAGTTATGATGCTTACTGTTATGTTTTACATTAGTCCATATTTGTTTTTAATCGTTTTAATTTACTTACCTATGATGTATCTTGTTACAAAGTATTATGGACAAAAACTTACAGTGGTTACTAAAACAATAAGAAAACATGAGGGAATAACAAGTTCAATTTACAATGAAACAATAAAATCATTACCTGTAATTCAAGTTTATGGTAATGAAAAGTTGATGATAGATTCTTTTGAAAAAGAGAATAAAGAGGTTGAAAAAAATTATATTAAAAGAACCATACTTAATGCATTATTCTCATGGAATTTAATTGACTTTGTAATTATTCTTACAAATGCAATAATTATTTTAGTATTTACGATATTAAAAGTAAGAGGATTATCGCTTAGTGTTGGTATCTTGTATATATTAATTGAATACAACAGAAGAATTTTAAGACTTTTTATGAATTTCTTAGGACAAATCAATAGATATAAAACTGCCTTGGTTTCTTGTGATAGAATTATTAAAATTTTTGAAATTGAAGAAGAAAAGACGACAGATAGAGAAATCAATCTTGAAGGAAATATTGAATTTAAAAATGTCGGCTTTGAATATAAAGAAAATGTACCGGTTTTAAAAGATGTAAATTTCAAACTTGAAAAAGGAAAATCTATCGCCTTTGTTGGAGCAACGGGAAGTGGAAAATCAACTATAATGAATTTAATTTTAGGATTTTATGAAAATCAAAAAGGAGAAGTTTTACTTGACGGACAAAATATAAAAGATTTAAGCAAATCCTCTTATAGAAAACAAATGGCTGTTGTTCTTCAAGACCCTTATATCTTTACAGGAAGTATTAAAGATAATATCACACTTAAAGATGAAAAAATAATTGAAAGTGAAGTGTTAGATGCAATCATAAAAGTTGGAGGAAAAAATCTTTTAGAAAAAAGAGGAAATAATTTAGACTTTAAACTTGCAATAAATGGCTCCGACCTTTCACTTGGAGAAAAACAGATAATTTGCTTTGCAAGAGCGATTGTTAGGAATCCAAAAGTTTTAATCTTAGACGAGGCGACTGCCAATATTGATACTGAAACGGAAAAAATAATTAACTATGGAATTGACGTTTTGAAAAAAGGTAGAAGTACAATAATCATTGCGCATAGATTGTCAACAATAAAAGATTGTGATACCATAGTTATGATAGAAAACGGAAAAGTTTTAGAAACCGGTAGCCATGATGAACTCATAGCATTAAACGGAAAGTACAAAACTTGGTACGAAATACAGTCAGCAAAAGGGGAGAATAAATGAAACAAGAGTATTATGATTTATACGATATAGTCGTTAAGGACATAAACAAAGAGGGTTATTTTGTTCATTCACAAAAGGCAAAAAAATTCATAAAGGAAAAAACTAATATGTCTGTTGATGAACAAAAAAGAGCATTTCAATTTTTTGAACTTATGGGATATTTTAATCAACACGATAAATTCCCAAAACTTTATATTAGAAGTAAAAAATTAAAAGGTGGTTGTTAGTTATTGAAAGCATTATTAGTACTTGATGTTCAAAAGGGTTTGTAATTAAATTGTATTAAAAAAAGTGGTTTTGACCACTTTTTTTGTTGCAAAAAAAAAGCAGATTGCTCTGCTTTTTGCTAGTCCATATTGTATCTTTTTTTGAATTTTTCGATTCTACCACCTTTTTCAACAAATCTTTGACGACCTGTGTAGAATGGGTGTGAGTCAGAACTGATTTCAATTTTAATTAATGGATATGTGTTACCGTCTTCCATTTCTATTGTTTCATTAGAAGTTTTTGTTGAACCACAGATGAATTTGTATCCACTTGTTGTATCCATAAAAACTACTTTATTATATTCTGGATGTATTCCTTTTTTCATTGTATTCACCTCGCTTAAATATTGTATATTAATCACTTTAGGTATTATATCATATAACAAAACATAAATCAAGCATTTTTTAGGTGATAGGTGAAAAAATATTTTTCTTTACGATTGCCCTAAATTGCAAGAATAAATTAGCCACATAAAAATAATTCTCTAGGCGTTTTGTAATTGAATATTTTTTTAGGATA
>NZ_JACVDA010000037.1 GCF_016552165.1 Parvimonas parva | reverse complement strand
ATTTCTCTGAAAATTAAAAAATTAGGTCTCTTTCTACCTAATTTACTCATCATATTTGCTAATTTTTTCATATTTAGACACACAAAAGTTAGGAGAGTTTTTATTTACATTTTTGCTTTCCTTTTCTCATTTGCACTTGATTTACTCTATTTTCATCATTCTTATGTAGCATTTTCAATATCTCCTTATACTACTTTTTAACTCTTTTCTCCACTAAAAAAGCGTCAATGATTTCTCATTGACACCTTTGTCATCAGTCTGAGAGAGAATAAAAATTCTCTCTACTTTAAGTTCTTTCTTGTAAATATCATCTTGCCTGCCGGTGTTTGCAATATGCTTGTTACCGTTGTTTCTATTGTTTGTCCGATATAATCTTTTCCGTCCTCTACTACAATCATTGTACCGTCAGAAAGATAACCTAAACCTTGTTCCGGCTCTTTACCACGATTTATAACTTCAACTATTAGTTTTTCTCCTTGAATTACAACCGGTTTTATCGCAAGTGCAAGTTCATTTATATTTAGTATTGAAATTTTTTGCAATGACGCAACCTTATTTAGATTATAATCATTTGTAATAAGTCTGCCATGTAAATCCTCTGTCAATTTCAAAAGTTTATGGTCAACTTCCTTAATGTTTTTATAATCTTTATCCACAATTCTAACCTCAATATCTTTTTCCTTTTGGATTCTATCTAAAATATCAAGACCACGCCTACCTCTTTGTCTTCTGTTTGGGTCCTCAGAATCTGCAATATATTGTAACTCCTTAACCATAAACATAGCAATTATAATAGGTCCTTCTAAAAATCCCGTTTTTATTATATCGTGAATTCTTCCGTCAATAATTACAGAAGTATCCAAAATTTTTGGATATGAAGTTCCCCTTTTTACAGATTTTTCCCTTGAAAAAAGTTTGAATTTTAAAATTTCTTCCTTTTTACTTATTGCAACCTTAACCCCAATAAAACCAAATACTACATATATAAATATACTAATAGTTGCACTTAATAAATTTCCAATTACAGGAAAATTTAAATTTGAAATAGGTAAAGAAACCAAAAATGCTATAACAAGTCCAACGATAAGTCCAGCTATTGCTATCACAATATCTGAAGTTGGAGTTTTTTGTGATTTCTTCATAACATCTTCAAAATTAACAGTAAGTTTTTTTAGAATCATAGGGAATAATAAATAAAAAATAATACCAAAAATAATTGCAAAAACAGAATAAACTGAAACTAAAACAAATTTACTTAAACTTAACTCTACAACCTGACCAAGTCCATAGGCTAATAAAATTCCCAAAAGCCCCCCAAAAACAAAGGTCAAGTACCTCAAAACTTTAAACATACTCTCCTCCTAATGCTCCATAGAATACTCTATGATTTTATTAATTTTATTTTTCGAAAAACCACTAACCATAACAAACTCGGAAACCAAAATTTTCTTTGCAAGATTTAACATAAACAACTCTTTTAAAGAAAGTTTACCCTTTTCATTTCTTATAGCAAGCCCTTTCAAAACATAAGCTATATCAAAAATATCCAAAGATTTCATTCTCTTTGTATTTTCTTTATACCTTTGTACCCAATTTTTGGGCATAGGAAACTCACTCTTGTTCAAATAGTCATACACTTCATCTAAAGTATCCTCATCGACAAGCTTTCTAAACTCAAAATTATCAATATCATTTTCTTTAATAAAAATATGTAGATTTTGTTCAAAAGGAAGTTCTATAACATAAAATTTTTCAAAAACCTCTCCTATCTTTTTTTCTTCTATGCCCTTAATCATTCCTGCCCCATGCATAGGATAAAATATTTTTTCGCCAACCTCCATTATAATCTCCTAAAATTTTCGTTCACATTTAGACAACAATTCATTACAATACTATTATACAACAAAAGTCAAAAAATTTAAAGGATAATTTCAAAATTAACAAAAACAAAAAGGAGCATTTGCTCCTTAAAAATAAAACTTACAATTTTGACCTAATCTTCTCAATCTCTTCTTTAATTTCTTTTTGATTTTTTAAAACTTTATCTAATTTATACGAAAGTATACATAATATCGTAAATAAACAAAATACTATAACTGTATCCATAAAATCACCTAGAATATCCTAATTTACTTAAATCTGGAGCTGTATCACCTTCATAAGTCATGTATCCATTATAATCAAAAATATAATATTTACTTCCTATCTTACAAAGACATCCTGCTAAAGCTCCATAATCTTTCGGAACATGATACATCCATTTATCTCCATATCTTTCCCAACCATTTAACTCTTTTAACTTTCCTCCAATATTAAACCAGTACCATTTATTATTTATTGATAACCATTCTGATTCACTATACCTTGGGTCAAACATAAACGAATCATTCCCTTGAGGGTAGAAATAATACCAGCCTTTATAGTCATCATCATAAAGCCAACCCTCTCTACATTTTCCATTGGTTTTATAATACCACATACTCATTCCATATCTACTTATTTCAATCCAACCATCTTTAACTACTTTAAGTTTTACATTATTATATGCGTCAAAATCAAAATATCGTTTTCTAATTCTGTTTTCCTCAGGCTTTTCTTTTAATAAAAAAATTATAAGAGGTATAAACAAAATCAAAACAAAAAATATTTTTTTGTTTTTTATCTTCATAACAACACCCCCTTATATGTTTTTATACGCTTATAATATCACTTCATCTTAAAAAAGTCAATATTCAAAAACAAAAAGGAGCCTTTGCTCCTTAAAAATTGTTTTTTAGTATAACTTTAACAAAATCTTTGTTGTCTTTGGTTTTTTTTATATTTTTAACCAAGTTTTCCATAATTTCGTTAGTGTTTGTGTTTGAAAGTTTTCTTCGAATTAGATTTGCTGTTTGCATTTCTTCTTCAGTTAAAAGTAAATTATCTTTTCTTGTGCCTGATTTGTAAATATCTATTGCAGGGAAAATTCTAAGCTCGGAAAGTTTTCTACTCAAATGAATTTCCATATTTCCCGTTCCCTTAAATTCTTCGTAAATCATATCGTCCATTTTACTTCCGGTATCTACAAGTGTTGTTGCAATTATAGTTAAACTTCCACCGTTTTCTACATTTCTGGCAGAGCCGAAAAATCTTTTCGGTTTGTGTAATGCAAACGGGTCAAGTCCGCCTGTAAGTGTCTTTCCGGAAGATGGCGTATTTACATTGTAAGCTCTTGAAAGTCTTGTTATGCTGTCAACCAAAATTACAACGTCCTCTCCAAGCTCTACAAGTCTTTTTGCTCTTTCAAGCACAAATTCTGCAAGTCTTATATGATTTTGTGGTAATTCATCAAAAGTTGATGCTATTACTTCTGCATTTGTAAATCTTTGCATCTCTGTAACTTCTTCAGGTCTTTCGTCAACAAGTAAAACAAAAATTTTACTCTTTGGATAATTGACTTCTATTCCCTTTAAAATCGAACGCAACAAACTTGTCTTTCCTGCTTTTGGAGGTGCGACAATCAACGCCCTTTGTCCTTTTCCAATCGGTACTAAAAGGTCAATTATTCTTGTTGAAACTTCATCTTTTTTATTTTCTAAAATATATTTTTCATTTGGATAGATTGGAATTAAATCGTCAAAATCTTTCCTAGCTTTTAAATCTGAAATTTTTATATCATTTATTTCATTTATATAGATAAGCGGAGAAAATTTTTCCGTTTCCTTTCTATCTCTCGTTAATCCCAAGATTTTATCGCCTTTTCTAAGTCTAAATCTCCTTATCTGAGTTGGAGAAACATAAGTATCTTCCTCTCCGGAATCATAGCCATTTGAACGTAAAAAACCGTAGCCGTCTGCTGTAATGTCGATTAAACCACAAACCGACTTTGTATTAGTCTTTGTATCATTTTCGTTTTCAATCGGATCACTAACGACAGTTTTTCTTGAATCTTCACTTTCAAATCCGTTATCAGCTTTTAAAATTTCAGCAATTAACTCATCTTTTTTATATTTTGAAATATTTGCAATCCCATAAGACTTTGCAATAGTCTTTAATTCATCAAGATATTTTCCTTTTAAAAGTTCTATATTCATACTATCTCTTTATCTTTGTATATTCAGGTTTTTTAGAAATTCTATGAGTTGCCTCAATATTTCTAACTGTTCCTGTTTCCGCTCTCATTACAACTGAGTAAGTCTTAACTTTATCGTTACCGATATGTCTAACTCCGTTTAAAAGTTCGCCGTCAGTTACACCTGTTGCAGCAAATAAAACTTCTTCGCCCTTTACTAAGTCGCTCATTTCTAAAACTTTTAACGGATCTTCAAGTCCCATAGCCTCACATCTTTTGAACTCTTCTTCATCAGCTGGAACAAGTCTGCCTTGGAAAACTCCACCTAAAGCCTTAATAGCAGCTGCAGCTAAAACTCCTTCAGGTGCTCCACCGATTCCAACCATTAAATCGCAACCACTATTTTCAATACAAGTTGCAATGGCTTGAGCAATATCTCCCGCCTCAAAAAGTTTTATTCTTGCACCAAGTTTTCTAACTCTATCTATAATATCTTGATGTCTTTCTCTATTTAAAATACTAACTGTAACTTCGCTAACTTCTTTTCCTAAAGCTCTTGCAAGTCTTCTGATATTCATTTCTATTGGTAAATCAATATGAATACAGTCAACAGCCAAAGGACCTGCTGCAATTTTATCCATATACATATCAGGTGCATGAAGTAAACAACCTTTAGGAGCACAAGCAGCAACAGCTATTGCATTTGGCAATCCATTTGCTACAAGAGTTGTTCCGTCAACAGGGTCAACTGCAATGTCAACCTTTGTTACATCTTCTTGTCCATTTCCAACAACTTCGCCTATGTATAACATAGGAGCCTCATCCATTTCTCCCTCTCCGATAACAACAGTTCCTTCGATAGGAAGTTCATTGAACATTGACCTCATAGCCTCAACAGCTGCTCCGTCAGCACCATTTTTATCACCTTTTCCTAAAAAATATGATGAACGGATTGCTGCCGCTTCTGTAACTCTAACTAAATTTAAACTTAAATTTCTATCCATAATTATCTCCTTATACGTTTAAAACTTATTTTTCTGTATTAACACTTTCCCAATCTTTTAAAAACTTTTCTATCCCAATATCTGTAAGTGGGTGTTTTAACATTTGTTTGAATACTTTATAAGGTACTGTTGCAATGTCCGCTCCGCTCTTAGCAATTTGAAGAACATGCATAGGAGTTCTAACAGATGCAGCAATAATTTCAGTATCTATTGCATAGTTACTAAAAATTTCAAAAATATCTTCAATTAAAATCATTCCGTCTGAACTTATATCGTCAAGTCTGCCTAAGAACGGACTAACATAAGTAGCTCCAGCCTTTGCTGCAAGTAGTGCTTGAGTCGCTGAGAAGATTAAAGTAACATTTGTTTTAATTCCGTCTTTACTCAAAACGCTAACAGCCTTTAAACCCTCTTCAGTCATTGGAATTTTTATTACAATGTTTTTATTTATCTTTACAAGTTCTCTAGCCTCTTTTACCATTCCTTCGGCTTCTAAGCTAATTACTTCTGCTGAAATAGGTCCGTCAACGATTGATGTAATTTCAGTTATAACTTCAACAAAATCCCTTCCCTCTTTTGCAATTAAAGACGGATTTGTTGTAACACCATCAAGAATTCCCCATTTACTTATTTCTCTTATCTCATCTACATTAGCAGTGTCAATAAAAAATTTCATCACTTGCCTCCTAAAAAATTTAATCTATTCGTAATATATTTTACCACAAAACAATTCAAAATGCTATTAAATGTTAAGTATGGGTATATATTTTATAGTATAATATTTTCAACCCATATTGTAAAATTAAGTTAGCCAGTAAGAATAGAAAAAAACATCTCAAAGAGGTATAATAGTAATTGAACAA
>NZ_JACVDA010000036.1 GCF_016552165.1 Parvimonas parva | reverse complement strand
AAAGAGTATGGTTCAGCAAGATGGGTTGCATAATATTAACTGAACAGGAGTGATATATAGACACGAGAAAAGGAGGATAATGCCATGATAGAATATCACAATAAAATTACAGCACTATACTCCCGCCTTTCAGTTGGTGATGAAGATAGAGACGGTGGCGAGAGTAATAGTATTGTAAATCAAAAAGCCTTTTTAGAAAGGTATGCAAGAGAAAAAAAGCTGATAAACATTCGCCACTATATCGACGATGACGAAAGCGGTAGGTTCTTTGACCGTTCAGCCTATACACAGATGATAAGCGATGTAGAGCAAGGCAAAATAGGAATTGTCATCATGAAAGATATGACAAGATGGGGAAGAGATTATCTCCAAGTAGGAAATGCGATGGAGATATTTAGAAGAAACAATGTACGCTTTATCGCTATCAATAACGGAATAGACAGCATTGACCAAAACACATTGGAATTTGCCCCATTTATCAACATCATGTCAGAGTGGTATGCAAGAGACATCAGCAAGAAAGTAAAGACAGGAATTAAAACCAAAGGAGCAGACGGAAAGCCTGTCGCAACAGAAGCCCCATACGGCTATATAAAAGACCCTGAGAACAAAGATTATTGGATCGTTGATAAAGAAGCTGCCGAAGTTGTAAAACTCATTTTCAGGCTATTTATGGAGGGGAAAAACAGAAATCAGATAGCTGTTTACCTGAAAGAAAAAGAAATACTAACCCCAACCTTTTATATGAAACAACAAGGCAGAGGAACAGCAAAAAACAAACCACTAAATGAAGAAAACAGATATAACTGGAACAAAGCAACTCTAACACGCATACTGAAAAGACAAGAGTATTGTGGTGATGTAGTCAACTTCAAGACCGAAAAGCATTACAGAGATAAGAGAAACCATTATGTAGATAAAAGCAAATGGCAAATAACAGAAAATGTGCATGAGCCGATAATAGATAGAACTACCTTTGAAAATGTAGAGCGTATGTTAAAAAATGCACCTGTAAAAAGACCAAACGGAGATGGAGAAATTCACGCACTTTCAGGCTTGATGTACTGTAAAGATTGCGGAACAAAAATGCACATTCGCACCATACACAAAAATGGAAGAGTACAGCATGTAACCTATTGCAGTGAATATGCCAAAGGGAAAGCAAAGCACCCCAAATGCAACTCCCCACACCGAATTGATGTTGATGAGGTTATGGAAAATATCGCAGAAGTCTTGCGAAAGATAGCACAGTATTCTTTGGAAAACAAAGCAGAATTTGAGAAACTTGTAAAAGAGAGTCTGTATAAAGAACAGACCGAAGAAGTCAAGAAAAATCAAAAGCGTATGCCACAAATCACAGATCGAATGGAACAGATAGAAAGAGTGATGAATAAACTCTATGAAGATAATGCACTTGGAAATCTGGATACAGAACGCTATGAGCAGTTATCAAGAAAGTATGCAGAAGAATACTACACCTTAAAAGCAGAAAAAGAAGAAATCAAAGAACGCTTATCCGAATGTGAAAATGCAAACCAAAGAGCAAAGAAATTTATCAGACTTGCAGAAAGCTATTCCAACTTTGAAGAACTTACCCCTACCATTATCAATGAGTTTATCAGTAAAATCGCAGTGCATGAAAGAGATGTAAAAAGAGCAAAATATGTAGTTCAACGAATAGAGGTTTATTTTAACTATATCGGAAAATTTGAAAATGAACTTACAAAACAGATAGAGCCGACAGAACAAGAAATGATACAGATGAGGGAAGAAATAGAAGAAGCAAGGAGAGAAAAATCACGAGCTTATCATAGGGCATATTCTAAAGCATACAGAGCCAAAAATCTTGAAAAGTGCCGAGAGTATGAAAAATTAAAAGCAAGAGAATACAGAGCAAAAAAGAAACTACAAGCAACAACCTAAAACCAAATATCAATTAATCGCAAAAGAGGTTTCCTAATCACAGGAAATCTTTTTTTTGTGCAAGTCGAAAGGAGGAACTAAATGGCAGAAAATGAGAAAACAGATATTAAAGAAATACAGACAGAACAACATCAAAAGCCCGATGGCATTCTTACAAAGAAGATAAATGGAAAGACCTTTGTAACAGAGATATATTTTGATAAAAAGAGTAAAGAGACATTTCAAGATAAGCTGTTCAAAGTAATACATTCAAAGGACAAATAGTAGTGAGTAGAGAAATATGACAGTAGAAAAATATCGAAAAAAATGCTATAATATTAGTCAATATAGATAAACAAATTAGAATTTGTAGAGGTAATTAAATGTTAATAAAGATAGCAATACTTAGGGGAATTATTCCTTTAATCATAATGACAATAATATCAATAATAATGAAATATCAAGGGATAGATCCTTTCCAGGTTAGAGGGACATTCATAGTTGGTATCATTATAGCTTCGGTAGCTGCAGCTTCTGTAATATATGAAATCGAAAATTGGTCATTGTTTAAGCAATCAGTCATACACTTCTTAATTATGCTGGTAACAGTGTTGCCTTTATTATATATAAGTGGTTGGTATAAATTGAATAGTGTTTTAGACTATGTAAAAGTATTTGGAATATTTTTATTTGTAGGTATAGTTTTATGGACTATTTCATATTTTATTTTTGGGAAAACTTTAACTAAATAAATCCCAGTTTGTAGAACTAACAATTTAATAAAAATTACCACAGGAACAGTAAATCAAAAAAGGTTTACTGTTTTTCTTTGCTCAAAATTAGAAAGAGAGGAAACGAGAAAATGAAAAACATAGAAGAAAAAATCTTAATGGCAGATGAAGAAATCAGGCAGTTACAAAACAAAAGGAAAAAGCTCATCAGTCAGCAGAAACAGGAAGAAAGAAAAAAGAGAGATAAAAGGATATATGAAAAAGGAGCAGTCTTTGAAAGCATATTTACAGAAAGTAAGAATTTAACCAAAGATGAATTTTATCAGCTAATCACATCTCTAATTCGTAAAGAAGAAGCTAATATCAAAATTAAAAAAATCATTGAAAGCAGAGAAGAAACGGAAAATCAAAACACCGAAACCCAAGAGGAAGAAACGGACATAGAGGAATAGTCCCTTGTTTACAAGGGCGCACATATACACCTTAACAGGTGCGTGCGTTCTCCGAAGGCTCTTAGCAGAGGGCATATCAGCTAACGCTGATACAGGGGGAGCTACACTCCCCTACGGAAATAAATTTCCTACCCCTTGTGTACTTCCCAAAAGAAATCGGATAAAAAGCTATCCGATTTTTTTAGGAAGTTCTATCTATCTCCACCATAACCATATCAGAAAATGGAAAGGAGGTTTTTTACTATGGCGATATATCATCTTTGCATAAAGATTATTTCAAGAGGTAAAGGCAAAAGTGCAGTAGCAGCTTCCGCCTATCGAAGTGGCGAGAAGATAAAAAACGAATATGACGGTATAGTCCATGACTTTACAAGAAAAGGTGGAATAGCCCATACAGAAATTCTTTTACCACAAAATGCACCACAGGAATTTTCAGATAGAGGGACATTATGGAATAGTGTTGAAAAAATAGAAAAGAGTAAAAACTCACAACTTGCAAGAGAAATTGAAGTAGCCTTACCCAAAGAATTAGACCGAGAGAAACAAATAAATCTTGTACGAGAATATGTAAAAGAAAATTTTGTAAAAGTAGGTATGTGTGCCGATATTGCAATACATGATAAAAATGATGGAAACCCACATTGTCATATATTACTTACCATGCGACCACTAAACGAGGATACAACATGGGGAGCAAAATCAAAAAAGGAATATATCCTTGATGAAAACGGAGAAAAAGTAAAACTCAAAAATGGAAATTACAAAACACGAAAAATCAATACAACAGATTGGAATGAGCAAGACAAAGCAGAAGAGTGGCGAAAAGCATGGGCAGATATCACAAACAAATATCTTGAAGAAAACAGCATACAGGAGAAAGTGGATCATCGCTCTTATCTAAGGCAAGGAATAGAACAAATACCGACCATTCATTTAGGAGTATCAGCAACACAAATGGAAAAGAAAGGCATATCCACAGACAGAGGATACATCAACAGAGAAATCATACATCAAAACAAGATATTAAAAGAAATCTCAAGAAGAATAAAGGCATTGCTAAATTGGATAAGGGGAATTGGAAAAGAAGAAAATACAGAAAATGAAAATACAAAGTTCACCCTCCCACTCAAAGAAAATTTGCAGTCAATCTTTGAAAATCTTATCCGTGAAAATGCAGATAAGAATAATGCTGATTTAGAAAAATATATTGAGAGTTATCAGCTACTCAAAGATAAAAATATCACTTCATTATCCCAGCTAAAAGAAAGTATAGTTACCTTACGAGATAAGAATTACAAGACCACAAGAGCCTTAAAAGATACCGAAAAGAAAGTTGATGATAAAACAAAACTCATAGACCAGTCAGAAAAATATTTGAAGCATAAGGACACCTACAAAGCCTATACCAAGACAAAGAAAAGCAAACAGGGGAATTTTTATAACGAGCATACGGCAGAAATTATTTTATTTGAAAGTGCTAAGAAATATTTGAAAGACCATTTAGGAGAAAGTAAAACCTTAGCCATCAGTAAATGGAAATCAGAACTTGCCACTTTGAAGAAAGAGAAAAAGAACCTATACAGTCAAATATTGGAGATACGAGAAGAAGTTGAACAGGCTGAAAAAGTTAAAACCTGTATAGAGCAAATAGAGGGACACGAAAAGCGACTATCACAGGTAAAGAGGAATGAGTTAGACCTATAAAACTAAGTGAAAAAATGGTATAATATTAAAAAAGATAGAAAGGGGGCTTTGACACTGAGTAAAAATAAAACAGCTACATTTTTTGCAATATTAGCAGCAGCATTATATGCAATCAATGTACCAATATCGAAAATATTATTAGCAAATGTGTCTCCGACAATGCTTGCCGGTTTTTTGTATTTAGGAGCAGGTGTTGGTATTGGGATATTACTTGGAATAAAGAAAACTCAAAACAAATTGACTGACGAAAAATGGCTTAATATAAATGATTTACCTTATACAATTGCAATGGTTGTTCTTGATATAGCAGCACCGATATTTCTGATGTTTGGCATTGCCAATACAAATTCTGCTAATGTCTCGTTAATTAATAACTTTGAAATTGTTGCAACATCGGTCATTGCCCTTTTGATTTTTAAGGAAAAAATTTCTAAAAGATTATGGATTGCTATTGTCCTTGTACTTTTATCAAGCGTCATTCTTAGCTTTGAGGGGATGGAAGCATTAGCACTGAATAAAGGTTCAATGTTTGTTTTATGTGCTTGTATTTGTTGGGGGATTGAGAATAATTGTACAAGAAGTATAAGTGATAAAAGTTCTGAGGAAATTGTGTTAATAAAAGGAATTTTCTCGGGTATTGGCAGTATTGTTATTGCTTTTATCATTGGAGAACATCTACCTGAAATACTATATATACTTGCGGTTATGTTACTTGGTTTTGTGGCATATGGTTTAAGTATAAATTTTTATATTATGGCACAAAAGAACTTGGGTGCAGCAAAAACAAGTGCATTTTATTCTATAGCACCATTTTTAGGAGTGGGATTTAGTTTTATCATTTTGGGTGAAAGACCAACAGTAAAATTTTATATCGCCCTCGGCATTATGATAATCAGCACATTGATTATGATAAAAGATACGCTTGGTAACGAAAAAATATATAATGGATATGTCCATACCCACCAGCATAAGCACGGAAAAGTAGTACATTCGCATGAGCATAGACATTTTATATTTAACCCTATGCATATACACAGTCATTCTCATGCAAACACATAAATGATTGGAAAATGGCTTAACTTATATAACCGTTAAGAAATAAGCATAATACAACAAAGAGAAACAGTGAATCAAAAAAGGTTTACTGTTTTTCTTTGCTTAAAAGTTAATACGGCTTACAGAAAGAGCGTCCATAAATATAAAAAGGTACTTGACAAAACGCTTCCTGGGGAACGAGAAAAGATATAGAACCGTATATGGATGAAAAGTTCCAGAACAATATCTTGCTTACACAAACAGAACGATTAACTATGAACGGCAGACCAGCAAATCCAAAGTATGCAAGAAACAAGAATATACTTGTCATAGGAGGTTCAGGCTCCGGCAAGACGAGATTTTATGTAAAACCGAATTTAATGCAAATGCACTCGTCCTATTTTGTAACCGATCCTAAAGGAACGATAGTGATTTAGTGCGGTAAGATGCTTGAAGATAATGG
>NZ_JACVDA010000035.1 GCF_016552165.1 Parvimonas parva | reverse complement strand
TTTTTTGTTATTTTAATTATACAGGATATTCTCTTTTTTTTGTACCCTTGGTCTCACATCAATTGTATCATAACAATAGAGATATGTAATTTATTATTAAATTACTTGTAAATTTTAAAAATTTATGTTATAATAATTAAAAATATTCTTTTAAAGGAAGAGTGGGTTGTCCCACTCTTTCGTTTTAGTTTAATTAATGGTCGAAAGGAGAAAATTTTGAAAAGAGAAAATGAATTATTAAAAACTATTGAAGAAACTTTTAAAAATGTTTTTTTAGAAAATGGGATTTATTTTGTTTATGCAGAATATGTAAAAGAACCGAAAGGAAATGTTCTAAGAATTTTTATTGACAAAGACGGAGGTGTTGATTTAGATTCTTGCGAATTTGCCAGTAATTTAGTTAGTGATTGGTTAGATGAGGTTGACCCGATAGATGATTCATATTTTTTAGAAGTTTCATCTCCCGGAGCTGAAAGAGAAATAAAAGATGATGAGCAATTAGAAACTTTTATTGGAAAAAAAGTTCTAGTTAAATGTTATAAAAAAATAAATGGTGAAAAAGAATTTATTGGATATTTAAAATCTTTTGATGAGGAAAGTTTAACTTTAGAAAATGGAAAATCAAGCATTAATTTTTCTAGAAAAGATATTGCAATAATAAAATCACAAATTGAAATTTAAGGAGAAGATGATGAAAGGAACAACAGATTTTTTAAGGGCATTAGATGAAATTGAACGTGAAAAAGGTGTTTCTAAAGAAATAATATTTGATTCTTTAGAAAAAGCACTTTTAAAAAGCTATGAAAAGAACTTCGGAGAACATGAAAATGTAAAGATTAATATTAACAGAACAAATGGTAAAGTTGAACTTTTTGCTGTTAAAACGGTTGTAGAAGTTGTTGAGGATAATATAACAGAGATTTCTTTAGATGATGCAAAAGCTATAAGTACAAAATATGCACTTGGTGATGAAGTTTCCATAAAACTTAAAACTATGGATTTTGGTAGAGTTGCAGCACAAACTGCTAGAAATATCGTTATTCAAAAGATTAAAGATGCTGAAAGAGAAGTAATATATAATGATTTCCAAGATAAAGAAAGAGAACTTATTTCGGGACAAATACAAAGAATTGACAGAAATAACTTGTTCATAGATTTAGGAAAATTAGAGGCTATTGTAACTCCTGCTGAACAAATAAAAAATGAAGTTTATAGAGTAGGAGAAAGATTAAAATTTTACGTTAAGGAAGTAAAAAACACAACTAAAGGTGCTCAAGTATTACTTTCAAGAGCCGATACAAATTTTGTTTTAAGACTATTTGAGTTAGAAGTTCCGGAAATTTTAGATGGAACTGTTGAGATTCAATCAATAGCAAGAGAACCGGGAAGTAGAACGAAAATTTCTGTTTTCTCTAAAAATGATGATGTTGACCCAGTTGGAGCTTGTGTTGGCTACAAGAGGTCAAGAGTTAGTTCAATCATTAAAGAGCTAAAAGGAGAAAAAATAGATATTATCGTTTATAGTAAAAATGTAAAAGAGTATTTATCTAATGCTCTTAGTCCATCAGATGTAATTGCTGTATTCACGAATGAAACTGAAAATAGAGCAAGAATAATCGTTCCGGATTCACAATTATCATTAGCTATCGGTAAAGAAGGTCAAAACGCAAGACTTGCAGCTAAACTTACAAACTGGAGAATAGACATTAAAGGTCTGGAAAGATACAAAGAAGATATTGAAAATGGTGTAATAGAACCTAATTTTGATGGAGAGCAGGAATTTATAAATAATGGTTTTGAATTATAGGTGATTGTATGAAAGTTAAAAAAGTTCCTATGAGAAAATGTGTTGCTTGTGGAGAACAAAGAGAAAAAAAAGATTTATTGAGAATTGTAAATAATAAAGAAGAAGGAATTTTATTTGATACAACCGGAAAGAAAAATGGCAGAGGTGCTTATATTTGTATTTCTAGTAAATGTGTCGATAAAGCTAAGAAAAATAAGAGATTAAGTGTAGCATTAGAATCAGAGATTAGTAGTGATTTTTATGAAGAATTGAAAAAATATGTGGATTCTATTGAATAGCAAAGGGGTGCTAGTATGAGTAAAGTTAGAGTACATGAACTTGCAAAAGGTTTAAATCTTCAAAGCAAGGAATTGATTAATATAATTAGTGGATTAGGTGTAGAGGTTAAGAGCCATATGTCTATTCTTGAGGGAAAAGATTTAGAAACAGTTATTGGACATTTTAGAAAAATGGAAAATAAAAAGAATGAAAATATAAAAAATGAATCTTCAAAAGAAGAAAAGAAAGTTGATAAATCTGAAAAATTAGAAGATAAGAAAAATAATTTTAAGGATAACAAAAACTTCAATAAAGATAAAAAAGAAGGCTTTAATAGAGATAATAAGCCTTTTAATAAAGATAGAAAAGAAGGTTTTAACAAAGACAACAGAAACTCAAATAGAGATTCAAAAGATGGATTCAATAAAGATAATAGAAACTTTAATAAAGACAAAAAAGAAGGTTTTAATAGAGATAATAGACCTTTTAATAAAGATAGAAAAGAAGGTTTTAATAAAGACAATAGAAACTCAAATAGAGATTCAAAAGATGGATTCAATAAAGACAATAGAAACTTTAATAAAGACAAAAAAGAAGGTTTTAATAGAGATAATAAGCCTTTTAACAAAGATAAGAAACCGGGATTTAATAAAGATAATAAAAACTTTAATAAAGACGGTAGAAATTCAAAAGATGGATTTAATAAAGATAGAAATTTCGGAAAAGATAAAAAAGATTTTGGAAGAAAATTTGATGATAGAAAGAAAGACTTTTTAGATGATGTTGTAGAAGTAGTTGACCCAGCTATCGAAAAAAGAGATGCTAGAAAAACTCATTTACAAGGTCAGGAAAAAAATAAAAAGAATAAATCATTAAATGAACATAAAATGAGAGAAGATAGAAATCCAAATCTTATTTTAAAACCGGCCAAAAAGAAAAATAAAGCTAACCATAAAACTAAGAGCGATAGCGATTTAGAATTTGAAAGTAAGGTAGAAAATGTTGGAGAAATTAAAATTCCAGAAAGTATTACTGTAAAAGACTTTTCAGAAAGCTTAGGAGTAAATAGTGCTCAAGTTATTTCAAAATTAATTGCTCTTGGAATAATGGCAGGATTGAATCAAGAAATTGATTTTGACTGTGCAAGTTTAATTGCTGAAGAATTTGGAAAGACAGTTGTTTTAGAAACACCGGAAATTACTGATGAAAATGAAATTTTATCTTTAGATTATGAAGATAAAGCAGAAGACTTAGTTACTAGACCACCGGTTGTAACTGTAATGGGGCATGTTGACCATGGTAAAACTTCTCTACTAGACTATATTAGAAAATCTAAAGTAACAAGTCAAGAAGCTGGTGGTATTACCCAACATATTGGTGCTTATACTGTAAATATTAATAGTAATAAAATTGTATTTTTAGATACTCCGGGACACGAAGCATTTACTGCTATGCGTTCAAGAGGAGCAAAAGTTACAGATATTTCTATTCTTGTTGTTGCAGCCGATGACGGGGTTATGCCACAAACTATTGAGGCCATTAACCACTCAAAAGCAGCAGGAGTTCCAATTATCGTTGCTATAAATAAAATAGATAAAGACGGTGCAAATCCTGAAAGAGTTAAAACAGAACTTGCTGATAATGGATTATTACCTGAAGATTGGGGTGGCGATGTAATTACAATGCCTGTATCAGCTAAAACAGGTGAAGGAATTGATGATTTACTTGAAATGGTACTTATGGTTGCCGAAGTTGAAGAATTAAAAGCAAATCCAAATAGAATGGCTATTGGTACTGTAATTGAAGCACAACTTGATAAAGGTAGAGGTCCTGTTGCTACAATATTAGTACAAAAGGGAACTCTTAATTCAGGAGATATGGTTATTTCAGGTACGTCAACCGGTAGAATCAGAGCTATGTTTGATGATAAAGGAAAGAAAATTAAAAAAGCATCTCCTTCAATGCCTGCTGTTATATTAGGACTTTCAGAAGTTCCGGAAGCAGGAAGTTTCATTTATGCAGTTAAAGACGAAAAAACTGCAAGAGGATATGCTCAAAGAATTATAAATGTTCAAAAAGAAAATATGATTGCATCCGGAAATAAAGTTTCTCTTGATGATTTATTTAATAAAATTCAAGACGGTAACTTAAAAGAAATTAAAATTATTGTTAAGACAGATGTTAGAGGAACAGTTGATGCAGTTAAAAACTCTCTTGAAAAATTAAGTAACGAAGAAGTTAAAGTTAATATAATTCACGGTGCAGTTGGTGGAATTAATGAATCAGATGTAATGCTTGCAGCTGCAAGTAATGCAATAATAATCGGATTTAATGTAAGACCTTCACAAGGAGCTATTGACTTATCAAGACATGAAAATGTTGATGTAAGAACATATAGAGTAATTTACGATGCTATTGAGGACATTAAATTAGCTGTAAAGGGAATGTTGGCTCCAACTTTTGTTGAAGAAGTTATCGGTAGAGCTGAAGTTAGAGCAACATTTAAAGTTCCTGGAATTGGTACTGTTGCAGGGGTTTATGTACTAAATGGTAAGGTAACAAGAAATGCAAAAGTAAGACTTCTTAGAGATGGAATAATTTTACATGAGGGTGAAATTTCATCATTAAAGAGATTTAAAGATGATGCTAAAGAACTTTTAACTGGATATGAAGGTGGACTTGGAATCGCAAATTATAACGATTTAAAAGAATCAGATATAATTGAAGTATACATTGATAAGGAAGTTGAAAGATAGAGGTTTTTTATGAATGCAAAAAGACTTGGAAGAATAGAATCTGAAATAAATAGAGTTTTATCAGATGCTATTTACAATGGAATAAAGGATAATAGAATAAATCCGTCAATTACAAATATAACTAAAGTTAGCGTAACAAATGATTTAGGCATTTGTTACGTTAGCATAAGTGTTTTTGGAGATGAAAAAGTTAAGGAAAGAACTATAAAAGGACTTGAAAATGCAACAGGGTATATGAAAAAAAGAATTTCTGAAACTTTAGATTTAAGACATACTCCTAAATTAATTTTTAAACTTGATGAATCTTTTGAAAAAGGTGTTTTAATGAATGAATTAATTATAAAAGTTTCAAAAGAAGATAGAGAAAAGAGGAAAATTTATGGAAATGTTGATGACGAAGAAGAATAATACTCCAAAAGAAATTTTAGATTTGATAAAATCTTCAGAAAAAATTGGAGTAATTTCTCACAAAAATCCTGACGGAGATAATATTGGCTCTACAATAGCAACAGTTCTTGGAATTAGAGAAAATTTAAATAAAAATATATTTGGAATTAAAGTAGATTATTTTCCAAAAGATTTGATGTTTTTAGACACTCTTAAAAATATCGAAGAAATTGATGAACAAGATTTAGATTTATTAATTTACGTTGACTGTGGAGGAGTTGATAGACCCGGAGATATAGGAGAAGTTTTTAGAAAAAGAGCTAAAAAAACTATAAATATTGACCACCACAAGACAAACGAACACTTTGCAGATTTTAATTATGTATTTCCAAATATGAGTTCAACTTGTGAGATAGTATTTAATTTGTTTAGAGAATTTAATTTTGAAATCTCAAAAGAGGTTGCAGATGCTTTATTGGTTGGAATAAATACAGATACTTATAGATTTTTATATCAATCATCAGGAGCATCAACTTTGAGAGTTTGTGCTGAGCTTTATGACTTAGGAGCAGACAAAGATTTCATTTACCAACAACTTTATCAAAATAAAAATTTTGAAGTTGAAATGTTTAAAAATAAATTAATAAATAGAGCAAAATTATTTTTTAATAATAAAGTTGCAATAATCGGAATGTTTAAAGCAGATTTTGAAGGAACGGATTTAACAATGGACATGGTTGATGACATTGTGAACTATTATAGAGATATAAATGGTTTTGAAGTTTCTGTACTATTTAAAGAACTTGAGGTTAACTTATTCAAAGGCAGTGTTAGAAGTAAAGAATTTGTTGACGTTTCAAAAATTTGCAAATACTTTAACGGTGGTGGACATACAAGGTCATCAGGTTGTGTTATAGAGGGAGATTTCGATTTTGCTGTTAATTCATTTTTAGAAAAATTAAAAAGTGAGTATCCTAATGAATTTTAACGGAATATTAAATGTATATAAACCGAAAGGATTTACAAGTAGAGATATTTTAAATATAGTTAGAAAAATTTATAAAACAAAGAAAGTTGGACACGCAGGAACTCTTGACCCTAATGCAACCGGAGTTTTGCCCATTGCTATTGGAAGTGCAACAAAACTTGTTGATTATATTCAAACTATGGGAAAGAGTTATATTGGAGAAATGGCTTTAGGAATAAATACCGATACTTTGGATATATGGGGTAAAAGTATTGAGTCTAAAGAAATTTCTTTAGATAAAAATAAATTTTTTGAAGTTATAAAAAAATATGATAATAAAAAAATTATGCAATTACCACCGATGTATTCTGCTTTAAAGAAAGACGGAAAAAGATTATATGAATACGCAAGAGCAGGAATAGAAGTTGAAAGAGAAGAAAGAGAAGTAGAAATATATTCTTTAATAATTCTTAACTTTTATGATAATAAAATACGTTTTGAAGTTAGTTGTTCAAAAGGAACATATATTCGTACTTTATTTAATGATATTGCATCAGATACAAATAATTTATCATATATGAGCTCTCTTTGTAGAAATAAATACGGAATGTTTAAGATTGAAGATTCATATTCATTGGAAAGGCTTAAAACTTTTAACGAAGATGAACTTCAAAAAACTTTAACAAAGATAGAAGATATTTTTCAATATGAAAGAATAGATTTTGATAAAAAATATTTCAAACACATTTCAAATGGACTTAGAAAGACTTTTGATATAGATAGAGAGGGAGTTTTTAAAATCTATTGCAACAATATTTTTATTGGAATTGGGGAACTAATTTCAGCAGAAGATAAAAAACTTTTAAAAATGAAAAATATATTTTATAAATCAAACGAATAATCAAGGCTGTGAATTTTCACAGCTTTTTTTATTCTCATTCAATGCGAAGTTCTGTGTAATGGTGAGGTTCTTCTTACATAATTTCTATTAATTTTCTATTTAGTTTTGAGATAGGGAGTCCTACTATATTAAAATAATCACCTTTTATGTATTTTATTAGTAGATTTCCTTTGTCTTGTATTCCATAGCTACCGGCTTTGTCAAATGGGTTTTCTGATTTAATATAATCTTCAATTAATTCTTTTTGTGTAGAATCTAGGTCATAAAAAGTTACAAAACTCTTTTCTGAAAATGTATGAAATTGTCCTTTAAAATATATTGTAACAGATGTTTGTACGATATGTTCTTTTCCGGATAAATCCCATATTGTAAAATTAAATTAGCCAGTAAGAATAGAAAAAAACATCTCAAAGAGGTATAATAGTAATTGACA
>NZ_JACVDA010000034.1 GCF_016552165.1 Parvimonas parva | reverse complement strand
ATATTATTATACCACTTTTTAACTCTTTTCTCCACTAAAAAAGTGCCAATGATTTCTCATTGACACCTTTGTCATCAGTCTGACCATAAGCAAAATGCCTATGGTTCTTATTTTTTTATATTATAATTAATCATTTGTAACTATATCTGATTTTTTTGGATTTAATGTTGTTCCCCAAATCCAAATCTTTCTGTTTTTAACAAGTTCAATATTTTCTTTATTATAAACAGTTCTCCAAGATTCCCAAGCTAAGCCAGTATTTTCAATGACTTTGACCTTAAGATTTCTAACATTTCCCTTTAGATGGATAGTTTCTTCAAATCCTGCTGTACGAGCTTTACCATTATGTTCCCACTCTTTCTTTACTCTTTGTTCTTTTCCATCTTTGTAACTAACTTCTTCCCATTCAACGAAGAATTTTGCAACATAAGCTCCTGTATGTTTTAAAACTAATTCACCATTTTTATATGAAGTTATTTTTGTTTCAATGTATTCAGTATTATTTTTTACAACTGCAGGAGAATTATCTTTTACAAAAGCAGTTCTATAAGAAATAGGAACAGCTGAATTTTTCTTATTGTAATTTGCACCTTCTTGAATTATCTTTTTCAAATCTTCAACTTTTCCATTTACGATTTTTGTTGAAGCTGATGAATCTCCACCTAAAATAACAGCATTTACGCTTGTATTTTGTAATATGCGATGATATTCTGAATTAGGTGCAATTTCAACACCTTTAATTAATGCTTTAAAGGCTGCGTGAACATCTGTACTCTTACTTGAAGTTTCCAATTTGATATACATTGAACGTCCATATGATACATTAGAAACATATACAGGAGGAGTTTGTTCGTCAACTTCAGAGTCAATTAAATCTTGCTTTGTAACACTATTTGCAAAGAAATCCGCAGGTTTTGACGGAGCGTCAACACTTACATTAAAATAAACTTGACTAAATTTAACAATACAAATTTGTTTTTCTCCTTTGTGTATAGCATCAAAATTAATATTTAATGGTGTCCCCATTTTTTCCAAATCAATCCCAAATTGTGCCTTTATTTGATGTTCATCTTTTACCATTGCTTCTGTGTATTGAATTGCTGCAGGTATTGAATATCCATTGTTTGAATTATTCCAACGATCTAACAAATTATTGACCGAACTCTTAACTGAACTGTTTGTAGGATTTTTAACATTTATCACATTTGATCCGTTAGTCATTCCAGGTAAACTAATACTGAGGTTTATCGGAGCTCTTTCAGCAGAAATCAATGTAGGATTGTTTTCTAAAAGTCCTTTATCTGCCTTTAACAATGCTCCTGCAAAAATTCGGTCTTCATTAGAAGTCAATATTGAAGCATTTTCGTTTTGGCTACTCATACTTCTTTTTATTTTTTCTACAACAGTAAATCCATCATATCCATGTTCTCCAGTAGTAGGAAATGTATTTTTAAGTTTTTCCCCATTATTAGTCAGAATTAAATCTTTATTATACTTTAACCCTCTTAAATATTTATTCAATTCATCTTTAGTATTTTTTTGTTCGTCTGTTTTAGCTGTTGCAGGTTGTTCTGCAAATGTTACTAATGGTTGAGCTAATATTAGTGAAGATATTAACAATAGCAAACTTGATTTTTTTAGTAAATTTTTTTTCATATTTATTACCTCCATAAATTTTATACAAAAATAATACACCTATAAAAAACGATTGTCAATATTTTTTTAAAAATTTTTTAAAATTTTTTTAAAAAATTTTAAATTAAAAAACTTTTTATCAATAATCCACATAGTATTTACTCTTCAAAAACTAAATTTTTCTATAAACTTAAAGGAAATAATGTGTATATTTCGAATGAATTACGTTTTCATAATATGTATTTCATTTATCTATAATTCCAGTAATTTTCTTTTTCTTTTGAAAAAATTTTATTTCCCATTTATATTGTAATATATTTTTAAGTATTTATAAAATTAATTTTACATTTTTTATAACTTTATTTAAAATTAAAAAAATATGTAACAAAAAAATGTTACATATTTTTAATATTTTTATAAACTTTGTTATCTTTAAACTCCAAATTTATTTTTTCATTGTCAATTTTACTTTTTGCTTTTCAAGGTCTATTTCTAAAATTTTTACCTTTACTATATCAGAAACTTTTAAAACTTCTGAAGGGTGTTTTATAAATTTATTTGAAATTTGTGATATATGAACAAGTCCATCGTTTTTAATTCCAATGTCGATAAACGCACCGAAATCTACAACATTTCTAACAGTTCCTTTTAATTCCATTCCAACTTCCAAATCTTCGATTGAAAGTACATCTGACCTTAAAATAGGTTTTGGCATATCCTCTCTTATATCACGTCCCGGTCTTTTTAACTCATCAATTATATCTTTCAAAGTTAATTCCCCTACTTCTAATTCTTTAGAAAGTTTTGAAACATTTACTTTATCTAAATCTTTTCCATAAAGTTTTTTTGCTATTTCATAACTTTCAGGGTGAACCGCCGTATTATCAAGTGGATTTTCTCCATTTCTAATTCTTAAAAATCCGGCTGATTGTGTGTAAGCCTTCGGTCCTATTCCTTTTACTTTTTTAATTTCGTCTCTATTTTTAAAAGCACCATTTTCATCACGATAAGAAACCAAATTTTTAGCCATTGTCTTAGTCATTCCTGAAATGTAAGATAAAAGTGAGAATGATGCAGTATTAACATCAACTCCAACTTTATTTACACAATCTTCAATAACATCAGATAGTGTTTCTGTTAATTGTTTTTGATTTACATCGTGTTGATATTGTCCTATACCGATATGTTTAGGTTCAATCTTTACAAGCTCAGCCATTGGGTCTTGGATACGTCTGGCTATTGAGATAGCTCCTCTAACAGTTACGTCCAAATCTGGAAATTCTTCTTGACCAAGTTTTGATGCAGAATAGATTGATGCTCCTGCCTCGTTTACGATTGAATAGAATAAATCTTCTTTTTTCAATTCATTTATAAGTTCCACAACAACTTTTTCAGTTTCACGACTAGCAGTTCCATTTCCAATAGCAATTAAACTTACATCATATTTTTTAATAAGTTTTGATAAAATTTCCTTACTTTCCTTTATCTTTTCCTGTGGTTTAGTCGGATAGATATTTACATGGTCCAAAACTGAACCGGTTTTTGAAATGACTGCCACCTTACAACCTGTTCTATATCCTGGGTCGATACCTAAAACAACTCTATCTAAAATTGGAGATTGCATAATATAAGGCTTTAAGTTTTTTCCAAAAACTTCGATTGATTGTGTATCAGCCATTTCTTTTAGATTAGCTCTTATTTCAGTTTCTATTTGTGGGAATAAAAGTCTGTTATATCCGTCAACAACTGCATCTTTTAAAAATTTATAGCAGAAATTTTCCTTATCCATACATAATGAAAATAAAATATCATCAATATTTTTTTCATCACTTAGCTTAACAGAAACTTTTAAGGCTTTTTCTTTTTCTCCTCTATTTATAGCAAGTATTCTATGTGCCGGAAGTTTTGAAATCTTTTCAGAAAATTCATAGTACATATCATAAACATTATTTTCTTCTTTTCCTTTTTCAGAAACAAGCACACCATTTTTATTGGCATCAATTCTTAAAACATCTCTAAAATCTTTATCTTCAGAAATCATTTCAGCAATAATATCTAAAGCCCCTGCCATTGCCTGTTCAATATTTAAAACTTCTTTTTCTTCATTTATAAATTCTAAAGTTTTTTGTTCAAAATTATTTTCATTAAGTTTTCTATCTAAAATCAACTCTGCAAGTGGTTTTAATCCTTTTTCCTTTGCAATAGTTGCTCTAGTTCTCTTCTTAGGTCTGAAAGGAAGATAAATATCCTCAACTTTTGAAAGAGTTTCAGCATTTAAAATTTCACTTTTTAATTCGTCAGTCAACTCTCCAAGATCGTCAATTAATCTTATAACATCTTCTTTTCTTTGTTCTAAATTTCTTAAATATTGTAACTTTTGTTCTAAATTTCTAAGTATTTCATCATCTAAATTTCCAGTTACTTCTTTTCTATATCTTGCGATAAAAGGAATTGTATTTCCCTCATCGATAAGTTTTACAGTATTCTCAACTTGAGAAAGTTTTATACTCAATTCTTTTGCAATTTGTTCAAAAATATTCATTACTACCTCTTTACATAAAAAAGGGAGCTAACGCTCCCTTAAATTCTAACAAAATAATTATTTTGCAGGTGCACTGTGGATTGATTTTCCTTCTAATTGGTGAATTGCTTCCATAAATGCTTCTGATAGAGTTGGGTGTGCGTGAATCATTTTTCCAATTGACTCAACTCCCATATCATTTGCCATAGCAACAGTTCCTTCATGAATTAAGTCATTTGCATGAGGTCCTATAATATGGATACCTAAAATTTTCTTTAAGTCTTCAGTTGCAATAACTTTTACAAATCCATCGGCTTCTCCTAATGAAACAGCTTTACCATTTCCACTAAACATAAATTTACTCTTAACATAAGGAATATTTTGAGCGATAACTTCTTCTTCAGTTAACCCAACTTGAGCAACTTCTGGTAAAGTAAATGTACAAGCAGGAACAATTCCTAAGTTAATTTCTGGGTGTTCTCCCATTAATTTTTCAACAACGTGGATTGCTTGAGCACTTGCAACATGAGCAAGTTGAACATTTTCATAAACAACGTCTCCAATAGCATAGATATGGTCAACATTTGTCTTGAATCCTTCATCAGTAAGAACAGCTCCTCTTTCAGTAGCAACACCAGCTTTTTCGATTTCTAATCCATCGATATTAGCTTTTCTTCCTGTTGCTAAAAGAACCATTGTACCTTCAGCCTCTTCAACTTTGTCTTTATCAACTCTCTTAGCTACAACTTTTAATTTACCGTTAGATTCTGCAATTTCACTTGCACGAACTTTGTTTATAATCTTAATTCCAGCTTTTTTAAAGATGCTTGGAATTCTCTTTTGGATTTCTCCGTCTGTTGCAGGTAAAACACCATTAGTAATTACAGTTACTTTTGAACCGAATTGAGCGTAAATACTTGCAAATTCCATACCAATAACTCCACCACCAACAACTACAAGTTCTTCTGGAATTTCTTTTAAATCTAAGAATTCATCACTTGTAATTACATTTGGTAAATCAGTTCCGGCGATTGGTGGAACACTTGGTTTTGAACCAGTAGCAATAATTATGTAATCAGCTGTTACATCTTTTTGTGAACCATCATTTAATTTAACATGAATTGTATGTGGGTCAACGAAAGAACCAAATCCTTTTAGGTATTCAATATTTGGATAAGAACCGATTAAGAATTCTACCCCACCTACGATTTTTTCAACAACTTCGCACTTTCTTTCATTAAGTCTTAATGGGTCGATTTTACATTCATCCATAAGTAAACCAAATTCAGCTTTTCTGTGAATGTTTTCCATAATTTCAGCATTTTTCCAAAGTGTTTTTGTAGGGATACAACCTCTATTTAAACAAGTACCACCTGGTCTGTCTGCCTCAATAAGTACAACTTCTGCTCCCATTTGCGCAGCTCTAATAGCAGCCTCATATCCTCCTGGGCCTGCTCCGATAACAGCTATCTTAGTCATAAAACACACTCCTTAATTAAATTTTTTAATTTCTAAGTTTTTAAGTTTTCACTTACTTAAAATTATATCTCAAAAACAATTTTTTTTCAAGTTTTTATATAAATTTAACAAAAAATCAAAAAGTGAAAGTTAAATCCCATATTGTAAAATTAAGTTATCCAGTAAGAATAGAAAAAAAAACTCAATGAGATGTATAATAATTGTAACACAAAACACAAACATTTAACAATAGATTTAAGAAAATTAATAAAAAAATGGAAGAAGGAAAGAAAAAGTAATAGAAAAATAGCAAATAACTTTGATTTTCCTTATAGCAACGGATATTTAGATGAAAAATACAATAAAATAAAAACATTGAAAAGAATAACATATAGAATGGGAAATTTCAATAATTTTAGAAATAAGATTTTATTAATATAAGAAATAGAGTATAATATACTTAAATAAACCTATTTTGAAAGTAGGTTTATTTATGTTGTTTAAAAGATTATTACTTGGAAAACAGATATTTTTTTAATTTTCATAAAATTTTAAGAAAAAAACTAAAGGGAAGTGGTTTTTTATTCTCACTCCCCAACCTTAGTTGTTGAACTTTCTTTATATTATAAATTCAAATATACTTATTTTTTATCTTAATGGTTAAAATTTAGTTGCCTTTTTATTTTACATATCCATCAAGTTTACGTTCCTTATAAACACCAATTATTATTACAATCATAAATATTATAAAGTAAACCAACATATAATATCCATTTTCTATATATTCTTGAATTTTTTCAGTAACTCTAAGAAAGATAAAAGGTGTTAAAATTCCTGTCACAGAAGCCCTTACAAAATATTTATTTTTCTTAGTAATTTCAATTTTAAAAATAATAAAAGTATATAATATGAATACTAGAATGGAAAACAAATACCAGCTTCTTATCGTTATTAACAATCCTGTAACAAAAGAAACAATAAAACTTACTAAAATTAAAATATTATTCTTTTTCATAAATTAAAATGATCTCACATAAGCATTAGATGGATATGTTGAAAAAGGATGATCCCACCATGGCAACAAAATATTGGTACTTCCATTTGCATCTTCTGCATAAAATTTCAAAGCACCACCCGCTTGTTTTATATTATAATCATTCCATCCTGAACCAATAGAACATATAGCGTTAGCAATATTTGCAGTCCATCCAAAAACATCAATTATAACTGAACCTACAGCGCCAACTATATACCCCGGCAATGGATTACCATTTATAATAGAATTATACGCTTCATTTGAAAAGAAAACCTTACAAACAGTTACTGACGGTACTGTATATTCTTGTTTATATTTAACAACTCCGCCATTAGGAAAATACCCAGTAGTATCTCTATTCATACCAACATTTCCATACATTTGTTCAATTTCTTTTTCTATTAGTGGAAGAAATCTTTCTGCTTTTTGTTCTTTTAATTGTTTTTTTGCTATTTCTAATGCTATTTCCTTATGTGTTTTTCTATCGTTATCATGTGTATAATTTACATTAGAAATATATGTCAAATTTAAAACTAATACTGATAATAGTATCAAAAAACTTATTGTTTTTTTTACTAAATTTTTCATAATATCCTCCTTACAACAATAATGAATTTTTATATTTGTTCTATATAAAAACTAACCTAATCTCCATTTTTATATCTACTGATATTCAACATTTAAATCAGCTCCTTTCCATTACATTATAATACTTCACTAAAAAAAAGTCAATTGTTTTTTACTTACTGACTGACTTAATTGTAAATAACAATGACATAGTTGACTTTGCAAGACAAAGTGCAATAAATGCCTTAGGCGAAGAAAATGTCCAAGTTTTAGAAAAACCAAGTTTAGCCGGAGAAGATTTTGCTTACTATCTTGAAGAAAAGAAAGGTGCTTATGTATTCTTAAGAAACCCTCTTTATGTTGATGGAGTAGCTTATCCTCATCATAACGGAAAATTCGGTTTAAATGAAAAATATTTTATAAATGGAGTTAAATTCTTCGTACAAGCAGTTAGCGACTATTTAAAATAGTAAATAATTTTAAACAAATAGAGAGAACGTCTGTTCTCTCTATTCTTTTATAAATACAAATTTATTTTCAAAAGACATTTCTTCACTAAATTTATATCCCTCTTTATTAAATTGTTTTATTTCTTCAATATTTTCAATTTTGTTTTTAGTCATAAAGTTTAACATCATTCCCCTTGCTTTTTTTGAAATTGTGGAATGTTTTTTTAATTTTCCATCAGCATTTTCAAAAAATTCAAAATCTAAAAACTTTTCATCTGTAATATATTTTTTTATTACTTTTGAAAATTCATCACTTGCAAGATTAATGATTAAATTTTCATCTTTTAAAACTTCTTTTGCTATCTCATCTTCCCAAAATTTATATAAATTACCCATTTTCGTTTTCATTAGAAAATCAAGTCTATACGGATTTATCAAATCAAAAGGTTTAAGCACCCCATAAAGCGCAGAAATAATAATTAAATGCTCCTTTATATACTCTAAATCGCAATTGTCAAACTCTTCTCTTTTTATATTCTTATAACACATTCCATCATACATATAAAAAGCCTTGCAAAATTCTTTTGAAATTAACACTTCCGGAACATTCTTTAAAATTTCATTCGTCTTTTCTAAAAAATTTAAGCCAAAAGAAAATCTCTCACAAGTTTTAGAAATTGTCTTTGCAGGTGATAAAATTATTTTCATATTTCTCTCCTATTTCTTTAATAGCATATACTAATAGTAGCAATTATAACATCTACTAGCTGTAAAAGTCAATTTATTATTTATAATTTGGACTTTTCAATTGTTATGATACAATTGATGTGAGACCAAGGGTACAAAAAAAAGAGAATATCCTGTATAATTAAAATAACAAAAAAAATAACTAGAAAGGAACTCTCTTTTATGAATAATATTATATCACAAAATCAAGAAAATATAAAACACAACCA
>NZ_JACVDA010000033.1 GCF_016552165.1 Parvimonas parva | reverse complement strand
TCCTAAAAAAATATTCAATTACAAAACACCTAGAGAATTATTTTTATGTGGCTAATTTATTCTTGCAATTTAGGATTGATTCAAAATTAAGAATAAATTTCATACTATAATCAATAAATAATTATCAATAAAAAATATTTATAATTAAAGTTAAAAATCTAAGATGATTTGCTACTTTTTATCAATTCACTACTTAAGATTAAATTGACATTGAAGTAAAAATGGTGTAAAATAATTATGAATACAAGTTTTTAAAATTATTTTTTACATAACATAATTTTAATCTTAATTTAAGATTATGTATAGGATTTATTTATTGAAAAATTTTAAAAAAATTTGTGATATTAAAAAGAGGTGAATAAAGTGAGCGTGAACACTTTTAAAGGTGGAAAGCATATCCACGACTTTAAAGAGTTGACTAATTCTAAACCTGTTAATTTCGGTTTTGTACCAAAGACAGTAACGATACCTTTATCACAACATTCAGGTGCGCCTGCTACTTGTTTGGTTAGTAAGAATGATTTGGTAAAAGTTGGACAAAAGATTGGTGAGGCCTCAGCTTTTATTTCTGCTAATGTTCATTCAAGTGTTAGCGGGAAAGTTAAGTCTATTGATGAAATTATGACTGCAACCGGTGTTGTATGCCAAGGTGTAACTATTGAAAATGATGGTTTGGACGAATTAGGCTATGAAGAAAAGAATTTAACTATTGATGAAGTAAGCGCAACAGACATACTAGATGCCATAAAAGAAGCTGGAATTGTTGGACTTGGTGGTGCCGGGTTCCCAACTCATGTAAAATTGACAGCTAGAGAAGGACAGATTACAGACTACATAATAATAAACTGCGCTGAATGTGAGCCATATTTAACAAGTGACCAACTTATGATGGAATTATATCCTGAAAAGGTTGTGATGGGGTGTTTGCTTGCTATGAAAGCTATGGGGGCTAAGAAAGGTATTTTAGGTATCGAAGATAATAAGCCTTTAGCTATTGAAAAATTGCAAGAGGCATCAAAATCTTATCCTGAGGTAACTGTTAGTGTTGTAAAGACTAAATATCCACAAGGCGACCAAAAAAGACTTATCCAAGCTACAACTGGAATTGTTGTACCGTCTGGATCATCAACTTCTGCAGTTGGAATAAGAGTAATAAATGCGAATACTGCAATTGCTATTAATGATGCTGTTTTACATGGTAAACCTTTATATGAAAAATTAGTTACAATGACAGGCCATGCTCTTAAAGAACCACAAAATGTTATGGTTAGAGTTGGGTCAAAAATTTCTGATATTGTAGAATTTATCGGTGGATATGAAAGTGAGCCTGGAAAAATTATTTCCGGTGGACCTATGATGGGAGAAACTCAATACACTCCAAATGTTACGACTGGAAAAGCTATGGGTGGATTACTTTTTATGACTCAAGAGGAAAGCGCACCTAAAGCTGTAAGTCCTTGCATTAGATGTGGTAAATGTGTTGATATTTGTCCTGTGTACTTACAGCCTTTGTATTTACAGCTATATACTTTGAAAAATAGAGTTGAACAGGCTGAAAAATTACATTTAATGGATTGTATAGAATGTGGTTCTTGCTCATATATTTGTCCGTCAAATAGACCTTTAGTTGAAGCAATCAGACTTGGAAAAGCTGAAGTTAGAAAACAAGGTAAAGGAAAGAGAGCATAAGGAGGGTACTATGGACGAAAAAGATTTAAAAGTTGAAGTCCCTTCTGAATTAGAAAACGGAACGGACATTGAGGTAAAAGAAACTGAGGTCGTAACTGAAAGTATTGAAGAAGTAAAGGAAGTTGAAACAAAAAAAGTTGAAGAAATTTCTACTACTGAAGAAAAAACAGAAAGACCAGTTAGAGAAAGAAGAGAAAGACCTGCAAGAGAGCCTAGAGAAAGAACTCCAAGAGAGAGAAGACCTAGAGCAACTGTAGAAGAAAATACAGAAAATTCTGAAGTGGTGGAAAATGCTGAAACTACTGAAGAAAAAACAGAAAGGCCGGTTAGAGAAAGACGTGAAAGACCTGCAAGAGAGCCTAGAGAAAGAACTCCAAGAGAGAGAAGACCTAGAGCAACGGCAGAAGAAAATACAGAAAATTCTGAAGTGGTGGAAAATGCTGAAACTACTGAAGAAAAAACAGAAAGACCGGTTAGGGAAAGACGCGAGAGAACGCCTAGAGAACCTAGAGAAAGAGCTGAACGTCCTGCAAGAGAAAGACGTGAAAGAACAGCTACTACTCAAGAGGGTTCAGAAACTCCTGCTAGAGAAAGAAGAGAAAGACCTGCTAGAGGTGGACGTAATGAAGAACCACAAATCAAGTTATTTGTAGGCTCATCTCCTCACTTGAGAAGTAAAGAAACAGTTAGTACAGTTATGAGAGATGTTGTTATTGCACTTATTCCAACTTTACTTGCCGGAATTTATTTCTTTGGACTTAGAGCATTACTTGTTACATTAGTAGCAGTAGGATTTGCTGTTGGGTCAGAATATCTTTATGAAAAATTAACTCATAAACCTATTACAATAAATGATTTTTCAGCAGTTATTACAGGTATGCTTTTAGCATTTAACGTTCCTGTTACTATTCCATTCTGGATGGTAGCGCTTGGAAGTATGTTCGCCATTATAATCGTTAAGCAATTATATGGTGGACTTGGAATGAACTTTATGAACCCTGCACTTGCTGCAAGAGCTGCATTAATGGCATCATTCCCAACTGCTATGAGTAATTATGTTGCTCCAAATGCTGGAATTTCAAATTTATTAAATTCATCAACTTATTCATCATTAGATGCTACAACTTTTGCAACTCCGTTGTCAAAAGGAACTCCTGTTAACTTCTTGGAGGCATTTATCGGTGTTAGAGGTGGTTGTATTGGGGAAGTTTCTACAATATGCTTATTAATCGGTGCTGGATATTTGTTATACAGAGGAGTTATTCAAATTAGAATTCCAGCTGTGTTTATAGCAACAACAGCAGTTGTTTTAGCATTAACCGGAACACCAATAGCAGATTTGCCAATTCAACTTTTAATGGGTGGACTTGTATTAGGGGCATTCTTTATGGCTACTGATTATGTATCAGCTCCTGTAAATAGAAAAGCTCAAATATTTTTTGCAATAGGCTGTGGGGTAGTTACCGCCCTTATAAGAAATTTAGGAGCACTTCCTGAAGGGGTAAGTTATTCAATTCTATTTATGAATATATTTACACCACTTCTTGAAAAATATTGTATCCCTAAAGTTTTTGGAGAAGGGAGAGTTAAAAAATAATGAAAGAAACTATTAGATTAACAGTAAGATTGTTTTTAATTACAGCAATCGCAGGTTTAATTCTTGCCTTTGCAAATAGTTTTACTTCTCCAGTTATTCAACAAAGAGAAAAGCAAGAATATGAAAATGCTCTAAAAGAAGTCTTTGCTGATGCGGATAAATTTGAAACTTTAGAAGAAGGAAAACTTAATTCAATAAAAACAAAGATAAAAAATATAGAAAAAGTAGAAATTGCTAAAAAATCAGATAAAACAGTTGGTTATGTTTTTAAAACACTAGGAAAGAATGGTTACGGTGGAGATATTTCAATGCTTATGGCTATAAATATTGAAAACCAAACTATCGTTGGATTTAAAGTTTTAAAACATAATGAAACACCTGGACTTGGAAGTAGAGTAACAACTCCTGAATATGCACAAAGCGTTGTTGGAAATAAAGTTACTGAACATTTAGTTAAAAACTTGCATCCGGACAAAGACAATGATATTCAAGCAATAACAGGAACAACAATAAGTGTTAATGCAGTTTTAAACGGTTTAAATGCTGCAATAGATGCTTTAGCAGATGTTGGAAAGTAGGAGGGATAATATGAAATTAAAAAAGATTTTCTTTGATGGTATATTTTCAAACAACCCCGTACTTGTTCAATTAGTTGGTATGTGTTCTGTATTAGCCGTAACAACTAGTGTTGTTAATGCGATTGGTATGGGTTTTTCAGTAGTATTCGTAGTAACTTGTTCAAATATAGTAATCTCAATGCTTAGAAAATTTATTCCTGATAAGGTTAGAATACCGGCTTATATAGTAATTATAGCGACATTCGTAACATTGGTACAAATGTTCTTGTCAGCTTACATACCGGCACTTAATGCAAGTCTTGGACTTTTCATACCACTTATAGTAGTAAACTGTTTGATTTTAGCAAGAGCAGAGTCTTTCGCATCAAAAAATTCAGTTTTCTCATCTATGATTGATGGTGTTGGACAAGGTATCGGTTTTACTTGTGCATTAGTTGTTTTAGCTAGTGTTCGTGAACTTTTAGGAAATGGAACTTGGTTCGGCTTTCCAATTCTTGGAAAAAATTATGTAAGTATAGGTGTTATTACACAAGCTCCGGGAGCATTTATAATTCTTGGACTTTTAGTAGCAGGATTTAATATTTTAAATAAAAAAGTTAATGCTAAAAAAGAAGGAGGTAACTAATGGCTACGATATTAAAAATTTTAGTTGCATCAATTTTAGTAAATAACTATGTATTGGGACAATTCTTAGGAATTTGTCCATTGATTGGTGTATCAAATAAAGTTGAAACAGCATTTGGTATGGGTATGGCAGTTACATTTGTAATCACAATTTCAAGTGCAGTAACTTGGTTTATCCAAAAGACAATATTGGATACTTTAGGACTTCAATATTTACAAACTATCGTGTTCATACTTGTAATAGCAACTTTAGTTCAATTTGTTGAAATGGTACTTAAAAAAATGAGTCCAAATCTTTATAATGCGCTGGGAGTTTTCCTACCACTTATAACAACAAACTGTGTAGTTTTAGGGGTTGCGATTACAAATATTCAAAAAGAATATAATTTGTTAGAAACAATATTTAATGGTTTAGGAGCATCACTTGGATTTTTATTAGCCATTGTTTGCTTAGCATCTTTAAGAGAAAAAATGGAATTAACAGCAGTTCCTAAAAACTTAGAAGGTGTACCTATTACTTTAATTACCATTGGACTTATGTCTTTAGCATTTTATGGATTTGCTGGCTTAGTATAGAGGTGAGATTATGAATGAAATAATGATACCAGTTTTGGTACTTAGTATTTTAGGTATTTTATTTGCATTGATACTTGCATTCGCATCAAAAGTATTTTTTGTAAAAGTTGACGAAAAAGTTGCACAAGTTAGAGGAGAATTACCAGGAGCAAACTGTGGTGCTTGTGGATTTCCAGGCTGTGATGGACTTGCAAAAGCTATTGCAGAAGGAAAAGCTGGAATAAATGCTTGTCCTGTTGGAGGAGCCGACTTAGTTGCAAGACTTGCAAGAATCTTAGGAACAGAGGCAGGAGAAGTTCAAAGAATGGTAGCTTGTGTAATGTGCCAAGGAGATAAAGAATTTGCAAAAGAAAAATACATATATACCGGCATTAGAGATTGTAGGGTAAACAACTCAATGCAAGGAGGAAGTAAGACTTGTGCTTATGGTTGCTTAGGCTGTGGTACTTGTCAAGACGTTTGTGGATTTAATGCAATAGATATGATAAATGGACTTGCAGTTGTAAATAAAGAAAATTGTACAGCTTGTAACAAATGTATAGATATTTGTCCAAAGAACTTAATTGATTTAGTTCCTTATGAACAAACAGTTATGGTTAAATGTAAGAGTTTTGCAGCAGGAAATGTTGTAAAGAATGCTTGTAAAGTTGGTTGTATCGGTTGTAAAATGTGTGCTAGAGTTTATCCTGAGGCATTTACTATTGAAAATAATCTAGCAGTTGTAAATTATACACAAGGCTTAGACGAAACATTACTTTTACAAGCTGCAGATAAATGTCCTACAAATGCAATTCATCCGGGATTGTTAAAGAAAATGGCTGAAAAAGTAAATGAAGTAGCATAGATAAGAGTGGGTTTAAACTCACTCTTTTTTTGTTTTAATTATATAGATTATATATGGAGTTATTTTAAATTTAACATTGTTTTTTTTTTATTTCTATGTTACAATAAATATATCAAAAGCGTTTTTTAACTTAAGTTATAAAAATTGGGGGTTTGTTATGAAAATTAAGAAAAAAATTAGTATTTTGTTAGCTTATGGATTGCTGTTTTAGCATCTAATATTTTGGCAATTTATTTTACAAAATAGAGATATTAATTATGGTAGTAAATAAATTTTTTAAAAAGTATTTGATTTCAGTTATAACGTTTTTGATAATTTTAATAGTATATAAACAAGATATCATAAAATTTATGGTATTGTATGTTTTGTTGTTGATTGTATTTGAATGTATATTACAATTAATTAAAAAAATTAAATAAATTCAATGAAAATTCCAGTTTTTAAAATTAAATACTGGATTTTTTTTATAAAAAAACTATTTGTAAGGGTGTTTTTATTTTAATTTTTTTACAAAAAAACTTGACTTGAAAACATTTCCATATTATAATATCACTAAGGTATTAATTTATCTATATTTACGAAATGTTAGGGGGAATTAAATATGAAATCATATTCAACAGAAAAGATTAGAAATCTTGCGTTAGTTGGGCATAGTGCCAGTGGGAAGACTTCTCTTTGTGAGGCTTTACTTTATAAGACTGGCAATTTAAAAAGACTTGGCAAGGTTGAGGACGGAAATACCGTAACTGATTTTGATAAAGAAGAAATTTCAAGAGGAGTTTCTATTTCAACTGCTATTGCACCAGTTGAGTGGAAAGACTTTAAGATAAATTTAATTGACACTCCGGGGTATTTTGATTTTAGTGGGGAAGTTTACAGTTCTCTTAGAGCGTCTGAGGCTTGTTTGGTTGTTTTAGATGCGCAAAACGGTATAGAAGTTGGAGCTGAAAAAGTTTTAAAATATACTGAAAATATTGAATTACCAAGAATTATTTTTGTAAACAAGATGGATAAAGAAAATGTAAATTTTGCAAAAGTTGTTAGTGATTTACATATCGCTTTTGGTAAAAAGGTTATTCCTTTCACTCTTGCTCTAGGTGAAGGTGAAAATTTTAAAGGTATTATTGATGTTTTAAATAAAAAAGCTTATGAATATGATGGATTTGAAAGAAAAGAAGTTGAAATTCCTGAAATAAGAGTTGAAGAAGTAAATCACGTTTATGATACAATCGTAGAAGTTGTTGCAGAAACTGATGACGAACTTATGGAAAAATTCTTTGACGGTGAAGAGTTTAGCCACGAAGAATTTATGAAAGGTGTTACAAGTGCATTGTTAAACGGTTCAGCTGTTCCTTTGATTTGTGGTTCTGCTACAACAGGTGCCGGAATTGATATGTTACTTGATATCATCACAGATTATATGCCTGCTCCAAATGACGAGAGAGCGAAGAGAGGCTTTAGAAATGAAGATGAAAATGTTAGAAATATTTGTGTAAATGAGCCTTTCTCAGCAGTTGTATTTAAAACTATTGTTGACCCATTCGTTGGAAGAATTTCAATTTTTAAAGTTATGAGTGGTAAGATTAGTAAAGATACTGAAATTTTTAACTCTACAAAAGATGAAATGGATAAGTCGGCAGGATTATTCTTCTTGAGAGGGAAAACTCAGTTGGAAACTTCTGAAATAGTTGCAGGGGATATTGGTGCAGTTTCAAAACTTAATTTAACAGAAACAGGAGATACTCTTTGTGATAAACAAAATAAAACTCTTTACAAGAAGATTAAATATCCAAAACCAAATCTTTATTTTGCGATAGAACCGAAATCTAAAAATGATGAAGATAAGATTTCACAATCTCTTCATAAATTACATGAAGAAGACCCAAGTTTCGTATCTGAAAGAAATGTAGAAACTAAACAACATTTAATCGGTGGACAAGGAAATGTTCAACTTCAAGTTGTTTTAGATAAACTTAAAAATGTTTATGGTGTTGAAACCAATATCGTTCCTTTAAGAATTGCATACAGAGAAACTATTAAAGGAAAATCAGATGTTCAAGGTAAACATAAAAAACAATCCGGTGGTGCAGGTCAATATGGAGATGTATTTATGAGATTTGAACCATCAACAGAAGAATTTGAATTTGCTGAAGAAGTTTTCGGTGGGGCAGTTCCAAGAAATTACTTCCCAGCAGTTGAAAAAGGAATTAGAGATTGTCTTGAAAAAGGAATTTTAGCAGGATATCCGGTTGTAAATTTAAAAGCAACTCTTTATGACGGTTCATATCACCCTGTTGACTCAAACGAAATGGCATTTAAAATTGCAGCCTCAATAGCTTTCAAAAAAGGTATGGAACAAGCAAAACCTGTTTTACTTGAACCTATAATGAAAGTAGAAGTAAGAATACCTGAAATTTATATGGGCGATGTAATGGGTGACTTGAACAAGAGAAGAGGAAAAGTTTTAGGTATGGAAATGCTTGAAGACGGAACTCAACTTGTAATCGGAGAGGCACCACATTCAGAACTTTTTGAATATGCTATCGACTTGAGGTCAATGACTCATGCAAGAGGAGAATTTTCAATGGAATTTGACAGATACGAAGAAGTACCTGCAAATATCGCAGAAAAAATCATTGAAGAGTCAAAAAAAGAAGATAAATAGATAAAATTAACTGACCTTTTAGCTTTACTTAAAAGGTCAGTTTTTATTATGAGGAATATGTTTAGATTAATAAATTTATTGGACAAGAGAGATTTCAAAAAAGTTAATATATAATAAAATAATATTGCACAAAAAATACAGATAGGTTATAAAAAAATATAGCTTATCTGTATTTTTTTTTATAATTATTTTGTCATAAAAAATGCAAAAATGTACATTTGTAAATGATGTGAGACCAAAAATTATAAAAAAACATAACCTGTATGTTAGAATTAAAGGAGAA
>NZ_JACVDA010000032.1 GCF_016552165.1 Parvimonas parva | reverse complement strand
ATTCTCCTTTAATTCTAACATACAGGTTATGTTTTTTTATAATTTTTGGTCTCACATCATTTACAAATGTACATTTTCATATTAGTTAATCTTTTTTGTGTTTTGAACACCTAGGATATACAATATCTAGCACATATAATAAATGACTCGTGCATCTCCTCTTTGAAGATAGACACGAGTCATTTTCTATTTTATATTCTTCCCTTTAAACAGTAATATACGATCTTCCGTTTGGATCAGCGTACTACCTGTTGCTGGTATAATTTCATCGTTTCGATTAATTGAAATAATCAACTTATTTTTCGGAAGCTTCAAGTCACTGATATACTTATGATTCCATGCATGATGTTCTGTCACTGTAAATTCTATGAGATCTTGTCCGTTTGGATCAAAATACTCTTCACCGCTCCAAATAATAACATCGTTTGGTTTTAGAACAAGACTTCCATTAGGAACTAATGGCTTATCATCACGAATTACCTTTGCAATAATTAGGTGCTTATCTAAAGAAATATCTTTTATCTGACGATGTGCGAGAATACCACTCTCATCTACCACTGATTTTACAAATGTAATATTTCCTTTTCCAACATAGTAATTAAATGTTCTTAATACTTCATTACGAGGATCAATCATATGTAACTTTTCTGTTACCCACTTCATAGAGGAGCCTTGTATGAGTGATGATAGTAAGCAGACACCAAAGACAATATGGAAGATATCCACAGTACTTGTTTTATACTGATTCACTACCATAATTGCAAAGGCAATCGCAGCTGCTCCACGAAGCCCTCCCCAAGATACTAACCACTTTTGATTGCGCTTCAAATCAAATGGTAACATAAGTCCAAACACTACGATTGTTCTAACAATAAAGATGAGTACAATTGCAATGACAATCGCAAAGAATAAGTTCGTCAAGATATGTGCAGGTGTCGCAAGTAATCCCAAAATAAAGAACAACAGGATATTCATAATGTTAGACACACCATCAAAGAAGAATATCACCTCTTTCTTTGCGATAAAAACTTGATTTCCTAATATCAATCCAAGAATATATACTGTTAGATATCCATTACCATTCAACAGTTCACTAATCGAGAAGGATAATAGTACAACTGCAATGATAAAAACTGTAATAAATCCAGTCTTTTGAAGGTCTGTATATTCCATAAATTTGCGAATAATATAAGCAACGATTACACCAATGAGAATACCCCAGAATATCTGAAAGAATAATATTGTACCGATAGAAATCTGTTCACCTTTGATTAATGCTAAGAAAATACAAGTTAGTGTAAATGCCATCGGGTCGTTTGATCCGCTTTCAAGTTCTAAAAGAGATGCAGTATTGTATTTTAAATTTAGATTCTTTGAAGAAAGAATATTAGATACAGATGCGTAGTCCGTAGAGCCAATAATTGAACCAATTAAGAAGCTCTCTATCCAGCCAAAGCGTAGAATAAAATGTATCAATATTCCTGTCAGTAATGACGTAAATATTACTCCTAATGTTGATAGAATTAATGATTCAATTACGACAGTTCTTCCAGCTTTCCAGTTTGTGCCAAAGCCACCATAGAAGATGATAATTAATAATGCAATCTTCGAGAAGTTTTCCGCAAATTGGTAATCGTTAAAGTTAAAACCAATTAGACTGCTTACAATACCCAAAGACAAGAACAACATCAAAGAAGGAATCCCTGACTTCTTCACTATCTGAACTGCAATCAGAGCAGCCAGTAATATGACTGATATATAAAACATACGCTATCCACCTCCTATTGTTGTCATTATATCAAGATTTAGTATATCTTTCAAAACAAAGATATATGTGCTTGCATGTTTGGAGATACTACTATATGTAGTAAATTAACTGACTCAATACATCATTAAAACATACACTCAACTCACTTGCTATAATTCTAAGTTTGTTAACAATACTATCTTTACTTATTATAAATAATCTCCAATATATCCTCTATCGGATTAGATATACCCGAAATTACAGCATATCTCCTAAGCTTCCATATATTTTTATTTTGATTGTCTAAATATAAATTCCATACTCTTGAAAATTTTTTTGGATCTTGATTTTTCCTATCACGAATAATATCGCAAATTATATGTTCTATATCATAAACATTAACAGTATTTCCCATCATTGTTTCTACATGCATTATACCCATTTGATACTCAAGAATCCTTCTTTATCTGATACACGCTGACTTTCTTTTTAAACTGTTTTTGTAAAAAATATAGTTCATCAAAATCATTATAAGTTAGATCAAAATATATTCCACGCGATACTCTCTCAAGTTGTCCTTTACGAATCATATCCGTGAGATACCATGAATCAATATTATGACTTTATATTTTTCAAACTGTAATGATCCCATTATTTTGTTTAATAATATTCATCGAGTCAGTATTCATATATATATCTTCTTTCTGCACATTATTATATAATTGAAACCAAACAAAAAGAAGTAATGATTTTATTAGATTTATAGGATTCAAATACTGCATTTGCTACACCATCATCTTATTTCAAGCCTTTTCTCCATATTTAATTGTGCATATTTGACAGCAACGCTACCGTCTCGACATGCAATGATTCGTCTGTATGAATGAAACTCAAGATGTCTGTTTTAGGAAACTTGTCAAGTATACTTTTTAACGATAGGACAAGGGTATCGTTAAAAGGTTTGAGCTACCTTACAAGCCAAATTTGTATATCTACCATATTTTCTTCATCTAAACTTTAATAAATAAAATTATACCTAAAACACTCATCTTAATCTAGCTACTATAATTATAGTACTCAAAATACGCAAAAAAGAGCAAGTGTTTTTTCACCTGCTCCAAATAATATTATATTAAAAGATTTATTTAAATCACTCCGGCTTTTTCAAAATGTTTTTTAAGTATTCTTGTTGCAACGAATGCTCCTATGCAAGCAAGAACAAAAGTTATCAAGCCAAATCCTACTGCCCACGAAACTTTGAAATAAGATAATGCTTCATTTATTTGTGCTTCGCTCATTTTCCATTTTGATGCTCTTTCCACAAAAGAAGCTGTCCCGAATAAAATCACAGGAATTACTGTTCCTAAAAAATCTGCTAATGCAAATGTCCCATATCCAATAATCATTCGTCCCTTGCTCTCATAATTTCCTATAATCAAATCACATATAATTCCACCGATTACAGCAAAGACTGCATGAGGCAAATGTCCTCCTGACAATGCAATTAAACCAAGAAGCGTTCCTGATATTGTAAATACGCCCTTCTTTTTAACTTTCAAAGCCATAAGTATATAAACGGTAGCAGCTACCATAAAGCTAACTCCTGAAGCAATAAATCCTCCAATCACTGTTGTTGCCATAGCAAATGCAACCACCATGTATATGACAATTCCAATTGCATTAAAGATTCCGATTGTAATAAAATCACGACCATTTAATTTGTTTTTCATAAAAGTCCTCCTAATAAATTTTCTGTATTACTATCACAAGAGCAATCATCAAAGCTCCTAATAGTCCAATCAACAAATCCGCCCATCTAAACCTCAATTTTGTCAATGTAACCCTGTTCTCATCACTATCAAGTCCTCTAATGAGTGCTGAAGCTGACAGTTCATCTGAAATCTTAATCATCCTCATTAAAAGTGGAACAAGCGTATATTCAATATATTTAAATGGATGTAGCAACGGGAAAAATCTACTTGTTACGATTCCTCGAATCTTCATATTCTCTTTTAATGCCTTGAGTTCTATTCTTATAGTTGGTACAAACCTAAGCAAAACACTAAAAGGTATACCAATGCTTCTTGGTACTTTCATTCTATTTAATGCTTCAAGCATTTCACTTACACTTGTAGTCTTTGTTATATATCCACCAAACATAGCAATTAAGGTCATCCTTGATGCAAAGTAAATAAACATATATATTGCAAATACGATACTTGCTTCACGAAACTTTCCAAGCCCTAACTCTATGCAGTATAAAAGCACAAAAAACAAAATAAAGCGTAATGCTCTTTTCCACATACTACTGTATACATACAGAAAAAAGGCAAAGACAATCAGTCCGAAAAGTAGGATTGTATCGCTTATAAAAAAGCTGGTAAAGGAGGCAATTGGAAGTAGAATAAGTTTTATTCTCGGATCGACTGTTTTTCTATCTATCAAGTTCTCTACCTCCTCTCATCTTGTCTAATATGAGAAATTTGTTACTTTCACTCATATCTAAAACAGTTTCTATTTTTCCATCTCCCATTACCCACAGATCGCTTACTGTGTTTGCTAAAAACTCAAAATCATGACTTATTACCAAGACTGTTGTCCCATTTTTTAATTGTTCTTCAATCAATTTTGCCACCGAAAGCATTGAGTCTTTATCACAACCTGATGTTGGTTCATCATAGATAAAAACTTTTGCCTGTTTCATCATTCCACAAGCTATTGTCAGTCTTTGTTTTTCTCCTCTTGATAAAGCAAACGGATGCTTATCAATGTATTTGTCTAAGCCAAGTACACTCAAAATAGACTTTGCCTTTTGAGTATTTTCTTTTTTATCTTTACTTGAAATACCAAGTAGCATTTCATCAAGTACACTTTCCGAAAACAACTGATAGTCTGAATCTTGAAAGACAAAATATGACATATCCATTAAATCTTTATGATTAAGCGACTTATCTTTTCCAGCCCATATTGTTCCCTCTTTTATCTTCTCAAGTCCTGAAATCACTCTTGCAAAGGTGGTTTTCCCGGTACCATTTAAGCCTATAAGACCAATGGCTTTTCCACACTCCATATTGAAATCAAGATGATTTAAGATGTACTTGTTTTGTTTCTTTCCATCCTTAGCTACATTCGGATAGCAAAATCTCAAGCCTTTTCCGCTGATACTTTCATCATTTAATTGATATGAATCTTTCTTCTCACTTATCCTGTATTCTTCTAATTCAAGAGTTCTTAGCCCATTTTCATCCCAAAACTCCCCTTCAAGACGGATAACTTCTTCCCGACTCAAGTCCTGTGCAATCTCTCCATCTTTCACCAAAAGAAAACGGTCAAATAAAGATTTTACATAGTACAAACGATGCTCAATTAGAACAACTGTTGTTCCTTTTTTCTTTAATTTCTCCAAAATTAAAAACAGGTCAAATGTTGCTTTCATATCCAAATTTGCTGAAGGTTCATCCAAAATTAAAACTTTCGGATTCATCGCATAGATGCTTGCAATAGCTATCTTTTGTTTCTGTCCGCTTGATAATTCAAAAACAGATTTTCCTTTCAGTTCCTCAATATCCAGTTCTGCATATACTTCTTCTACTCTCTGTTTGATTTCATATCTTGATTTGCAGATCGTTTGAAGCCCAAAAGCTATTTCTTCATCTGTAGTTGTTGTAAAAAACTGACTTCTTGGATCTTGAAATACAGTCCCTACAATATGCCCTATTTCATGAAGTAATAATTTGCTTATATCTTTTCCGGACACAAAGGCTTCTCCTTTCATTTTGCCTTTGTAATAATGTGGTATAAGACCATTCATTACACTTCCAAGAGTGCTTTTACCACTTCCACTTTTCCCTGAAATTAAAACAAATTCACCTTTTTTAATTTCAAGATTTATATTTTTTAAAGCAGTTCGCCCATCTTCCCATTCATAAGAAACATTTTTTAACAAAATCATGATTATACCTCGTACTGAGCTTTCCATAATTTTGTGTAGTAACCATCTTTCTCAAGAAGTTCCCCATGCTTTCCTTTTTCAAGTAAATTTCCTTTTTGAAATACGAGAATTTGGTCAGCTTTTTGAATGGTTTTTAAATGATGAGCCACTACAAGTACAGTTCTATTCTTTGCAAGTTCTGTAATAGCATCTTGTATCAAAGATTCATTTACAGGATCAACATTACTTGTCATTTCATCAAGAATTAAAATAGGTGCATCCTTTAGAAAAGCTCTTGCAATAGATATTCTTTGTCTCTGTCCACCTGATAAAATCCCACCATTTTCTCCAATATCAGTTTCATAACCTTTTGGTAAACTCATAATGAAATCATGTATCCTCGCTTTCTTTGCAGCTTCAATGATTTCTTCTTTCGTTGCTCCTTTTTTACCTACCTTGATGTTTTCTTCAATGGTATTATCAAACAACTGAACATTTTGCATGACAATACTAATACGATCTAAAAGCTCATCATAAGGAATATCCCTTATATCAGTTCCTCCGAGGGTAATTTTTCCTTTATGCACATCATAAAATCTTAAAAGCAAGTTGGTTATAGTAGTCTTTCCACTACCTGATTCTCCAACTAAGGCTGTCATAGTTTTTTCAGCAATAGAAAAGCTCAATTTTTCCATTTTAAATTCATCTTTTTCATAGGAAAAATCTATGTTTTCAAAAGCTATATCATTATCCATCGGAACAATTCCATTCACTTTATCCGGGATTACATCTGCATATAAAATTCTTGAAAGTCTTTCGTAACTATCTACCGCCGAAACATAGTTCATATAGTGTTGTTCCATAGAAGCGAACGGCTTATAAAACTCTTTTGAAATTACTGCAAAGATAATAAAATTAAGTACATCAAGACTTCCCTTTATAACAAGTATTGCTCCTGCAATTAAAAGAACTAAATATCCAATATCCAGTAAAAACCCAAATATAGATAGCTGTTTTGCCTTGAATCTTGAAGCTACTTTGCTTGTTTCTCCAAACTTTTTTGTCTTGTTCATAAGCTCATTATCCAAGCTTTTATTGTTTGAAAAACTCTTTAGTACAGGTATTCCTCTAACATATTCAACAAATAAGCTAACCATATCAAGAAGTGCTGAATTATTCTGATTCTCTATTCTTTCAGATTGCTTAATTGTCAGATATAGAAAGACAAGTGCAATCGGAACAGATACAGCCATTAGAATAGCAAGTTTGAAATCAATACTTGCAAGACCGATAAATACGACTGCACCTATCAAAAAATCGCCAAACATTCTCGACCACATGTGTCCTACAACAAGAGACATATTATCAACATCTTTGTGTAAAATTGTATTGATCTCTCCCAGTCTTTCATTGGTATAAAATCCCAAACTGAATTTTTTCAATTTAATAATCATGCGTTCTCTGATTTGCTGAACAATATCAAAACCTGCACTATGCTTTTTCATATCTGCAACCATATTACAAATGCCTTTGAATACTACAAGTAATCCAATCGCAATAAAATATTTATATAGGCTTGCTAAGCTCGTTCCGTCAAAGATTTGGAACAGTATAGAAAATACGATAACAATCATGGCTATGGAGCTGAGTCCATAAAGGGCAAAGAATACACTTGATATAATCAAATCTCTCTTGCCGGTTTTTGTTAGTAGTTTTAACATTTCTCTAAACATTTTCTGTTACCACCTCTTTCAAATTCCATCTATCTACCTTGTTCTGTGCTTCAACCATATCCTTATAAAAATCACATCTTTTCATCAGTTCTTCATGGCTTCCTGCATCAAGAACAACGCCCTTATCCATAACTATAATCTGGTCTGAATCTCTAATCGTATTTAGATGATGAGCAATTGTAATGATAGTTTTATCCTTACTTAAATCATCAATCGCTTCACCGATTAGTCTTTCATTTTCACTATCAACAGCTGCCATTGCCTCATCTAATATTAAAATCGGTGCATTTTTAAGTATCATTCTCGCAATTGATATTCTTTGTTTTTCTCCACCGGATAACTTAACTCCCATTTCACCTACTCGTGTTTCATATCCATTTGGTAATGCTGAAATAAAATCATGGCATCTTGCTTTTTTAGCAGCTTCTATGACTTCTTCTTTTGTTGCATTTAGTTTTCCAATTGCTATATTTTCAAAAATACTTAAATCAAAAAGGATAACTTCTTGTTGCACACTACCAATCAGCATTGAGATATTTTCTTGACTATATTCTTTTATATCTTTTCCATTTATCAGTATTTGTCCTTCATCTGCATCCCAAAATCCCATAAGCAAATTAGATACCGTACTCTTTCCACAACCGCTTGCTCCTACAAAGGCGTTCAAACTATTTTTCTTAAAATTCAAATTGATATTTTTAAGCTCAAAGCTATCTTTTCCATATGCAAAATTCACATCTTTAAATTCTATGTTTCCAAATTCTAAACCTTGTTCTGTCTTTTTGTTTGGAAGTGGAACTGTTAATACTTTCCCTATCGCCTTTAACGCTTCCTTAAACACAATAGAAAAATGTTGCAATGTAGCCGTCTTACTTATAGATGCAGTAAAAGCAGACGATAAAATAATGGCAAGTATAAAATTAGGTGTTGTAATATTTCCATAGTAAAGAAATATACTTCCCAAAATCATGACAATAACTACTCCAATTTCCATAAATATGTCAATAAGTCCCATTGGAATTGTAACCATCCCCATGCTCTTTTTAACCCAGTAAATATATTCTCTTGCCGTTTTTAATGTTCTTTCACTAATTTCCTCTTCTTTAGCAAAAGCCTTAATCACAGAAATATTTTTTACATATTCCATTAGCTCTTCTCTCATCTTGTTTTCATGGTTAAAGTAAATAGCAAAGTTCTTATCCATTGTTTTCTGTGAAAGAACTTTTACCAAATACATGAGTGGAACTCCGGCAATCATTCCAAGAGCAAGACGTAGGTCCACAAAAATCATAGCTACAAAAATAATGGTAGGCAGAAGTGTAACTGACATTATTTCAGGAAGACCATGAGCAAGATATACTTCCACTTGTTCTACATCATGTTGAACAATGTTGGTAAGCTCCCCAGTATTATGTTCTTTAAAAAATCCCAAACTCAGTTTTTTCAGATGACCTATAATATCTAACCTAAGTTCTGTTAATTTTTCGTATGCTTTCTCATGGGCAACCTTTGTTGCAAAATAATAAAACACTCCTTTTAATACAAATGAAGTAAAGATTCCTAAGAAAATATATTTCAAATTATCTTCGCTAATATTGTTTGTGATTAAAGAACTAATCAAATATACGAGTAAGATTTGTGGTATCAAATCAAATACTATTTTTAAAGCAAGAAGTGAATTGGATAAGCCGTTTTTCCCAATCACTTTTTTTCTTAATTCTTTTTCCAGCATGAACAACTCTCCTTTCAAAATTGAATAATATTGAATTTTAATTCAGTATTAAGGTTTAAAGTAAGACTTTGCTGATTACGCAAAGTCTATTTTATCCGATCACTATATTTTTTTAAATTACTGTATCAGTAAATCAAAAATTATAGCACAATCTTTTTCCATTTTCTAATCTTAGTTCTAAACGTTCCAAAAGGGGCAACCGTATTAACATGAATAAACTTATAAACTTCCCATGTCGCTGTTTTAGTAGCTTCATCAGCCCATTTTCTCATATGCGGTTGAAATAATTCTTCTTCACTTAGTGTATCAATCATTGTATAGATAGATATAATATTTTCTTTCAATCGTTTCTTTAATTCTTCTATCGATAAATGAGCATAAGTATCGGTAAACCACTGATATAATTCTCCAAGTTGATTCCATTTAAACATATCCGACGGTGTCTTTACTTCAAAACCGTTTTTCTCATCTTTTTCCCATTTCAAAACTAATGTTGTCCATCCGAGTTGATAAGCAAGATTTTCTGCTGGTGTTCTGTCAACTTCAGGGACTCTCTTATCTTTGAGAGATTCAGGAATAATATCAAATTCAGAAATATACTTTTCAAAACTTTTATTTATCTCAGATTTCAGTTCTTCTTTATCTTTATATATCTTCAAAATATCTCCTCCAAAAATTTAAATTTATCGCATTTAAATATCAAATCAACTTACAATGATTCCACTCCCTTGTAATAACACTTTGCAATAAGTTTTAGCATATCTTTTGCCCACTTTTCACTTTGATAATGCCTTGCTATTTCAAGAAGTCCCTCTGTAAAGTTACTGGCTAAAATATGGGCAAGCATTGGATCATATTCCTGTTTCGATTGTCTTTTTAAACTTACTTCAATATGAACCTGCATTTGCGATATGAGTTTTTGTTTTGCTTCTGTATGCTTTGTACCTGAGCTTTTATCCATTAAAATAATTAACTTCTTACGATCTTTTAAAAGTTCATGAATATAATTTTCTCCAACTTCATCAAACCTTTCAGAAGCAGAACCTTTTTCCAAAGATTCTTCCTCATTAAAAGCTGACTCGAAGTTTATATAAACAGAACTTACTACTGCATCAAACAAAACTGCCTTATTTTTGAAATAGGTATAAATTAATGCCACAGGAATATCTGCTTCTTTTGCAATTTCTGTTAATTTGGCACCTCTATAATCCTTTTTATAAAATACTTTTTCTGCTGCTTCGAGTATTCTATTTCTAACTTCTTCTTTTAATACTTGTGCCATAGCACACCTCTTTCTGTACTAATACTGAATTTATATTTAATAATAAATCAAAATTCAATATTTGTCAAGTTAACTTTGTTTCCATATTTTTATACTCGCTTACTGGTATCCCTGTTCTTTTCAAAACCTTTAACTTATCCTGTTTTTTCTTTTCTCTCCTTGCCTTATATCTGTCCTCATATTCTTTTTGCTTGCCGTTTGCTTTACGTTTCAAGTAGTTTTGATGAAGTCGATCTTTTCTTGCTCGTTCTTTTTCTTCCTTCCTCTTAATTTCTTAAATAAAAAAGAATTAAGTAGTACATGTTTCACTAAAACAGTGATTAAGTGTTCTCCTTAATTCTATTACTCCAGCAGCCAATTTGTACTTTTTATATTGCTTCACCGCAAAGTGTGTCGGTTCTTTCTTCTCCAATGCTTCAAAGAGTCTATCAATCGGATTCATGTAGGTTTCATCATCTTCTCTTACCTCTGAAGCGTCTATCATATCAAGTAGTGTTGCAAAGTTCTTTTCTTCTCTTGGAGCCTCATACCAGATATATCCGATAAGTGCCGTATAGTAGAGCTTCTCAGCTTTCACCCAAAAGTTATCACCTGCTTTTTCTCCCTCGCCCTTCGTGTTTGAGATGATTGTCTGAACGAGTTTTAAAATATCTTTCTCAGAACGGATACATGCGAATGGATTGTACTTCATAGACTTTTGAAGTTTATGGGATTTAGAATTTTAATCTCATATCCATTATCTTCAAGCATCTTACCGCACTAAATCACTATCGTTCCTTTAGGATCGGTTACAAAATAGGACGAGTGCAT
>NZ_JACVDA010000031.1 GCF_016552165.1 Parvimonas parva | reverse complement strand
ATCCTAAAAAAATATTCAATTACAAAACGCCTAGAGAATTATTTTTATGTGGCTAATTTATTCTTGCAATTTAGGGAAATTTATTTACAAATAAAAATTACTAAAAAACTATAAGATTTTTGCATAATTATACAAATATTATGTATAAGGAGGATAAAATGAAAAAATTAAAATTAAAAGTTTTTAATAAAATTACTAAAGAATATGTTACTAAGATGGAAAAAAAGAATGAAAAATTAATTTTTGATGTTTTTGAAAATAGATTTAAAGTGTTAGATTTAAAAAACTTTGATTTATATGAAATAGATGGAGAGATATATGATTATGAGTTTTTTGAATATACAGGACAAGACGATTTTTATGGAAATGAAATTTATGATAATGATGAAATAATATTTTCAGAAGAAGAAATAAATGGAAGAATAGTTTATATAAATGAATCATCATCTTTTGAAATATCAGTTATTGATGATGATAAATTCTCATATACAGAAGCATTAATTGAAGAAGATTACAAAGTTATTAAAGATTTAGAGAGAGGAGAATAATATGAAAATAGTATCATTTTCTGCATTAAAAGGCGGAGTTGGAAAAACAACAATTTTATATAATTTTGGAGAATATTTATCTAAATATAATAAGGTTTTATTAATAGATACAGACCATCAATGTTCTTTATCATCATTATATGGCTTTTATGATGAAGATAAATATGGATTTAATATGAAAACATCATTTATAAACATTTTTGAAAAAAATAAAAAAGTTGTAATCCATACGATAAAGGAAAATTTAGATATTATATATAGTTCTTTAAATTTAGATGATATTGAAGGCAGACTACAAACTATAGATTCAAAAAATTATTTTCTTTGGGATTATATAGACGGAAATTTTTCAGATTTTGAAAAATATGATTATATATTAATAGATTGTCATCCTGATTTTGGAACAATAACTAAAAATGCAATAGCAGTAAGTGATTATATTATATCTCTAATTGAACCAAGTGAGTTTGGATATGAAAATAGAAATATTTTTCCAACTAAATTTGATATGTGGAAAAATGATAGGTCTAATATAGATAGAAGAACTAAAAAATCATTAATAAAAGCAAAAATGTTATTTATAGCAAATATGATAAAGCATAATACTACATCCAGTAATGATTTATTAAATGCAATACAAGATGATGATTTAGTTATAAGTATAATACCACATAAAGAGATAATAAATAAAACAACCCTTTTAAAAAAACCAGTTAATGAATATGATGATGAAACAGTAAAGAATTTAAATTTAGACTTTATTTTTAAAGAATTTGATAATTTAAAAGCATATATTGATAGGGATGAGTAAGATGTATAAATATTACAAAAATATAGATTTACAACAATTAATAAAGTTGTTTTTCATAGAAAAAGATTTACATGAAATAAGAAAAGAAAAAAGAAAAAATTTAGAAAAAAAATTAGCCTATAACAATAAAAAATTAAAAAATTTGCAAAAAATTTTGTCAAGACTTTTAAGAAAAAAATTAAAGAGTGATATTGAAATAAAAGATATAATTTTAGAAAAAAAATTAACTATAAGAGAAAATTTTAAGATAGAGGAAGAATTATATTTGCTTAAAAATATTTATTCAGAAGAAGAATATACTAAATTTAAAAAAATTTTTGATTCATATTCTGATATAGAAAAATCTATTTTAGAAGATTATTATTTAAAACAAAAAACAATAAAATATTTAAATGTAAAATACTACTATGAAAAAAGAGAAATAAAAAAAACAATTAAGAATTTTTCAGAAATTGTAGCAAATATATTTAAATTAAAAGAATAAATAAGTAAACACTTTTAAAAGAGTTTACACAAAATAAAAAGCAAAAGTGTAAAAATGTACAAAAATTGTTAATTATAAGTTTTTTTTTATGATATAAATAAATTATAAAAAAAATTAAAGGAGGAAATACAATGAATATTAACATTGTAACAATGGTTGGAAATTTAACTAAAGACCCGGTTGTTGTAGAAACAGAAAATGGTATAAAAGTTCAATTTTCAATAGCTGTTAATGAAAGAATCAAAGAAAAAGATAGAATAACATATCTATCTTGTATAGCCTATGGTAAATTAGCTGAGAATATTGGTGAATTTATGAAAAAAGGATATGAAATTGGTGTTATTGGAAAACTTAGAGATTATGTTGTAACACTAGATGATGGAACAGCTTATAGGAGATTTTATTTGCTTGTAAATTCTGTTAGTTTCGGAAATAACAAGTTAAAAGAATTTAAAGAAGTTGATAGGGATGATGAAAGTGTTCTTCTTGTTAAAAAAGATTTACTAGAAGATGATTTTGTAGAAGAAATTGAAGATGAAGAAGAATTTTAAATTGGAGGGAAAAAACATTGGAAAATAATAAAATAACAATTAAAAGAAAAAGTAAATTTAAAAAATATAAAGATAAATTTGGAGTAGTATTAGCTAATACATTAGCTTTTACATTTATGTTAAATAAAAGTGTATTTGCAGATATAGATTCTGGAGAAGTAACTAATGCAGTTGGAAAAGTAATAACAGGATTGTCATCTCTTTTATACATTGGGGCAATCTTAATGGGAATATATGGAGTTTATGCCTATTCAAAAGCCAATAGAGAGCAAGACCCTCATGCAAAATCTAAAGCAATGGGATTTATTGAAGGAGCATTAGGAATAGGACTTTCCGGTTATTTGTTATCAAGTGTATTAAAACCGTTAATTTCAAATCTATTTAGTTAGATAGATAGGAAGTAAATTATGGGATGGTTTGTAGAAGCACTTGATAAATGGGTTACATCTTTTTTAGTAGAAATAACAGCAAAACTATTATCAATGTTAGCTTATATTATGAATGCTATTACAGGTTCAGCTATAGATTCCCTTAAACTTATGCCTAAAGAATGGAACGAAGAGTTATATACATTAGTAAAAAATGTTCATGGAAATGTAATAGTTCCTTTAGCAGTTTTAGTTTTAGCTTTTTTAATGACAAAAGAATTAATTGATTCTTTTTTAGAACATAATAATATGAAAACAATGCAAGATGAATATTTATTTAAATGGTTATTTAGAATAATCATTGCATTATTTTTCATAAGCAAATCTTTTGAAATAATAAATGGAATTTTAATTTTAAGTAAAATTTTTATAAATAATACCCATTTAAAACAAGAAAATATAGATTTTGCTATAAAGAATATAGCTGAATGGAAAAAGCAAGTAGCTAATAATTTATCAACAGGAACAGCTTTTATATTAATGTTAGGAACAACAATATGTTCTGTTTTATCAATAACAAAACTTATAAAAATATTAATAGCAGTATTTAAAAGAATGTTTGATATGCTATTTTTATTATGTTTTGGTGCTATACCAATGTCTTTAATTACAAGTTCAAAATATGAATCGCAAACTTGGAATTTTTTAAGAAAAGTTTTTGCGGTTTGCTTACAAGTTGCGATTTTTTTGCTCTTAATAAAAATGTTAAATGTAGTTTGGAATAGTTTTATTTTAACTGATTTTACAAAAGCAGAAATAACATATCAAGGAATAATTTTAAGTTTATTAAAGATGGTTGCTTATATAAGTTGTATATCTTTAGCTTTTGATAAAGTTGAAGATATTTCAGAACAATTTTTAGGAATAAGGGGGTAGTTAGATGAAAATAGTGGCAGTACCAAAAGATTTAAGAGAAATTGAAGATAGTTTTTTTAAGAATCTAACGAAGAAACAATTAGTTCATCTTATTGTAGCTACACCAGTTTTATTTTCTACTTATGCAGTTTCAAAGATATTTATTGATGATATATTTATATCTTCAGTCCTTGCTTTTTTAAGTGTAGTTCCAATATTTGCAAATTTATTTTACAAAAAAGATGGAATGAATCTAGCTGAACTTTTAAAATATAGATATTTGCAAGAAAATAAAAACAAAAAAATTAGATTTTTAAATTACAAAAATTTATATGAAATTTTACCAAGTGATAAAGAATTAGAAAAATATAAAAATACTGAAATGGAGAAAATAAATGTTTAAGATATTGAAAGATTTTAATTCCAAACCTAAAGTAACAACTTTAGATACAATACAATATAATATTATGAAAAAGAATGGAATTTGTCAAATAGATAACACTCATTTTTCTAAAACATTAAAATTTTCGGATATTAACTATCTTTTAGCAAAAGAAGAAGATAAAGAGACAATTTTTAAATTATATTGTAATTTTTTAAACTCTTTTAATGAAGATACAGAAATTCAATTTAGTTTTGTTAATAGAAAAAATGAAGGTTTAAATGACGGAAAAGATTTTGAGCATATAAAAAAAGAAAAAACTGATGGATATGAATATTTAAGAGAAGAATATTTTAATATGCTTAAAAATCAGAAAACAAAAGGAAATAATGGAATTGAAAAAAGCAAATATATTACTTTTACTGTAGAAGAAAAAGATTTAGAAACAGCAATAAAAAGGTTGGAAAAAGTAGAAATTAATATAGCAAATAATTATAAGAAATTAGGAGTAAAAACAGAAAAATTAGATGGAAGAGATAGATTGAGATTATTTCATTCTTTAATTAATTCAGAAAAAGAATTTAATTTAGATGAAGAATGGAAATTAGTAAAAGAACAAGGAGTTCCTACAAAGGCCATAATTTCTCCAAGTTATATGAATTTTTCATCAAAACAATTTATTGAAATGGATAAGAAATTTTATCAAACAGTTTACTTATCTATAGATTCATCTGAATTATCAGATACATTATTATCAGATATTTTAGACATAGAAGACAATATAGTTGTAACTTTTTCAATAAAAGCAATAGATAGAAAAGAATCCTTAAAATTTATTCATAACAAAGATACAACTATAAAGCAAAAGAAAGTAGATTACCAACAAAAAGCTTATCAAAATGGCTTTTCACAAGATGTTTTACCAGCAAAGTTAGAAATCTTTGAAAAAGAAACAGATGGTTTATTGTATGATTTACAGTATGGAAACGAAAAAATGTTTTTAGTAACGATACTAATATCGTTTGAAGCTGAAAGTGAAAAAGAATTAGATACAAAAAAAGAAAATATAAAAGAAATTTTAAATAAATATTTTTGCAGTATGACAAATCTTTCATATAGACAGGAGCAAGCTTTAAATACAATTTTACCTATTGGAAAAAATAAAATAGAAATGGATAGAATGCTAACTACAAGTTCACTTGCAATATTTATTCCTTTTTTAACACAAGAGCTTTTTCAAAGTTCAAACAAGAGTTTATATTATGGGCTTAATGCTTTATCTAATAATATGATAATGTGTGATAGAACGTTATTAAAAAATCCTAATGGATTAGTTTTAGGAACACCGGGTTCAGGAAAATCATTTAGTGCTAAAAGAGAAATGATAAATGCAGTTTTGATTACAGAAGATGACGTAGTAATATGCGACCCAGAATCTGAATATGGAGATTTAGTTAAAGCTTTTGGAGGACAAACGATAAAAATAAGTCCTGTATCTAAAGAATATATAAACCCATTAGATATAGATATAACAGGAGAAGAAGACCCACTACCATTAAAATCGGACTTTATTTTATCTTTATTTGAACTTGTAACTAGTAATAATAATAGTAATTCTGTTGGATTAAGTGCAGCTGAAATATCAATAATAGATAGGTGTCTACCTAAATTGTATAAAAAATATTTTGAAAATCCGGTTCCAGAAAATATGCCTATTTTATCTGATTTATATATGCTCTTAAAAGAGCAAGGAGATATAGGAGAAAATTTAGCTACAGAAATGGAAATTTATGTAAAAGGTTCTTTAAATATATTCAATCATAGGTCAAATATAAATATCAAAAATAGATTAATTTCTTTTGATATAAAAGAGATAGGGAAACAACTTCAAAAAATAGGAATGCTGATAATATATGACGCAGTTTGGAATAGAGTTAGTAAAAATAGACATGCTGGAAAGACAACAAGGTATTATATAGATGAATTTCACTTACTATTAAATAACAAGCAAACAGCTCAGTATTCAGTAGAAATGTGGAAAAGATTTAGAAAATGGGGTGGTATTCCAACTGGAATTACACAAAATGTAAAAGACCTATTAAAATCAAAAGAAATAGAAAATATATTTGATAATACAGACTTCATCTATCTTTTAAATCAAAGTGGAGGAGACAAAGAAGAACTAGCAAGAAGACTTAATATTTCAGAACATCAATTATCTTATATAACAGATTCAGGTCAAGGGGAAGGATTAATAAAATATAACGAATTAATTTTACCATTTAGAGATGATTTCCCAAAAGATACAAAACTTTATAAACTTATGACTACTAATTTTAACGATTTGAATAATTCAAAATATAGAAGAAATTAAAACTTAGGAGGTTGTCTATGAGTGAAAAACGAACATTACAAAGAAACTCAAATAAATATATAAATAAAACTCAAGTAGAAAATAGTAAAATAAATAGACAAAATTCAAGTGTATTAATAAAAAATTCAAATAAAAAAATATTAAAAAGTAAAGAATTTAGGAGTTTAAAAAGTAATAGACTTAGAACTTTAAAAAATTTTGACTCAAATAACAAATTAAAATTAGAAGAAAACAGTATAAGAACAAAAGTTAAATCAAATTTAGAAACAAAAAAATCTTTTAAAAGTGAAAGAAAAAATATTAGAAAAAATAATAATAAACTTTTGAATAATAGAAGGAGAAGTATAAAAAATTTAAAAAATTTTAGTAAAAATCAAAAATTTTACTATACTTCTTCAGTTTCTTCCACTAATGATTTAAATAAAGATGTTCAAAGAGATTTAAAAAATGATTTTAATAGATTCAAGTCAATAAAAAGTGCTACCTCTAAACTAGAAAATAGAAGAAATTTAAAGATAAATAGAAAAAAACTAAAAGAAAGAAAAATAGAACATAAGAAAAATAAAAAAGTTTTAAAGAAAAAGTATAAAGAAGAAAAGAAAGAACTAAAAAATGAAATTTATAATAACTTAAAAAATAAATCTAATTATTCTTTATATAATAAAGCTAAAGTTGAAACTACTTTTAGAAAAGAAAGAGGATTAGCACATATAAGAAATGCTAAAGATAATACCATAAGAACTATAAAAAAACCAGTGGTATTATCTAAAAATATAGCAAATAAAACGACAAGAACTTTAAAAGGGACAAAAAAATTTTTAAAAGATAGGAAATTTAGAAAAAAGAAACTTAAAGATTTTAAAAATAGTACAAAAAAAGGAATAAAAAATTTCTTTAAAAATATTTTTAAAAAATCAAAAGAAGGGTTTATTAATCTAAATAAGTATATAGCGAGAAATTTAATAAAATATGTATTAATAGTTATGCTTCCGGTGATACTTTTATTTTCTTGCTTTAATGGAGGAACAGCTTTATCATCTACCTCTTATACAACACATGATGAATCAGCTTTAGAAATAGTAGATTATTTTAAAAAAAAAGAACTAGAGTTACAGTTAAAAGTTGAAAAAAATGAAATACAAAAATATAAGAAGGGAGATAAAGGAAAGTATGATGATGAAGATTTAGAAATAGAATCTGTTAATTATAATATTGCTCCGATAGGACATATTCCTGAAGAACTTTTAGCCTATTTAACCTTAATTCATAAACAGAAAAGTTTTGATTTTAAAGAAAAAGAATTAGATGAAATCTTTGAAAGAATGTATAAGTATTATGATGAATTAAAACTTAGAAAATTTGAATATATTAAAGAAGTTGAAGTAGAAGATGGAGAAGGAAATAAAGTAAAAAGACAAACTAAAGCTTTTAAATTTTTTGGAACATATAATGTGAACTTATCAAAAAAGGATTTTAGTTTTCTAATTTCAGAAGATTTTAGCAATGAAGCAGAGTGGACAAAAGGTGCAAACTTTGAAGACGTTATGAAAATGTTTAATGAAATTGTAAATAATAGAGGAAGTTGGCAAATATTAGTTTCTCCTTTTAAAGACCAAACTTGGTTATCAAGAAATCCAGAAATGCAAGGATATTATATAAAAGATAAGCAAATAAAATATAGAGATTATGAAGACACATATTTTTATTTAGACTGTAAAAAAGGAGAAGATATTTATACATTAAATGGTTTTGATTATTCTTCAACAAAGGTAAACTATTATGAAAATAAAAGAGATGGAATTTTAGAATTAATAATAGATGATACAACAAAAATATATTTAAAAGGTGTAGAAGCAACTGTTCAAAATGGAGAAGTTGTAAGAAATATTTCTAAAGAAGATGAAAAGACAAAAAAGCCAATAAAACAAAGAGCTAAAATTGGTAAAGCTTCAGGAGAAAAAATAGGAATAATAATAAAAAAAGAAAATATAAATCCAAAAACAGGTAAAAAATTTGGATGGTTTTCAACAAAATCAAGTGAATTATATGTAAATCCTTATATGTATTTGTCTTTATCTGAAAAAGAAAAAGATAAATATCAAGAGTATGTTTTAAAAACAAAAGGAGAAGGAGAATATCATTTAAATGGCTCAGCACAAAATGTACCTAGTTTAAAAATAGATAATGAAACAGTAAAAAAAATAGTCCAAGAAGCGAATAAACATCTCGGGAAAAGATATGTATTTGGAGCTAATGGACCAGCTAATTTTGACTGTTCATCATTTGTTTGTTGGGTTTATACACATGCTGGTGTGAAAAAAATGCCTAGAACAACAGCCTGGTTAATATACAAAAATTATTGTAATCCCGTTTCACCAAGTGAAGCAAAGGCTGGTGATATTATATTTTTTAAAAATACTTATAATTCAGGAGAACCAATATCTCATGTTGGAATTTATGTAGGAAATGGATATATGATTCATGCCGGAGATCCTATCCAGTATTCAAGGATTGATACACCGTACTGGAAACAGCACTTTTATAGTTTTGGCAGACCTAAGCAATAGAAAACAGGAGGAAACATGGCTAAATTAAAAACAGATGATTTAATAAATAAAAAATTAATAAAAATTGAAAAAGAAATAGAAATTAAACAAAAAAAAATAAAGGAAGAAAGTGAAGCGATAGAATTACTTAAATCTGAAAAAACTGAAATCTTAGTTAATTTTCTTCTAGAAAAAGATTTATCATTATCTAAAATTTTAGAAATGATAAAAAATTTAGATGAAAAGGAGAATTTTTATGAAAATTAAAAAAATATTTCTTCTATTATTAACATTTTTTATATTTTCAAATACTAAAATAAATGCTTTAGAAATGGAGTTGGATGAAGTTAAACCAGTAATTACAGAAGATAAAAAAAGTGAAAATAAATTAGTTGAAAAACCTATTGTAGAAGAAAAGAAAGAAGATAAGAGAACATCTTTAGACTTTGTTAAAGATTCAAAAGTAATAGATGAAAAAAACGAAAATATAAATTCAACTATTACAAATGGTTCTAATTTACCTAAATTACCTTTAAACTTAGAGCCTACTAAGAAAACAGATAGCACAATAAGTTTAAAATCAAGTGTTGATGAAAATGAAAATAAAGTAGTGCCTAAAGAAAAAATACAGTTTCTACCTATAGAAACTAAGAATGGAATAAAATTCAATATAATAATTGATTATACAAAATCAAATAAAAATGTAAAATTTTTAACCGAATCAACAGAAACTGATATGTTAAATATAATTTCACAAAAGGAAAAAATTGAGTTAGAAAAGAAAAAGCAAGAAGAAGAAAAAATTAAAGAAGAAAAAGAAAAAGAACGAGAAGCAGAAGATAAAAAATTGTTAGAAGAAAAAACAAAAAAAGAAAAATCAAAGAGTAAAAAAATTACTATTATTAAATTAATAATCATATCAATAGTTTTAGTTGTTTTAGGTATAGTAGGAAAAGTATTTTATCCTAAATTTAAAGATAAAATATCTAATAAAAATAGATTTTCAGAAGGAGATTAGAAATGAAAAAAAATAAATATTCATTAAAAATACTTTTAATTTTTGTTCTTGCGTTGTTTGTATTTAGTCCATCTAAAAATATTTTTGCACAAACTGAAATAACATTGGAAGAAAACAAAGATAATAACGAACAGAAAAAATTAAATATAAATAAAAAAGATGAAAATTCTTCTGAGTCTGATAAAAACAAACAGGAAGAAAAGAAAAAAGAAACTACAAAAGATAGTAGTTCAGAAAAAGATATAGTACAAAACAGACAGTTTATAACATTAGAAGCTGAAACAGGAAAAGAATTTGTATTAGTTGTAGATTACTATAAAAATAAAAAAGAAGTAAAATTTCTTACTGAATTAAATGAAGATGATTTAAAGACCTTAATAAAAGTTCAAAATGCAGAAAGTAATTTTTCTTCAAAATTAAAAGAAAGTAAAGAAAATACTGAAGAAACAACTAAAAAAACTGAAGAAAAGAAAGAAACTACAAAAGACAATAAAACTGAAGAAAAGAAGAAAACATCAAAATCAAAAGATAAGCCAAATATATTAAGTTATATAGTATTAGTTGTTTTACTAGCCTCATTAGGAGTAGTAATATATTTTAAAAAATTTAAAAAGAATTAATAATTATAAAAAATGTACCCTGAAAATTAAATATTTCTCATAAATTTTAATAAAAACCTTGACAAAGTTATTATTTTGGTTTATACTATGTATAAACTAATAAAAATATAAATTTTGGAGGTTTATTATGAATACTATTTTATCAAAATGGGGAAATAGTCAAGGAATAAGAATTTCTAAAGAAATTTTAGAAGAATTAGGTTTTAAATTAGGAGATGAATTAAAATTATCTACTCAAAATAAAGTTTTAAAAATAGAGAAATCTGTTAAAAATATAAAAGACTTATTTTTAGATTATGAAGAAAATTACGAATTAGAATCTATTGATTGGGGAGAAAGTATTGGAAAAGAGGTATGGTAAATCAAGGAGATATAATAAAGATTAATTTTAATCCAAATAAAGGACATGAACAGGCTGGATATAGACCGGTTTTAGTGGTGAGCAATAATTTTTTTAATGAAAAAACAAAACTTGCAATAGTTTGTCCTATTACTAATACAATAAAAGACTTTCCTTTGCATATTAATTTAAAAAATACTAAAACAACTGGAACAATTTTATGTGAACATATTAGGACTTTAGATATTGAAGAAAGAGGATACAAAAAAATTGAAAAAGTTTCAGAAGATATTTTAAAAAAAGTTTTGGAATTAATATCTTATGAAATTCAATTAGAAAGTGAAATATAAAAAATAAAATAATTGTCTAATACTAAATTGAACGGATAAAAAAATAGAAAAAGGTATATTTAGAAAAGAAAGAGAGGGATTG
>NZ_JACVDA010000030.1 GCF_016552165.1 Parvimonas parva | reverse complement strand
TCTAAAGTAATTTTTAACTAAAAACAAAAATACATAAAAAAAGCACAGACAAAACTAATGCTTTGTCTGCACTCTGAAGGGAACTTTAAGTTCCCTTTTTTTATGCAAATATTTTATCTTGATAAATTATATAATTCTCACAATGAATAATTATACAATAAACTTTATTTATTTTCAGTTTTATATACTTCAAATCGTGAAATAAAATAGAGAATATAAAGATGATTTTTCAAGTCGATAAGCCTTGCAAGTTTTGAATTTTTATGTTAATATATCTAAAGAAATCGTTATTATCAAGGGGGAAGTATGAAAAAAGAATTAAGAATAATATTTGTAATAGGCTTTAGTTTGTTTGCAATGTTTTTTGGTGCCGGGAACTTAATATTTCCAACATTTTTGGGTTATTCTTCAGGCTCTTACTGGCCAATAGCTTTTATTTTGTATATGGCTGCAGATGGACTTTTAGCAATGGTATCGCTTTATTGCGTATTTAGTTGTGGTGGTATTACAGAATTCGTTAAACCTTTAGGAAAGTATTTAGGAACTATTGTTTTGGTTTGTATATCTTTATGTATAGGACCTCTAGTTGCAATTCCAAGAACTGGAGCAATTACATATAATTTAGGCGTTGCAAATTTTGGATTTAAAAGTTTGGTTATAACAACTGCCGTATTTTTTATTGCTACATATTTTATTTGTATAAAATCTGAAAAAATTGTTGATTTTATTGGTAGATATTTAACTCCTACATTATTAGCATTTTTAATTATTATGGTTATAACAGGAATTATATCTCCGGTTGGAGAAATTCAAGCTGGACAAAATTTACAAAAAGTAATGTATGAATCATTTATAAATGGTTTTCAAACTTTAGATGGACTTGGTGCAGGACTTTTTAATGCTGTTATTGTAAATGCTTTGATTTTTTATAATATAAAGAAAGATAGAGAAAAGAAAGTAATTTTATCTTCTTCAATTATAGCTTTCATCTGTTTAAGTATAGTTTATTGTGGACTTTGTTACTTAGGAGCAAGTTCAAGACTTAATGTTGCAAATGCAGAAAATGGTACAGATATTTTACTTAGCTTTACAGGATTATTATTTGGTCGTTCCGGTGTTTTGATGCTTTCTGTAATAGTAATTTTAGCTTGTTTAACTACTTCAGTTGCTCTTACAGGAGGAGTTGCAGAATATTTTTCAGAATTAATACCGAAAATTCCTTATAAAATTTGGCTTATGATAGTTTGTTTTGCAAGTTTTATTTTCTCATGTTTGGGTGTAGATGCGATAATAAAATTGGCAATTCCACTTTTATTTACATTATATCCACCAATTATTATATTGATTTTAACAAGTGTATTTAGAAATAAATTCCCTTGTAATAATGCGATAAAATATTCAGCAATACTTGCTATAATCATCGGATTTATCACTGTATTGAATGATACTTTTGGAGGTTTGGGTTTTATAAAATTACTACCTCTTAGTTCTTTAAGTTTTGGATATTTAATTCCTTCATTAATTGTTTTTGTTGTCATTGCATTTTTTGAAAAGAACAGCGGAGATAATATTGATGTTCCAAAGGTATTAAATACGAGAATAACTTTACATGACGAAGATGTTGGAATGCTTTATTATATATCTGAAAAAATTGACGAACCGAAGTCAGAAGTTATTAGAAAAGCAATTAAGAATTTGTATGATGAATTAAAAGATAAAGAATAAAAATCTACATATGCTTGGTATAGTAATGGAAAACAATAAAAATAGAGAAAAGAAAGGGTGATACGTTTGTATCACCTATTATTTTTTCTTTGCTTGGTTTGCAACTGAATTTATTTTTGCATTTATTGCATCTTGATTTCCTAAGTAATATTTATTTGTAACTTTGAAATCGTCATCAAATTCATAAACTAAAGGAACTCCTGTTGGAATATTTACAGAAATTATTTCTTCATCTGTTAGGTTGTCTAAATATTTAACTAATGCTCTTAATGAGTTTCCGTGAGCTGTGATTAAAACTCTTTTTCCGTCTAACATATCTTTTTTAATAACTTCATTGAAATAAGGAATAACTCTTTCGATAGTATTTTTTAAACTTTCATTATAAGGTAATTCGCTCTTTTCAACATTTCTATAAGCCTCTTGGTTATGAGGACATCTTTTATCATTTTCTTCAAGTGCTGGTGGTGGTACGTCAAAAGACCTTCTCCAAAGTTTTACTTGTTCTTCTCCGTATTTTTCAGCAGTTTCTGCTTTATTTAATCCTTGCAAAGCACCATAATGTCTTTCATTTAATTTCCAAGTTTTGATAACTGGTAACCATTGTCTATCCATTCTTTCTAAGACGATATTTAAAGTATTTATAGCTCTTTTTAGGTATGAACAGTAGCATACATCAAAGTCAAATTCGTTGTCTTTTAATGCAAATCCTGCCTCGTTTGCCTCGATAACGCCTTTGTCTGAAAGACCTACATCAGTCCAACCTGTGAATAAATTTAATTTATTCCATTCGCTTTCTCCGTGTCTTATTAAAACTAATTTCATTTTAAAAAACTCCTTTAATTTTTCTTACATTAATTATATTACAAATATTTAAACTTTACAAGATAAAACTTGTAAAATCATTAATTTGATTAAAATAGTTAAATTATGATATAATCTTAATTGATAATTATTTTTTGGAGGATTTATGTTAAAAAAATATTCATATAAAATTAGGGCTATGCCATATTTGATATGGACGGTTCTTTTTACGGTGATACCTTTGTTTTTTATCATTTATTATTCTTTTAAGGTTAAGGATAAAAATTTTGTTTTCACTTTGGATAATTACAAAAAATTTTTTACACCGACTTATGTAAAAATTATTTTTGTTTCTTTAAAATTATCTTTGATTTCAACTTTTTTATGTTTTCTTTTTGGATTTCCAGCAGGACTTTTCCTTAGTAGAATAAAGGGAGAAAAGCGAAGAAATATTTTTGTATTATTTTTTATTATGCCTTTGTGGACTAACTTTTTGCTTAGAACATACTCTTGGATGAGTATTTTTAGAGAACAGGGGATAATAAATCAAATGCTTATAAATATTGGTATTATTAGCCAACCGATAAAGTTTTTAAACAATAATTTTGCGATTATTATAGGAATGATTTATAATTTTTTACCTTTTATGGTACTTCCAATCTATACTGCACTTATTAATATTGATAAGGAATATATCGAATGTGCAAAAGATTTAGGGGCGAGAGGTAAAGATTTGTTTTTTAGAATTCTTTTGCCACTCAGCTTTAAGGGAGTAATTTCAGGTTGCATTATGGTCTTTATGCCTTCAGTTACGACTTTTATAATTTCCGACTTGCTTGGTGGTAGTCAAAATATGCTCGTCGGAAATTTAATTCAAAGGGAATTTTTACAAGCGAGAAATTGGGAAACGGGCTCAAGCATTTCTATAATTATGATTTGTATAATTTTTGCAAGTCTTTTTATTTTCAAAAAACTTGTAAAACAATCAGAAAATGAAATTTCAGAAGGGTTTAGGATATGGTAAAAAAAGCGTTAGAAAAAATTTATCTCTATTTTTGTTATTTATTTTTATATATGCCAATAATATTTATGATGATTTTTTCTTTTAATGAATCAAGATATAACAAGTCTTTTACTGGCTTTAGTTTGAAATGGTATGCAGAGCTTTTTAAAGATGAATCCATTATGAAAGTTTTTTACCAAACTCTTATCATAACTGGAATTGCAACGATTTTTGCGCTTTTAATAGGAACTCTTGGTGCTTGGTCGATTTACAAGGTAGTTAGTTCGAAACTTAGAAGTTTTTTTACAAATGTAAGCTATATACCACTTATATTGCCGGACATTGTAATTGCTATTGGAATGATAATTTTGTATGTATTTTTTAATTTTGATTTTGGATATATCACAATAATTTTATCACATATAATCTTTAATGTTCCTTTTGTGGTTTTTGCTATTTTGCCTAAACTTTTGACCTTTGATAAAAGACTATATGATGCAGGTATGGACTTAGGGGCAAGACCTTTTCAAGTGTTTAGAAGAGTTGTTTTGCCACAATTAGTTCCGAATTTAATCGCAAGTGCATTGATTTGCATAACTTTATCTTTAGACGATTTTACGGTTAGTTACTTTACTTCAGGAAATGGAGTAATGACGCTTTCCGTTAAAATTTATTCAATGACAAAAAGGGGAATAAGTCCAAAAATAAACGCATTGTCAACTTTATTGTTTGCAAGTATAATTTTAATTTCAACAATAACATATATATTTAAAAATAAAGGAGTAAAAAATGAAAATATTTAAAAAATTATTAGCATTACTATTAGTTTCATCAACAGCAATGACTTTTGCAGGTTGTGGAAAAACTGAGAAAAAAGAAGAAAAGAAAGGCGAAAAAGTAGAACAAAGTTCTGAAAAGAAAGTTTTAAATGTAACAAATACCGACCTTTTCATTGAGCCTGAAACAATTAAGGAATTTGAAAAAGAATATAATTGTAAAGTAAATTACACATTCTTTGAAGAAAACGAAGAATATTACACAAAATTAAAATCAGGTGCTGAAAAGTATGACGTAATTGTAGCAAGTGATTATATGGTTGACACTATGATTAAAGAGGGAATGTTGGAAAAACTTGATAAGAATAAAATTCCAAATATGGAGAAAGTTAAACCTGAATATAGAAAATTAATTTTTGACCCTACTTTTGAATATTCAGTTCCTTATACAATCGGAAATATCGGAATTGCTTATGATAAATCAAAGCAAGAAAAAGTTGAAAGCTGGGCTGACCTTTGGAGTGAAAAAAATAAAGGCGAAGTTGTAATGCTAGACGGAAGTAGATTTACAATGGCAATCGCTATGATTAAAGAAGGTATTGACCCTAACTCAACAAAAAAAGAAGATATTTTAAAAGCAAGAGATTCTTTAATAGCTCAAAAGAAAATCATAAAAAGCTATGTAGGAGATGACCAAGCTAAAGATAACCTAATTTCAGGAGAATCAAAACTTACTTGTATTTGGGGTGGAGAAGCATTACTTGCAAAAGATGAAAATAAAAATGTAGAATTTGTATTTCCAAAAGAAGGAGCAATTTTCATCTTTGATAACTGGGTAATGCCTAAAGTTTCAGAAAATAAAGAACTTGCTCAAAAGTTCATCGACTTTATGTCAAGACCTGAAATCTCTGCAAGAAATTGTAATGTTGTAAAATACGGCTCACCAATCGAGGGTGCAAGAGAGCTTATGAAAGACGAATTAAAAAATAGTGATATAGTATTCCCTGCAAAAGAAGTATTTGAAAAAGGCTTTATCTTAAAAGATTTAGGAGAATCAAACGAAATATTACAAAATGCGTGGACAGAAATGAAAGCGAAGTAAAGCAAAGAAAAAACAAAAAGGCATCGAAAGATGCCTTTTAAATTGAATTAAAATAAGTGATAAATATTTGATTTAGCATATTTTAATTTAAATAAACAATTTATTAAAGTAATAAAAATATTATAACAAAAATAAAACGTTATCCTATTTCAAACACCTTTGACAAGAGACTTTAATTTTGGTATACTAAAGACAGCTAAAATTTTAGCACAAAATTTATGTTTTAGGAGGACAAAATGGAAAGTTCCGAAAAGAAAATCAAATGGCAGGCCCTTGTATTTATGTGTTTCTCAACACTTTGGGGTTTTGGAAATGTTTTAAACGGATATATTTACTTTCATGGTACTCAAGTAATCTTTTCTTGGTTACTAATGTTTGCATTGTATTTTATTCCGTATGCACTTATGGTTGGTGAACTTGGTTCAGTATTTAAAGATTTAGGTGGTGGGGTAACTTCTTGGATTCAAGAAACTACTAACTCTAAATTAGCTTATTATGCAGGTTGGACTTACTGGGCAGTACATATCACTTATATTGCCGGTAAAGGTTCAGGTGGTCTTAAAGCTTTAAGTTTTATGATTTTTAGAGATGCTAAAGCTTATGATAGTATTCCTACTATTTATGTTCAATTAGCAACATTTGCTGTTTTGCTATTATTCTGTTATTTAGCAACAAGAGGTTTAAGCCCTATTAAGAAATTGGCAACACTTGCCGGTTCAAGTATGTTTGTTTTAGGTATTTTATTTATTCTTATGATGTATGCTGCACCAGTTATCAATCCAAATGGTGGATATTTAAAATTGAACTTCGCATGGAATAACTTATTCCCTAAGGTTGACTTGAACTATTTAAGTAATTTGTCAATTTTAGTATTTGCTGTTGGTGGTATCGAAAAGATTTCACCTTATGTAAATAAGCTTGAAGGAGATTCTGCAAAAGAATTCCCTAGAGCAATGATGTTTGCAACTTTAATGGTTGTTATCAGTGCTATCTTCGGTACAGTTGCTATGGGACTTATGTTCGATATTAATGAAATCAACGCAAGTAAAGAAGCATTTGACTCTTATGCAGCAAATGGTGCTTATTGGGCATTCCAAAAATTAGGCGCATATTATGGTGTTGGTGATTTATTATTAATCATTTACTCAGCAGCTAATACTGTTGGACAATTCTCAACATTATTAATAAGTATTGATGCTCCTTTAAGAATGTTATTAGAAGACCCTAATGCAAGTCAATACATCCCAACAAAATTATTAAAGAAGAACGACAAAGGTGCTTATGTAAATGGTATCGTATTAGTTGCAGTTTTAGGTGGAGCAATCATCTTAGCTCAATCTTTCGTTCCTGGTGCTACTACAGTTCTTAGACAACTTACTCGTCTTAACGGTGTAGTAATGCCAATGAGATATATGTGGGTATTCGTTGCATACATTGCTCTTAGATATGGTAAAGAAGAACTTGACAGACATTACAGATTTGTTAAGAGTAGAGGCGTTGGATTATTCTTCGGCGCTTGGTGTTTCTTAGTAACATTAGCTTGTTGTTTACTTGGAATGTACTCAAAAGACAGCTTTGAAATGGTATTAAAGATTATAACTCCTGCAGTTTTAGTTGCTTTAGGTTTAATCTTACCAGTTCTTAGAAAAAGAGAAGACAATAAATAAATTTAGATAATAAAATTTAGATTATAAAGAAATAAAGGAACTTTGGTTCCTTTATTTTCTTTGAAATATATTTAATGATTTTAAATTTAATAATTGGGGTAAATTTAAAGTCATAGGAGGTATTAATATGAATAATATTGAAATTACAAAAGAATTATTAACTTTTATTGATTCAAGTAAAAGTATGTTCCATACTGTTGATACGATGAAAAAATATTTTGATAAAGCAGGTTATACATTTTTACCTGAAAATGCAAAATGGGAAATCAAAAAAGGTGGAAACTACTATACTACAAGAAATAATTCAAGCATTTTAGCTTTCCAAGTTGGTGAAGACCTTAGCGACTATCACTTCCAAATCACAGCTGCTCATAGTGATTCTCCAACATATAAAGTTAAAGCTGTTCCTGAAATGGATGCACCGGGCGAACATTTAAAATTAAATGTTGAAGGTTATGGTGGAATGATTGATTCAACTTGGTTTGACAGACCTTTAAGTCTAGCTGGTAGAGTTTTGGTTAGAGAAAAAGGAAAAATTGTAAATAAATTATTCTATATAGATAAAGATATTTTAATGATTCCAAATGTTGCAATTCATTTAAACAGAGAAATAAACAATGGCTATGCTTACAATAAGCAAATTGATTTATTACCTTTATTTTCTGCTGGAGAATTAAAGAAAGGTGACTTTGACAAAATGGTTGCAGATGAACTTGGAGTTGATGTTACAGATGTTATTTCAAAAGATTTATTCTTAGTAAATCGTCAAAGACAATGCATCTGGGGATACAAAGATGAATTCGTTTCAACACCAAAACTTGATGACTTACAATGTGCATTCACTTCAATGAAAGCATTTTTAGATGCTAAAAATCCAAAGGCTATAAATGTTTGTGCAGTTTTTGACAACGAAGAAGTTGGTTCAAATACAAAACAAGGTGCAATGTCAACATTTATGAAAGATGCTTTAAAGAGAATTAATGCTTCTCTTGGATTTGGAACTGATGAATATCATCAAGCAGTTGCAAAATCTTTCTTAGTTAGCTGTGATAATGCTCATGCAGTTCATCCAAACCATGCTGAGCTTTATGACCCAACAAATAGAACTTTTATGAACAAAGGTATTGTTATAAAAGAGGCTGCAAATCAAAAATATACAACTGATGCTTTCAGTAGAGCAGTATTCTTAGAAATTTGTAAAAAGGTTGAAGTTCCTACACAATTCTTTGCAAACAGATCTGATAAAGTTGGTGGGTCAACTCTTGGAAACTTATCAAATATTCAAGTTAGTTTACATGCTTTAGATATAGGGGTTGCACAACTTGGAATGCACTCAAGTTTTGAAACTTGTGGTATCAAAGATACAGGATATATGGTTACTGCATTAAAAGAATTCTTCTCAAGCAATATTAAAATTGACTGTGCAGACGGAGTGATTTTTGAATAATGTCAAGAAGAATTACACCAAAAGAAATAGCTGAAGATAAGTCAAAAATTTCTTTGACAGGATTAACCATAATTATGATGGGAACTTTGTTTATATATTTTTTATGGGCTGTTATAAATAGTAAATTTTTAGTAAACTTTAGTATAGATGCATTAGTTGGAGTAGTTGCTATCGTTATTTTAATTAGAAATTTAAAAGTAAAATATAATATAATAAAAAAATATACAAGTGAAAAACAATTTATGATTTTAGATTTAGTAGCTTTTACTCTATGCTTTTTAATAAAAGTTGTAGTAAAAATTCCTTTTGACTTTTCTTTAATCATTTTGTTAATTTCACATTATGCGACAAAGCAAATATTTAATAAAATAGTAAAATAAGGTTACTACACAATAAAAATCAGAGAGAATTGTTTTAAATAATTCTCTCTTTTTTGGTTTTCTTATTTTAAAATAAGGGTATTCTTTAACTAGATATAGAGAAAATGTGAAATCAATTTAGAAGTATTAAAAAATAAATTTAAAGGAGGATTTTTATGAAACCATTTATTTATGATATTCCTGTTAAGGTATATTTTGGAGAAGGACAACTTTCCAATCTTGGAAGAGAATTGTCAAAATATGGAAAAAAAGTTTTATTAACTTACGGAGGAGGTTCCATTAAAAAGATTGGACTTTATGATGAAGTTATAAAAGAAATAAGAGATGCAGGACTTGAAGTTTTTGAACTTTCAGGTATAGAACCTAATCCTAGAATAGAATCTGTTAGAGAGGGTGCTAGAATATGTAAGGAAGAAAATATTGACGTGGTTCTTGCTGTTGGTGGAGGTTCAACAATTGATGCCTCAAAATTTATTTGTGCTGGAGCAAAAGTTGATTTTGACCCATGGGATTTTCTTGATTTAGAAAAAAGAGCAAAAATAGAAGATGCATTGCCACTTTTAACTATACTAACACTTTCAGCAACAGGCTCTGAAATGGATAATGATGGAGTTATTTCAAATCTTAAAACAAATGAAAAATTAAGTAATGGTTCAATGTGTATGGTACCAAAAGTTTCATTTCTTGACCCTACAAATACATACAGTGTAAGTGAGTATCAAACTGCTTGTGGGTCGGCAGATATTTTAAGTCATATCCTAGAAGTTTATTTTACAACAGAAAATGATTTATTTATGCTTGATTGTGTTATGGAAGGTCTTATGAAAACAGTTATAAAATATGCTCCGATAGCAATGAAAGACCCTACAAACTATGAGGCTCGTGCTAATTTAATGTGGGCATCTTCATGGGCAATAAATGGTTTTGTAAATGGAAGTAAATCAACTGCTTGGAGTTGCCACCCAATGGAACACGAACTTTCAGCTTTTTATGATATAACTCATGGACATGGACTTGCAATCTTAACTCCACGTTGGATGAAATATTGTTTAAATGATGAAAATATATATAAATATGTTCAATTTGGAGTTAATGTTTTTGACATAGATAAAAATCTTTCTGATAGAGAAATTGCAGAAAAAGCCATTGAAAAATTTTCCGAATTTTTATTTAATGACTTAAAATTACAAAGCACATTAAAAGATATAAATATTGATGATAAAAATTTTTCTATTATGGCAAAAAAAGCATGTAAAGGCAAACCAAGTATAAAAGGCTTTAAAGAATTAACACCGGAAGATGTAGAAAATATTTATAGAATGTGTTTGTAAACTTTAATAAAAATTTTAAAAATAATTAAACTCATAACTCATCTAATATGCTTAGATGAGTTTTTTTATATAATATAGAATATTCGATATGAAAATAATTTAATAAAAATTTTTTATATTGGAGAGTTGGAAAATTGCAGATGGCAGTATAAATATTTTATCTAAAACTATTACTTACAGTTTTGACAAATCTTGTAAAATTTTAGCAATTGGAATTTGTATTTTAACAATTTTATTGATTTGTATAGCTTTTATTCAAGATAGAAGGATGAATAGGCAAAAATATATTAAGCATACTTGACATTTTAATTAAAATATGATATAAGTACATTAGAGAGTTTATTGGGTAAAACACATAATAATCATATTTAAAAACGGAGATAATATTATGAAAAAAATATTAAAAAAATTTTGCTTGGTTTTATGCTTAATGGTAACGATTTTTTCTGTTATGTCTGTATCTACTACAGCAGAAGAAATTAAACAAAACAAGGAAGTTGTTCATCAATTAAGAACAGATGTTCTTCCTAAAAGAATATATATTAGTAATAAAAGTTTTTATTCAAGTGGATTGCCTACAAGATACCATTATTATGAAGAAGAACACGATGGAGTCGTTTATAGTGGTAAGTTGACATTGACACAATATCAAGATACAGGTAATGGTTACTTGGGTTTATATTCTGGATATATTTATAGAAAATAAAATAATATTGCCCAATAAACTCTTATACTTTTAGGAGGCAGTTATGTGTAATTTGTTTTTTAAATATTTTATAAAACAGAAGAATAATATCCTATTTCTTATTATAATTATAATTTTTGGTTTTATTATGTCTTCTATTTCAAAAATTGAAAATAACAAAACAAAAGAAGAACAGATTTCTAGTAAAGAAAGAGTTATAGAGATATTTAAAGAAGAAATTAAAGAGGTAGATAAAGATTTAGAAAATGATAATATTTCAGATGAAGAAAAAACAGAATTAAATAATATGAAAAAAAGAAATATTGCCAATATACAGAATTATGAAGAAATAATCCAAGACATTAGAACGGAAAATTGGAAGGCGTTATATGAAGATGAGTTAAAACGTTTTTTAGATCCCAACGGAAATTTTATTTCAAAAGGATTGGTAAAAAATGGAGTAAGTTATACTGTAGATCGGTTGACAGTAGAGATAACATACGAAATATTGAAGTATTTAAAGGAAAATAACATTCCTTCAGCTCATCCTTTGAATATACAGAGAACAGAATTTGACCAACCTAGAACTTCAGAAGAAAGTAATCTTCTTGATTATCATAGCAAAAAAACACTAGTTGGAACTTCACATAGATTATGGGATTTTTTTACAAATAATTTAGTATTAATCTATACTTTTATAATTGTGGTAACTTTTGGTATTCTATTTTCAAAATTGGAGGAAAGTCAAAATAAAACTATTAGATTTTTAAAGGCATCGGGGGCAAGTAAATTTAAGATTGTATTGTCGGGGCTTTTCACAGGTGGAATTTTAACGATTATACTTGGACTATTAATACCTGCAATATTTTTTGTAATAGAATTTTTAATAAGTGGTTCGTCATCTTTTAAATATCCGATTACAACTTATATTGTAAAAAGTGATTATTTTTCACTTATGAGCTTTGGATATAAGATCGTTCCAATATCTGATGTTTTAATAAAAAGTTTGATTTTGTTCTTGCTCTATGGAATATTTATATTCCTTGTTACAAGTACAATTTCAACTTTTGTAAAATCAAGTGTAAAATGCGTTATTTTATCCTTTGGACTTATAGCAACATTACAGATGTTTAATAAATGGTATAATCCGTTTTCATACTGGAGAGTTGGAAAGATTGCTGACGGAAGTATAAATTTTTTATCTAAAACTATTACTTACAGTTTTGATAAATCTTGTAAAATTTTGATAATTGGAATTTGTATTTTAACAATTTTATTGATTTGTATAGCTTTTATTCAAGATAGAAGGAGGAATGGATATGCCTAGTTTGTGTATAAAAAATCTTACTAAAAGATATGGAGAGAATGTAGTTTTAAATGATTTATCTTTAGAACTTGAAAATGCAGAGGTTTGGGCTTTGGTTGCACCTAATGGAACTGGAAAAACCACTCTTTTAGATTGTATTACAAATTTGAATAGCTATCAATCCGGACAGATTACTGTAAATGGTATAGATAATAGGGATAATGCTATTTTTAAAAAATTGTCATATTTACAGGATGCAAGTATTTTATTTCCGAATTTAACAGGACTTGATCATTTGAAATTTGTTGCAAATATACAAAAATTGCCAAAGACTAGAATAAAAGAAATTGTAAGTTTAACAAAGATTGAAAAATTTTATAAAAGACCTGTAAAGACATATTCTTTGGGAATGAAACAGAGATTACTTTTGGCTATTGCTCTTATTAATAATCCTGAAGTTTTACTGCTTGACGAACCTTTTAACGGACTTGATCCTAGCAGTCAAATAGAGCTTAGAGTTATGTTAAAGGAAATATCAGAAAGAGGAACTCTAGTAATTTTATCTACACATTTTTTAGGAGAAATTAGCCAATTAACTGATAATCTTCTATTCTTAAAAGATAAAAAAATTGTCAAAAAAATTGTAGAAGATGAATTTTTAATCTATGCAATTGATACTACTTCCAATGATCAATCTTTAGAAATTTTATCTCCATTTGTAGTAAGTGCTGAAATTGAAAAAGATATGATTATTTGTCAATTTAAAAAGAATTCTTTTGACGATGCAATTAAGGCAATACAGGATAAAGGCATAAAATTAATTAAAATAAGAGAGCATATAAACGCTTCTGAACAGATGTATCAAAGACTGTTTGCTGAGTAGGTGAATGTTATGAATACTTTGATATTAGAATGTAAAAAATTTATAAGAAGTAGAATATTTGTAGTAATTTTAGGAGTTATATTAGTTTTATTAGCTTCTCTATTTTATAAAAATTATTTAAATTATCAACAAGTTGATACAGATAAAAAGCATGAATTACTCATGATTAAGGAAGAAATATCGTTAATTTTATATCCGGGTGATGGAAAGTCTCCTAGTATATATTCTGGGGATAAAGATAAAATGGATTTGTTAAAAAAATCTCTTGAAATATCAGAAAAGACTTTAAAGCTAAAGCATAGCGGAGACGATAGAGGCTATATGGAAAGTGCAATTTTGATGTACGAAAAAATCATTGAAATCAAAGAAAATGAAATAAATTTTTCTATGTCAAAAAGTTATGCTAATCACGAAAAAGAAAGGTTATCCGAAGTAATAAAAGCAAATAGAACTTTTCAATATGAACAAGCTCCTTTAGACGGTGTTTTGCTTGAATATAATAATATAAAGTATATTCTAGCTGTAATTTTTTTGATGGCTCTATCTTACTTCTTTATAACAACTTACTTAGATTTTTATTATCATAAGGGGTTTTTATTTACACTTCCAATGAAAAAGACGAGTTTTATAATTGGAAAGGCTATGATTTCTTTTGCCATTAATATTATATTGATAATAAGTCAGTTTGGGTTAAGTTTAGTTTTTTCTTATCTTTGGAAATGGAAAAATGCTTTTAATTATCCCGTGTTTTCTGATTTGACAGGTGGATTTTTACCTGTTAATAAGGCTATAATTAATTATGTGGGAATAGAAATCGGAATATGTTTTGTTGCATTGATTATTTCTACTGTTTTTTATAGCTTATATATAAAAATTAAAAAATAAAAATTTTACTGTAAAATGAAAATCATTTTACAGTTTTTTTTATTGTGAAAATTTAATTTTGAAAAATTTTTTATTATTAGAAAATTACCCATATTGTAAAATTAAGTTAGCCAGTAAGAATAGAAAAAAACATCTCAAAGAGGTATAATAGTAATTGAACAAA
>NZ_JACVDA010000002.1 GCF_016552165.1 Parvimonas parva | reverse complement strand
TGACAGCTTTTTCTTCAATCTTATCTTTTACAACAAGTTTAGTTTCTCCTTCAACTTTTGATTCGTTTTCTGTCGGAGCTTTCTTTTCTGTTCCATTTTCAAAGAATTTTAAATCAGAAATTTTTCCGTCATTATCAACTGTAAACTTAATATCTGTTACAGTTTTATAGCCATTTGGAGCTGCTTCTTCATGGAATATATATGTTCCAGCTTTTAAGGAAATCTTTTGAGAAGTTTTTCTGGAAGTCCAACTTAATTCTTTATCAGACTCTTCTCCTAATTTACCCTTAACTACTTGTCCGTCAAGAGTTTTTATTTGAATTTTTGCTCCCTCAATTTCTTCTCCTGCTAAGTTTTGCTTACTTATAGAAATTTCCTTTAATTCTTCTGGTTGCGGAATATCTTTTTCAACTATTATAGTTTCAGCTTTATCATTTTTGTCTTCATTATGATTGATGATATGTTTTTCTAATTTACTTTCTTTTTCCAATAAATTATTATTTGATTCAACTTTTACTACAACTGTGTATTTACTTCCAACATTTAATGTAACTTTTTCAAACTTAACTTTAATTTCTCCACTTCCAATTTCTGGAACATCAACAGTCTCCTGAGTAGAACCTACATTTTTCCATTCATTAGCATCTAGTGGGAATTCATATAAATCTGCCTTGAAAGTATATTTTTGACCACTTGGTAAATTTGCATAATTTATTTTATCTTCAACAGTTTTATCAGTTCCAGCCTTATCTTTAGTCAAGTTCAATTCTTGTCCAGCTTGAGCAAAGTTTCCATCAAATCCTATTGAAGTATTTATGACAGCTTTTTCTTCAATCTTATCTTTTACAACAAGTTTAGTTTCTCCTTCAACTTTTGATTCGTTTTCTGTCGGAGCTTTCGTTTCTTTTCCGTTTTCAAAGAATTTTAAATCAGAAATTTTTCCGTCATTACTAACCGTAAACTTAATATCTGTTACAGTTGTATATCCCTTTGGAGCTGTTTCTTCATGGAATATATATGTTCCAGCTTTTAAGGAAATCTTTTGAGAATTTTTTCCGGAAGTCCAAATTAATTCTTTATCAGACTCTTCTCCTAATTTACCCTTAGCTACTTGTCCGTCAAGAGTTTTTATTTGAATCCTCGCTCCCTCAATTTCTTCTCCCGCTAAGTTTTGCTTACTTATAGAAATTTCCTTTAATTCTTCTGGTTTTTTCTTATTTATTACTGTTAATTTATCTTTATCAGCAACAGCAATATTATTATAATCTTCACCAGCTTTAAGAGTTATTGTTCCATTTTCATCAACATCAAAATATATTACTTTCTCTAACTTTTCATGAGTTTCAGGAGTTGAAATTTCTTCAAGCTTATATGAACCTGGTTTTAATGAAATTTCTTCATCTGTTCCTGTTGTTATAAATTTAGCAACAATATCTTTATCTGGATTTAAAGAAATATCTGTATCAAGATTAGTTTTATCATTAATCTTAGTAATCTTTATTTCAACATCTTTAAGTGGTGTTTGATCATTACTAATTTTGCTGATTTTTATATTTTTACTAACTTTTTCGTCTTTATCTCTAACGATTAAAGTACTCTTTGAATTATCAACATTAACTCCCTCAACATTATTTTTCAAAGTTACTTCACCTTTTTTATTAACTGAAAATTCAAATACTGAAACTTTTTCATATCCAGCAGGTGCAGTATCTTCAACTAACTTATAATCACCTTCTGTAAGTTCTATTTCTTTTGGCTTATTAGAAGAAGTCCAACTTATTACATTTTCTCCCGTTGATTTAAGAACTCTTAAATCTGCTCCTTGTAATTCATCTTCGCCTACTATTTTTTTCTTACTTATATTTATTTTAAATTTACCCGTATAAGTATTAGTAAAAGTAAATATAGGGTTAGTATCCTTTAAATTATTAGTTTCTAATTTACTAGTAAAACCTTTAGCATCAAAATCTTCAAATTTTTCTCCTACTTTTTTCAACTCTTTCATAAAGTAAATATAAGATTCGCTATTTTCATCGTTTCCGTCAACTTTACCTAATAAGTTAAGTTGAGTAAGATCTTTTGTAAATATACTTTGAGAAGAATCTACTTTTATAGGATTCTCAAAATTTGGGTGGTTTTTTTGTCCCATTCCATATTTTAACATATCTTTAGTAACTAATTCTTCTTGTTTTGTTGCAGTTTTCCTAAATAAACCTAAATAAACTTCCGGTTTTTCAACTCCACCAACATTTTCCCAACGTTTGTTTATCTTTATTTGTAAAATAAATGAAGAATTTAATTTACCATTAGTTATTGTGTAAGGAGATTCCTTTCTACCATTTCCTGTTAATGAAGATGAAATATATTTTTTCGAATCTGCATCAGATTTATATTTTTCAACAACTTTATATTCAGTTGGTGATTTCTTTAAATCTTTCCAAACAACTACATCAGACATTTCTTTATCTTTAGAAACTGTCATTTCTACTGGATTGTTAGCAATATCAACTTTTTTATCTCCATTTTTTTCTTGTAATTCAAATTCAACAACAGGTTTATCTGAACCTGTCATTCCTTCCCAAACTTTTTGAGCATAAATATCATAAGTCTTATCGTCAGACTTAGGAGAACCTATTAAATTTTGAAAATATGGTTTATGAGCATTAGCAGAATTGTCTGCTTTTATGCTCTTATCATTTTTAAATAAAGTTGGATTAAAACTATCCGGAACTTTTCTTAAATTTTCAGAATTAGGATTTATTAAAGATTCAAAAATTTCCTTTTCAGATCCTGATAATTTAAAATCTTGAGCACTCTTTTCATCTGTATAATGCCAAATAGCATATTGAGTTAAAAATCTCATTCTATTTTCACTTACCTTACCAAATTCAACAAAATGAGCTCCGTCAGTAGGATAACCATTATACAAAACTCTTCTCAAATTTTCGTACAAATCTTTATCCTTTTTTGTTGTTTCTAAATCCTTCAAATCTTTTGAATCTAATTTAGTGTATTCAGCTGACTTATCCTTTAATTCTTTAACTTTAGGATATGCAAATTTATAATTCAAGCAATACGCAACCATAGGGTTCTTTACTTGTCCTCCATCTATTTCTCCAATTTCTATAAATTCCGGAGTCCTAGCATTAGTGTATGCTTTAAACTTTTTTGGAGCTTCTTCTGCAAAACTTCCAAACGATACAAACGTAGTCTGCATTAACATTACTAATGCAAACAAAAATGCAAATATTCTTTTAGACTTTTTCATACCAACTTTTTGTATGGAATTAATTTTATCCATACGCCTCCTTTCGTTTCTTCCTCCTTTGTAAATAACGTTTTACACATACTATTATATATATATATATATGTATTGTCAAGTATTTTTATATATATTGTCAAGTATTTTTCAGAGTTAAATAAAAAATGAAGGGTTTCCCCTTCATTTACAATTTTCTATTTACCTATTTTTTCTTCTCTTCCATAGTAGAAAAGATATTGCTGTGCATATCCTGCATACTTTCCAAATATTCTGTCAGCCTCTTTAGCTATTTTTTTTACAGGTGTTTCTTGTTTTATGAAAAGTTTTTCCATAACTCTTTTTATCCAAACGTCAACGGGAAAAACCTCTCCTCTTTTGTATGAAAATAGCATAATGCAATCGGCAACTTTATTTCCTACTCCAGAAAATTTTAAAAGTTCTTCTCTTAAAACATCTGTTTCTAAACTTTCAAAACTATTTAAATCAATTTTATCGTTTAAAATCATATTAACCGTATCAAAAATTCTTTTATCTCTAAAGCCGACTTTTGCAAATTCTCTTAAATCTTCAACTGTTGCATTACTAAGCTCTTCAACTGTTGGAAATGAATAATATTTTCTATTTTCATCTTCGCAGATAAATTTTCCATATCTCATAGAAATTACTTCAATGGATTTTTTTATTCTTGGAATCATATTATTTGCAGAAATTATAAAACTGATAAGCATTTCAAAATGATTTTGATTAAGTATTCTAATTCCCTTACCATATTCCATTGCATTTACTAAAATTTCATTACCAGATAATGTTTTTCTTATTTCTTTGTAGTTTGTATTCAAATCGAAATAATCTACCCAAATTTCCTTAAATTCTTCTAAATTAGTCCCTTTGAAAACAACTCTATCCTTTTCATTTAAAACATTTAAAACTCTACCTAAATGGACAGTTGTAAAACTTCCGTCTTTTTCCTCATACCATCTAAAAGCCTGACCACAAGTAAATATTGCTCTGGCATCAAAATTTTCGACATCTTCTAAAATTACTAAATTATTTTCTTCGTATAACTTCATTACTTTTTAGCCTTTGGTCTTGCCTTATTTTGTTTTATTATAATAGAAAGTTTTTCAGAATTTTCCTTATCTAGTGGAATAGTTAAAGTTTCATCTTTCATATCTCCTGCAACAACAACTTCATAAAATTTATTGCTAATAGGAGTCCATTTTTTTATTTTTTTAAATTCAGCAAATTTTCCGTCAAAACAAAATCCATTTTCTGCAATGTATAATTTATCAAGAGAAACGATACAATAACATAGTCCGATTAAAACATATACTATACTGTAAATATCTCTAATTTTTATTGTGTAAACAACTCCAAATCCGACTAAAGAGATGGACAAAGCAAGTAAAACAGTTCTTCCTCTAAGTTTAATCGTTGATATTTCTCCTTCTAATTTTTTTCTTGTTTGGAACATAGCAACTATTTTCTTTATTACAAATATTAAAACTACTCCAAATACTATTAATAACAAATCTCCACTATTCATAAAATCCTCCATACAAATTAAGTAGAAGCGAACTTCTACTTAATTCTAATTTTCCTTATTTTCTTCTATTTCTACTTTTTCAACAGTTTCTTCAACTACTTCACTATTTACTTCTTCTGTTTTAACTTCTTCTGTAACTTCGACTTTTTCTTCGATACCCATATGTTTTTTATACATATCTTCGAAATCTTTTCCACTTACAGTTTCTTCTTCAAGTAATTTTTTAGCAACAGCATGTAAAAATTCAATATTTTCATTTAAAACTCTTTGAGCAGTAGCATAAGCCTCATCAAGTAAATCCTTAACTTCTCCGTCAATAAGTTTTGCAATATCTTCTGAGTAAGTTCTTCCTTTACCAAAATCTCTGCCTAAGAAAGTTTCTTCTTCGCCCATATCGTAATTTATAGGGCCAATCTTACTACTCATTCCATAAGTTGTAACCATATTTCTTGCAAGTTTTGTAGCTCTTTCAATATCGTTTGATGCACCTGTTGTAAAATCTTCAAAGATTATAAGTTCAGCTGAACGTCCACCAAGCATCATTGCAAGTCTTGATTTCATTCCGTTTACAGTCATATATTGACTATCTTCATCATGAGTATAAGCAGTAAATCCACCAGCTCTTCCTCTTGGAACAATAGTAATCATTTGAACAGGGTCTGATAATGGTACAAATCTTGAAACAATAGCATGCCCTGCCTCATGATATGCAGTAATCTTTCTATCTCTATCTGTAACAACTGCTGATTTCTTTTCAGGACCTGCAACAACTTTTATTGAGGCCTCTTCAAAAACTTTCATAGTGATAGTTTTTTGACCATATCTTGCTGATAAAAGTGCGGCCTCATTACACAAGTTTTCAAGGTCTGCCGGAGTAAATCCTGTTGTATGTTTAGCAATAACCTTAAGGTCAACATCTGGAGCCAATCTCTTATTTCTAGTATGAACCATAAGTATTGCTTCTCTTTCTCTTACATTTGGAATACCAACATAAATTTGTCTGTCAAATCTACCAGGTCTTAATATAGCCGGGTCAAGTATGTCGGGTCTGTTTGTTGCAGCCATAACGATAATTCCTTCATTAACACCAAAACCGTCCATTTCAACAAGTAATTGGTTTAATGTTTGTTCTCTTTCATCGTGTCCACCACCAAGTCCAGCACCTCTTCTTCTACCAACAGCATCAATTTCGTCTATAAAAATTATACAAGGAGCATTTTTCTTTGCTTCTTCGAATAAATCTCTAACTCTTGAAGCACCAACCCCAACGAACATTTCAACAAAATCTGAACCACTTATGCTAAAGAAAGGAACTTTTGCCTCTCCTGCAACAGCTCTTGAAAGATAAGTTTTTCCTGTTCCCGGAGGTCCAACCATTAATACACCTTTTGGAATTCTGGCACCAATGTCGCTGTACTTTTTAGGAGATTTTAAGAAATCTACAACTTCTTGTAATTCTTCTTTTTCTTCTTCAAGTCCTGCAACATCTCCAAAGGTAACTTCATTTTTCTTATCCTTATGAAGTCTGGCTTTACTCTTTCCAAAATTCATTACCTTTCCACCACCTTGGGCTTGTCTCATAAACATAAACCAAAGTACACCTAGCCCTATTAGAATTATAAGAGTTGGTAAAATTTCAAGATAAAATGGTTTTGTAGGTTCAGCTTTACCATTATATTTTAAAGTATTATTATCAACCTTAGCCTTTAGATAGTTATCATAAAATTTAAATCTAAATTCTTGTGGCAAATAAGTTTTAAATTCTGTTTTATCTTTATCATTTAATTTTCCTGTTATATAAGCTCCTTGAGTAGTTACCTCAGCAACTTCATCATTTTTTATCTTTGATACAATTTCTGTAACAGTATATTCCTTAACGACAGGAGCTGAAGTCTTTATAGCAAAGAAATATACAGCTAAAAATAAAACCGGTATCAAATATATAAGATACGCTTTAGTTTTCTTATTCACGCTTTCCCTCCTAATTAATTTATTTATAAACTTCTTCTTTTAACGAAATTATATATGGTAAATTTCTGTATGATTGATTATAATCTAAACCATAACCAACTATAAAATCATTTGGAACTTCAAAACCGATAAAATCTCCGGAAATCTCAACAAGTCTTCTTTCAGGCTTATCTAACATACTGGAAACCTTAACTGTTTTGGCTCCTCTTTCTTTAAAGTAATTAAAAAGATATTTTAAAGTTTTACCTGTATCTATAATATCTTCAACTATTAAAATATTTTTTCCTGTAACATCAGCCTCTAAATCCTTTACAATTTTTACAACTCCACTTTCTGATGAACTTCCATAAGATGAAATAGCCATAAAATCTATTAAAATTGGTAAATTTATATTTCTAATCAAATCTGCAAAAAACAAACTTGACCCTCTTAAAATACCAACGACAACAAGCTCAGCATCTTCATTTTCATAATATTCAGTTATACTTTTACCAAGCTCTTCAACTCTATTTTTAATAGTTTTTTCATCTAATAGCAATTCTTTCATATCTGATTTAACGATACAATCTAATCTTTTCATAATCTCTCCTTTAATAAAACTCTAATTTTTACAATATCATCTAATCTATCAACCAAATATTTATTAGACCTTCTAATATTAGAAACCCAAACAATATTATTTTCGATTTCAAAAATAGGTATATCATCTCTAATATCTTTACTTATTTTTTCGTCAATAAATATATCTTTAAGTTTCTTTTTGCCAAATTCAAACTCTAAAAAATCTCCATTTTTTCTATTCCTAATTTTTAACAAACTAAGATATTTTTTATTTATAAAAAACATATCTTTATTTTGTTTTAAGTTTTTAAATTCTTCAAAATTTGAATACTCTATAATTATATCAAAAAATTTTGTAGAATACAAAGAAAAATCTAAATTTTCAAAATAAAAATCATTTTCTGAATTTTTCAAAATATTTTTACTGTAAACGAACAATTTATCATATTCAATTTTAAAAACAACATTTTTTATCTCTATATATTTACCCGTTTTTGCAAAAATCAAATTATCTATTTCTTCAATTATTTTATAACTTATTCCATTTGGATTTTTACTTATAAACTCAAAAAATTCTCTATATAAAATATTTCTAAACGAAACAGATTCTAAACGTAATTTAGAAATATCAACAACAATTTTATCTCCATCAAAATCCCATAAATTTCCTTTTTTAGAAAAAATATATTCTCTTGAAATATTACTATAATCTGAGGCAATGTTTGACAATCTACAAAGTGCATCACAAATCTTAGAATTATATTCCCTTTCCAACATAGGCAAAAGATTTAACCTAATTTTATTTCTATTATAAATATCTTCAAAATTAGTTTCATCTTCAACAAAAGAAATATCATTTTCTTTGATATAATTTTCTATTTCTACTCTTGAAAAATCTAAAACAGGTCTAATCAAATCTCCTCTTTCAGACTGTATTCCAACCAAACCGTTAATACCGGTTCCCCTTAAAATTCTCATAATAACAGTTTCTGCCAAATCATTTTTATTATGAGCAGTTGCAATATAATCTAAATTTTCATTTTTCTTAATTTCATCAAAAAATTTATATCTTAAAATTCTTGCACCCTCTTCAGTAGAAAGTTTGTTCTCAACTGAAAATTTATTTACATCTTCCTTTTTAGAATAAAATTTCAAACCATACTTTTCACATTGTTCTCTAACAAAGTTCTCATCTCTATCGGCATTATCCCTCAAAGAATGATTGAAATGGCAAACAATCAAATTAAGTTTAAATTCATCTTTAAAAGAATTAAACAAATCTAACATCGTCATAGAATCTTTACCACCTGAAACAGCAAGTAAAATTCCCACATTATTAAAATTATAATTTTTTAAAATTCTTAAAAATCTATTCTTCATAAAATCAAAAAAACCGAGCAAAAATACTCGGCTCCCTTCCATATTAATTTAAATTAGTCTTAATCCTTATACTTTACTACTATCTCATCTTTTTCTATCATTTTAAGTTTTTCTCTAGCTACTTTTTTAACAAATTCTTCACTATCAACCTTTTGAAGATTATCCTTAGCCTCAATAATTTCACTATTCAACTTATCTTTTCTTTCTTCCAAAGAATTAATTTTAGCATTTAATCTATTTTTTTCACGAACTTGATAAATAAAAGTTTTTCCAAAAACGATACAAAAAACTAAAAATATTAAAGAGTAAAGTCTAACTCGACCTCTATGTTTCTTATTCATCAAGCTATCACCCCTATCTAATATGATTATATACTAAAAAATATAATTTTTCAACAGTTTTTACAGATTTTTAAAGATTTTCGTACATTTTTTGAGCATCTTCCTTCTTTTGACTGTCTGTTATATCCAAAACTCTAATTTTTACTTCAGAATTTCCAAATTTTAATTCAATAATATCTCCAACCTTAACTTCGTCAGAAGGTTTCATCGCCTTACCATTTCTAAAAATTCTTTCCTTTTCACAAGCCTCTTTTGCAACAGTTCTTCTCTTTATAAGACGTGAGTTTTTTAAAAATTTATCAATTCTCATTAAATATCATACTCCAAAACAGAATCTATTTGGTAGTCTTTATTCTTTTCTCTACCTTTAAGCTCAGTTAATTCCATTAAAAATTGCATTGAAACAACTTTTGCACCTTGTGATTCAATCAATTTAGCACAAGCATTAATCGTTCCACCAGTAGCAAGTAAATCATCAACTATTGCAACTCTATCTCCACTTTTTAATGCTCCTTTGCAAATTTCTAAAACATCTGTTCCATATTCAAGTGAATATTCAAAAGAAACAGTTTCTCCCGGTAATTTTCCGGGCTTTCTAACAGGAATAAATCCAATGTTTAAAGCATAAGCAACCGCTGAACCAAATAGAAAACCTCTTGCCTCAGGTCCAACTATGTAATCTATGTTTCTATTTTCTAAATTTTTCTTTATAATATCTACAGCTTCTTTAAAAGCATCTCCATCACTAATTAATGTAGTTATATCTTTAAAACTGATTCCTTCCTTCGGAAATCCTTCAATAACTCTAATCTTTGATTTTAAATCCATAACGTCCTCCTAAAATTTTATCGGCTACTTATTATATACCATTTAAAATTTTTTTGCAATCATTTAGGAGAATTTGTTGAATTTAAAATATATTTTATTTTAATCATTATTATACTTTAATAAATCTTCCTGTAATTGTAAAAGTCCAATCCTTCCTAAATGTGTAGCATCTTTAAAAAAATATTTTGTATAAGAATATTTACTATAATCAATTAAATTTACATTATTTTTTGCTGAAATATCTCTAATTCTTTTATAAAAGTATTCTCTTTCATCCTTTGGAACTCCGGTATAATCAGCCCAATATCCCTGAAGAGGAACTAAAATAAGATTAACTTTAAAGCCCAAATCTCTTGCAACGTCTAAAAACAATTGTAGATCTCCATATTCTTCTTCACTTCTATATTTTGTATTCTTTGCAGAATTTTTTAATTTTGCAAAATTTTTCTTAAAATTATTGTCAAAATATTTATTATACATAAAAAATCTATTGTCATTTGATTCTTCTTTTGCTGTTTCAAAAGCTTCTTTTCTAAACTTTTCCCAGTCAAAACTTTCAGGAGCTTTTTTATCATTTATACTGTCATCCCTATGATATGATTTTAGAAACTTACTATTTGCAATCAATTTGTACTTTTCAGCATTAGCACTGTTTACTGTATTATCAACAGGATTATCTCTTTTTAATCTTTCAACCATTCCGGTTACAGCAGAATTATCTTTTGAAAGCTCCAAAATTCTATTATAGATTTTATCTTTTGTTTCTTTAGAAATTTTTTTGTTTTTATATAAATTATACAAGTGATCTATTGAAAATCTAGGTTGAAAAGCTTCAGGACTCATTCCATTTTTTTCAAACCATTGCATAGATAAAATTAAATTTACAGTTTTTACCGGTGATTTTTCTCCAATCGAGCCCAAAGTTACAGCTTGAATTATAGATTGATAAAATCCCTCTCCAATTTGCATAATATTTTTATCTGAATAATCTAAAAATTGTCTTGGATGCTCCTTCCAATCATTTGTTACTATAAGTTCAGAAGAACCTAAAAGTATTATAGTACCTTTCCCTATATTTTTCGTTATAGCATCATGAGATTTATATTTATTTGGAGAATCATTATATCTTATAGAATTATTATGAACGGATAATTCATCAAACTCTTTTTTCTCCTTTTTAGTATAAAAATGTAAAAATGTAGAAGAAATGATTAAAGATAAAATTATTGCTACACTTAACGCTTTTAACCTCTTCATAACCCCCCTAAAAATTATTATATATTAATTTACGACATTAACATCGTACAATACTCAAAAAAATTATAGATTTTTTAAAAATCTATATAAATATTAAAATTTTTAAAAACTCCACAAAATTATCCTAAATAATTTTACAATAGAAACTTTAAATAAAACTAAAAAATTATCAGAATAATATTAATCATATTAAAGATATAATACCATCTAATTAACTAAAAAGCAAGAATGAAAGTCTCTTTTGAGAATAATATTATATCACAAAATTCTTCACATCAGGTCAGTATCATGAAAATTTATTATTTCACAATAGTAAAAAAACAGCTATATAAAATAGCTGTTAATCTTGGTGCACCTTCAGGGGTTCGAACCCTGGACACCCTGATTAAGAGTCAGGTGCTCTGCCAGCTGAGCTAAAGGTGCAAATCTAATACTCAAATAGTATAAATCATTTATTTAATTTTGTCAAGCCTTTTTCAAAAATTTTTATATTTTACATAAAAAAATACTGATGCTTTCACATCAGTATTAAAAATATTTTTTAAACAGCTGCTATTGCTTCAATTTCGATTAAAGCATCTTTTGGTAATTTTGCAACTTGAACTAAAGCTCTAGCCGGTTTGTGGTCACCAAAAAATTCTGCATAAACTCCGTTGATTGCTTCAAAGTCATTCATATCTTTTACAAATACATTAACTTTTGCAATACTTTCTAAACATCCACCACCTGCTTTAATTATTTCTAAAACATTTGTTAAACTAGCAAGTGTAGCTGCTTTTATTTCAGTTTGTAATTCTCCATTAGTTATTGGTAATTGTCCAGAAACAAATATTAAATTACCAACTTTTCCAGCTTGTGAATAAGGTCCAATAGCTGCTGGAGCCTTTTCAGTTTTTAAAAATTCTACGCTCATTTCTTTCCCTCCTAAAATCTATGCCCACAATCTTTCAAGATTGTAATAGCTTCTATAATCTTTTGTCATAATATGAACTATAACTTCTCCACAGTCCAACAAAATCCAATTTCCGTCTTTATATCCTTCTGTACCGAAACAGTCCATATCATTCTTTTTTAATTGGAATTCAACTTCATCACAAATAGCTTGATTGTGATTAATTACACTTCCGGTTGCAATAACAAAATATTCAGCAATAGATGATTTTCCTTTTAAGTCTATCGTTACAACATCCTCTGCAATTTTATCATCTAATGCTTTTAATATAATATCAAGTTTTTCCATAAAACTACTCCTTATTTATTAAATAATCTCTTGCCTTAACAGATAGATGATGAACTTTTTGTGATTTTTTTTCTAAATATTCAAAACTATCATTTAAAAATTTTACAATAGCTCTATCTATATCAAAATCAGCAAGTCTTCTAAGCTCATCAACTGTATCATACTTCCTCCCAGGCTCAATTTTATCAGATATAAATAAAATCTTTTCAAGCAAAGTCATATTTTCTTTTGCTGTTGTATGATAACGAACAGCTGAAATTATTTCTTCATCAAAAATTCCATATAAATCTTTACAAACAATTGCACCTATCGGAGCATGTTTAAGATTTTCATTATCTTTTTCTTCGGTATCAAATATTATATCAGAATTTAATTTTTTATTCAACATATAAAATTCTTCCAAATTTTTGGCACAATCATGAACAAGTCCAGATAAATACGCTCTATTCTCATCAATTTTATAAATTTTAGCAAGTCTTTTGCAACAATCTGCAACTCTTAATGAATGTTCATATCTATTTTTTGAAAGTTTTTCTTTTAAATCTTTTTTTATTTTATTAATATCAAAATAATTCAAATCTTCGTAGATATATTTATAGACTTTTTTAGGGATTAAATATTTTATAGATTTTTTTTCATTCATTCTATTTCTAATATCTGTTGAAGAAATTGAAATTACAGAATTTTTCACGATATTAATATCATATTTTTCTATTAAATATTTATTTTTATCTAAAATAAAATCTAAATTATATTTTCTCAAAAAAACTATAACTGAAGTTATTTCTAAAAATTTCTCATATTCATACCAAGAACTAATATTTAAAAATTCATCATCACCCATAATAAAATAAAATTTATCTTTACCATTACAAAAATTTTCTTTCATTGTATTGTATGAATAATGCGTTTTTAAAAAATCTTCTTCAACAAGAGAAATCTCAAATTTTTCATTATCCTCTATTGCTAGTTTTAACATCTCAACTCTATTTTCAAAAGAAAACTTTTCTACATTTTTATGTGGCGGTTTAGAATTGGGAAGAAAAATAATTTTATCAAGTCCCATTTCAATTAAACAATCCTCAGCAATTTGCAAATGTCCATTATGAACGGGAGAAAAACTCCCACCAAAAATTCCTATTTTCATTATGGTAACTCTATTCTGTTCTCATCTTTTCTTTTTCTTCTATAAATAACAAATTTATTTCCGATATGTTGAACAAACTCTGCTCTAGTTTTTTGTAAAACCAGTTCAACAAGTTGTTTATTATCATCTAAATTGTTATTTAAAATTTTTATTTTTATAAGTTCTCTTTTTTCTAAAGCTAAATCTAATTGTCTTATAGTTTCATCGTTAACTCCATATTTACCTATATTCATAACAGGCTCCATAGAGTGCGACAAAGATTTTAAAAATGCTCTTTGTTTTGGATTTATCATATACTCTCCTTTATTCAAAGAATTCAAATTCCATTTCACCGATTACAATGGATTGTCCTTCTTCTACACCTTTTTGTTTTAATTCTTCAATTATTCCCTTATCAGCCAAAACTTTTTGGAAATATTTTAATGAGTCATAATCTTCAAAATTTGTTATATAAACTAAATAATCGATAAGTGGTCCTTCAATGTAGAAAGTTCCATCTTCACTATAAATTTCATAAGCCTCTTTTTCAGGGTCTTCTACATATTCATATTCTTCATCAAAAGTTTCATAATCTATTTCAATTTTTGATAATTCATCAAATATTTTATATTTTAATTCCTTTACACCCATTTGTGTAACTGCTGAAAGTTCTAATATTGTTCTATCTTTAAAATATTCTCTAACTCTTTCTAAATTTTCATTAGAAGTTAGCAAGTCCATTTTATTAGCAACAATTATTTCTTTTTTATTTTTTATATTTTCATTATAAAGTTCTAATTCTTTATAAATTGTATTGTAGTCTTCGATTGGATCTCTTCCTTCAATTCCTGAAACGTCCAAAACATGAACCAAAAGTCTAGTTCTTTCAACGTGTTTTAAAAATTCAAAACCAAGTCCCACTCCGTCACTTGCTCCTTCAATAAGCCCCGGAATATCTGCAATCACAAATGATTTATTTTCTTCAACTCTACAAACTCCTAAGTTTGGCTCTAAAGTTGTGAAATGATAATTTGCAATCTTTGGTTTTGCATCACTTAATACAGAAAGCAAAGAAGATTTTCCAACATTTGGAAGTCCAACAAGACCGACATCTGCAATTAATTTTAATTCTAACTTAATTGTTCTTTCTTCACCTTTTTTACCGGGTTGTGCAAATCTTGGAGCTTGTCTTGTACTTGTAGCAAATCTTGCATTTCCTTTACCTCCACGACCACCTTTTGCAACGACAAATTCATCATCTTTAACTTTGAAATCGTGAATTACCCTATTAGTTTCAAAGTCTTTAATCAATGTTCCAACAGGAACTTTAACTATTAAGTCTTCGCCTTTTTTACCGTATTGTCTTTTTGTTCTTCCATTTTCTCCGTTTTGTGCGAAATAATGTTTCTTATATCTAAAGTCCATAAGAGTTCTAACTCCTTCATCAGATATAAAAATTACACTACCACCATCACCACCGTCGCCACCATAAGGACCTCCGTCCGGTTCGTATTTTTCTCTTCTGAAAGATACACAACCGTCGCCACCTTTTCCGGCTTTTAATTCTATTTTTGCAATATCTATAAACATATTTACCTCTTTTTCTTTTTTCAACTATAAAAAAGATTGAGAGTTCAATCTTTTTTGTATGATAACTCACAAAAAATTATTTTTTATAATTTTCAAAAATCTCTTTGTAAGCCTTAATTCTATTTTCTTTGTCAACAAAAACATCAGAGCCTGAAACTATTAAATCTGCTCCTGCCTCTATTACATCTTTAACATTTGTAGTTTTAACTCCACCGTCAACTTCTATTATTACATTCAAATTTCTCTCATCTATTTTTTTTCTTAAATTTTTTATCTTATCAATAGCTGACGGAATAAAACTTTGTCCACCAAAACCTGGATTTACGCTCATAATTAAAACCAAATCTAAATCTTCCAAAACATAATCCAAAACATCAATATTTGTTGCAGGATTCAATGAAACTCCTGCCTTCATTCCCAATGATTTTATATATGATATAGTTCTATGAAGATGCTTACAAGCCTCATAATGAACAGTTAGTATATCAGCTCCACAGTCTTTAAAATTTTGAACATATCTATCCGGCTCTTCAATCATCAAATGAACATCAAAAACCATATTTGTTAAAGGTCTTAACTGTTTAATTATCATTGGCCCAAAAGAAATATTTGGAACAAACATACCGTCCATTACATCTAAATGTAAATATTTAACTCCGTTTTTATCAAGCACCTCCAAATCTGATTTTAAATTTGTAAAATCAGCTGACAACAATGATGGTGATAATTCTAACATTTAGTACCTCCTATTTTTCAAATACTCATTTAAGTAGAATAGATAACTGTCATATCTACTCTTACTTATATTCCCATTTTCAAGTTCATTTTTCACATAACAACTTGGCTCATTTATATGTTTACAATCTGAAAATTTGCATTCTAAATTGTACTTAAATTCTATAAAAGCATCTCTAATTTGGCTCTCATTTTCTATAAATTTAGTAATGTCCAAAGAAGTAAAACCTGCCGTATCTATTATAAAAGAATTTTCGAAAATCTCATATAAAGTTGCAGACCTTGTAGTATGCTTACCTCTTTTTGTCTTATTACTAATTTCTCCAACCCAAATATTATAATTCGGATTCAAATAGTTCAAAATTGTACTTTTTCCCACTCCAGACGGGCCTGTAATAACAGAAATTTTGTCCCCACATAGTTCTTCAAATAATTTCTTATTATCTAAATTCACACTATTAAATATAATTTTATATCCCAGCTTTTCATAAATGCTTTTAAACTCTCTTTCAAGTTCTTCGCCAATCAAATCGCATTTATTCAAACACAAAATTATCGGAACATTCATTATTTCATAATACATTATATATCTATCTATAATCTTATATGAAATTTCAGGATTTTTTAGTGAAAAAACCACAATGGCTTGGTCAACATTTACAACCGGAGGTCTTAAAATTTCATTTTTTCTTTCAAATACCTCTACAATATATGCAGTATTATCATCAAAAATTTCAATCTTAACATTATCTCCAACCATCGGAGAAAATTTTTGCTTTCTAAAAACACCCCTAGCCTTAGACATATAGTTTCCATTTTCAGTTTTTACATAATATAAATCTTTTGAAATATCAAATATTATTCCATTTTCAAACATATTAATTCTCATTTGATAGTACAAGCTTATCATTTACATAAATGTGGAATTTTTCTTCAAACCTAGCTTTAATATTTATAGTAAGTTTTCCACCACTTGTAACCATTGTTTTTTCATATAATCTTGTTTCATTAGGTCCCATATCTCTAGTAACTAATAAAACATAATTTTTCTTAGGTTCATCAATAGTATATTTTTTTATAACAAATCCCGGATCATTAGAAGAAGTAATATCTAAAGTGTTTTCTTTAGCAGATTTTCCTGAGCTAACTGTTATATCAACCTTAGTTTCAGCATCAACCTTAGTCCCTTTTCCATAAGATTGCCATATTACAGTTCCAGCTTTTTGCTCAGATTCTTTCTTTTCAGTTTTTCCTACTGAAAGTCCGATATCATATAACATTTTAACTGCCTCTGCCTCAGTTTTACCGACTAAATCAGGAACTTCAACTTTCTTATCTTCTTTTCCTCTACTAACGACAATATCTATCTTAGTATCTTTTTCAACTTCTTCACCATAATTTATACTTTGACTAATTACCTTATTTTCTTCAACTTTATCGTCATATTTTCTTTCAACATTGCCTAAAGTTAAATTACTCTTCTTTAACAATCCTTCAACTTTATCATACTCAACATTAGAAAGATTTGGAACTATTGTTTTATTTTTTCCAACGCTAACTGTAAGTTCAACATTTGTTCCCTCTTTTGCCTCTGCATTTGGACTTGGAGATTGACTAACAACTTTACCCGCTTCAACAGAATCATCGCTAACAGTTTTTACAATAAGTCCATTAAGTTTTTTATCTTTTAAAACCTTTATAGCCTCATTTTTTTCTAAACCTACAACCGGTGGCACTTTTACAGTATTTCCGGCTTTATTTGAAACAGCTAGTCTATAAATAAAGAAAACAGAAACAACTATAAGTAGTGCTAAAATAACATAGGTTATACTGTGATCAAAAATTCCTTTTTTCTTATCAAGTATTTCCCTATTTTTATTAGTATTTCTAACCGGTGGTTTACTGGAAACAAAGTCTTTTTGCTTATTAGTTTTGTAAACAGATTCCTTATACAATGCTCTATCACTATTGTCGTTAAATGTAACCTTTTGATTTTTTTCAATTTTTCTATCTTCCAAAGCTTTTATCAAACTTTCAGCACTATCAAATCTATCATTTGGTTTTTTTTCCATACATTTAACAATTATAGAATTTATCCAAGGCTCTAAATTTGGAACAAGTCTAATCGGCTCAACTAACGGCTCATTTATATGTTGCATAGCTATTCCAACTGCATTATCTGTATCAAAAGGCACTCTACCTGTTACCATTTCATACATTACAACCCCTAAAGAATAAAGGTCTGACTTCTCATCAATAAATTTCCCCTTTGCTTGTTCAGGAGAAATATAATGAACAGTTCCAAGAACTGAAGAAGTATAAGTTATTGTTGAACTTGTAGCAATTCTTGCAATACCAAAGTCTGTAACCTTAACATTCAAATTTTCATCTATAATAATATTATGTGGTTTTATATCCCTGTGTATTATATGATGCTTATGTGCACAATCAAGAGCATTTGCTATTTGTTTAGATACAGCAACAACCGCATTTGAATTTAATCTTCCTTTTTCTTTTATTAACTGATTTAAAGTTTTACCATTTATATATTCCATAACAATATAGTTATATGTCTTATCATTCTCGATATGTTGTCCAACATCGTAAATTTTAACTATATTTTGATTATTTAAATTCGCAACAGATTGTGCCTCTATAACAAATTTTTTAATAAATTCCTTATCTTCAAGATATTGTTCTTTTAAAACTTTAATCGCAACAATTCTCTTTAAATAAATATCTTTTGCTTTATATACAATGGCCATTCCACCAATGCCAACTTTTTCCAGTATCTCATATCTACCATTTAAAACTGAACCTAACATAAAATCACCTCATCATTTTTAAAAATTCCAACAGTAACATTATCTCTTGCTAAACCATTTTTAACAGTAGATATAATATTATCAACCATTTCTTTTGCACTATATTTCAAGTCTAACATTTCTGAAATCGCATCATCACTCATTTCATTTGTAAGTCCATCAGAACATACAAGCAAAATATCATTAGTTTTTATCTTCATACTATCAACATCTACTTCTATATATTTTTCTGTTCCTATTGCTCTTAAAAGAGAATTTTTGTCACTATAATTCTCTACTTCTTCTTCTGTCAACGCTCCACTTGAATATAAATATTGAACTAAAGAATGGTCTTTAGTCAACATTTTAAAATTATCATCTTTAATATATATTCTACTATCTCCAACATGAGCAAAATATAAAGTATCTCCGTCTATCAAAAGAGTTTCCAAAGTTGTCCCCATCGTCTTTCGAGAAATTGGTTCACCTTCTGAAATTTCTTCTAAATTCATTTGATAAATAATTTTATTTGCCTCACAAAAAGCATCAACTAACAAATGTGAATAGTTTGCATACAATTTATAATTATCTTTTATATAATTCATAACTACATTAACTGCACAATTAGACGCAACTTCTCCTCTTTCGTGTCCTCCTATACCATCAGCTAAAATTAATATATTCAATTTTTCAAAACTTTCAAAAAGAAAACTGTCTTCATTATTTTTTCTAACATTTCCTTTATCTGAATTCATATAAAAAGACATAAAACGCCTCCTAAAAAAAAACCATTATAAAAATTTAAAATTTTTATAATGGTATTATATCATTTTTTTTTCAATTTAACAACTAACAATAATTTGCAAAGTTTATTTTAATAAATCCAACGCTTTTTGTAATTGTTTATCTTCATTCAAATGTTCTATTCCAATTTTAGAATTATTTTTTTGTTCAATCTTATAATCAGGTTCCAATCCTACTTTATGAATTTTTGTTCCGTTAGGTCCAAAATATTCAGCAACAGTCATTTTTATTCCTTCAGTCTTTCCACCATTATTTATAGGGAAGATTGATTGAATAATTCCTTTACCAAAAGATTTTTCTCCAACTAATGTAGCTTTTTTGTTGTCATGAAGTGCAACACTTAAAACCTCTGAGGCTGATGCTGAACCTTTATTAATCAAAACAACAATTGGAATATTAAGTCCTTTGCCTGTTGCCTTTTCAAAAGTTTCTTTTCCTTTACTATCTACAATTTTCATTATAGTAGCCTCTGGTAAAAGTTTATCAGCTACTTGTTTAACCGCCGTTAAAAGTCCACCCGGATTATTTCTAAGGTCGATGATTAAAGATTTTGCTCCTTTGCTTAGACCTTCATCTATAGCTTTTTCAAAATCCACTCCTGTTTTTTCAGCAAAATTAGTAATTTGAACATATAATATTCCATTATCTAAAAGTTTTGAAATTACAGATTCAGTAGTTATTTCTTCTCTTTTTATAGTAAAATCAATAATCTTTTCTTCAGAATCTACAATTCTCTTAATTGTAACCTTAACCTCTGAACCAATTTCTTCATTTCCTCTCATAAGTTTAACAGCTGATTCCAAATCATTTTTATTTAGTGCTTCGTCATTAATCTTTACAATAACATCTTCCGACTGAATACCTGCCTTTTGACTTGGACCTCCTTTTATAGGAGCAACAACAACTACTTCTCCTTTATCATTTACACTAACCTGAACACCTATCCCAATAAATTTACCTGTACTAGTCTTTTTAAGTTCCTTCATATCTTTTTCAGTCATATATTGAGTATAAGGATCTCCTAAAGAAGAAAATATTGCTTTCTTTATTTCAGTATTCATCTTATCATAATCAATATCAAAATAATATTTATCTTTTATAGCATCTACAAAAGGTTGGAAACTTCCATAATCTAAGGCTCCCCCACTCGAACTGTTTTGAATTGATAATGTTGATGAATTCTTTCCAGCCTTATATGATATAAACGAACACACAAATATCAATAAAACTAAAAAAGATACCAATTTTTTATTTTTTATCATAAATTTCTCCTAGTGATTCAAATATTTAAGAGGATCAACCGGATACCCATTGTATCTTACTTCAAAATGCAAATGTGGTCCTGTTGAATTTCCTGTAGAACCTACCAAAGAAATAACTTGTCCTTTACTTACTCTTTGTCCTGCTGAAGCTATTAAGCTAGAGTTATGTCCATATACAATAACAATATTATTTGTATATTGAATCATAACAGCATTACCATAACTTCCATTCCAACCCGATGAAATTACAACTCCGTCAGTTGCTGAATATACAGGAGTTCCTGTTGGAGCAGGAATATCAATTCCTCTATGTCTTTCTCCACCACTACCAATAGGTGCATTTCTCCATCCAAATGGACTTGAGATTGAATAATATCCACTTAATGGCCACATCATTTCTCCGTTTGAAGGACGTGCTTTTATTTCTCCACTATCTATACCTTGTTGAATTTTCTTTTCATTCATTCCTCTTAAAATATCAGCTTTTACTTTTTCCTCAAAACTTATATTTGCATCTAAATTCTTAACTTTATTTTGTAATTTATCAACTTCTGATTTTGTAAACTCTATACTTTCTTCCAACTTTGCAATACGTTGTTTATTTTTTGCAACTTCTTCAGTATATGTTTGATATTTTATTTCCATTTCTTTCTTTTTAGCCACTTTTTCTTCTTTTCTAGCCTCAAGATTTTCTTTTTCTTTAACCAAAGTTGCCTTATCATTTTTTAAACTTGTAATTAATTTTTTATCATAATCAGCGATTGATTGCATCATAAAATATCTTGAAATAAAATCTCTTATATCTGATGCAGAAAATAATACTTCAATAGAATTCAAATCTTTATTTCCGTACATTACACGAACTCTTTTTTTGAAAAGGTCCTCATTCTTTTTAATTCTTTCCTCTAAAACTTTAATCTTTTCTTTTGACGCTTGAATTTCATCGGATAATTTATTTATCGCATCTTCCAAATCTGTAAGATCTTTATCTAACTGATCAATAAGTTTTTGCTTTTCAACAATTTCTTTAAAAGCTGAATCTTTTTCAGTAGTCATATCTTCAATTGATTTTTTCTTATTTTCTAAATTTTGTTCTTGATTTTGTTTTTCTTTCTTTAAATCTTCAACTTTGTCAGCATAAGAAACTGCTCCAGAACCTAACATTGAAAACAAAAGTAATAACGCTAAAAATCTTTTCTTTTTCATATCAATCACCTATACTTTCATATACTTTCTACTTGAGAATATTGATGCTAAAACTCCAATACCTATACCTATTCCAAAATATGCAACGGCTACATAATATCCAAATGTATTTAAAGGTAGAAGATAGTTATAAAATATATTTCCGATTCCCCAAGTAAGACTTTCATAAACATATTTATAAGCAAAGAATATCATAGAAAAAGATACTCCGGCACCAAGCAAACCCAGTACCATTCCCTCGACAACAAAAGGTCCCGTTATACTCATATTTGTTGCTCCTATGTACTTCTTTATGCTTATCTCTTTTCTTCTTGCAATAACAGTAAGTTTTATTGTTATAGACATTATAAAGAAACTAACTAATAACAGTACGCCTACTAATGAAATCCCAACATATTTTACAATTTGAGACATCTTTGTTATCTTGTCAACTATATCCTTATAATAAACAACTTTTTCAACATCTTTTATATTAGAAATACTTGATGCAACAGTTGTTGAATTTTCTATACTTTCAACTTTTACTTCGTAACTTTCAGGAAGCGCAGATTCCATTCCATCTAATAGAAATGAATTTTCTTTCCATTGTTCTTTCATTTTAGAAAGTGCTTCTTCTTTTGAAACATATTTAACATCTTTTATATTTTCAATTTTTTGTAATTCTTTTTTTATCTCTCTAACTCTAGCAGGAGCAACTTCCGGTTCCAAAATAATATCAATTTGGTCAACCTTTGTTTTCATATCATTTACAATATTATTTGCAACAAAAACCCCAAAAGTAATTCCTCCAAGGATTAAAAGCATCGAACAAATAGAAACTATTGACGCAAGACCCATAGATTTATTTCTCCAAATACCAACTAAGCCCTCTCCTATTGCAGAGAAAAATCTTCTAATTGAACTCATCAAAATAACCTCCATGCTCTTCATCGTTTACCATTTCTCCATGATTCATACTAATAACTCTCTTTTTAAGTTTATTAACTATATCCTTATCATGTGTAGAAACAATTACAGTAGTTCCACTTGCGTTTACATCTAACAGCGCCCTCATAATTTCTTCTGAAGTATTAGGGTCCAAATTACCTGTAGGCTCATCAGCGATTAAATATTTTGGTTTATTTACAATGGCTCTTGCAATACAAATTCTTTGTTGTTCCCCACCTGATAATTGATTAGGGAATGCATTCGCCCTATCAGAAAGACCAACTAATTCTAAAAGTTCAGTTACTCTTTCGTTAATTTCTTTCTTTGAAACACCTAGAATTTGTAATGGATACTTTATATTGTCGAAAACCGTCTTTCCCTCTAACAATCTAAAGTCTTGGAATACAACTCCCATTGTTCTTCTAAGTTGTGGAATTTTTCTATTTCTCAATTCAACTATATTTACATTATCAACAATTATTTGTCCTGAAGTAGGTTTAATTTCTCTTAAAAGCATTTTTATGATACTTGTTTTTCCCGCACCACTTGCTCCTATTAAAAACACAAACTCTCCGTCCTCTATTTTAAAACTAAGATTCTTCAAAGCACAAACATCATTTGTATATGTTTTATTTACTTCTATAAATTCTAACAAAATATCACCTCAAATTTATTTTAATTAATCATCGGTATTATTATAACACAAAAATTACAAAATGTAGTAAAAAAAGCAAAAAAAGTTACAAAAACATTACAAAAATATTTCAATAACTTAATATTTGCTAGGTTTGTTCTATTTGTTGTCAAAATAATATAGTACAGAACGTCCTGTTTTAAACTTATTTATATTTTCAAAGAAGTCTAAATAATTATTTTGGTCGAACAATTTTATTCTCTTCTTTATTTTTTGTAAAACATCATTAGTAACACTAAATTCATCAATTCCAAGTAAAATTAAAAGCTCAACAGCGTCCAATTCACTTGCAAAATTTCCACACATAGAAACTCTCTTTCCATTTCTATGTGCAATATCGACAACCCTATGAATAGAACGAATAACAGAAGGGTCATAACAATCATAAAGTAGTTGCATCTTGGAATTTTCTCTATCACAAGCAAGCATATATTGAACAAGGTCATTAGTTCCAATGCTTACAAAATCAACCTCTTTAACTAAAATATCAAAAAGAAAAACAGATGCCGGTGTTTCAATCATTATCCCAAATTCAATATCCTCATCAAAATCAACTCTTTCTTCTTTCAATTCATCTTTGATTTTTAATATTTCATTTTTTATCCACAAAATTTCTTCCAAAGTAGTTATCATAGGAATCATAATCTTTAAATTTCCAAAAGCTGACGCCCTTAAAATGGCTCTTAAATGTTTCCTAAGCTCCTTATGGAACTCTTTATAAATTCTAAAACCACGAAGTCCTAAAAACGGATTCTTTTCTTCATCTAATCTAAAAAATTTAGACTTTTTATCAGCACCAATATCAAAAGTTCTAATAATAATTGGTTTATCTGTACTTTCTGCAAGTTTTTTAAAAATTTCAAATTGATATTCTTCAGTCGGAGAATCGTCAGACATATACAAGAACTCTGTTCTAAACAATCCACAGCCGTCTGTTCCGTTTTTTAATGAAACTTCAAATTCTTCAAAACTTGAAATATTACTACAAACTCTAATATATCTATTATTTCTTGTTCTCACTATATTAGTATCTAAAAATTCTTTTTGTGATGATTTAAGTAAGTTTTTATAACAACTGATTGTATCTTCATTTGGACTTAAAAATATTTTTTCACTATCACAGTCTAAAATACAATCAAAATTCTCATCTTTTAATTCTTTCAAATCCAAAGAATCACAAATCATATAAGGAATTTGTAAATTTTTTGCATACAAAGACGCATGAGAAGTCTTTCCACCATTTGTAGATACAATTCCAAGCAATCTATTTTTATACTTATCAATTATTTTAGGAGATAAATTTTCTATAAATAAAATAAATTTATTTTCAGTAATTTCAACATCTTTTGCTGAAGTTAAAGTCCTAATAAACTCCTCTTGAATAGAAATATAATCATAAATCCTATCTCTCATATAGTCAGACTCAAGATTATTTAACTCAAAACAAATTTGATTAAAAGTTTCCTCAATCGCCTTTTCTAAAGACTTATTTTCTTCTAAAATTTTACTTTTTATCGTATTTTTCAAATACGGGTCGTCTATAAGTTCAATATGAACATTCAATAGACTCTCAAGTTTTTTGTCAACAACCTTTACCCTTTCAGACTCCAAATAACTTGACAACAAACTTTCAAATCTCGCTATTTCATTTTCTTTCTCATCATCAGAAATTTCATCACGAACAAATTTTCTCTCATAACAAAGAGTTATCGCCTTGCCATAAGCTATTCCGTCAGAAACAGAAAATCCCTCATACACTTTCATAACGCACCACCAAAAAAAGCTCCTCAAAAAGAGAAGCTATATTTCAAAAATTAATCAGCTAAATTTTCAATGAAATTAAAAACTTCTTCCAAAGTTTTTTCTTCATTTTCCCCATCAACTCTTAATGTAACTTCAGTACCTTTAGAAATACCTAAGCTCATAACATTAAAAATACTCTTAGCATCTGCAACCTTGTTATCCAAAATAATTTCAATGCTTTCATCGAACTTCTTAACAAATTGAACTAAAGATGCTGCAGGTCTTGCATGTAAACCTGTTTCATTTTTTATTGTAACGTTTTTCTCTACCATAATACGCCTCCTAAAAATTTTATATTTAAACTATACATATATTTTACCATTATTATAAAAACAATTCAATAGTTTTATTGAAAAATTTTAAAAACGCTTTCAAATATACGATAGAAATATAAATTAACCAATTATACACAAAAAGTATAAATATTAATATAACAAAAACCATTGACAATAAAGATGTTATAACATATAATATAAACAATGATAAACATTAGGGGGGATTTTATGAAATATGTAACACTCGATATAACAAATAAATGTAACTTAAATTGTAAACATTGTTATAACAAATTAAAATATTCCGAAAATTCTGACTATAGACAATTATCAAACAAAGAGATAATAAATCTAATAAATATTTTACATAAGAATAATTGTGAAGGAATAAATTTTCTTGGCGGAGAACCTTTGATTAGAGAAGATATAGTAGAAATTATAGAATATTGTTCAAAATTGAATATATATACTTCTTTAACCACAAATGGAATTTTATTGAATAACAAACTATATAATGAATTATTACACTCTGGTATTGGTAAAATTGATGTAAGTTTAGATGGTTTAAAAAATAATAACGATTTTTTAAGGGGAAAAGGAACATTTGATAAAGTTTGCGATAACTTGAAAGCAATAAAAAACTGTAATCATCCTAAAAAAGCAATAAGAATTTCTTATACTATAACAAAAAATAACGTTTGCGATTTATTTGAATTTATAAGATATATGTATAATTTAGACATAAATAAATTTATAATTGGTACTTTTTTAGATGTAAATCAAACTGATTCTGATTCAATGAAAATCAATAAAAAGCAACTTTCATTCTATAGTGAAATAGAAAAGGTTATAAAAAACGTTTCTATATATTATGGTAAAAAAATAGAAATAGAACTAAATTTAAGACCAATGTATATATATTTCATGAAGAATATGTATGATGTTAACCTTACAAATAATTTACTGTACTCTAAATGTGCCTATAAATCTGGATTGAAGTATATAGAATCAAACGGAAGAATCCACCCATGTAACGTGTATATACTTAATGAAAAAACAAACTTTGATTTAGATACTTATAATTCATATAACGTCAATATATTTGATAAAAATTTAGATTTAAAAATTTCTAAATTCTTAAATTTTTTTGATAACATGTTTGTATTAGCTAATAAAAAACGATATGCTTTTTCTTTTTGTGAAAGTTGTGAATTAAAATCAATATGTGAACCTTGTCCATTTCAATTTAAAGATAGTCTAGATTATTCAGATTGTGAATATGTAAAATATAGAATCGAGAACATCTTAAAATCCTCAAATTTTAATAAAATTAAACATTCAACTGTTACAATTGGAACATTTTTAAAACTAAAAAAGGAGAATTTAATATGAAGTTAAGAGATGAAATAATAACATATATTAAACAAAATAACTTTGTGATACATAATATAATTAACGATGAAGAATTTGTATTAAATAAAACGGCTGAAATAATATTTACTAATATTGAATTAGATGATTATAAAATTCTTAATGAAATAGAAACTACTTTCGATGACGTTCCCAAAAATTCGATAGAAATAATACAAAATTTTAAAAAAGATCTTATAGGCAGGTTTTTTTATGATTAAAAAAATAAATACACTTCTATTAGATGTTACTTATAATTGTAATTTTAGATGTAAACATTGTTATAACTCTAAAAATTTATCCGAAGATTCAGATTTAAATGTAAATAAAATAAAATCCATTATAAAAAAATTTAATATTGATCATTTACATCTTTTAGGAGGAGAACCTCTCTTACATAAAAATATCAATAGGCTAATAGATGAAAATAAAGATGTATATTTTTCAATAAATACTAATGGTTCGTTGATAAAAAAATTCATTGAAAAAGGATACTTTAGAGATAATATAAAGGAATGGGTTATAAGTATAGATGGATTTTCTCAAATTACAAACGATTCTGTCAGAGGTTCTGGTACTTTTGATATAGTAGAAGAGAATTTAAATTATTTACTGAAATTTAAAAAAAATAATTTTTTAGATTTCAAAGTAACACTTGCTACTGTTATAACTCCTGAAAATAGTTGTGAGCTAAAAAAACTAAATTTTGTTAATATTTTCAGTGTAGATAATTATTTATTCTCAACTATTATGAATTTTAATTTAGAAAATAATATTTATAATAAATTAGATTTTAACTATTATATGAATTATTGTGAATTTTTAAACAAATTAATGAGTAGTAATATTATGAATTATGTAATAGATACTACCCCATTAATTTTATATATTTATGGTAAAAATATCAATGAAGATATATGTAATCCTAATAATTTAATATTTTACTCTGATAATAGAGGCAATATTTTTTCTTGTGGTCCAGAAAAATACTATATAAAAACAAATAAAAAAATTAAAAACATCTGTAAGTCTTGTAAATTTTACTATTTATGTTCAAAATGTAAACTCGGATTATATTTAGATAGATCAGAGTACTGTAGAAACATGATGATATTCCTAACAAATAGATTTAAAGAAATTATTTTAACAAAAAATATTATTCTTAAATCAATAGATAATACAGTTTACCTTATTTGCCTATCAAAAAATGTAAAATATAAATTTGATAAAAAGATTTTTAACTCAATATTTACATATAACGATAACAAAATATATATATCAAGCATAGATAAGCCTAGTATTTTAATTGAGTATTTTAAATTTTTTTTAGCTACAGGAGAATATGTCTTATGATCATAAAAATTATAAAAAAAAGAAGTTTAAGTTTATCTTTAATACTGTTAGTTAACATAGTTTTGGGTATGTTATCCATATATCCGATGATAATAATGCAAAAAGCAATAGATACTTTAATTGTTCAAAAAAATTTAAATGTTTTTATAAAATTAGCTACAACATACATATTAATTTATATAATTACATATATACTAAAAATATTAACTTACAATAAGGCTAAGTACTGGGAAATAAACTTTATTAGAGAATTAAGAAATATAATTATTACATCTATTTTAAATGCTAAAAGTAGTAGTATTGAAAAGATTGGAGAAAACACCTTATCTCAAAAATTTATTGAAGATTTAATTGTAATTGAAAATAATATGATAAATTTATTACTTGATTTTACATTCTCAATATCAAATTTTATCATAGGTATTTTAATCTTATTACAAAATGACATTTTTATTACTATAATTATTTTCCCTATTACATTTATTTCAACACTACTAATTAAATATTCGTATAAGTATTCTAACAAAGTAATAGAATTAGAAAAAGAAGCTAAATTTGAAACGAACAAGTTTTTTTATGATAGTATAATTGGATCCAGAGATATAATAATATTTTGTAAAGAAAAGATTTTTTTAAAAAAATTTGCAAATTTACAAAATAAATCAAATCAAATATCAAAAAAGGCAATAAATATTCAAAACATTTCTCAGTTAATTACAAACTTATCATTTAATGTTATAATTGGCTTGTTAGTACTTATTGGAGGATTTAGAGTTGTTAATGCTTCACTTACAATTGGAGGATTAGTTGCTATTTTGATGTATAACAGTATGATTACCGATCCAATTTTTAATTTTGTAAATCATCAAAAAGATTTATTAAATATAAAAAATTCTCTAGCAAGAATTGATTACAATTTGAATTTAATTAAAAAAAGAGAAGAAAAAATTTTTTCACCTTTAAAAAATATCAAATTTTACAAAGTAACCTTAAATTTTGGGGATATAAAAATATTAGATAACTTTAATTTTGTAATAAATAAAGGTGATATTATAAGAATTGAAGGAAAAACTGGTAGTGGAAAATCTTCTATTGCAAAATTATTGACAGATTTATATTCTGTAAGTTCAGGAGAAATATTGATAAACGGCAACAAAAAAGAAAAAATTTCTATTAGTTCTGTATTTCAATCAAATTATTTATTTGATGCAAAAATAGAAGATAATATAAGGTTTTTAGAAAATGTAGATGATGAAAAATTTTATAAAGTTATAGAAATAGCCAGAGTAAATGAAATAATTCAAAAACATGAAAATGAAAATATTGGGGATAGAGCAAATAAATTATCAGGTGGAGAAAGGACTAGAATATTGATTGCCAGAGCATTATTGAAAGATAGTGATTTATATATTTTTGATGAAATTAGTACAGGACTTGATGAAAAGTTGTTTAATGAAATTGTAGATGATATTATAAATTATTTAAAAGATAAAACAATTATATTTATAGATCACAAAAGTATAGATAATAAATACTTTAACAAAAGTATTTCATTATAAAAATATATTAAGCAGGAGGTAAAAAATGAAAAAAAAATTTGAAACCCCTAAAATTTTAAAGGTAAAATCTTCTAATGAATTTTATGGTGGTCAAAGCGGTAGCCTTGGAGGTAAAAGCGGGATGGGTATGTGTAAGACTACATTCACATTCAATGTAAAAAAATATAAGATTTCTAAATAACAAAAAAAAAAAACTAGATGATTTTCTCCATCTAGTTTTTTTCTTTACTCAAAACACCTTGTCGAAGTTGTCCACAAGCTCCATTTATATCATCACCTTGTTTTTTTCTAATCGTTGCATTTATTCCATAATTTTCCAACATTGACTTAAATGCGTAAATGTATTTCGTACTTGGAGCAACTCCGTCAAATTCTTTTATGGAATTTAATGGAATTATATTTATGTGGCAATTTAATCCTTTTAAAATATTTTTTAATTCCAAAGCATGCTCTCTTGTATCATTTTGTCCTTTTATTATCGTATATTCAAAACTAACACGTCTTGAAGTTTTATCAAAATAATATTTACAAGCCTTTAATATCTCATCGATAGAAAAACTATCTGTAATCGGCATTATCTCTCTTCTTTCCTTTTGGAAAGGATTATGAAGTGAAATAGTAAGTGTTACCGGTAACTTTTCATCAGCAAGTTTATAAATATTGTGAACCAAACCACAAGTTGAAATTGTAATATTTCTAAGAGATAAATTTTTTCCTTTTTCAGAATTTATTAGTTTTAAAAAGCCAATTACATTTTTATAATTATCAAGTGGCTCACCAATTCCCATAATTACGATATTATTTACAGTTAAATTCAAATCATTTTCTATTAAATAAATCTGGTTTAACATTTCTGCCGAAGTTAAATTTCTCTTAAAATTTTCCTTTGTAGATGCACAAAAAGTACAACCCATTCTACAACCGACCTGACTTGAAATACAAACAGTACAGTAACTACCATAGTCCATAAAAACAGTTTCTATTATTCTGTTGTCAAAAAGTTTTATCAAATATTTTTTTGTATTATCTATTTTCGATTCGTACTTTGTGTAAATTGTTGAAGTATTTATATATCCAATACCTTTAAGTTTTTCAATCAAAGTCTTAGGAAGTTGTTTACAATTTTCTATCTCATAATTTTTCTTTTGGTGCATAAATCTAAAAAATTGTTCAGCTCTAAACTTTTTTTCTCCTAAACTCAAAAATAAATCTTCAAGCTCTTCAAGTTTCATCGAATTAAATTCTATTTTTTCATTTTTCATTTATTTATTTATTTTCTTCCTTTAAGATAAAGCTCTTAAGCAAATGGTCAACAGATGCAAATCTAATTTGTTTTTCTTGAACTTTTCCTTTAATCTTTCTAATAAGAGTATATGCAAATTCTAAAGCAAGCCCTGCTCCTCTTGCAGTTATTATGTTATCGTCAATACAAATTGCATCTTCTTTTACATTTGCATCTAACAACTCACTTTCCATTCCCGGAAATATTACTGCATTTCTACCAGATAACACACCAGCTTTTGCAAGAACACAAGGCCCTGCGCAAATTGCAGAAACAAGTTTTTTCTCATCATTAAATTTCTTTACAATATCCAAAACCCTTTTATCATCTCTAATATCAAAAGCCGCAGGAAGTCCACCCGGAATAATTATTCCAGCATACTCTTTTAAACTTATATTTTCAATTAAATCATCAGCTAAAACAGTTACTCCTCTGTTACTTGTTACTTGAAGTTTTCCGGTAATCGAAATCATATCAATTTTTATATCAGCTCTTCTCAAAAAATCAACTTGAGTTAGCGCCTCAACCTCTTCAAAAGTATCTGTTAATATTAACATATATTTTTCCATATTCTCCTCCTAAATTAATCTAAATCTTCCAATAAAAAATCTATTATATTTTTATGAATTATTCCTTGTTGGCTAAAGTCAAAACTATCGAGTGACAAAACAAATTTTGGATAATTATCATTTACAAACTTATATGCACCAAATTCTCTTTCTCTTGTTGATTCTGTCGGCATTAAATAAGAAACTTGATAATAAAAAATTTCTTCATTTTTCTTAGCGATAAAATCAATTTCTTTATCTTTTACTCTACCAACTTCAACATTATATCCTCTTGAAATCAATTCAATAAAAACTATATTTTCAAGAGAACGCTCAATATCCTTAATATTAGAAAATCCCACAGCCTGTCTAAATCCATGGTCTGTTAGATAATATTTCTCATCAACTTTAAGAAGTTTTTTCCCGAAAGTATCATATCTTGAAACTTTTTTTATAATAAATGCTTTTTTACAATATTCCAAGTAATTTAAAATTGTATCAACTGAAACATCTCTATTTTCATTTTTAAAATATTTTTTTATACTATTCGCAGAAAAATTCATACCTATATTTTCAATTACATAAGATAAAATTCTATTAAACAAATCGACATCTCTTATACTATTATATTCCAAAACATCTTTTATAAGAACTGTATTATAGACATCCGTTAAATATTTATAACTTGGCATTTCTTCTAAATTAAAATATTTTAAAAAAGGCATTCCCCCTATTTTTATAAATCTATCAAATAATTCTTCTTTCGATAAATTTTCTTCTTTAAAAACACAAACAAACTCACTAAATGTAAATGGCTGAATTTCAAATTCTACATATCGTCCAGCAAGTAAAGTAGAAATATCTCCTGAAATTAAAGTTGAATTTGAACCTGTAATGTAAATATCACAATCAAAATCTACTAACAATCCGTTAACAACTTTTTCCCAATCTTTAACCATCTGTATCTCATCGAAAAAAAAATACATTTTTTTGTTTGAGTTTTTCAAATAAGGCTTTAAATATTCTAAAAATTTTATCGAATTATTAATTTCTAGAAATTTCATAGATTCAAAATTGCAATATATCTTTCTTTCGCTTTCAACATTAATTAACATTTCATCTTTAATAATCGATAGAATGGTTGATTTTCCTACTCTTCTCATTCCTGTTAGTACTTTTACAATTGGCTTATCTATAAATTTTTTTATTTTATTAATATATTTAGGTCTAGTAATATAATTCATATGCTCATCTCCTTTTATCTATTATAAACGAAAATAAAACATAAATCAATAAATTTATCGACTATAATCGAAACTATTAAGTATTTTTTAATTTTATCGATTATAGTCTAGAATTTTATTTCCCTAATATTTTTTTCAAAAATTGTCCTGTATAAGATTTTTCACATTTAGCAACTTCTTCCGGTGTTCCGGTTACAACGACAGTTCCACCACCATCGCCACCTTCAACTCCTAAGTCGATTATATGGTCGGCGATTTTTATCATATCCAGATTATGTTCAATAACTATAACTGTATTTCCTTGTTCAACCAATGTATTTAAAACTTACGCTGTATGAGTATTATACCAAAAAAACAAAAAAATTTAAATAATACAAATTAATCTGTTAAAAATAAAAAAGAACACAGCAAAAACTGTGTCCTTTTATTTGTTTTTTAACTTTTTTAAAAATTATTAAGCTAAAGCACCTGATTCATCAAAACTATATTTAGTTCCGTTAATTTCTAATGTTTCATTGCAAGCCATTCTTCCGTCTTCTTTTGCATAGTACCAAACGCCACCTACTTCGAACCATTCGTTTTGAGCCATTCTTCCGCTTGGATTAGCAAAGTACCATTCATTATTTACAAGGAACCATTCGTTTTGAGCGATTCTTCCGCTTGCATTAGCAAAGTACCATTCGTTGTTTACAGAAACCCATTCGTTTTGAGATAATCTACCATTTGCGTTAACCCAGTACCATTCTTCGCCAACTTTAACCCATTGGTCAGCTAACATAGCACCTTTTTCATCAAATCTGTACCAAAGTCCGTTAATTTTACCCCAAGCGTTCTTGTAAACATCTTTTCCGTCTTTGTCTCTGTAGTACCAAACTCCGTCAACTTGAACCCAAGATTTTTCAGCTACTTCTGAAGTGCTGATGTCAATTGTTGGTAAGTTATTTTCTTTAGCAAAATTATTATAAGCTTCAAGTTCTCTCATTAATTTTGCTTTTATCATATCCATTTCTGCTTTAGTAGCACCGTTTATAACAGCTTTATTATATTTCTTGAAAGATTCAAATAATTCTTTTGATTTTGCTTCAAATTTAGTTATATTTCCTTTAACTTCTTCAACAGCCTTTTTAGCAGCGTCAAGTTCTTTTTGTGCATCTTTTAATTCTTTTTCTGCAACTTCAACTCTTTCTTTAACTACTGGATTTTCAGGATCAGCTTTTAATTCTTTATTTAAATCATCTAAAGCTTTTTGTTTTTCATCAACTTTAGTTTGAACAGCTTTTTCTTCAGTTTGACGTTTTTCTAATGTTTTTTTAATTGTTTCAAGAGCTTTTTGTTGAACATTGTACTTAGAAAGAAAATCTTTTGAAAATTCTGAATCAACAGCTATACCAAGTGCAGAAACTTTTTCTTTAGCTGATTTAGTAGCCTTATCTAAAGCTACTTTAGCTGTTTTTTCAGCTTTATAAGCAGCTTCATAATTTTTAGAATCAGCTTCTGCTTTTGGATCTGTTGGAATTTCGTCTTTAGCTACTTTAGCTGCAGCATAAGCGTCAAGATCTGCTTTAGCTACAAGTCCTTCGATTAAAGTAACTTCTTCTGCTTTAAGAGTACCGTGGCTTTCTTTTAGATATTCATCTACCTTAGTAATATCAAGTTCTGTATTTGTTTTTAATGTTGTTTCTATTTTTGCTTTTGCATCAGCAAGATTTTTTTCTGCAACTGCCTTAGCTGCATCAATCTTTTCTTTTGTTCCATATTTTTCATGGTCTTTTTTTGCTTTTTCATAAGCGTTCTTTTCTGTTTCTAATTTATTAGCTTTTTCAAATTCAGCTACAGCTTTGTTTGCTCTATCTTTAAATGCATCAACAACATCTTTAAGTTTTTGATAATTTTCAATTTCATTAATTTCAGTTGCTAAATCATTTTGTGCTTTTAAAAGTTTTTGTTGTTTTTCTGTAAGATCCTTTTGAGCAGTAAGAACTGCATCACTAGCTGTTTTTAGTCCTGCGTAATCATCTTTAGCTATTTTTTCAAAAGCAGCTTTCTTTTCGTCTAAAACTTTTTGTGCATCTCTAACTTCTTTACCTTCTTTATCATCAATAGCTTTTTCTTTTGCTGTTCTGTATTTAGTAATACTTTCTTGACCTAAGAAGTTTGATTCACCATAAGCTTTTGCTACTAATTTATCAAAATCTTTATAAACACTTTCTTCTTTTGCTTCATATGTTCCTATTTTTTTACCTAAAAGAGCATTTAAATCTTCAACGATAGCTTTAAATTTTAAAACTTGTTCTTTAGTAAAATCTTTAAACTTATCTTCTGATTCATAATTTTCAAATATTGTTCCTGATAAGCCTTCATCTACTTTTTTAGCTTTTTCTGCTACTTCTTTTTTTAACTCATCAAGAGATTTTTCTTCTTCGGCATAAACAACTTTTGTAGCAACGTGAGCTACTGTTGGCACTACCATAGCTGAAGCTAATGCTAAAGCTAATACTGTTTTTTTCTTCATAAAATCACCTCACATAATACATTTAGAGTTTTCCTCCATAATCTTGTACACTGAAGATATGTACAAAACCAAAAAATTTATAGACCCGATCGGCCAGCCTACAAACTAAACTACTTAACAAAACAAAAGCCAATCGAGTTAAATGACTCTAATGATACAATTACTACAAAGTATATGTTTCAAAATAATCACAAGTCAATCTGGTTTTATTAAGTAGCATATTCACTTATCTAAATCTACAACGATAAGAAAGATATGTTACTTAATAAAAGGATTTGAACTAAACAAACATTTACCTTAAATTATCTAGTGTAATCAATCATCTGATTTATATAACACATTATATATAATTTTAAAAAACATGTCAAGTTTTTTTATAAAAAAATTTTAACTTTTTTGTTTTTGTTACTTTTTTGTAATCTTTTATCTTTAAAATCATTTCAAAAGACTGTGTAAATATTGTTAATTGTTTATAATTAAATTTACTTTAAAGAAATTATCAAAAGGAGAATTTAATTTCACGCATTATTTACCTTAATTAAAGTTATCAAAATGTAAATAATCGTATAATTTAAATTAAATAATGTTAATTAAAAATATTTAAAACAACTCTTTTACTTTACCCGAATATTATACCACAATTATAATATTTTTGCAAATAAAATCATTTTATTTTAGATATAAAATAAAAAAGATAAACACAAATTAATGAGTTTACCTTTTTAAACATATTAGTAATTTAAGAGTTTATCAAAATTTAATTTCACGTATTATTTCCCTAATATTTTTTTCAAAAATTGTCCTGTATAAGAGTTTTCACATTTAGCAACTTCTTCCGGTGTTCCAGTTACAACGACAGTTCCACCACCATCACCACCTTCAACTCCTAAGTCGATTATATGGTCGGCGATTTTTATCATATCCAGATTATGTTCAATAACTATAACTGTATTTCCTTGTTCAACCAATGTGTTTAAAACTTCAATCAATTTCTTTATATCTTCGATATGAAGTCCTGTTGTAGGCTCATCTAAAATATAAACTGTATTTCCAGTTCCACGTTTTGCAAGTTCTGATGCAAGTTTTACCCTTTGTGCTTCTCCACCTGAAAGTTCTGTTGAGCTTTGTCCTATTTTAATATAGTCCAAACCTACATCATATAGTGTTTGTAGCTTTCTTTTTATTGACGGGTGGTTTTCAAAAAATTTAAGTCCGTCCTCAACGGTCATATCTAAAACTTCAAAAATGTTCTTTCCGTTATATGTTACTTCTAATGTTTCTCTATTATATCTTTGTCCGTTACAAACTTCACAAGGAACATAAACATCGGGTAAAAAATGCATTTCAACCTTTATAGTTCCGTCGCCCTTACAAGCCTCACAACGTCCTCCATGAACATTAAAACTAAATCTACCCTTAGTATATCCTTTCATCTTTGCCTTTGTTGTCATTGCAAAGACATCTCTAATATTATCAAAAAGTTTTGTATATGTTGCGGGGTTGGAGCGTGGAGTTCTTCCGATAGGACTTTGGTCTATCTCTATAACCTTATCAAGTTTTTCATATCCCTCAATCCTATCAAATTTTCCAACTTTTTGTTTACTTCTGTTTAATTTGTTGGACAATTCTTTATTTAAAATTGAATTTACCAAACTACTTTTTCCACTTCCTGAAACACCCGTTACACAAGTGAATACACCGATAGGAAATTCAACGTCAATATTTTTTAAATTATTTTCTCTGGCACCAAAAACTTTAATTGTATCTGTATATTTTCTTCTTGTCTTAGGAACTTCTATTTTACTTTTTCCTGAAAGATATGCTCCGGTAATTGACTTTTTACTTTTCATAATATCTTTTATAGTTCCTTGAGCGACTACCTCTCCACCATGAATACCGGCTCTAGGTCCAATATCTACAATATAATCAGCTTGACGAATTGTATCTTCATCATGCTCTACGACAATCAAAGTATTGCCAAGATTTGTTAAATTTCTCAAAGCACCTAAAAGTTTTTCATTATCCCTTTGATGCAACCCGATACTCGGCTCATCTAAAACATAAACAACTCCAACAAGTCCTGACCCAATCTGTGTTGCAAGTCTAATTCTTTGACTTTCTCCGCCTGACAAAGTTCCTGCACTCCTTGATAAAGTCAGGTACTCAAGTCCTACATCTTTTAAAAACTTTAATCTTTCTTTAAGTTCTTTTAAAATTCTTTCTCCAATTATATTTTCAGTTTCAGTAAGCTCTAAGTTTGAAAACCATTCATTAAGTTTTTCAACAGACATATCTGTAATATCTGCAATATTTTTATCCCTTATATAAACAGAAAGCGCCTTTTCATTAAGCCTTTTTCCTTTACAAGTTTCACATGTTTTTTCTGTCATAACTGTTTCAATCTTTTCCCTAAAAGACGAAATCGGATTTGTATTATATCTTCTTTCTAAATTTTTTATAATTCCCTCAAAAGGCTTATTAAAAACTTTATTTTCATTCGAAAATTTACTTTCAAATCTAAATTTTACGCATCTATCATTCGTTCCATAAAAAAGTTCGTCCAAAGTTTCCTTGCTCAAATTTTTAAAAGGAGTATTTTCATCAAAACCATTATATTTTATGATTTCATTAAAAATTTTATAGTAGTAGCCGTCTTCTCCCGTTGTCATATTGTAACACTCAATCGCACCATCTAAAAGAGATTTACTCATATCGGGAACAACTAAATCCGGGTCAACAATCTTATGACTACCAAGTCCATTACAATCTTCACACATTCCAAATGGACTGTTAAAGGAAAAAGTTCTCGGCTCAATTTCATCAAATGAAATATGTCCGTTTGGACAAGCCATTTTTTCTGAAAATAAAATTTCTTCCCCGTTAACAACCTTAACTTTTACAATGCTATCGCTAAACTTAAAAGCTGTTTCCAAACTTTCTGCAAGTCTTGACTCAATTCCTTTTTTCACGATAAGTCTATCTACAACAATATCAATATTGTGTTTTTTATTTTTATCAAGTTCAATTTCTTCGTTGAGTTCATATTCTTTTTCATCGATGATTACACGAACAAAACCTTGAATTTTTATATTTTCTAAAAGTTTTTTATGCTCTCCCTTTTTTCCACGAATAACGGGAGATAGTACAAAAATTTTACTTCTTTCTTCAAGAGCCATAACCCTGTCAACCATTTGGTCAATACTTTGACTTTTTATCTCTGTTCCACATTTCGGACATTTTGGAATCCCAATTTTTGCAAAAAGTAATCTCAAATAATCATAAATTTCCGTAACGGTTCCAACAGTTGACCTCGGATTTCTGTTTGTAGTTTTTTGGTCGATAGAAATTGAAGGACTAAGTCCGTCAATATATTCAACATCAGGTTTATCCATTTGACCTAAAAATTGTCGGGCATAACTTGATAAACTTTCAACATATCTCCTTTGACCTTCTGCATAAATCGTATCAAAAGCTAAAGAAGATTTTCCACTTCCACTAAGACCGGTAAAAACAACCATTTTATCTCTTGGAATTTCTAAATCTATATTTTTTAAATTATTTGCCTTTGCGCCTTTAATTTTAATTGTATTTTTAGACATCTAATCCCCACATTTCCTTTAATCTCTTTATTTCATCTCTTATTGATGCTGCTCTTTCAAATTCTAATGAATCTGCAGCAGATAACATTTCATTTTCCAAGTCGGCGATAAAACTTTCATAATTTGTTATTTCAACATTTTCAGTTTTGTATTCAGAAATATCTTCAGCAACCTTTGTCGCCTGAATAATTTCTCTAATATCTTTCTTAACACTCTTTGGTGTAATGTTATGCTCTATATTATATTTATTTTGAATTTCACGCCTTCTATTTGTTTCGCTTATAGCAATATCCATTGATTTTGTAATTCTATCTGCATACATAATTACTCTACCGTTCACATTTCTTGCAGCACGTCCAATAGTCTGTATCATAGAAGTTTCAGAACGTAAAAAGCCCTCTTTATCTGCGTCCATTATAATTACCAAACTAACCTCGGGCAAGTCGAGACCTTCTCTTAGCAAGTTAATTCCAACTAAAACATCAAACTTTCCAACACGCAAATCTCTAATTATTTCCATTCTTTCAATCGTATCAATATCACTATGCAAATAAGTTGTTTTTATTCCTACATTTTTTAGATAATCTGTTAAATTTTCAGCCATTTTTTTAGTCAAAGTTGTAATTAAAATACGCTCGCCATTTTTTATAACAGAATTTACTTCACCAATTATATCATCAATTTGTCCTTCTGTTTTTCTAACTTCAATTAATGGGTCTAAAAGTCCTGTTGGTCTTATAATTTGTTCAACTTCTTCTAAGTGATGACTCTTTTCGTACTTACCCGGAGTTGCAGAAACATATAAAATTTGATTTATCATATTTTCAAATTCAGTAAATTTTAAAGGTCTATTATCCAAAGCTGACGGCAATCTAAAACCATAATCTACCAAATTTTGTTTTCTACTTCTATCTCCTTCGTACATTGCTCCTATTTGTGGAACGGTAACATGACTTTCATCAACGATAATTAAAAAATCATCAGGAAAATAATCTATTAGAGTATAAGGTCTTGAGCCTCTTTCTCTACCACTCAAATGAGCTGAATAATTTTCTATTCCACTACAAAAACCAATTTCTTGTAACATTTCCAAATCATATTTTGTTCTCTGTTCAAGTCTTTGGGCCTCAACCAATTTATTTTCTTCATTTAAAACTAAAAGTCTTTCTTCCAATTCTTTTGAAATTGTGCCGACTGCTCTTTCAATTTTTTCTGAACTTGTAGCAAAGTGAGATGCAGGATAAATTGCAATATGCTCACGAGTTCCAATTACATCTCCTGTCAAAGAATTTATTTCAGAAATTTTATCAATCTCATCTCCAAAAAATTCTACTCTAATACTATTTTCAGAAGATGAAACGGGAAAAATCTCTAAACTATCTCCTCTAACACGAAAAGTTCCACGAATAAAATTAATATCATTTCTAACATATTGAATATCTACAAGTTTTCTTATAACTTCATCTCTGTCTTTTATCATTCCAGGTCTTAATGAAACTACTAAATTTTCATAGTCAATCGGATCGCCTAAACCGTAAATACAAGAAACGGACGCAACGATAATTACATCACGTCTTTCAAAAAGAGACATTGTTGCAGAGTGCCTAAGTTTATCTATCTCATCATTTATGGAACTATCCTTTTCAATATATGTATCAGATTGTGGAACATAGGCTTCAGGTTGATAATAATCATAATAGGACACAAAAAACTCAACAGCATTGTTAGGAAAAAATTCCTTAAATTCACTCGCAAGCTGATAAGCCAAAGTTTTGTTATGTGCAATTACAAGAGTTGGTTTTTGAACTTTTTCAATAATATTTGCCATTGTAAAAGTCTTTCCACTTCCTGTAACACCTTTTAAAATTATTTCTTTATTTCCTTTTTTAATCGAATCCGAAATTTTTTCAATAGCCTCCGGTTGATCGCCGGTAGGTTTAAATTTTGATTTTAAAACAAACTCCATAATGTACTCCAATTTATATTAATCAAAAAATTTTTTTATTAAAAATAATTCACCTATATTATACTATATTTTTTATCTATAACATAATTAATATACCGCAAAAAATTATTTAATAATCAGAATATAAACTCCTTTCCATTATAAAACAACTTGATAGTGTATATCAAAAGTGCTATAATTAGGCTGTAATAAAATTAAATTTTTATGGAGGTATTTATGTTTTTAGTTGTTAAAAATTTGAATAAAACTTATGGTACAAACGAAAATAAAATTTCCGTTTTAAAAGATATAAATTTTTCTTTAGAAAAAGGAGCACTTTGTACTCTACTGGGACCATCAGGTTCGGGAAAGTCAACATTGCTTAATGCTATTGGCGGACTTGAAAAAATTGACAGTGGGTTGATAACGATAAATAATTGTGAAATTTCAAGTTTAAAACAAAATCCCCTTTCAAATTTTAGAAGAAAATATTTAGGTTTTATCTTTCAATTTTATAATCTAATTCCGGATTTAAATGTAACGGAAAATATTCAAGTGGGTTCTTTTATACACAATGACCCTATGGATATTGAAAAATTAATAAAAGATTTAGGTTTATGGGAACACAAAAATAAATATCCTAGACAATTATCAGGCGGTCAACAACAAAGATGTGCAATCGGACGTGCTTTAATAAAAAAGCCTGAAATACTGCTTTGTGATGAGCCTACAGGTGCTTTGGACTATAAAACTTCTAAAGATATTTTATCCCTACTTCAAAGAATAAACAAAGAATATGAAACTACAATTATTCTTGCAACTCATAATGAAGAGATAACAAAGATGTCTAATATAATTATAAGACTTAAAGATGGTGTCATATCTCAAGAAATGGAAAACGAAAAAGTACTGGATGCACAAGAATTGGAGTGGTAGTATGAGAAACTTAAATAAAAGAATTTTCAGAAGTTTAAAAACTCAATGGTCAAAAAACTTATTGCTTTTTATCCTTATGTGTTCTATGATTTCCGTAACTTCCGGTATGTTGGTTGCATCAGGAAGTATAAAGACTATATATTATGAACTTATGTCTAAAGGAGTTGTTGAAGACGGAAAATTATTATTTGCATTTAATCCGACAGATGAAATTATAAAATCTATTGAAGATGAAAATGTAAAAGTCGAAAAATCTCCTTATGTTGATGCAAAAATTAAGGAAAATAAGGATAATAAAGATGAAAAGACGATTAGACTTTATACAAATAGAAAAAATATTAATCTTCCTATAATTAATGAAGGAGTTCTTGCAAAAAATAAGAATGAAATAGCCATAAATCATTTGTTTGCTAAAACAAATGATTTAAAAATCGGAGACACTATAACATTTAAAAAAGAATTTTTTAAAGACAATAAGGAACATACTTTTAAAATAGTAGGATTTGCCTCTATTCCTGATTATAATTCATCTTTTCAAAAACATAGTGATTTAGTATTTAATGCAACGGATTTCGGAACAGGATTGCTATCTGAAGAAGAAAAAGATATTTTTAATGAGAGCAAATTAAAATATCAAGTTTCTTATAGATTTAATAATAGGAACTTAAGTGAAAAAGAAATTGACGAAAAAAATAAAGATATAGTAAAATCAGCAAATAAATCGAAAACAGTTTTGGAGCAGATTACAAAAAAAGACAATAATGCAATAAGTTATTTGATAGACGACATGGGCGGAGATAGACCTATGATGATTGTAATGCTATGTCTTATGGTAATTTTACTAAGTTTTATATTCGCACTTTCAATTGTAAGTAAAATACAGGAAGAATCTGAAATAATCGGAATACTACTTGCAAATGGATATAAAAAATCGGAACTTGTTTTAAATTATATTGCAAATTCAGTAATAATAACTTTTTTGGCAGCAGTTTTAGGTAATATTTTAGGTTACACATATTTTACAGATTCATTCAAAGCTGTTTACTACAAATCATTTAACTTGCCTAACTTTACCCCTACTTTCAACTTGGAAGCACTAATAATTACAACTATAATTCCAATTTCTATAATTTTGATTTTTAATTATTTATATATCTATAGGAAATTAAATTTTTCACCTTTAGATTTTTTGAAAAAAAATTTAAAACATTATAAAAATAAAATAAAATCAAAATCTGAAAGTGAATCGAAAATAAAGAAAAATTTTTTGGGGTCTTTTAGAAAATCTATTATAAAATCAAATAGAGGTGATTATGTAGCTATAATACTTGGAATTTTTATTACTTCAATCTTATTTATTTTCGGTATTTCTGCAAAGCCAACATTTGATAACTATGGAAATAACTTGAAAGAGAATTTGTTTTGTAAGTATCAATATGTCTTAAAAGCACCGATAGAAATTGAAGGTAAAACGGCTGAAAAATATACAACAATATCTGCAAGTGTATATCACCCTATCAGAAAAGCAGATGATGATATATTGTTATTAGGAATTAGTGAAAATTCAAAATATTTTCAAAATACAAAACTGCCGGAAAACAAAAATGAAATCATTGTAAGTGAATATCTTTCAAAAAAACTCAGAAAATATGTAGGAGATGAAATAACTATAAAAAGCAAATTGTTAGATAAAGAAAAAACTTATAAAATAGTTGGTATTTACAAAAAATCATCTACTCTTTCAGCTTTTGTAAAAAAAGAATTCCTAAACGAAGAAATAGAACAAAAAAAAGAATTCTTTAACGGCTATTTCAGCAATGAAAAATTGGATATTGATGAAAAATACATCGCAACTACAATTGATGAAAATTCAATGACCGATGTTTCCAAACAATTATCTGAAATTATGGGACCTCTTATAAATACTTTTGTATTTTTATCTGCAGTGTTTTTGGCAGGTTTTATGTATAACCTTATGAAAATAATAACTGATAAGAACACTTTACAAATAGCTTATTTAAAAATCTTCGGATATACTAACAGAGAAATTTCAAAAATTTATATACGACCGATAACTATAACAGTCTTAATAAGTTTGCTAGCTTTAATTCCTCTTGAAGTATATGTGGTAAAAGAAATAATGTACTACTCTATGCTTAAATTTTCAGGATATTTAGAGCTTTATATTTCTTTTACAATAGTAATTTTATCAGTTCTAATAACTATTGCAACCTATGCGTTTGTAAGTATATTACAATTTTATAGAATATCCAAAATGAATTTCAGCGAAGTTTTAAAAAACAGAGAATAAAAATAAATATTTAATGGTTTACCTAGTTTTAAAATAAAATCAAAAATAACGGATTTTTTGTCCGTTATTTTTTTGAATATTTTCTCCCGCCGGTTTTCCCTTTATTAAGTCTATATATCTAGTATTCAACAGAAAATTATGATATAATATGAATGTATAATTTTTAGGAGGAACTATGAAAAAAGTAGTTGGGGTAAGATTCAAAGAGGCCGGAAAAATTTATTACTTTGACCCTTGCAACTTTAGTATAAATCAAAATGACAATGTAATCGTGGAAACTTCTCGTGGAGTTGAGTACGGACATGTAGCAATAGCACCGAGAGAAGTCGAAGAATCAAAACTTGTTTCTTCATTAAAACCTGTTTTGAGAATTGCCGACAGTATGGACGATTATATTCATACGGAAAACAAGAAAAAAGCTAAAGATGCAATTGAAATTTGCAAAGTAAAAGTAATTGAACATGGCTTAGATATGAAATTAGTTGATTGTGAATATACTTTTGACAATCAAAAAGTAATTTTTTACTTTGTTTCTGATAATAGAATTGATTTTAGAGAATTGGTTAAAGACCTTGCATATATATTTAAAAACAGAATCGAACTTAGACAGATAGGTGTTAGAGACCATGCAAAGATAGTTGGTGCTATCGGTTCTTGTGGACAAACTTGCTGTTGTAAAAGATTTTTAGGAGAATTTGCTCCTGTAACGATAAAAATGGCAAGAGACCAGTCGCTTTCTTTAAATCAAAATAAAATTTCAGGAACTTGTGGTAGGCTTATGTGTTGTTTAAAATATGAGCAAAATGTCTATGAAGAAAAGTTGAAAAAAATTCCACCTTGTGGAACTTATGTTATAACTAACGAAGGAAAAGGTGTTGTTGTAGATAGTTATACTCTATCTGAGATTGTAAAAGTAAAAATTGTAAATGAAGAAGCAAATACAGAAAGTATTAAACCATTTTTCGTAGATGATATTGCTATTACAAAAGAAAGAGATATGGCTTATGCAAAGAAAGACGAGGATATTCAATTTGAATATATCGAGAAATTATTATAGAGTTGTTTAACAACTCTATTTTTTTGTTTCAATATTTTAATTCAATATGGCGTTGACAATATTTGTAAATTATAGTATCATTTATGTTATATTTTTAAATTTATAGGGAGTGATTTTATGAACAATGTGATTATACCAAAAGGGTATTGCTCAGACTTAAACATTATTGAAACACAAAAAGCAATTAAAGAAATTAAGGATTTTTTTGAATCAAATTTAGCAAATGAATTAAATTTAACGAGGGTTTCTGCCCCACTATTTGTAAAAAAGAATACGGGAATAAATGATAATTTAAACGGTAGTGAATCTCCTGTTAGCTTTTCACTAAGTGAAGAAGAAAATTCACAGCAACTTGAGATAGTTCAATCTTTAGCAAAGTGGAAAAGAATAGCTCTAAAAAAATATGAAATTCCGGTTGGCGAAGGAATTTATACAGATATGAATGCAATAAGACCTTGTGAAACTTTGGATAATATTCACTCCGTATATGTTGACCAATGGGATTGGGAAAGAGTTATAAAAAACGAAGATAGAAATGAAAAATTTTTAACAGATATTGTAAAAAAGATTTTTAATGTATTTAAAAGAACGGACGAATTTTTATCAAGAAGATTTTTAGATTACAAAAAAATCTTACCTGAAAAAGTGTTTTTTATCACAACACAAGAGCTTGAAGATATGTTCCCTAACGATACCCCAAAAGAAAGAGAGCACAAAATCGCAAGGGCAAAAAAAGCAGTTTTTATTACAAAAATTGGTGATATATTAAATAGTGGTAAAAAACATGACGGAAGAAGTCCAGACTATGATGATTGGAATTTAAATGGAGATTTAATATTTTGGAATCCCGTTTTAGATTCATCTCTTGAACTTTCTTCAATGGGAATAAGAGTTGATAAAGAAAGACTTTTAAAACAATTAGAGCTTAGCAAAAATGAAGATAGAAAAAACTTAGACTATCACAAAATGCTCCTAAACGATGAATTACCATTTACAATTGGTGGTGGAATCGGACAATCCAGAATATGTATGTTCTTTTTACAAAAAGCACATATTGGAGAAGTGCAATCAAGCTTTTGGTCTGATGAAATGCTAAATATATGTAAAGAAAATAAAATAAATTTACTTTAATTCAAAAAGGATATGACTTTAAAATCATATCCTTTTTATATTTATCTATTTCTTTCTCTTTAAAAATATAACTACTCCCATTGCTAATAAACTAACAGCTCCTACTGCTAAAAATAATTTTCTACTGCTGTTAACATTCATAAGAGTAATAATATTAGCAAAATTTTCCATAAGCTCCTCCAACTATCTTAAAATTGTTATAAATATTTTTTCAATAGATAGTTGAAAATTTACATTATTATACAAATTTTCTCTAACAATTTCTATCGATTTTAAAATTTTAAGCAATTTTTCTTTATCAAAATTAACATTGTTTTTAAATATTTTTAAAATATCTCTGTTTGAACTATCTTTTTTAGTTTCTAAAAACATATAAAACTCTTTAAAGAAATCATATAGTAGTGGCAGGAAATTTCTATCTTCCTTTAAACCTAACAAATACTCCTTATTCTTAGAATCATATATAGCTAAAAAATCTCCTTTTAAAGCCATTGATAAAATTTCTAATAGTTTTCCATACTCAGAGTAATCAAAAACTTCTGTTAAATCCGTTTCAGAAACAAAGATACATCTACTTCTTATGGTTGACAAAAGTTTGTATCTTGAATCTACTAAAATACAGATTATAACATAATCAAAAGATTCTTCTAAAGTTTTTAACAAAGCGTTTGAAGATTCTGTTCTTAAAAACTGCCCACCCTTTATGATAACTAATTTATATTTTGAATCTAAAGGTCTTTTTTGAACATACTCAATCATATTTCTAATAGAATCAATAGAAATATTATTCCTTTCAGGTTCTACTATCATCAAGTCGGGGTGAGTATTTTCTTCAATTTCTCTTGAATTTTTAAATTCATCATCAGGATTTAAAACTTTTTTTATAAGCTCACTAGAAACTTTTTCCAAAAAGCTTTCACTTCCCTCAACTATATAATTCTGAGAAAAAGTCAAAGAATCCAACTTCTCTTTAAAAAGAGCATAATTCATAAACTACATCCTTACTAATTGATTCATATTTAAAACAAACATTACAGTATTAGCAGTTTTATCATCAACAGTTTCTTTATTTTTTGAAATATTTAAAATCATTTCTTTAACTCTATCTACTTTTTCATCTTCTATCCCTATCAAAACAGTAGTATTTCCTTTTTTGAAAAATCCCCCTGTTGAAGATAATTTAGTAGCTCTAACCTTATTTTCAGAAAGTTCGTTTAAAACATCTTGAACAATGTGGTCTTGTATAATAGCCATAATAAGTTTCATAATATCACCTACATTCTAACGAAATCTACAACATCAAGAACAAAAACTGTTGCTCCTCCAACTAAAACTTCCATAGGGAATGGAATATATGCATCACCAGGCATAGTAACGCTTAGAACTGAGGTTGTAATTTCTCTTGATTTACAATTTTCTTCAATAATCTTTAGACATTCATCTAATTTTTCTTCTTCAACACCGATTAAAAGAGTTGAGTTTCCTGCTCTTAAAAATCCACCTGTTGACGCAAGGTTTGTCATTCTAAAACCTTTTTCAGTTAAATCGTCTTGTAAAGGGTTCAAGTCTTGATCTTGAACTATTGCAATTATCATCTTCATAGCAATTCCTCCAATTTCTCATCTATTATATTTTTTACATCTTCAAAAACTTCCATCATACTCTTTGTGGCATCAACTTTTTTCAAAAATTTTTCATTTTTCATTTCTTCAAGAAGTTCCATATATGTATTATAAACTCTACTATGGAAATTATCTCCTGAAAGTTCAAGCCTGTCCGCCTCATCACTTAAAGATTTTCTCTTCAAGGTTGTTAGAGGGTCAACATAAAAGAAAATCACCATATCCGGATTAACTCCATTTATTGCAAAATCATTTATTTTCTTAACATTTTCAACGCCAAGTTCTCTACCACCACCTTGATAAGCAAGTGAACTTAAAACAAATCTATCTGAAATAATCACATTTCCTTTTTCTAAATTCGGTTTTATAAGTTCATCAATATGTTGGGCACGACTTGCTGAATAAAGTAACGCCTCTGTACGAGCTGACATTTCACTATTATCATTAGATAAAATAATTTCTCTAATTTTTTCTGATATTTTCGTTCCACCCGGTTCTCTTGTGAAAATTATCTTTTCATTATTTTTATAATATTCCTTCAATAAATTTATTATTGAAGTCTTACCACAACCGTCCGGCCCTTCAAAAGTAATAAATAAACCCATTTTTTATCTCCCTAAATTGAATAAAATAAATATGATAAAATTATTCCTACTATTCCAAAAGTACCAACTAGAAAATAACTTATATAAGTAAATGGTACTATTACAATCTTAAAAAGAAACAGAATATATAAAATTACATATCCAATTATAGAATTCAAAATAATCTTTTTTATAATTTTTAAAGGGAATTTTAATAATTTAAAAAGAATATAAATTAAAACAATTCCAATAATATAAGAAATAATACTGTTTTCAAAGAAAAATTTAGTAAGACTGGAAAAATCTAATGATTTTAGTGACTTAAAATATATTTCTTCTAACTTACCCATAGTATCACTCTCCTATCTTTATATTATTATTTTATCACAATGTAAACATTTTATCAATTAAAATTATTGTACGTAATTTATTTTTTGTTAGTGGCATCAAAAAAGCAAATAGATTTTATCTACTTGCTTTTAAATTTAATTACTCTTATAAACAATAACCGGAGTATTTATTTGGACATTTTCATAAATTTGTTTTACTTTTTCTAGTGGTGTATTTATACAACCATAACTTCCTGAAGTTTTATAAATATTTCCTCCAAATTTTCCATTTCTCCAAGTAGCATCGTGAATACCAACACCTTTCCAATTTATAGGCATCCAGTAATCAACGTGAGCAACATAATCGTAACCTATCGGAGATAAGCCTTTAAGATTTCTATCCTTTTCACGACTCCAAACTTTCATAACACCAATTTGTGTTTCAACTTTTTTGCTAACATCTCCAGTAACAACATCAGTATCTAAAAGAAGTTTCCCATCTTTATAGAACCACATATGTTGTCTGGTTAAATCTATTTCTATATAAGTATTCCCTATATCGTCAGTATTTTCATAAGACAAGCCTTTGTGTATAAATACAGGCTCAATAGCAGTTGATTCATACGCTAAAAGTTTCTCTATCAAAAGGTCTTTCGTTTTATTAACATCAATTTGCCAACCGTAAATTCCATCTTTTCCGGGAACTGTAATTTCACCTTTGCCGGTAGTTTTGAATTTTCTATCCATTCCGAAAGTATCATACTTTATCGCAATTCTTCTAATATAGTCTTTTACTTTTCCTTCATCAGGTTTTAGTTCACCATCTACAAAAGTAAAAATATTAGCTAAAATTTCTCCGTCTAATATTTCTTTATTTGACCCTATGGAAATTTCATATTTTAACTTTGAAATTTTTTCATATTTTTTAAGAGCCTCTTGCAAAGATGCATCGTCTTTCTTTATTTTTGGCTGTTCAGAAATTTTACTCATATCTATACTATCTTTTCTTTCAGACAAAGCAATCAAAATTGCCTCTTTCAATTTTTCTTTAGTAGTATATGTTCCTAAAATTTCATCTTTTATAATATATTGTCCATCTTTAAAAATTATTTTTGCATCTTCAGGGTGCTTTACTCCCTTTAAAATCAAAGTATTTTTCAAAAACTCTTCGAACTTTTCATTATCGTAACTTACATTTACTTCCAATTTTAAATTACGGCTTGTAAAGAAAGAAATCGGCCAAGCAAATTGATTTTGTAAAATTTTCTTATCTGCCAAATATTCTTCTTTATAATTTATTTTTTCCGGCTTAAAAAAATCACTTTTACCATCAGCACGATTCAATTTAATAGATGTATCAGTCCAGTCTTTGTTAAACACATCGTCTATCATAACATAACTAACATCATTTCCATTTATTTTTGTGTTAGGTAAAGCTACAAAAGAAAAAATAATAACTCCAAGTAAATAAATAGATAAAAATAACGCTCCTACAAATATTGCTATCTTCTTTCCTATAAACTTACCGGTTTTTGTTTTTTTACTTTTCTTTATCAAAAAACACACCTCCATTTTATTAAACATAAAAATAACATTATATTAAATACCACATTTTAAAATAAAATAATCATTTTTCATATTATACAATAAACAAATGAATAATTTATATTATTAATCTATTTTATCATATTTAATTTCAAAAGTAAAATTGATAAAAAACTTGTATTTATTTAATTAAAAGTTTATAATATATTTAGTAAGGAGGAAGATAAATGCTTAACATTTTTTTGATTTCTGACTCTACTGGAGAAACAGCAGAGCAACTTGCGCGTGCTGCTCTTGCTCAGTTTAATGGCGTTGAATATACTCTTGAAAGATTTTCTCATACAAGAGAATTTTTAGAACTTTCAGAGATATTAAACAAATGTAAAGAAACTGAAAATTCTATTTTATTTTATTCTTTAGTTGACGCATCTCTTTTAGATTATGTTAAAAAATTCTCAGAGCTACATTCTATAACAAATGTAGATTTGCTTTCTGCGTCTATTTTAGCTATTCAAAGAGTAAGCAACACAACTCCCGGTAATACTCCTGGAGCACTTAGAAAACTAAATGAAGAATATTTTAGAAGAATTGACTCTATCGAATTTGCAGTTCGTTATGATGACGGAAAAGACCCAAGAGGAGTTTTAATTGCAGACCTTGTAATTATTGGAATTTCTCGTACGTCTAAAACTCCATTGTCTATGTATCTTGCAAATAAAAACATTAGAGTTGCAAACATTCCTTTGGTTCCAGAAACACCGGTTCCGGATGAATTATTCAAAGTTTCGCCTAAAAAAATAATTGGCTTAACTAATTCACCAGAAAAGTTGGAAAGTATAAGAAAGGAAAGACTAAAATCTTTAGGTCTTCCTGATAATAGTATTTATTCAAATTCAAATAGGATACTTGAAGAACTTGAATATTCTAGCCGAATAATGAAAAAAATAGGTTGTCCTGTAATAGATGTATCTACAAAAGCTATTGAAGAAACAGCAGATATTATTTTAAAACATCTATTAAAAATTAATAAGTAATTGGAGGAAAAAATGAGCAAATTTGTTTACAATTTTGACGAAGGCAATAAAGATATGAGAGCTTTATTGGGCGGTAAAGGAGCTAACCTTGCCGAAATGACTAATATTGGACTAAATGTTCCTTTTGGTTTTACTATTACTACTGAGGCTTGTAATAATTTTTACAAAAATGATGAAAAAATTTCTGATGATTTAATTGAAGAAATCAAAACTCACATTAAAGACTGTGAAAACAAGCTACAAAAAAGTTTTTCAAGTACAGAAAATCCTCTATTATTTTCTGTAAGAAGTGGTGCCGTTATATCAATGCCTGGTATGATGGATACTATTCTTAATTTAGGTCTTAATGATAAATCAGTTATCGGTCTTGCAAACTCTACAAGTAATGAAAGATTTGCATTCGATAGTTACAGAAGATTTATCCAAATGTTTAGTGATGTTGCAATGGAAATTCCAAAAGTTTATTTTGAAAATGAACTTGACAAAATTAAGGAAGAAAAAAATGTAAAACTAGACACAGAATTAACTGCAGAAGATTTAAAAAGCTTAGTTGAAAAATTTAAGAAAATTTTTAAACAAGAAACTGGCAAAGAATTTCCACAAGACCCTATCGAACAATTAATCATAGCTATTAAAGCAGTTTTCAAATCTTGGATGAATCCAAGAGCTATCGTTTATAGAAAATTAAACGGTATTGACGATTCTTTAGGAACAGCTGTAAATGTTCAAGCAATGGTATTCGGTAATATGGGTAATACAAGTGGTACCGGTGTAGCTTTCTCTCGTAATCCAAGCACAGGAGAAAACAAATTATTTGGAGAATTTTTAATGAATGCACAAGGAGAAGATGTTGTTGCAGGTATTAGAACTCCAGAATCAATCGAAAAATTAAAAGAAATTATGCCGGAAGTTTATGATGAATTTTTAAGAATTGCAAAAACATTAGAAAATCATTATAAAGATATGCAAGACTTGGAATTTACTATTGAAAAAGGTAAATTGTACTTATTACAAACAAGAAACGGAAAGAGAACAACAGATGCTGCAATCAATGTAGCAGTAGATTTAGTTAATGAAGGCTTAATCTCAAAAGAAGAGGCTATTTTAAGAGTTGAACCAAAGAGCTTAGACCAACTTCTTCACCCTATCTTTAATGCTGAAATGATGAAGAATACTCCTATATTAGCAAGAGGTCTTGCTGCCTCTCCGGGAGCTGCAAGTGGTAAAGTTTACTTCCACTCAAAAGACATTGTTGATGCTGTTAAAGCAGGAGAAAAAGTAATTTTAGTTCGTCAAGAAACTTCTCCGGAAGATATTGAAGGAATGGTTGAAGCTGAAGGTATTTTAACAGCTAGAGGTGGTATGACTTCTCACGCAGCCGTAGTTGCAAGAGGAATGGGTAAATGTTGTATCGCCGGAGCTAGTGAAATCAAAGTTGATGAAATCGAAAAAGTTATAAAAACTCAAAATGAAATCGTCAAAGAAGGTGAAGTAATTTCACTTGATGGAACAACCGGTATTATTTACAAAGGTGAAATCGAAAAACTAAATCCACAATTAACAGGAAACTTCAAAATCTTTATGGATTGGGTAAATGAAATCAAAGATTTAGGCGTTAGAGCTAATGCTGATAATCCAAGAGATGCTAAACAAGCTGTTGAATTTGGTGCTGAAGGAATCGGACTTTGTAGAACAGAACATATGTTCTTCGACAAAGAAAGAATACCTGTTGTAAGACAAATGATTCTTTCAAAAACAATCGAACAAAGAATCGATGCATTAGAAAAAATCAGACCAATGCAAGAAAAAGACTTCTATGATATTTACTGTGTATTAAAAGAAAAAACAGTAACTATAAGATTACTTGACCCACCTCTACATGAATTCTTACCTTACGAAGATGAAGATATCAAAAATTTAGCAAAAGAAATGAATATCGAAGAAAGTCATTTAAGAGATGTAATCTTAGAATTGGAAGAAGTAAACCCAATGCTTGGACATAGAGGTTGCAGACTTGCTGTAACTTTCCCTGAAATATATAGAATGCAAGCAAAAGCAATAATAAATGCTGCAATAAAAGCACAAAAAGATTTAAATATCTCAATTACGCCGGAAATAATGATTCCATTAGTTGGAGAAATTGAAGAATTAAAATATGTTAAAAAAGAAATCGTTGAAGAAATCGAATTAACATTAAAAGAATTAAACGAAAATATTAAATACAAAATTGGAACAATGATTGAAATTCCAAGAGCTGCCCTACTTGCTGATGAAATCGCAACAGAAGCAGAATTCTTTAGTTACGGTACAAATGACCTAACTCAAATGACATTTGGTTTTTCAAGAGATGATGCCGGAAAATTCTTAAACGAATATGAAAGCAAAAAAATATTTGACTTTAATCCATTCTCAAAACTAGACCAAAGAGGTGTTGGTAAATTAATCAAAACTTCATTCAAACTAGGAAGAGAAACAAATCCACATCTTCACGTTGGAATCTGTGGAGAACATGGTGGCGACCCTGAAACAATAGAATTCCTAAACGCAGTTGGAATTGACTATGTATCCTGCTCACCATTTAGAGTGCCAATCGCAAGACTTGCAGCAGCACAAGCAAAAATAAAACAAAGTAAATAAACTATAACTAGAAGAAATATAAAAAATAATGGATAGCGAAATGCTATCCATTTTAATTTATAACAAAATTTTTACTTTTTATTTTCTTCTTAACTTTTGGGAAAGGTAATTCATCATATATTCCACCTACAACTTTTTCTTTATAATAGATAATATATTCTCCCATCATCGCCCTATATTTTATTTTTTAATTTTATATAATCCACTTAATAGCAACAATCCAATAGAAATTCCGAATAAAAATCCTAATACTATATCATTTATATTAGAATATCTTTTTAGAATTAATGCTATTGATAAAAAAATTGCACCGATTGGTAAATAATAATTTTTAAATTTACATTTATTTTTCATCTTAAGCTCCTAATATTTTTGATAAGTTTATTTTACTATTTTTAATGTATTTTGTCAAACAAAAAAGTCAGAAATTTATTCCGACTTTTTTTGTAATTTATTTTGAAACAACAAGGTTCCCGGGCACCCACCCGATGCAAAGCATCGTGGATGGGTTGAGTTCTTATCTTAAGTTTGAAAGTTCTATTGCTATTTTACTTGCAAGTTTTGCGTTGTTGAATACTAATCTGATGTTAGCTTCTAAGCTCTTTCCTTGTGTAAGTTTTTGAACTTTGTCAAGTAAGAATGGTGTTGTATCTTTTCCTTTTATTCCATTTTCGTCTGCTTCTTTTAAAGCGTCTAGGATAGTTTTGTCGATAGCCTCTCTATCCATTGAATATTCTTCCGGAATAGGATTAGCAATTACAACTCCACCGTTTAATTCTAAATCCCATTTAGTTTTTAAAACTTTTGCGATTTCTTCTTCTGAATTTATTTTATTTACCTTAAAATCACTTTCTCTTGTATAGAATGCAGGTAAAATATTTGTTTGGTATCCATAAACAGGAACTCCTTTTGTTTCTAAGTATTCTAAAGTAAGTCCCATATCCAAAATTGATTTACAACCCGCACAAATAACTGCAACATTTGTTTGTCCTAATTCTTCAAGGTCAGCTGAAATATCCATTGTAGTTTCTGCTCCTCTATGAACTCCACCTATTCCACCTGTTGCAAAAACTTTAATTCCTGCAAGTTCAGCACAAATCATAGTTCCGGCAACTGTTGTTGCTCCATTTAATTTATTAGCTACAACATAAGGTAAATCTCTTCTTGAAGTTTTTGTTACGCTAAGACCTGCTTTACCGATTACTTCGATTTCTTCTTTAGTTAAACCAACTTTAATTTCTCCGTTTACAATAGCTATTGTAGCAGGAATAGCACCATTTTCTCTAATAACTTTTTCAACTTCAAGAGCTGTTTCAACATTTTTAGGATATGGCATACCATGTGAGATAATTGTTGATTCTAAAGCAACAACCGGTTTATTTTCTTTAATTGCATTTTGTACTTCTTCACTAATTGTTAAATATTTTTCTAATTTCATAACTTCCTCCAAAATTTAATAGATTTTTTTCGCTAATATGTTTACTAACTGTATCCATTGATTGTGCCGTTATAAATCCGGCAACATTGCCAAGTTTGGCACATTCTAAAATATTTTTTTCATTAACTACACCAAAGATGATTCCACTCATAGACGCATCGCCACAACCTGAAGTGTTTTCAACCTTTGCAGTTTCATTTATCTTTACAATTCCACTATCATTTTTATCAGCATAAAGAATTCCCTTTTCTCCCATTGAGATAAAAACTTTTTGAACACCTTTTTTCAAAAAGACATCTACAATATTTTTTAAATCTCTTTCATCATTATAAGCTACTTCAGTTAATTCTTCAGCCTCATAGATATTTGGCTTTATAAGATAAATATAATTTAGTAAATTTTTAATTTTTAAAGATTTCTTTCTTGAAACACAATCCACAATTATCTTTGAATTAGGACAATTTTTGCAAATATATTCAAGCACATCTTCACTTAAATTTGTATCCATAACGATAAACTTAAAGCTTTTTATTAAATCAATATGTTTTGAAATGAATTCAATATTAATTTCTTCTAAAACTTCCATTGCAGAAATAGCTGTAAATAAATCATTATTTTCATCTAAAATTGAAATGTAGTTTGACATTCCTCTATTTGTTAAAAATTTACTGTTTGAAAAATCTATCCCCACTTTAGTTAAATACTCTTTAATTTCTCTCGAATAAGCGTCATCACCAAAAACGCTGATAAATTTATTTTCTATTCCCATTCTTTTTAAATTTTCAGCAATATTTTTAGCGACACCACCAAAAGAATATTCCAAAGTGCCGGGATTTGAATCTTTCATATTTATTTTATCGAAACTCTTTGCGATAAAGTCGATATTGCAACCACCAATGACACAAACATCTTTCGATAAATTAGAGCTAATCACATAAGCTCTACCAACTAAATATCCTTTTTTAATTAAATTTGAAATATGAACTGCAACAGACGACCTCTTTATACCCAGCAAATCAGCCAATTCATTTTGAGAAATATAAGGATTTTCTTTAATTATATTTAAAAGTTCTTGTTCTCTCTTTGTCATAAGCCCTCCTTAAACAACAGTTAATTATATTATATCAAAAGTTTATAATAAAAACAATATTTTTTAGAAAATTTTTAAAATAAAATTCAATAATACCCATACCATTCCACGATTCTTCGCAATAAAAAAAGCCCTTAAATAAAAGGACTTTAGTTACTTTTTAATACAGCTATTAAATTAGAATTTTTTCTTTTTTCTTCTTGCTGCCTCTGATTTTTTCTTTCTCTTTACACTTGGCTTTTCGTAATGTTCTCTTTTTCTATATTCTGAAAGCACTCCAGCACGTGCACATTGTCTTTTAAATCTTTTCAACGCATTATCTAAAGATTCGTTTTCGCCAACTCTGATTTCTGCCATGATATCCCCCCTCTCTTTATACAGACAAACTCTGCCTTGAGAAATAATCATACATATTATACAACAAAATCAATATAAATTCAAGTAAATTCATAACATTTTTTTATATAATTTATATAAACTCAAAAATTTTTAACTAAAATTAAATTTTAACCCGGTGGCCAATTTAAACTACGTCCTGCCAGGACATGAAAATGAAGATGCTTAACTGTTTGCCCACCGTCATCGTTACAATTATTAATAATTCTATAACCTGACTCATCAAATCCCATTTCTTTTGCAAGTTCGGAAATCTTTTCAAATATTTTTCCAACCACTTCTGAATTTTCTTTATTTACAAAATTACAAGACTCAATATGCTTTTTAGGAATTACTAAAAAGTGAATCGGTGCTTGAGGTGATAAATCGTTAAATGCAACTATATCATCATCTTCATAAATTTTATTTGACGGAATTTCTCCATTAACAATTTTACAAAATATACAATCCATTATCTCACCTCCATACTCATATATTGTACCATATTTTGTGTCTTAGGTAAATGTTTTTGTCAATAAATTTTGAGATTCTTCGACTTCACGTTTCGCTCAGAATGACAAAAATGGTATGTTTTTTAGATTTTTTACACAAAAAACGGAATATCCCTATTCCGTTTGAATGTTTAAAATTAATTTTTTGCAATTTCTTCGATTAGTTTTAGTGTAAAGTCATAAACTCTTTTAGTTGATGAAATTGAAAGATTTTCTTTTGGAGTATGTGCTCCTCTTATATCAGGTCCAAATGAAATTAATTCAAGATTTGGATATTTTTCATAGATTGCTCCACATTCAAGTCCTGCATGAACTATAATATTTTCAAATTCTTTTCCTGTTAAGTCTTTATAAACTTTGTTTGCAAATTTTTGTAATGTTGAATTTTCTTTCTTTTCCCAAGATGGATAACCACCTGAAAATTCATAATTCAATCCTAATTTTTCAGAAATTTTAGCAAATGCTGTTTTCATTTCTTCTAAGATACTAAGTGATGATGAACGAATTGAATCACGAATTAAAATTTCATCTTGGACGGTTTGAACAATTGCAAGGTTTGAAGAACTTATGATACCTGTTTCATCTTTTGTATTTACTCCTGTTGGTAATTTTTCTAAAATTTCAACCAATGTGTCTTTTAAAGCATTTGTTAAAACTTTTCCTACAAAAACTTCCTTTTTGTCTATTGTCAATTGTTCTTCACCATTATATTTTTCTACAAATTTAGCAATTACTTCATCTAATTTTGGAGAATTTTCGATTACAATTTCTCCAACTCTAGGAATTGCATTATCTTTATTTCCACAGTCGATACTTAAAACAGAAAGTCCTGTTTCTTTTATAAATTCAGCGATTGTTTTAATCATATTTCTTCTATTTTTTCCGATTTCCATTCCTGAATGTCCACCCAAAAATCCGTCAAAATGAAGTTTAACAAGCTCTACTTCCCTATTTTCAAATTTTAATTCCAAATTAGTTTTAAATAGAGTTCCTCCTGCTGAGCCAAGAGTTAAAATTCCTTCTTCTTCAGAGTCTATATTAAAAAGATATTTTCCTTTTAAAAGTCCTTTTTCAAGTCCTAAAGCCCCTGCCATTGTAGTTTCTTCAGTAACCGTTATAAGCACTTCAAGTTCAGGATGAACTAGAGTTTCATCTTCCAAAATTGCCATTGCCATTGCAACTGCAATACCGTCATCAGCACCCAATGTTGTATCATTAGCAAAAAGCAAATCGTCCTTTAGCACCCATTCAATCTTATCTGTTGCAAAATTATGATTTGAACTTGTAGCTTTTTCACAAACCATATCCATATGTCCTTGTAAAATTATTCCGGGTTTATCTTCATAACCCTTTGTAGCAGGTTTTCTTATATAAACATTTAAAATATCGTCTTGTTTTGTTTCAAGTCCTAAACTTTTACCAAAATTATAAATATATTCTGATATAGCTTTTTCATTATGTGATTCGTGAGGAATGTTTGAAAGCTCTCTAAAATAATGAAAAACTCTTTCCGGTTTTAAATTCATACTATTCTCCTTTAACAATATTTTCTACAATTTTTACAAGTAATTCTGAGCCTTTTTCCATATATGAAACAGGAACGAACTCATATCTTCCGTGGAAGTTAAATCCACCTGCAAAAATATTTGGACAAGGAAGTCCCATAAATGAAAGTCTTGAACCGTCAGTACCTCCTCTAATTGCTTGAATTTTTGGAGTTATTCCAATCTCAACCATTGAATTGTAAGCAAGATCAATTATATCCATTCTGTCTTCTAATTTTTCTCTCATATTGTAATAAGAATCTTTAAGTTCTAAACTAATTGAATTATCATATTTAAAATTTAAAACTTCAACAATTTTTCTCATATATTCTTTTTTATTTTCAAATTTTTCTCTATCAAAATCTCTTATGATAAATTCCATATGAGTATTTTCTGTATCTCCATTCATTTCTAATAAATGATAAAATCCGTCATAACCTTCAGTATGTTCAGGTCTTTCATTTGCAGGTAACATAGATAAAAGATTATGAGCAACCATAAGTGAATTTCTCATAATATCTTTTGCAGAACCCGGGTGAACATTCTTTCCTTTAATATCCACAACAGCACTACAAGCATTAAAACTTTCATACTCAAGTTCTCCGATAGGTCCACCGTCTATTGTATATGCAAAGTCTGCACCGAATTTTTTAACGTCAAAACAGTCTGCTCCACGACCGATTTCTTCATCAGGAGTAAAACCTATTGAAATATCCCCATGTGGTAAATTTTCTGAAATAATTTTTTGAACCATATCCATAATAATTGCAATACCTGATTTATCATCAGCACCCAACAAAGTATTTCCGTCAGTTGTTATAAGTCTTTCTCCAACAACTTCATTTAAACAAGGAAATTCCTTTACAGTCATAGTTACTTCATCATTTAACTTTATATCTCCACCCTTGTAATCAACAAATTGTGGATTTACATTTGCTCCGGTAAGTTCTGTTGCAGTATCCATATGTGCAATAAAACCGACTTTTTTAAGATTTTTTTCTACATTTGATTTTAAATGTGCATAAACATAACCCTTTTCATCAATATGAGCATTTTCAATTCCCATTTCTTTTAACTGTTTAACAAGTAAATTTCCCAAGTTTTTTTGCTTTTCTGTTGAAGGAACAGTCGCAGACTTAGGATTTGATTGCGTATCAATTTTTGCATATTCAACAAAACGTTCTACTATATTCATAACTACCTCCAAAATTTTTTTAAGATACATTTATTTTACCACATTTTATGAATTTAAAAAAGATAGCAGTTATTTTTGCTATCTTTTCATTTGATTATATCTTTTTATATTTTCTTCTGTTAAGAATTCAAAAGCTGAATTAATTTGTTGAAATTTTTCTGTTGTGTCAACATCTCTATTCAAATCAGGGTGATATTTTTTAGCAAGTTTTCTGTATTGCAACTTAACTTGGTAAAAATCTATATCATAGGTATTAAATTCCAACTCATCACAAGACTTTTCAAATTTATTTTTAAAGTCGCTGTACGGGTCGGAGTAGGCTCCGTTATAATTTTGATAGCCTTGATAACCTTGACCTTGATAGTTCGTATAGAAACCACCTTGTGAAAAATATTCATTAAATGAATTAAATCGTCTTTCCCATTCTTCTCTTTCACGTCTTTGTCTTTCTTCACGTTCTCTTTGTCTTTGTTCTTCTTGTGCTCTTTCGTACTTTCTTTTATATTCTCTAAAAGATGAATAGTTTTTGTTATTTCCCATTAAAAAGTTTCCGTAATCATTCAAATATTCACATAATGAATAATTAACATACCTTAAAAATGAAATAAATTTCTTTCCCAAAAACGGCACGATGAAAAAAACAAAAATTACTGCCCAGAAAAACGGACTTGCAAGTAAAATTATAAGTATAAACGGAATTATAAATGAGCCTAAGGCTAAAAATCCAATTCCAAGTATTACTAAAAATACAGATAAACTGCTAAGTAAATTTACAATGTAAGATAAAATATTTACAAGTCCTCCCAAAATTACATCTAAAACTTTAGAAAGACCTAAAATAAATTTTCCAAAAAGTTTTTTCACATTATTCTCCAAATTCTTCTTTTAAAATTTCATAAAGAGCCTCAGCTTCTTCTTTTGTAAGAGTTACTCCTTTAGACATTCTTTCGTGGCTTGGGTTCCAATCTCTTATGTCGTACTTAGCGTCTCTTTCATTCCAGCTAACTAAGTTTAATTCTTTTCTCCAGCCTTTTTCATTTTCAGATAAAACTCCTAATTCTTCTGTAATTTCGTATTTTAATTCCATATTCTCCTCCTAATTTAACATTCCGTTTTTATTTGCAGGTAAAGATGCTATAAAGCCGTCAACTAAACCATTTCTAATTTTTGTCAAAATTTCTATTGAATGATTGATTTCAACTTTTTTATTCTCAACCTTTTTTAACAATTTAGTCATCTTTTTTACTTTTTTCTCATCAAGAGTATCTTTACAAGACTCTCCAAGATTTCTAACTTCTCTTTCTAAAAACTCTAAATTATTTTCCAAAGTCCTAATATTTTTAGAATATTCATCAATATTAAAATCTATCGGACTTTTATTCAATCTTTTCTCTTCGATTGTCTTAAAAATCTTATTCATAGTTCTTTTGCTGTCGTCAGCCTTTGCCTTTAAAGTCTGTTTCCAAAGCTCTCTATCCCAATTTTCACTATTTGTATGTGGAGATATTTCCTTTGCAATAGCTTTAAAAACATCATCACAATTTTTGTTTTCCTCAATATCAAGTTCATCAAAAAGTCCAACAAAATTTTTAACTTCGTTTGAATTAAACTTTTTGCTATTATTATTTTCAGAATTTATAATTGTATATACTTGACTAACATCGACAAAATTATTTGAAAATTCAAGTGTTTTTAAAATTTCATTTGCCCTGAAAAGATTCATAACATCTCTTTCTAAATGTTTTTGCACCTCTACAAGACTTTCTATATTTTTTTTATATAAAAGTTTAAACTTTTCTTCGTCCTCTAAAACTAAATCATTTCTAATTGAAATAATTTCCTCTTTTAAAAGTAATAATTCTGCTAAATTTTCTCTTAAATTGTTATATTTCTCATATAAATTTTCGTTAATTACCATTAAAATCACCTTCCATATAAGTAGAAAATTTACTCTTATCAAAATTTAATACTAATTTTTCTTTTTGTATTCTAGTTAATTTTTTTATCTTAATCTCTCTTTTAAGCGCCTCAGACTTTGTTTCAAAAACTTCAAAATAAATAAGTTTTACAGGAGTTCTTCCCCTTGTGTATTTTGCACCAAGTCCCAAATTATGCTTTTCAATCCGTCCTTTTAAATCAGTTGTATAACCGGTGTAAAAATTCCCGTCCTTACACTCTACAATATAAACAAAAGTCATCACAAAATTTCCTTTAAAACATCATTTATTACATCAAAACTAAAGCCTCTATAAGCTAAATAATTTATAATTTTCTGCTTTTTCTTAAATTTATCTTCTTCATTTGCCAATAGATTCAACTTTTTTATACCCATTTTAACAGCATTATCAAATTCATCTTCATATTCAAAGTTATCTAAAAAGTCTTCAAAAATGCTTTTTGAAATTCCCTTTTGAATTAATAAAGATTTTATTTTATTTTTTCCATAACCGTTTAATCTTTTTTTATCCTCGATGAAAATTTCACAATAAAGCCTGTCATTCAAATATTCTTCATTTTCTAAAATTTCTAAAACTTCATCTATTACTTCATTTGAAAATTCATTTTCTCTAAGTTTTAATCTAACTTCATATTTTGTCTTTAATTTTCCGGAAATATAATTTATCGCTCTTGACTTTGCTCTTTCAATATCTGAAAAATATTTCATCTCCAAAATTTCTGTTTCCGAAAAGTCCATATCAACAGAAACTTTATATTTTTCAAAAATATTATAATTCAAAAGAAGTTTTGTTTCATCTTCAAAAATCACTTCAAAAACTTCCTTTGACTTGTTATACTTTATATCAACAACCAACATTATCTAAATAATCCTATAACAGTTGGAAAAACTCCGGCTAACATTAATAAAGCTAATATAAGAGCAACTGCTCTAGTTATTTTTTCTCTTTTCATAAAATCACCTACTTTTTTTAATCAATTCACATAAATATTGATTTATAAATTCATCAATATTCCCATTTATAACAGACTCCACATTTCCTGTTTCATAACCTGTTCTATGGTCCTTAACAAGAGTATAAGGCTGAAAAACATAAGACCTTATCTGTGAGCCCCAAGCTATTTGTGAATATTTACCCTGAATATCCTCTATCTTTTCTCTATTTTCTTCTTGTTTTATTATCAAAAGTTTAGCAACAAGTTGCCTCATAGCCGTATCCTTATTAAACATTTGACTTCTTTCGGATTGACAAGAAACGGTTAATCCCGTTGGAATATGAGTTATCCTAACAGCCGAATCCGTTTTATTTACATGCTGGCCACCCGCTCCACCTGAACGGAAAGTATCAATCCGTAAATCTTTCGGATTTATCTCAACATCTGTAATCTCTTCAATCTCCGGAAATACATCGACACTTGCAAAACTTGTATGCCTTTTATTTGATGAATCATAAGGAGAAATCCTAACAAGCCTATGAACGCCCTTTTCTCCCTTTAAAAAGCCATAAGCATTTTCTCCATCAACCTTTAAAGTAACAGACTTAATTCCCCCTTCAGTATCGGAATTATAATCCAAAATGGAAAATGAAAAACCCTTATTGCTAATCCACCTCGTATATAAACGTTGTAACATTTCTGTCCAGTCCTGAGCGTCAGTTCCCCCTGCTCCTGCATGAATTTCCAAAATAGCATTGTTTGAATCATATTCTCCAACCATTAGAGTATCTAACTTTAATGCAAAATATTCTTTTTCAATATTTTTAATATTTTTTAAAACTTCTTTCTCATACTCCATAAACTCCTCATCAGATAAAATTTCTAAAAATTCTATTGAATCCGAAATTTTTTGACTTAAACAAGTAAAAGTTTCAATTTTAAATTTTAAACTTTTCATTTTATCAAGAATTGACTTTGCACTTTTAGAATCATTCCAGAAATCTTCTTTTAAAGTTTGAGCCTCTAAATCTCTATAAGTCTCCTCTAACTTTGAAATGTCAAAGTGAATCACCGATTTCTGATAAATTTTGTTGTAATTTTTTCAATCTTTCGATAACCGTACTTAGATTTTCCATTAATCCTCCAACAATATACATAATATCTAATTTTATAACATTAAAATATTTTCGTCAAGTCCAACAAAAAAAGAGCGTTCGCTCTTTTTATCTCATTATCTTAACTTTTAAACTTCTTAAATATATTTTTTGTTCATCAGTTATTCTTCTACTCTCTATTGCTTTTTGAATTGCTTTGTTGTGAGTCCAATCGTCAAGTTTTTTATTTTCTATAAACTTGATAGCATACTTCTGTTGTTTAGTTAGAGCAGTGGCAAAATACCAAGCAATCATCATATTTATATAATATTCTTCAGACCTAATCTTTGAAACAATTTTTAAATGTTCCTCTTTAAAATTTTCATCTAAATAATTTGAAAGCAAAAGTCCTATTCCATATCGAACAACATAAGTTTTATCAGACTTTATCCAAAGTAAAATTTTTTCATAAGTTTCATTTACATATTTTTTAAAAACTTTCGGACAAAAAGAATCGCAAGTCGCCCAATTATCTATAAAAGGAATAAAATTTTCTGTATATTCCATAGCTAAATCAAAATCTTTTATTTGCTCAATTAAAAATCCATGTAAATTATTTTCTTCATAATATTTATGTGGAAGACTATTTAAAAACTTAAAGCTTCGTTTTTCATCTTCTTTAAATAATTTTTTTGCATAATTTCTTAAATCAGGCGTTCTAACTCCGATTATTAAGTCTTTATCTACTGTAGGAATAAGTTTTGCATTAAAATTTTTATATTCAATATCTTGTAAAGAAAATAAATCTTCTAATATTTTATCCATATAATCCCCTGATTATCTAATTTTTAATTCTTCAAATAATTCTTCGTCTTTTTTGTATTCTTCGTGCATTGGAGAAGGCATAGCATTTTCTCCTTTATATCCCATAAATAAAAGCATGGCAATTTTATTTTTTTCAGGAATTTCAAAATTTTTAGTAACTATTTCAGGGTCAAAAGCTCCAATATAAACTGAGCCTAAGCCTAAGTCCTCAGCCTCTAATACCATTTGTGTTGCAACTATTGTCGCATCTACTATTCCACTTGGTATGCCACTATGTTCGTTGTACCAACATTCGTCCAAATTGTAAGTTATTACAAACATAAGTTGTGCGTTGTATTCACAAGGAGATGATTCATTTAAAAGTTTTAGCTTTTCATCATCTGTACAATAATAAATTTTTATCGGTTGTTTATTTTTTGCAGTCGGTGCAATTTTTGCAGATTCTAAAATTTTTAAAATCTTTTCTTTTTCAACCTTTTTACCAGAAAATTCTCTAACAGAATATCTATTTTTTGCTAATTCTAAAAAATCCATAACTACCTCCTTTAAAGATTTGCAACTTTATAAAGCTTTCCGTCTATTTCAACTTTTCTAAGTCTTTTTTCAAAGTCAATTCTCTTAACCCAAACTTCTCTTTCACATCCCAAACATTTTAATTTTATATCAATGCCGGTTCGTAAAATTTGCCATCTATTTGTTCCGCAAGGATGCTCTTTTTTTAATACAACAATGTCTGATACTTGATATTTATACAATTTTATCACCCTTTTCGAACTTTAAAAATTCAATATTTTTTTCTTTAAATTTTTTGTATAATTCTTCTCTTAAAATTTTTTCATTTTGCCATTGTGTTGACTGTTTGCTCCAAAGAACAACAGCTATTTTTATATAATAACTTTCCATTTCTGTAACTCCGAAAAATACAGGAGCTTTGATTACACTTTTATGTTTTTCTGGAAATTCAGTTGAAAAATCGCTTATTATTTTCTTAACTTTTTCAATATCCACATCAGTTGGAAAACAGAAAGTAACAATAGATCTTTGGTTATTTTTACTTAAATTTGTAACAGTAGTAATACTTCCATTTGAAATGGTATTTATACTTCCATCATAACCTTGTATCTGTGTATTTCTCATATTTATAGTAATAACATTTCCGGCAATATCATTTATAATTACATCATCACCGATATTATATTGGTCGTCAAGTAAAATAAAAATCCCACTAAAAAGGTCTTTGATAATGCTTTGAACTCCAAAGGCAATGATGATACCACCAACTCCAGCAGTTGCAATTAAGGACAATGTATTTACATTAAAAATACTAAGTATAATCACAATTACAATAAAATAAATTATATATTTCAAAACACTTGATGATATGGAAACAATTGAATTTACTTTTTTAGAATTTCTAAAATCATTCGATTTATAAGTTTTAACTAAATTCTTTAGAGCTTTTTTAAAAATATAAATAATAATTTTAGCAATCAAAAAAACTATGACTGATAAAATTATTTTTATAATTAAACTTTTAAGCGACTCCGAATAAATAAAATTTTTAAAAAATTTATTCATTAATATTTATCTCCGTTATTACATTTCCTCTATCTTGTGTCTTTTCAAAAGACCAAATGTAATCAACATTTTTCCCGTCCTCTTTCAATGATTTTACAGTCACAAGTTCGCTTGGGTCAAGTAATATCGCAAGTCCACAAGAACGACTAACTTCTCTAGGCGTTGGAATTGTTTTAAATTTCTTTTCTAAGTTCTTAAGTTCTTTTTCTATTTGCATTGTATGATTAACTGAATTAAAAGTTAATAATAAATACTTTTCGTTCAAAATAAACACCTCCTACTTTATTTTCTTATATCTATCTTTTAATATCAAATATGCAGAATTTTCACTATCAACTGAATCTACGATTTCAGCAGGAAACTCTTTTAGATTAAAACTATTTTTGTCAACTAATACATACCCATTTTTTTTTACCAACAAAATATTTTCTGATAAATTATGAGCATTTATATATTCTCCTTCAATAGCAATTTCCTTTTCAAGTTTTAAATCTTTCGCATTAAAAACTTTTATATCGTTTGAAATCAAATAAATCTTTTCGGAATCATAGATAATATCCTTTAAATTTTTTATATAATATTGATTTTTTATAATATTTTTTTCAAAAAGATATAATTTTTCATTCGTAACAACGTAAATCTTATCGTCAGAATTATTTACAAATCCAAAATCAATTATAAATTCATTAAAAAAAGTGAAATCACAAATAGTTGACTTGTCTTTCAATTTTAAAATGTGAAATCTCGATTTTATTGAATTTTCCGACTTAACATAATCTGTATATACAAAGTTGTTATTGTCCTTTGAAAATTTAACATACCCCGGACTTTGAACATCATCATTTGAATATATTTCAGTTAAAGTTTCGTCAAAAATTTTAAAACTTGCATTATTTATCAAAATCAATTTATTATTTTCAATAAAAAAATCTTGACTTTCTTTCTCTAAAGATATTTTTTTTATCTCATCAAAATTTTTACTATACATAATTATTTCATTAGGCATAAGAGAATATATAATATCGTTAGAAACCCTAATTTTCCCATTGTTTGAAATTTCTTTTTCTGTTTTTAATTTTCCATTTTTATTAAAGCGTGAAAATTTATTTTTTTCAAAAATATACATTTCATCTTTTATAAATTCAATTTTTGTATATGGTTTTGAAAAATCAAAGGCTACTTCTTTATTCGAGCCTCCTCCAAATTTCACAGTCAAAAATATAATTAAAATAATAACTGCTACAACAGAAATGCCGATAGCAATTTTATTTTTATACCGAGAAATTATTTTCATACCTTCTCCTAAAGACCTAATTTATCTTGTTTTCTTCTAAGTTTTGTAATGATATGTTCCTCGTCAAGCTCAACCATATCCAGAGTTATAAGCTCATCTTTTTTTACATCAACTTTTAATTTTGTTTTCTTAGTAATCATAGCAATCGGTAAAAGATTTCTATTTTTTTGGTCTGCATGGCTTGTTATTGTACCAAAAACAGACTTTCCACCAATTCCCTCTAAAATTTCTCCAGCTTTCAAATCTCTTTTTGCAACTGTAACAGTATCTGAAACTTGTCCACAAGCAGGAACAATAGTTGACTCTTTTTCAACGATTGCATTGTAAATTGTAATCGGTGTTTCTAAACTTGTTAAGTGATATGGTCTGTAAATTGCATAGTTAGGTCCTTCACCCATTTTTAAATACTTCATTAGGTCATGTACTTCATCACTATCACTTGTAACTATTGCATAAACTCCCGGAGCAACTCCAAAAGCAAAATCTACCGTTTTATAGTTATTTAAAATTCCACCTTGTTCTTTTAAAGAAAATAATTTTCCAAGCTCATTCGGTGTAGTTGTTGGCCCATGACAACCAATAACATCAGGAACAAAACCCAAAGCATTAGCTGCACTTGTCAATTCAATCATTGTATTTGTTCCGTCAATAAAACCTGCAAGCATTTTTGGATAAAGACCTTTTGAAATGGCCTCTTCTCTAACATCATCTTCAGTAATATAATAATTAAGTGGATTGTTCTTTCCTTTACCGACAGCAAGAAGTTTAAAACCTGCACCTAAAACAAAGTCTGCAAGCTCCATAATTGCACCCGGTTCATCTCCGGCAGAACCGGTATAAATTACATTTTTCTTTTTGGCTAAATTGTATAAATAAGGTCCAATAACAGCATCACATTCAACATTTAACATAATTGTATGTTTTCTATTTTCGATTGCCTCCATCGCAAGAACGGCACCAAAAGGAGGATTACCCGTTGCGTCAACAACTCCTTTAATATCTTGTAATTTACAAGCAATGGAATAGTCATCAGAAACTACATACATTCCATTTTTTATAGAATTTTCTATTATTTTTATATTATCACTTGTAGTTATATCCGACTTTCTAATTCCGGAAGAAAGAAGAGCGTCCATAGCTTTTTCAGGCTTTTCATCAATTACAACGGCGCTTGTTAAACCTTTAACTCTTGAAAGTTGATTAACAAGTCCTTTACCCATCTTTCCAGCTCCGATAAGAGCAAACTTAACCTCTTTATTTGCATTATATAAACTATTAAGTTTGTTTTTCATTCTAAACATAAAAGTCCTCCATATTATTAATTTTATCATTCTTATTTTACTACACTACAACAAATTTATCAAATTTTTTTAATAATTAAACTCCTACTTTACTATATACTAATTTTAGTGTAAAATTATAATAGCATAATGTAAAATGTGCTTTAAATTAAATAATTAACATAAGTAAAATAAAAATTATATTAGGAGATATTATGAAATATTTTAGAAAAACTCTTGCTATTGATTTTGGAACATCAAAAGTAACGACTTTCGTAGAAAATAAAGGTGTAATAGTAAACGAGCCATCAATAGTTACTATGGATACATATAAAAATAAAATAATTTCTTACGGAGAAACTGCAAAAAAATTATTAGGACGTGTTCCCGGTAATGTAGTTGCAAAAAGACCTTTAGTCGCCGGAAATATTGTAGATTTTAACGTAACAGAAGCAATCATAAAAAGAGCAATTAAAAAATCTATTGGAAAAAACTTTTTTAGACCGAATGTTTTAGTTTGTATTGCAAGTGAATTAACTCAAGTACAAAAAAGAGCAATAACTCAAGCAGTTAAACTTGCCGGAGCAAACAATGTTGTACTCTTGGAACAAACAATCGCTGCAGCAATAGGTTGTGGCATAAATATAAATGACCCTTCAGGAACTATGGTTGTGGATATTGGAGCAGGAAAGACAGATATTTCTGTAATTTCAAATGGAGAAATTATAATTGCAAAAAGTTTAAGTATTGGCGGAAACACAGTTGACGAAGCAATCGCAGACTTTATTCGTACAAGATATAATATGTTGATTGGAGAAAATACTGCTGAAATTATAAAACTTTCCATTGCAACTGCTTATCCAACTAGCGACGGAGAAATGTATGAAGTAAAGGGAAGAAATGTAATGAACGGACTTCCTATGCATATTTTTGTAAATAGTTCAGATATTTCACATGCAATTGGAATGACTTTAAATAAAATTTTAAATGCAATAACTGAAACTTTAGAAAAAACTCCACCGGAATTGATTGCAGACCTTTTTGAAAAGGGATTGATTCTAACAGGTGGCTCATCATTAATTCCCGGCTTTGTTGAATTAATAACCGACAGAACAAGATTAGATGTAATAAATCCTGAAAATCCTGAATTAATGGTAATAAAAGGTGCAGGAAGATTCTTGAAAAATGTTGATTTTTCAAATGATGAAATAGAATATTTAGATGAGTTAAAAAGACATGTCTTAGAACAAAAGGAACAATTAAGAAAGAGATAATATGGAAAGATATAACACTTTAAGTTCTTATCTAAAGGAAAAATTTGGCTCAAAACTTTTAAAACTCTCCATTGACGGAGGGTTTTCTTGTCCGAATAGAAAAAATGGTAAAAGTGGTTGTAAATTTTGCTCTGAAAACGGAAGTGGTGAATTTACAACAAAACGAAAATCCATAACAGAACAGTTAAATGCTCAGATAAAATTTTTAAAAGATAAAAATGTCGATAAAGGATATATCGCATACTTTCAAAGCTATACAAATACATTTTTACCAATAGAACAGCTTAGACAAATGTATTATGAGGCGATAAATTTCCCGAGTGTAAAAGTATTGTCAATAGCAACAAGGGCTGATTGTTTTAATGAAGAAATATATAATTTGCTTGCAGAACTGAATGAAAAAATTGAAGTTTGGATTGAACTTGGATTACAAAGCTCAAATGAAAAAACAAGAAATAATATGAATATTGGATACAGTACGGAAACTTTTGAAAATTGTGTAAAAAAATTAAAAGAATTAAATATAAAAACTATTTTTCATATAATTTTCGGTCTGCCAAACGAAAACCAAAAGGATTTTAAAAATACTATCGACTATGTAAACTCACAAAAACCTTGGGGAATTAAAATTCACAGCCTTTTCATTCAAAATGATTGTGAATTGTATGAAGATTATTTACAAAATAAATTCAAAGTTTTGACTTGGAATGAATATGTAGATGCTTTAATTATGGCAATAGAAAATTTAGATAAAGAAATCATAATTCACAGACTAACAGGCGACGGCGACAAAACAAAATTAATCGCTCCCTTATGGTCAAAAGATAAAATTAAAACAATTGGTGAAGTTGGAAAAATATTAAAACAAAAAAATTCATATCAAGGAATAAATTATAAATCATAATCTCACTTTTTATACAATAGTGAGATTTTTATTGTGAAACAACAAGGTTCTCATGTCTCCATCCGATACAAAGTATAGCCGAAGGGTGATATTATTATGTTAATAATAAAAGACATATTAATACTTTTATTAAAATTGAAAATTTAAAAACTCCTCTATTTACAAAGTTTTTATTTTATTGTATAATAAAAAAACAATTAATAATTATAAATTTTATTATTATGATAAAAAAATAACTTATTTGTAATTTTTAATTGTAATAAATTTAGGAGAGTGTGTAATGAAAAAACATTTAAAAAAACTGTTAGTTTTATGTTTGGTACTTGGAGTTTTTTGTGCTTGTTCAAAAAAAGAAGACGAAAAGAAAACAGATGTAAAGCAAACCGAAAAGAAAGAAGAAAAAAAATCAACTGCGAAAAAAGTTTCAAAAGAAACTGTCTTTGTTGATGCAAACTATGTTAAAGACGTTCTTGATGGAAAAGTGAAAGACGTAAAAAACTTTGTAATAGCCGAAGTTTCTTGGGGAGAAGTTGATAAAAGTCCTGACTATTTAAAAAATCATATAAAAGGTGCAATTCATATAAACACAGATACTGTTGAAAAAGAACCTGTGTGGAATTTAAGAAGCCCTGAAGAATTAGAAAAAAGTTTATTAAATTATGGAATAGATAAAGATACTACCGTTATTCTTTATGGACAAAATACAGGATGTGCTAGAGTTGCCACAGCATATCTATATGCAGGAGTTGAAAATGTAAAAATTTTAAATGGTGGTTTAAAAAGCTGGACAGATAAAAACTACCCGGTAGAAAAAGAAGAAACTAAACCTACTCCTGTTAAAGAATTCAAAACAAAGGTTCCTGCTCACCCAGAATATATAACTTCAATAGAAACTGTTAAAGAAAAACTTGGAAAAGACAATAATTTCCAATTAATTTCAATTAGAAGTGAAAATGAATGGTTAGGAAAAGAAAGTGGTTATACTTATATACCTAGAGCTGGAGAACCTAAAGGTGCTTTATGGGGAAAAGCAGGTCATGATAAGGATTCAATGGATTTCTATATTAATTCTGACGGAAAATATAAAGATTTTTCTGAAATCAAAAAAATGTGGGAAGAACAAGGAATTTCTACTGATAAACAAATGAGTTTCTATTGTGGAACTGGTTGGAGAGGCTCTGTTGCATTTTTACTTGCTCATGAAAATGGATTAAACGCGAGTTTATATGATGGCGGTTGGAATCAATGGCAAATGGATGACAAACTTCCAGTTCAAATTGGAGATCCTAAATCAAAAGATGTAGAATATAAAAAAGTTGGAGACTTGTCAAAAGATAAAGCAAGCAAAGACCCTGCATGTAAAGAATAATTTTAAAAGGAGCTTTTTTCAAAGCTCCTTTAACATTTCTCTATTAAATTAATAAAATCATCATATGATACAATACCTTTACTCTTTAGATAACTCATTACTTTATTTTCAAATAAACTATTACTATTTTCTAATGCATTAAGTATATTTATAGCTATTCTATTAATCACCGGAACTACTACCGAATTACCTGCTTGTTTATACAGATGAGAATTTGCAATTTTAGGCAATTTATATTCAATTGGATACCCTTGAAAATTAAAACATTCTCTAGGAGTTAATTTTCTAATTCCTCTATCTGTCCTTATTAACGGAACATTATGTCCTCCTGTTCCCATATTAGCAGTTAATGTAGGACAAACATTACTTTTATTTTCTCTTACATAACGCCTTCTCCACTGATATATAGTATTATTTTTTACCATGTCTCTTTCTAGAATATCATAGAATTTATTTTTATCTCTTGAATAATAAAAAATGGAATCTTTAATATCGGGTTCTAGCATATCACTAATACTCTTTTTTAATTTTATCGGAAAAGGAAACTCAAAATTCTGAAAAGCTATTTCATCTCTAAATCCTACGATATATATCCTTTCTCTATTTTGTGGTATATCACCATAGTCTTTAGCATTTAATACTTGATATTTAATGTTATACCCATTCTTTTCTAATGCATCTTTGATAATTATAAAAGTTTTTCCGTTATCATGACTAACTAAATTCTTAACATTTTCAAGAAAAATCACTTTTGGTTTTTTTGCTTTAATAATTCTAAGAGTTTCAAAAAACAAGTCCCCTGTATTTTCATCTTCAAATCCTTTTCTATATCCAGCGACACTAAATGCAGTACAAGGAAATCCTGATAATAATATATCTATATCAGGTATTTCATCTATATCAACTTCTCTAATATCTTTTTCACATAAAATTGTAGAAAAATTTTCTAAATATGTTAATATCGCATTTTTATCATATTCATTTGCCCAAACAGTTTTAAATTGTTTAGTCATTTCAAATCCTAAATCTATTCCTCCAACACCAGCAAATAAACTAGCCACTCTATACATAATATCACACCCTCTACTATTAATTATTATATATTATATCAAAAAATAAAAAAAAAATAAAGCGGCGTGCCGCTTTGTAAATATATTATTTTTCTGATAATATTATATCGTTCCCATACAAAAGGAGTATTATGAAAAAAATAACAGAAACAGAGTATAAAAAAATTATATCTCAATATCCTTTATGGAAAAATTTAAATAATAATATAAAAAGTTTATATTCTAGAGGTGTAAACTTTCATGAAGTATTTTCAGAATTTATAGTTTGCTATGTTAATAATTATTATCATAGTTTGGGAGCAGGGTCAGAAGATGCTTTCACTGAAAATATGGATTTAAAAGTTCAAATAAAAGGAAGTTCAAATTTTAATAGTGATTTAACAAGTTTTGGTCCAACAAGTGAATTTGATATTTTAGAATTTGCAAGGTTAGATCAAGATGAAGATAAATTGTATTTGTATAGAATTCCAATTGACGAACTTTATGATGTACACGTAAATAAAAAACAAACTTTTAAACAACAACAATTAGAAGGAAGAAGACCTCGATTTTCTATAATAAGTAATTATATTGAAAAATATAATTTAAATCCTTATGCTGTTGTTGATATGATATCCGGAAATTATAGTTTTTACTAAATAAAAATAATAAACATATGGGAACAATAAAGGAGCTTTATAAAAAGCTCCTTTAACATTTCTCTATTCTTCTATGAATTTTGTTACAGCAAAAAATAATCCAAATATCAAAAGTAATATACTAACAAAAATAAAACTATAATTTAAACTATTCTCAGCTAGTTTTGCTGAAACAAATAAAAATCCGAAGTCAACAACATTCGCTCCCATACTGAAAGTAGATAAAATCGTTGCTCTGTTTTTGTCATTCAAACTATCTACATATCGATTTTCAACCTTTGAAAAATATGTTTCAACAATTCCAATTAACATTGGTAAAAAAGTCATTGGCAATATAACAAAAATATTTTTTATTAAAATTAACGATATGAGTAAAACAGAACTCATAGTCAAAAATATAAACAAATTTCTTTTTAGTTTGACTTCTCCAAAAATTTTTATAATTTTGGGACTCAAAAGTCCGATTACAGAATATAACAAAATAACGAAAGTCATATAGTTTTCACTTAAATTTATATTTTGTAAAATGACTACATAAAAGAAATTTATCAAAATAAATGTTATGCTAATCATTCCGTTAAACAACATAAAAATGATTAAATATTTATTTAAAATACTTTTGAAATTCAATTTGGTATCATCTTTTTCAAAACTTTTTTCTTTTTCTAAAAACAATGTGAATAAAAAAGAAATAAAAGTTGAAATAATTGTAAAAATTATTAGAAAATTTTGTCCGAAATATTTATTCATAAAGTAAAAACTTATCGTTGAAGCTATAAAGCCAACAGTTGAGTAATTACCAAGAACAGAAGATTTCACTGCAAAATTTTCCTCACCTATAATTTCATATTCATAACCAATTATAGTTCCCGAAGCAAAAGCAAAGCCAACTGCCTCAAGTATAGCTTCAAGCACAAAAAACTCAAAGCTAAAAGAAAACAAAAGTATTATCCTAGCTAATAACATAGAGAAATGTGAAATAATTATAGAATTTTTATAGCCGATTTTATCTGTAATTATTCCAAAAGGAATTTCAAAGATAAAAATACCAAAAGACAAAATCGCCTGCAAAATAAAAAATTCTGAAATGCTTACACCTCTGGAAGTTCTAATCAAAAGCGCCACAGGAGCATAAAAAACTAAGCTTGAAAAAAAGTAATAACCTTTCAAACAAAACAGCTTATCTTTAAAATTTTTCATCTCTACCTCACATATATTAAATTTTAAACCCAAAATTTAATAATCTCTACATTTTATCTCTCCTTTATACAATTTACAAAATCAATTAAATTTATTATACATCATATAAAATCTTATTTCAATAAAAAAAGACTGAAGTTTTAACCTCAATCTTTTATCCTTCTTTATAAAACTTAACTATAAAAAATCCGTTATGTTTTTGTTTTTCAGGTAATAATTTTATAAATTTTTCTTCTTTTTCTAAAAATTTTACTTCTTTTATCTTCAAATTTTTATGTTTGTCTAAGAAATATTTTACATTTTCTTCATTTTCACATTTTAAAACTGAACAAGTGCTATAAACTATTTCTCCACCGACTTTTAGATATTCGACTACATTGTCAAAAATTTTTCTTTGTAAAGAAATTATTTCTTCGATTGTTTCTCTACTTCTAAATAATTTTATTTCAGGCTTTCTGTCCATAACGCCAACTCCGGAGCAGATTACATCACATAGTATATAGTCAAATTGTTCTTTAAGTTCTTCTTTATAAACTGATGCGTCAAAATTTAATAATTTTACATTTTTTATATTAAGTCTTTTACAATTCTCTTCTATCTTTATTAATTTGCTTTTTACAATATCGTTGGCAAAAATTTCTCCGGTATTTTTCATTTGAAAAGCGAGATGACAAGTTTTTCCACCGGGAGCCGAACAAATATCCAAAACTTTTGAATTCTCTTTTGGAGCTAAAACTTCTCCTGTCAAAATACTTCCAACGTCTTGAACTGTAAAATCTCCATTTCTAAAACTTTCTGTTTCCAATATATTGGTTGGATTTTCTACAAAGTATGTTAATTTTGAAATATCCGATTTTTTTAGTTTATATCCAAAATTTTTTAAATCTGAAATAACTTCCTCTTCACTTTTTTCAAAAGATGATATTCTTATCGCAAAATGTGGTCTATCCATAGAGCTTTCAAGAATTTTCAAAGTTTCATCTTTTCCATAATCTTCAAGTAAAATTTTTACAACATCAATGTTCGTAGAATATTTTATAGCAAATTTTTCTTCTAAATTTTCTGTTTCTATTTTTGTAAAATCTTCTTTATTTCTTAAAAAGTTTCTAAGTGAGCCGTTTACAAAGGACGAAAACTTCTTTAATTTAAAAGTTTTTGTTAGATTAACTGCCTCATTTATTATTGCAAATTCCGGAATTTTATCCATAAATAAAATTTGATAGATTGAAATTCGTAAAATATTTAAAATATATGGATTGAATTTTTTTATTCTAAGTTTGCAAAGTTTTTTGATTATATAGTCTAAATAAATCCGATTTTCCAATGTTCCATAAACTATTTCTCTTAAAAATTTACTATCCAATTCAGAAATATTTTTTGCATTTTTATTCAATAAATTTGTAGAGTTTGAATTTTCATCTTTGATTTCACAAAGAATTTCAACTGCAATTTTTCTCATTAGCTTAAAATTTCTCCAACTTTTATAGAATTTCCACGAAGATAGTCTTTAACTAAAACTCTTTTCTTTCCAGCAAATTGAATTTCCAAAAGTTTTATGCTACCGTCAACTGTTTTAACAAAAATTGCATCTTTTGAAGTTTTAAAAATTGTTCCAACCTCTATATCAGGACTTTCTGTTCCAATTTCAGCTCTATGAACTTTTATATTCTCTCCCATATATTTACAAAATGTACTTGGCCAATTATAAAAACCTCTTATTTTGTTAAAAATATTTCTTGAAGTATCATTAAAGTTTAATTTTCCCATTTCCTTTTTAATCATCGGAGCATAGGAAAAATTATCTCCCTGCTTAATTCTATTTTTATATTTATTTTCAAAGTCATTCATAGTTTCAACAATCAAAGTGGAACCCATTTTTGAAAGTCTTTCATAAAGTGTTTCAAGATTATCTAAATCAGAAATTTCAGTTTCTTCAATATCTAAAACATCTCCTGTATCAAGTCCAACGTCAATTGACATAATGCTAACGCCGGTTTTTTCTAAACCATTCACAATAGCCCAGTTTATCGGTGCAGAGCCTCTAAGCTCAGGCAAAATTGAGGCGTGAATATTTAAAATTTTTCCTTGCATAAAGTCAATTAATCGCTTGTCAATTATTTGTCCGAAAGCAACTACAACAATGAAATCCGGATTTATTTTTTTTACAATTTCAAAAAATTCATCACTTTTTACACTATCCGGTGTTATAACTTCAAGACCCAGCTCTAATGCCTTTTGCTTTACTGGTGTCGGTAATAATTTTTTTCTGTTTCTAAGTTTATCTTTTTGAGAAACAACTAAAGAAATTTCAAAATTTTCATTCAAAACTTCCAAAGGTGGAACTGCAAAATCAGGAGTTCCCATAAAAATTATTTTTTTCATTATTCTTCCTCACCGTAATATAGTTTTTCGTACATTTCAGCCTCTTCGCCCTCTAAGCTCAAGTCTGTAAATAGAACTCCATTCAAATGGTCAATCTCATGACACACACAAACGGCTAAAAGACCTGTTGCATCTATAATTTGTTCGTTTCCATCAATATCTGTATATTTGAATTTTACTTTTTCAGGTCTTTTTACAAAACCTCTCACATCGGGAATTGAAAGACAACCTTCAGGTCCAACTTGTTCTCCGGAAACTTCTAAAATTTCAGGATTTATCATTTTTAAAAGTCCATGTTCATCTCCAACATCAATTGTTACAAGTCTTTTTAAAATTCCAATTTGAGGACATGCAAGTCCAACTCCATCTGAAACATACATAGTTTCTACCATATCTTCTAGTAGATTTTTTATTTTATCATCTATAACTTCGACTTTCCTTGCCTTTTTTCTAAGAACAGGATCGCCATCAATTCTAACATTTCTTAATGCCATTTTTCCTCCTTAATCTATTGTCAAAATTAATTTTCCATTTTTTTCAGTATTAAATGAATACTTTTTATTAAAAATTAATTCCATTAAAAATTGTCTAAATACATCTTCGTCTTTTAGAACTTTTATTGTCAAATTATATCTATATACCATATTTACCCATTTTATCGCATCTGGATTAGGCCCTAGAATAATTATATTTTTTAAATTTATTTCTTCTTTAAATCTTTCAAAAATCAAATCTCTAATTTTTTTTAATTCTTCCATACAATTTTCGACACTTTTGCTTCTAAATTGAAAATTTATTATATTAGCCTTTGGTGGATAGAGAAAACTTCTTCTAAAATTTATTTCTTCTTTGAAAAATTCTTCATAATTATGCTCTGAAGAATTAACCACCGAGTAATGACTTGGCTTGTAGGTTTGAATTACAACTTTTCCTTGTCTTTCTCCACGACCTGAACGTCCTGCAACCTGAGTTAAAAGTTGGAAAGTTTTTTCTGCTGACCTGAAAGATGGAATATTCAAACTAATATCTGCAAGAACAACTCCAACCAAAGTTACATTCGGAAAGTCCAGCCCTTTTGAAATCATCTGTGTACCAATCAAAATATCAATTTCTTTGTTTTTCATTTTTTGGTAAACTTCTTCATAAGCACCTTTTTCCTTTGAAGTGTCCGAATCTATCCTATGAACTTTTGCATCTTTAAAGGTATTTTTAATATATTCTTCCAAAGCCTCCGTTCCAAAACCAAATTCTTTTATGGATTGTTTAAAACAGCTTGGACAAATCTTAGGCTTTTGTTTCGTTCTTCCACACATATGGCAAATGCAAATATCTTTTCGATTGTCTTTGTGGTAAGTCATTGAAATATCACAATAATCACATTTCAAAACATAGCCACAACTTCTACAAAACACAAAAGAACTTCTGCCACGTTTATTTAAAAACAAAATTACCTGCTCTTTCCTATCCAAAGTTTTTTGTATTTCTTCGTAAAGGCTGTTACTCAAAATACTTTTATTTCCAAGTAAAAGTTCTTCACGCATATCTACAATTTCAACTTTAGGTAGTGAATTTCTTGTTGCTCTATTTTTTAGCTCTAAAAGTTTAAATTCCCCTTTTTTCGCAAGTTCATAAATATTAACGGACGGTGTTGCAGAACCTAAAACAAGTTTTGCTCCGGATAATCCGACTAAATATTCTGCCACTTCGTGAGTATAATATTTTGGATTTTGATCGCTTATATAACTTGACTCATGTTCCTCATCAATTATCACAAGCCCTAAGTTTTTTATAGGAGAAAAAATCGCAGACCTTGCCCCAACAACAATTTTTATATCCTTATCTTGAATTTGTTTCCATTGATTAAGTTTTTCAACCATTGTAAGTCTTGAGTGAATAATTGCAATATCATTTCCAAAACGTCCGGAAAATCTTTCAATAGTTTGTGGAGTAAGACTTATTTCAGGAACTAAAATTATACTACTCTTTCCTTGCTCTAACATTTTTTCAACAAGTTGTAAATATATTTCAGTCTTTCCACTTCCTGTTATTCCGTGTATTAAAAATTTATCATTTTTAGAACTTAAAATACTATCTAAAACTTCTTGTTGTGCCTTATTTAACTTTAATTTTTTATAGCTACTTGTTTTTTCAACAGAATTTTTATAAACTTTATTTTCAGTTAAAATAAGAGCATTCATCAAAAGCATTGAGTCTATAACTTGTTTTGAAAAATTATTTTCTCTTAAATTTTTAACACTTACAAAATCTTTTCCTTTTAAAAAATTTATAAGTTCTAATTGTTTTACTGCATTTTTACGAATTTTTGAAAAATCAAATTCTTCATTTAGTTTAACAAATTTTTCTAAAAATTTATTTTCTGAGTTGTTATATTTGTACTTTTTTACTAAAATTTCATTTTTGATTAAAGAATTTATCTTTTCATCATTGTAAAACTCACGAATTTCTAAAATATTTCTTTTCTTAGAAAAAAATTCCATTTCATCTTTTGAAAGTTCAAAATTTTTCTCTTTATTTAAAATAAAAAATTCCTCGATTTTACTCCAATCTCCCGGAGGTAAAACACAATTTAGACAATAAGAAAGATTTGTAATGTATTTTTCGCTCATAAATTTTGCAAGTTCAATCTGAGTTTTACTCACAATCTCTTTTTCGTCTAAAACTCTGTAAATTTCTTTTATTTTTATATCGGTTTGAAAATCTTTTTTTTCTAAAATATTCAAGACAAGACCGACCGTTCCCTTATTTCCTTTTCCAAAAGGAACAATCACTCTTTTTCCTGCACTTATTTCTCCCTCAAGCTCTTTTGGAACTCTATAAGTAAAAATATTTTCAGCTCTTGAAAGTAAAAAAGATTTAACAACAACTTCTGCTAACATATTTTCTCCAAAATAGCATCTAAAATTTTATCTGCAATTTCTCTCTTAGTCAAAAGTTCAGTTTCAACTTCAGAATCTTTTGTAATTATACTAACCTTGTTGAAATCAGAGCCAAAACCTCTATCTTTTACAGAAATATCATTTGCAACTATCATATCCAAATTTTTATTTTCAAGCTTTGATATAGCATAGTCCTTTACTGAATTTGTTTCTGCAGCAAATCCGACAACATATTGTGATTTTTTATCCTTTGCAATAGTTTTTAAAATATCGATATTGTCCTCAAGCTCAATATTTTCATACTTTGAAGTCTTTTTTATCTTAAAATCTTTTTTGTTTTTAACTTTAAAATCAACCGGTGCAGCAGGCATAATTAAAATGTCTGTTTCTTCAAAATTTTCTTTCAAAGAATTAAACATTTCTTCATTTGTCTTTACATCAATATATTCTATTCCAAAATTTTTATAATCGCTTGAAACTTTTCCACAAACTACCTTAACATTAGCTCCACGCCTTTTAGCACAAAGAGCAAGTTCATTTCCCATTTTACCACTACTATAATTTGAAATATATCTAACAGGGTCAATATCTTCAACAGTTGCACCATTTCCAATTAAAATATTTTTCCCAAGCAAATCTTTTTTCACAAAATAACTTTCAATTTCTTCAAAAATCTTTTCAGCTTTAGGAAATTTACCTTTACCATAATCGCCACAAGCAAGACGACCATAGTCAGGACTTAAAACAATATGTCTTTCACTCAAAGTCTTAATATTTTTTTGAGTAATAGGATTTTCATACATATTAACATTCATTGCAGGTACTAAAATCATCTTTTTAGTATGAGCAAGAGCAATATTTGTAATTAAATTATCAGCAATTCCATAAGTAAGTTTAGCCATAGTATTTGCAGTAAGAGGTGCAATTACAAAGCAATCAGCCTCTTTTGCAAGTTTAATATGTTTAACTTCACTATCCATATCTCTTTCAAAAACATCACTATACACTTTGTTTTGACTAATCGTTTCAAAAATCAAAGGATTTATAAGTTTAGTTGCGTTTTCAGTCATAACAACATTAACTTCATAACCTGCCTTAACCAGCATACTAACCAAGTCCAAAGACTTATAAATAGCAATTCCCGAAGTTACTCCAACTAAAATATTTTTTTTCATCTTAATCTTCCTTTTCTTTTTTAGTTACCTTTTCAGCTACAATTTCTTGAAGTGCTTGAGTAATCGGTTTTTGTGCATCTGTTTCCATTAAATTTTTAGAGCCGTTTACAATTCTTCTAGCCCTCTTGCTAGTCATTACAACTAATGCATATCTACTCTTATCAATTTTTTCTAATTCTTTAAATGATGGATTTATCATATCTCATTCCTCCTATTTTTTTATTTTTAATCTTTCAGCTTGAATAATAGCCTTCATTTTTTCTACACTATCATCTACATATTCATTCACAATGGAATAATTATATTCATTCAAAAATTCAACTTCTTTTTTTGCATTATTCATTCTTAAATTTACAGTTTCTTCGTCTTCAGTTCCACGTTCTACAAGTCGTCTTTTAAGCTCCTCAAAATCAGGTGGCAAAACAAAAACTAAAACTGCGTCAGGATAATTTTTCTTAACCTGCAAAGCACCTTGAACATCAATTTCCAAAATTACTACATCACCATTATCGATTGAATTTAAAACAAAATCTTTCGGCGTTCCATAATAATTACCATGAACTTTTGCATATTCTAAAAGTTTTTCTTCCTCAATCATTTTTTCAAACTCATCACTTGAAATGAAAAAATAATTTTTTCCATGCTCTTCCATAGGGCGTTTATTTCTACTTGTAGCAGAAATTGAATACTTAATATCTTCATTATCTCTTAACAAAATATCACAAATAGTACCCTTTCCAACTCCTGAAGGGCCGGAAACAACCATTAAAAATCCCTTTTTCATACTACCTCCAAAACTATTCAACATTTTGAATTTGTTCTCTAAGTTTTTCTATAATGACCTTCATTTCGATAACATAAGTAGAAATCGCATAATTATTTGACTTACTTGCTATCGTATTAATCTCCCTATTCATCTCTTGAAGTAAAAATTCAATCTTTTTACCAACTTGAGTTTCAAGACCTAAAAACTTTTTAAAATTTTGAATATGTGAATTAAGTCTTGTAATCTCTTCACTTATATCAAGCTTATCAGTATAAAAAATTACTTCAAGATTTAATCTGTTAAGTTCACTTTCGGACAATTCACTTGAAAACTCTCCAAGTTTTGACTTTAATCTTTCGATTTGATTATTTAAAACATCTTCTTTTCTTTCTTTAATGCCTTCCAAGTTATTTTCAAAAGCTAAAAGATTTTCACTTAAATCATTCTTTAAGTTTTCTCCCTCAACAGTTCTCATAGCAACAAGCTCATCAACTGCCTTTTCAACAGCAGACAAAACATTTTTTTTCAAAAATTCCTCATCAATATCAGAAGTCTTAACTTCAACAACATTTTCATTACGAATAATATGTCCGATACCGACAGAAGCATCAATTCCAAGATTTTCAGAAATATTTTTATAAGCCTCAAAGTAAGCACCCGCTAAATTATAATTAACCTCCAAACTGGAATTACCTTCAGAAAATTTTTGCTTTCCTCTTATAAAAATATCTACACGACCTCTCGACAACTTTCCTCTTACAACTTTTTTAATATCTTCTTCACAAAAATTTAAAAAATATGGTAGCTTAACTTGAATATCCAAAAACTTATGATTAACAGACTTCATTTCAAAAGATAAATCATAATTTTCATCAATAAACTCACTTCTACCATAACCGGTCATTGATTTTAACATCTTTCTCTCCTTAAAAATTTTTCTTTTTTATTTGTCTGTATATTGTAAACCATATAAAAAATTTTTACAACACTTTGTTACGAAAATTTAATAATTTTACACAAAAAAATTTACTAAGCAAATCTTAGTAAATTTCTAATTTAATATAACAACGGATTATATAAATTTCTAATCCAATTTAGAATAACAATAACTGCAGAAATAATAATCAATGCAGTTTTATATTTTTGAAAAAATTTTTCAAAATAAATGTTTATTTCATCTGTATTTTTCAAAATTGAATAAAAGTTAATTATTAAATAAGAATTTATAATTATGAATAAAGGCACACCTAATAAATTATAATCAAAACTTTCTTTAATCTTTAACATAAAAATTCTATTAAAAGCTCTAGTCATCCCACAAGCAGGACAAGGAATTCCAAAAATATTATAAAAAACACAAACCCTTATATTTAAAAAATTAATAATTAATATAACAAGTAAAACAAAAACAAATATCTTAAAATTTTCTTTTTTCATATACTATAATACTGAATTGAATTTATTTAAATTATATGCCTTGGTTTTTTTAGAAATTGAAAACCAATCTATAATGGTTAAAATTCCACAACATCCACCTGTTAAAAGTTTTAAAACTCCCATTCCAATATCTCCTAACATGAATCTATCTACTCCTAATCCCCCAACTAAAATTGATATAATCAATAATGTAGTTGGATCTTTAAGTTCAATAGATTGAAGCATCATAAAACTTTCATCACTCATTGATTCTAATCTTTGTCTGATAAATGGTATTGATGAAGAATCAAAATATTTTGCATTACTCATTATATACATATCTACTTTTTGTTTTTCCATAACAAAATCCTCCTAAATAAAATATTCATAACTATTATATATATATATATATATAAATTGTCAATAGAATTATAATGTATTCAGACATAAATTTAAAAACCTGAAATATTTACAAAATAGCAACATTATATTATAATTAATTATAATATAATGGAAAGTAGGATTGACTATATGAAAATTATAAAAGAAAAAATTTATACGATATTTAGTTTTTTAATATTTTTATTCTACCTAATAACTCTAGAATTATCAGCAGGTAGTTATCCAGAAGATCAACCATATATGCATAATCCAACAATATTTAAAAACTTTTTGTTAGTTATTTCTCTAATTTTTATATTTATATTTATAATAATACTATTAACAAAAAAGACAAAATATTTCTTAGTTATAAATATAGGAATAATTTTCTTTTTTATATTCAGAGTTTTTGAATTTTTCAAAAAATATAGAAGATTATATCAAGATACACTAACAATAATTTTACTTATCCTTGCGATTATTTCAGTAATTACAATTTTTGTATTAATTTCAAAAATATTTAAAAAATTAAATCAATAAATATATTTCAAATTTGACATAATCACAAAATATGGGTATAATAAAAATAGCTATGTTGCTATTTTTTTAATTATGGGGATGAACTGGCTTCGACGGGGAAGTTGCAGTATTATAAGCGAATTGTTGTATCCAACCAACATAAAAAGTGGTAAATTAAATATAAACGCAGAAAATAATAATTTTGCATTAGCTGCGTAAGTCAGCTATTTGGAGTTTATTCTTTCCCCACAAAAGTCTAAACTCTATCATTAAATTCGTGGGCAACCTTTACAAAAGTTCTTAGAGTTGTAATTGTATTTATAAGATACCTCTAACTGAGTTTGTTAATTTATAGGTTATTGGGAAATTTAAAATTGACTGTATTCGGAGAAAGTGATATGAATGCTTTTTCGGACGTGGGTTCGACACCCACCATCTCCACCAAACAAAATAAACCACTATTTAAACGCAAAATGTTTAAAATAGTGGTTTTTTATTTGCGTTTTTATTTATTAATATATTTTTATAAAAACTATATAAATTTTTATTTAATGGTAACCTATTGAAAACCTAAATTAAACAATAAAAAAGGGGCTTGATAACCCCTATTCTATTTCGCCTTTTTCATTAATATTTTTTATCCAAAACAAAATACTTTCGCATATATTATATTTTTTTGAAACAAATATCTATAAAAAAAGAACAACTTTCGTTGCTCTACTTTTTGTATTCGTCAAATAATTTGTCTTTGAAGTCTATGAATAATGTTTTGAAATTGTCATAATAGACCATTCCAAGTCCTGTTCCCTTTGCTTTTCTGATATGTTTTTTTTCTGTGTAATCTACATTTGCATAGCCTTCGTTTTTGAAGTAGCTGTAATATCCAGCTAAAAAGCCTGCAATTTTATAGTCATCTTCTGTCAAGTTTGCTCCTCTTAGGATTACATGGCTACCTGGAACGTCTTGTGCGTGGAAAAATATATCATTTTTGTTTGCAAACTTTAATGTTAGATTTTCATTTTGCAAATTGTTTTTTCCAACATAAATTAGTGCTCCGGATTTTGTTTCAAAAACATAAGGTTTTGACTTTTCAAGTTTTTGTTTATTCTTTTTGCTCTTCTTAACATATCCTAAAGAAATCAATTCTTCTTCTATTTCAGAAAGCTCATTTAATTCTGTGATTATCTCAATAGTTTCTAAAATTTGCTTTATGTATGCAATTTCTGTTTCTATTTTCGGTAATTCTTGTTTTATAATTTCATCAGCTGTTTTTAGCTTTTTATATTTCTTATAATAACTTTCGATATTTTCTCTTGGAGATTTTTTTTCGTCAAGAGAAATTTCAACTTCATTCATATTATCATAAATATTTTCAAGTACGATTTTTTTCATACCTTTTTCCATTTTATAAATATTTATGGAAAGTAAATCGGCGAAAATTTTCAAGTCCTCTTTACTCTTATTATTCAAAAGTTCATCATTCATTGCTGAATATTTGTTTGAAAGTCTGTTTAATTTTGTAGTTAAAACTTTTTTAAATCCTGATGCCTTTTGATTTATCCTATCTCTTAAAGAATTGTTGTGATAAAAATTTTCTACAAGATTAGAGATATTTGAAACACTTTCTTTATTTTTATATAAATTTAAATCAAAGCAGTAAAAATCTTTATTATTCTTAACTTCATCTTGAATTAAAATTGGAAAATATTTTTTATTTTTTATATTTTCAACTAAAATTTTAAAATTTTCATCAAGTTTTTGAATATCATCTTCGCTAAGATTTACAGAATTTATATCCATATCAATATTAGAATTATTTAGTAATTCATAAGAAATAGTCGGAGAAAAACCTAAATAATTAGTGTAAAAAAATTTCTTCATAGAAATCGGCTCAGAATTTTTTAAAATTTCTGATGGCAATCTGTAATTTTCTTCTAAAATATTTTCTTTTTCGTCCTTAACAAAGAAATAGTCCTTATTCGGAAAAACCTCTCTGATACTACTTTGTCTTGAATCTATATGTTTTATAGAATCTATAATCTTATTACTTTCTTTATCCACCAAAATTATATTTGAGTGTTTTCCCATTATTTCAATGATTAAAAGTTTTTTATTAAGCTCCTTTAACTCATTCAAATTTTCGATTTCAAAGCAAACAACCCTATCCATTTTATGTTGGTAAATATTTTTTATCGTTCCACCAACTAAATGTTTTCTAAGTAACATACAGAAATTATATGCCGTTATAGGATTTTTTTTGTTTTTTTCACTCAAATGAATCCTTGAAAGATTATTCGCACAAGAAAGCAACAATTTATAATTTTCCTTGTTATAAATTTGTATATTTATTTCATTTTTATCCGGTTGATTGATTTTATTTATTTTTCCATTTAACAAAAGTGGTGTTATTTCATCAACAACTGCTTTTGTAAAAATTCCATCAAAACTCATTTTATTTTCCTTTTCTATTAATTAAAAATCCAAATATTTAAGAAAAACCTTGATGCAATAACAAGTCCAAAAATTATGGTTATAAATGCCATAACTAAATAATCTGTCCTTGTGTATCTTAAAACATTCATTCTAGTTCTTCCCTCTCCACCTCTGTAACATCTTGCCTCCATAGCTACTGCAAGCTCATCAGCACGTTTTAATGCGTTTACAAAAAGTGGTACAAGTAATGGAATCAAACTTTTTGCTCTGGTAATTATACTTCCCGTTTCAAAGTCTGCCCCTCTTGCTGTTTGTGCCTTTGTTATCTTATCCATTTCATCTAAAATTGTCGGTATAAATCTAAGAGCTATTGTCATCATCATCGCAACAGAATGCGCAGGAAACTTAATTTTTTCAAAAGGTTTCATAACATATTCCAAAGCGTCTGTAAGTACAATAGGACTTGTAGTTAAAGTCAAAAGACTTGTTCCAATAACCAAAAGTATTATTCTAACACTCATAAAAGCACTTAATTTAATTCCCTCTTTGGTTATATTTATAATCCATATTCTAAATAAAATTTCTCCAGGTGTTAAAATTACATTCAAAATTACAGTAAACAAAACAATGTAAAAAATTCCCCTTAATCCCTTTAAGACCATCAATACAGGCAGTTTTGCAATTTTTATAATTGAAAACAAAAAAATCGCAAGTGGTATAAAAACTAAAAAACTTTTTATAAAAAATATAGAAACTATAAACATAAAAATAAAATATAATTTAAGTCTGGGGTCAAGTCTGTGAATAATACTATCTCCTGGAAAAAAACGACCTATTGATATATTTTTTACCATTAATTTTTCCTCAATTCTCTTTTTATTTCTTCAAAAGCCTCATCGACCGTCAAAATATTTTTGCTAAAATGATGACCTTTTTTTCTTAAAGTATCCATAAGTTCTGTAATCTGTGGAACATTAAGTCCTACTTCTTTTAAATCATCAACATCACTAAAAGCCTCTTTTGTATTCTTATCTAAATGAATTTTTCCATTTTTCATTATGATTATTCTATTTACAAGTTTTGCAACATCTTCCATACTATGAGAAATCAAAACTATCGTAATATTATTTTTTTCATAAAGGTTTTTAATTTGAGAAAATAACTCATCACGACCTTTTGGATCAAGACCAGCAGTCGGTTCATCTAAAATTAAAATATCCGGTTTCATCGCCAATATTCCTGCTATTGCAACTCTTCTCTTTTGTCCTCCAGAAATTTCAAAAGGAGATTTATCCTTTTTAGTTTCATAGTCGAGTCCAACAATCTCCATTGCCTCTTTAACTCTTGCTGTAACCTCTTCTTCACTAAGTCCCATATTTTTGGGGCCAAAAGCAATATCTTTTTCTATAGTTTCTTCAAAAAGTTGATATTCAGGATATTGAAAAACAAGCCCTATCTTATATCTCAAACCACTCTTTGCAAGTTCTTTATCTTTCGTATTCATATCGCCAATAAAAACATCTCCGGTTGTCGGCTTTAATATTCCATTAAAATGTTGAATCAAAGTTGACTTACCACTTCCTGTATGTCCTATAATTCCAACAAATTCTCCTGATTTTATTGTCAAATCTATATTATCTAAAGCAAGTTTTTCAAAAGGAGTTTTTTCTCCATAGATAAAACTTACATTTTTAAAATTTATATCCATTATTTTAATTTTTTCTCCAAAAATTCTATCATTTCATCATTAGTCAAAATATCGGTTGGAATTTCTATTCCTTCATTTTTCAAAAGATAAGAAAGTTCTGTAACTTGTGGAACGGAAAGTCCAAGCTCTCTTAAACGCTCAACATTTGAAAAAACTTTTTTAGGACTATCATCAAATTCAATCTTTCCCTCGTTAAGTACAATAACTCTATCAGCCAAAACAGCCTCCTCCATATAATGAGTTATATATAAAATAGTTTTATTTTCTTCCTTATTCAATTTCAAAATAGTATCTATAATATCTTTTCTTCCAATTGGGTCAAGCATCGCCGTTGATTCGTCAAAAATTATAACTTCAGGTTTCATAGAAAGAACTCCTGCTATCGCTATCCTTTGCTTTTGTCCCCCTGAAAGCATATGTGGTGAGTGTTTTTTATAATCCCCCATCTCAACAATTTTTAAAGCCTCATCAACCCTCTGTCTTATTTCAACAGGGTCAATACCCAAGTTCTCGGGGCCGAAAGCAACATCTTCTTCAACAACGGTTGCTACGAGCTGATTATCAGGATTTTGAAAAACCATAGCACATTTTTGTCTAATATCCCAAATTTTTTCTTCATCTTTAGTATTAATTCCAAAAATTTCAATCTCTCCATCTGTCGGAACAAATTGTGCATTCAAAAGTTTTGCCAAAGTTGACTTGCCACTTCCGTTATGACCTAAAATAGAAATTAATTCCCCTTTGTTTACAGAAAAACTAATTCCGTCCAAACCAATACTTTTTTTATTATCATCACTTAAATATTCATATCTTAAATTTTTTATATCAATTATTTTTTCATTCAAAATTTATCACCCACTAACAACTTATGATACCATAAACAATACTTTTTTTCAACAACAATACATAATCAATACCAAAAAATACCAACAAAAAAGACAACCTTTTAAAAAGATTGCCTTTAATATTTTTAAATTATTTCTAAATCATTTCTATCTTTGTTCATATAATTTAAAGGCATAATCTGCATATTCTTTTGTATGGTTATACCAAATATACAAATATTCCCCAATACTCTTTCCTTGAATTTCCTGATTAATTGCCCATAAGAACCAATAGAACGAACTAACTGCAACATAAGCAACATAATGTCTTAACTCTTCATCAGTAGGATTTCCGTCAAAATATTCCTTTATTATCTCTATTGATTCGTCAAAAGAATATTTTGAACAAGTTATGAAACAACCAATATCTCCGGCAGGGTCAGACATTGCAGAATATTCCCAGTCAATTAAATACATTCCATCATTTTTATCCATTAAAAAATTCAAGTTATAACTATTGCAATGGCAAAGACAATTCTTAACATTATCTTTATCCAAAAATTCTTTCAACTTATAAATTTTATCATTCATTAAATTCATATCTTCAAAATCATCACGATGTGAATTTTTTATTTTTAACTTAAAGTTTTCGATTTCATCAAAAATATTGAATTCAAAATCTGTTTTACGCCCACTTGTGTGTAATTTTTTTAACATTGAAATTGCTCTTCTTACATTTTCTTTATCTTCATAGTCAAGGCTTCTTACATCTTCAATATAATTTGAAATTTTCCAGCCTTTTTCACTATCCATATAAATATAAGTATCGTCTAATCCAAGTTCTTTAGCAATTTTCATTGAATCAAATTCACTTTTTCTATTTATAATAAGCTCAGTTTCAGGACTGCGATGTCTATATACATAAGACTTACCATTTTGACTAAATTTAAAAGAAGTTTTTGTCATTCCCGTTTTAATAGGTTTAATATCCTTTATTTCTTCTTCATTACATTTTAAAACTCCACAAATATTTTGGAAAATTTTAGAGTCGGAATTAGTTACATATTTTTCATCAAAAATTCTTAATTCTTCTAATGAATCAAACTCTTTTATATCCTCTGCATCATATTTTTTAATATACATATTATCCAATTCTTTTAAATGACGCATATAAAAAGTTTCCCACAAATTTTCTCTAACTGTCTGTTCATGATATTCTGCTTTTAAAAGTTTTACAAATCTATCGCTAAATTCTCTATCAAAAAATACATGACCCAACATTATCCAATCATCTTTTCCACCAATTGTTATTCCAGTAATTCTCCCTTTTTTATCACATTCTGCAAAGTATTCGTCGCTTTCTCCTTCTTGATAAACTGCAGAATAATACGCCCTATAAACATATTTTTCAAAAGGATTTTTTGGAAAATAATTATCTGAAGAACAAATATAAGTATTTTTTAACTTTTCAGTAACTAAAATTAATGATGAAGTATTATTAAATCTGTAATAATCTGCATTTACAACAATATCTATACCAAATTTTTCCGCCAAATAAAACATCTTTTCTTTCATATATCCTACAACTAAAGTAATATCTTCAATTTCGGCTTCCCTTAACTGTAAAATTTCTCTTTCAATTAATTTTTCTCCCTTTACATTCAAAAGACCCTTTGGACTCTCATAGCAAAGAGGTGCAAATCTTGAACTCATTCCGGCAGCCATAATAATTGCATTATCAACCTTATATGGCTCTAATGCCTCAAATCCTGCATCTGTTATTTTTAAATCTTCATCTAAAAATTTATTATCTTTTAATTCTTTTAAAGTTTCGTTAACTTTTCCTAAAGAAATTTCTGTAATATCTGAAATTTCTCTTTGAGTATATTTTTTATCTTGATTTTTAAAAAATAAATTTAAAATATCAAATTGTTGTAATGTTAACATAAATACCTCCTAACAGTTTGTTCATAAATTATACCATATTATAAATAAATGAACAATAAAAAAGTCCTAAAGATTTAAAAATTTTAGAACTTTCTTATTATAAAATAATATTATTTTTTAATTTATTATCCTTTATATTTTTTTGCTTTTAATTTATATTTTATAACTCTAAACTTACTTTTTATTCCATCAATTGTAACAAATAAAATTTTGTCCTTTGTAATTAACATAATTATGAAATAATATAGTACACAAGATACAATTATTGCAAGTAATCTGGTAAATAATTGTAAATTCAATGCCAATGAATATTTTAGAGTATGATTTATTCCATAAGTTATTGCAAAAAAAGGAATGGAACACAGTACATATTTCACATAAGATTTTAATATCCCGTTTATAGAAATAATATTTCTCTTAGTTATAAAGTAAACTTGAATAATCAATACTACAATTTCTGAAAATAAAGTTGTATAAACAAAATATTCAGCTTGGACAACTTTTAATTTCAATAAAACTATATTTAAAATTAAGTTTAGAAATCCCCCTATAAAGTAAAATGCCGTTATGTTTTTTTCATATCCTCTTACAAATAAAACTTGATTTGCAAGAAGTTGATCCAATGCCCACATAACAATTCTGAGTGAAAACAGTTTTAAAATAAAACCTGCTTCCAAATATTTTTCTCCTGCATATATCAGCATTACTTCGTCAGAAACGCAACTTAATCCTATCCCCATAGGAATTACCAAGAATAAAAATGTCTTGGCAACTTGATTTAACAATTCCGTATAATTTTTTTCGTCGCCATTCCCATAATAGTATGAAAGTCTTGGAATACTTACCACTATTATAGAATAAACTACACTCGTTATTAGTTGAGCTATCGATAATGCAAAGGTATAGTAGGAAACTGAAATCTTTGCATCCAATAATGAAAGCACAGCTCTATCCAACGCAGTATATAACATATATGAGTTGGCTAAAAGTAACATTCCGATTAAAGGCTTTATATGGATAAGAATATCTTTTAATTCAATTTTTACAAATTTTACTTTTCTTTTTATATAATAAAAACTAATTAAATAGTTTATAAGATTTGTAATTGATAAAATGAAAGCATAGTTTACTATATCATCTGCTTTTTTTACAAATGCAAAAATCGAAACAAGCATAAGCACACGGATAAATAATGTCTTAAAGAGAATAAATCCATAGTTTTCAAATGCCTCATTCATCCACTCTATCGATACAAATTGAGTAAAAATTTGAATACTAAGTGCAATATACAACATGTACATATTGGAATCTACATTTAAAAACATATATCCAATATACAAAATTCCAATACTTAAAGAACTTATTACATTTATAGAAAAAAGAACAGTAAAATTCTTGCTTATTTCTTTAATATTATTTTTAACCCTGCTTATTGAACGTATTCCATAACTGTATATTCCAAATGCAGCAAATGGAATAAACAAATTCAATATAGAATTCGCAACATTAAATTCCCCATAGGCTTCCTTACTCAAAATTCTGGCAAGGTATGGCCCCGTAATCAGAGGAAACAGAATATTAAAAACTCTAACCAAAATACTAGCTAAAGCATTAACTTTTATATTTTTTGCCATATCTAAAATTATTTCTCCCTTATTTTATTCTAAAAGCATCTAATAGATGTGATTTATATTCAATTTCCGCATCTGAAGGTTTTTGCATATAATCTCCATAAAATTGAGTTAAAATCTTATCATAATTTTTAGGAGCAGGTACCATCATATCTTCAAAAGGCAATTCTATTAATTCTTCATAAGTTCCTGTTTCAAAAACCTCCTTCATTCCGGTTTTATCAAGCCCAATAGCACCCTCATAAATTCCATTTTTATCAACATATTTTTCAACTAATTTTTCAATTTTCTTTGTAAAATATCTCGGATTTACAAATGCCAACAAATACCAGAAGACAACTCTACAAAAATCTTTTATTCTGCTATCTTTATGAATTATATATTTTTTCTTTATGAAGCAAATATGTTTCAAAGTTACCATCAAATGTGCTTTTTTAACAAAATTTAAGTCATTAAATTTATCAATCGGAAATACATCAACAAAAACATTGCTGTCTTTTCTATTTCTCTTTACACTATCTTCCAACAGAGTGTGCTTATCTATAACCACAAAAAAGTTTTGAAAATACCAATCACTGTTGTCCTTGGATAAAATTGTATATCTTTCATTATTTTCTTCAATTACAGCTCTTTGAAATTTTTCATAATCTTCTCTATACATTGCAACATCTATGTCATCATCCCAAGGAATAAAGCCCTTATGTCTTACCGCTCCAAGTAATGTTCCATAACTTACAAAATATTTTATATTATACTTTTTACAAACATAGTCGATGAACTTTAAAATATTTAATTCATAATTTTTTAGCTCATCAACTGTAAGTCTCTCTTTCATCTTAATCTCCTAATCTATATAATAAGCTTTAATTTCATGAGGATATACTCTCTTTTCAACAGGTGGAAATTCCATATAATCTCCATAATATTTTCTCAAAATTTCATCATATTTCTTCGGTGCAAAAAAATGACAATCTTCAAAATCAAGCTCTATTAATTCTTCAAAAGGATTATAGTCAAACATATCAACATATTTCCACTTTGAGCAACCTATAAGCCCTAAATATTTCCCTCTATCTTTAGCATTTGCTTCAACAATTTTCTTGATTTTCTTAGCAAAATATCTAGGTGAAACTGGTTTTAAAACTGTCCAGAAAAATCTCCTAATAAAATCCTTTAATTTACTATCACCATATTGAATATTTTCTTTTTTCGAAAAAGATAGAAGTTTAAAACTTTCTAACTTATATATCTTTTCAATTATACTTAAATCATCGAAGAAATCCATAGGAAAAATATCAATAAAAATTCCTGAATCATAAGTCTTATAATTTCTTCCATCTTCAATTCTAGTCTTTGAATTTACAACTTTAATAAAGTTATTATAATATTTGTCATTTAGTTCCAAAGATAAAATTTTATAAATTCCATCATCTTTTGAAAATAAATCTATAAACTTTTCATAGTCTTTTCTAAACATACAAATATCTATATCGTCATCCCAAGGAATAAATCCTTTATGTCTTACTGCTCCAATCAACGTTCCGTAATTTATAAAATATTTTATATCATTTTTAACACAAAAATCATGAACATATTTCAAAATTTCAAGCTCTATGGATTTTATTTCATCCATAGAAAGATATTTTGTTTCCATTAAGCATTTACTCCTTTTTTCTTCAAGTCTTTTAAAAGTAAAAATCTGTATAATTTAACATTTAATTTTAACATTAATACAGCTATTCTTCTACCTTTTCTGAAATTTTTATTTTTAAAAATTCTCCAAAAGTTTTTCTTGAAAAATCCTAAAACTTCTCTATATTCTTTAATTTCTTTATAATCCTTACTCATTAACATTTTATCAAAAACCATAAAATGGGCATAGGAAAGTCTAAAGAAAGCATATTCCAAAAGAGAAGGAACTTCTTTATTTATATAGTCATAAAAATTAGAATAAATTTCTATGCAATTCATATTTTTTATAGTATACGGCTTTGTTGTAATACTATTTTCTCTGTGAAAATAATAATAATAAGGCTTTGTAGTTATAACATATTTCTTAGCATATTTTACAAGCTCAAATTGATAAAAAGCATCTTCATATATCTTACCTACAGGAAATGAAATCTTACTTGCAATTTCATAAGTGATAAGTTTATTACAAATGGTGCCGGGAATTTTTTCTCCGATAAAATATTCCTTTAAGAATCTGTCCTTTTCACAACAAAAATAGATTTCTTCCTTACACTGTGGAGATTGATTGTCGGAATAAACATTATAAACCCCACAAACGGATACATCAGCATCTTCAGCTTTTATATTTTTATAAAGTTCTTCAACCATTCCCTCTGCAATATAATCGTCGGAATCTATAAATAATACATATTTTCCTGTAGCAAATTGCATTCCATGATTTCTTGCACTGGATAATCCGCCATTTTCTTTAGTGTAAAGTTTTGCTCTATTTTCTTTTTCTACAAATTCTTTACAAATATTTTCGCTATTATCTGTAGCTCCATCATTAACTATAATAATCTCTATATTTTTATATGTTTGATTCGAAATTGACTCCAAACATTTTTTCACATATTTTTCTACATTATATACAGGTACAATAACACTTATCTTGTCCATAATTCTCCTCTATATTAAAACCAAAAATTATAATGTCAATACAAATTATACTATAAATCCTTAAAATTTACAATTTTTCACAAAAAAAATAAAGGAGATGTAAAATCTCCTTAAAAATTTACTTCTCTTTTAACTTTGCAAATAAAATTCTTCTTGCTGAATTATCATTTGGTGTCTTACAAGTTACAAGCATTAAAAGTTTTGTATTTTCATCAATTTTATCAACTTCTTCTTTTGGAATATGTTTAGTTAATTCTTTTTTCATTGCATTTACATCTTCATTTCTCTTTGATGTTAGCTCATACAAAGGCGTATTTGGATCGACTAAATCAACTCCTAAGACTTCATATTCCATTTTTCCTTTTTCCGTATAAAGATAAAATGTTTTATGACTTTCTAAAAATGATTTGTCTTCAAATTTTTGCAATGCATAAAATTTAGTTTTATCCCAAACATTATGTCCAAAAATATAACTAATTCTATCTGAAAAATCAGGTTTATTATACATATCCAAGAACAAAGTACCTGTTACAGGATAAGTTTTTTTATCAAAATCTCTCCAAAGATAGTAATCATTGTCCTTACCTTGAACCAAAGGCTCATCAATATTAGTATCTGGAACTTCCAACCAACCGATTGAATCGGAGTTTAACTTTTTAAGTTCTTCTAAATTTACAACTTTTTTAACAGTTGTATTTTTTTCATTAGCATTAGCTAAATCTTCTTTAAAAACAGATTTTTTTAAACTGGATAAGTTTTGTCCTGCTTTATATGATCCATAATAGTCTTTAATTACATTTCCTGCTGAATAAATAAAAAGTCCCAAACATATTACAAATAATATGTTCCAAAACCATTTTTGCCCCTTACTTTGTTTTTTCTTTTTCTTTACAATTACACCTTTATCTTTCATAATCTTATATCCTTTCATAAGTATAGAAAGCTAATTTTGGATTTTCACTTTCCCCATTAATTTTTTCAGTAACTTTCCAAATCTCTTCATCAATTTTAGGAAAATGACTGTCTGCATCTACTATTTCTTTTTCTTCATATTTTGTAATATACATCTTCGAACAAAAATCAATTAATTGCTTATAAATACTCATTCCTCCACAAACAAAAAACTTTTCATTCGGATTGTTTTTAACAAAATCAATTAAAATTTCTATACTTTTAAATACTGATACCCCATCAAAAGAAAAATCACTCTTTGTCAACACAATATTTTTTCTTTTTGGAAGAGGCTTTATTTTAAAGCCTTCAAAAGTTTTTCTTCCACAAATTATTGAATTTCCACAAGTTTTTTCCTTAAAGAAATTCATATCTTCCTTTAAGAAGTATAATAAATTATTATCTTTCCCTATTGCGTTACTCTTTTCAGTTATTGCAACTATTAAATATAAATTTTCTAATACCATATATTCTTCCTTTTTTATTTTTTTCTTTTTACAATAGTATACCATAATTCCATTATGATAACAAAATTAAAGTAAATTATGGTGAAATAAAATTTTTATTTTAGATTAATCTATTGTAATTCTTATTATATCATATTTCGCCTTAAATTACCTTAAAAAAACTTATCTAAATAAATTTTAGATGAATTTAGAGCAAAGAAGAAACTACAATAACAACCTAAAACTAAATATCACCCAAGCGAAGGAGGTTTCCTAATTACAGGAAATCTTTTTTGTACAAGTCAAAAGGAGGAACTAAATGGCAGAAAATGAGAAAACAGATATTAAAGAAATACAGACAGAAGAACATAAAAGGCCTGATGATATTTTAACAAAGAAGATAAACGGAAAGCCCTTTGTAACAGAGATATATTTTGATAAAAAAAGTAAAGAAACATTTCAAGATAAGCTGTTTAAGGTAATACATTCTAAAAAGAATTAATAAACAATAAATAGGTTGACTACTCCTACAATATGAAAAAACGAAAAAATAATTGACGCCAGATAAAAAGTGATAGAAAAAACAACTAAAAAGTAGTATAATAAAGTAAAGTATAGTTATACTTAAAAACAAAGTAATTGGAGGAATAGAAAAATGGGTTTATTCGGACTGTTTGGAGGAAAAAAAGAAGTTGAACTAGATAAAGCAAGAAGTGATGGAAACAAGTCGTTGATGAGAGAAATCTTTGATAGTAAAGTAGATAATGGCTCAGAATATAAAATAATCTATGCTTATTCAGAAGATATAGGTGGAGCTAATTTTGCGGTACTTCGTACTGTTTCCTATAAGTACAGAAGTTTTATACTTGGCTATAAAAAAAGCGATTTAAGTTTAGTTTTTCTTGAGGTAAGCCCTGATTTAACTCAGGTTGGTGAAGAACTTCTTTATAGACCACAAGATGTAAAGAAAACTAATTTCACCAAGATGGTAGGTTCCTATTATCTACAATACGGAAACTCATTCAAGAAAGAATTTTTCAACTTTTTTGTTCCTAAGACTATTGACGATATAGTAAATCACGATTGGTATGACGAAGAAACATTCACTTACATTGACCAAAGAGAAGAACACAGTGACTGGGTTGAGTTTTGGAGTAAATTTTGCAACTAAAAGGTAAAGTATAATGAGTATGTTACCAAATTATATTTTGACTTTTATATTTTCAGTGTTTCTCATATATAGCTATATCAATATAAAAGTAAAAAAATCTAAAGTTAGTAACAGATGTCTTTATAAAATAGGCATAGTTGTTGCAGTATTGCTACTTGGAATGTCTATTTACGGTATCCTATTTAATATTCCATTAGGACAAGTGCAATTTTTAATAGAAAATAGCTTCAAATAAAAAATAGATATATGAAACAGTAAATCAAATTCAGTTTGCTGTTTTTTCTTTACTCAAAAATAAAAAGAAAGAAAACGAGAAAATGAAAAACATAGAAGAAAAAAATTTAATGGCAGATGAAAAAATTAAGCATCTCTAAAACAAAGAAGATATTGAGAATGAAAAAAGGTAGTAACGACCTCATTTTAGGTCTATGTACTACCTTTCAATTTAATATAAAATATAATTAATTTTGAAAATGAATTATTTTTCCCTTTGGTTCTATTTCTTTTATGTCTATTAGTTTAAGTTTTACAACTTTTCCGCTTTTATAATTATCGATTATTACCTCTCCAACCATTTCATACCATTTTTGTGGCTCAGGATATTTTCCATCTGTAATATACTCAAAACCAATTACGCTGTCATTGTAACAACAACCGGGTCCTTCACGCAAAATTGCATAAATCACTTCTCCTGTATCTTTATCTTCAAATCTACTATTTTGTCCGGATATTCTAACTTTTTTACCAACATATTCATCTTTATTTATATAAATATCATTTACAAGAGCTAAAAAAATTCCGTCAGAAATATTTATTATTCCGTCTTTAGATTCAGCATCTCTTTTTTCGTTCAGTTGTTCTTTTGTAAGTTCATCTTTTTTTTCCGGTTTTACATATTCATCTTTTGAATTGTCTTTATTTTGATGTCTTTCAATTTTATAATCATCAGGATTTTGATTTTTATCTGTTCCTGCATTTTCAGGGTCTTTTTTTACAGCACTTTGTATATCATTTTTATTTTCTTTGTTTTTCACAAATTTAGAATTATTGTTACTATTCTCTTTTGAACAAGAACAAAGTAATAAGCAAGATAAAGCTAAGCTAAATATTTTTTTATTCATGAATAAACCTCCCTACTATACTGGCTAAGATAAATAAAACTAAATTAACCAGCACTACACTTGCACCTGTCGGTGTTGAGTATATATACGATAAAGTTATTCCTATGAATAGTGCTATTGCTGAAATTATAACCGAAGAGATGACAACGACTTTATAGCTTTTGAAAAGCCTCATTGATGTCATCGCAGGGAATATAATCAAGCAAGAGATTAACATACTTCCCATAAATTTCATTCCTATAACTATGGTTACAGAAATCAAAATTGTAACTAAAGTGTTGTATAAATTTACATTTACTCCGCTAGCCTTTGCAAAGTCCTCATCAATAGTAATGGTATATATTTTATTATACAATAAAATATAAGAAATTAAAACTACTATTCCAAGCACGAAACTGATATACATATCACTTTTTTTCATAATAAGTATGCTACCGAATAAGTAATTACAAACGTCAACATTAAGTCCCTTAGTTATTGCAGTAAAAGTTACCCCGATTGAAACGGAAACACAACTCAAAAGAGCAATAGCAGTATCGCTACTTATCTTATATTTTTCGCCGTATTTCAAAAGGATAACTCCGGCTATTATAACTATTGGCATAGAAAATTCTATCGGAGAAATGTCAAATGAAAGTGCTATTGAAAGTGCTGCAAATGAAACGTTTGAAAGCCCAACACCTATCATTGAATATCTTTTTAAAACTAAAGTTATTCCAAGAAGTGCAGAACTTATGGAAATCAAAAGTCCGACGAAAATAGCTTTTACCATAAAGGGATAACTTAACATTTCTGAAATTAAACTAATCAAATTTTATTTCCCCCTTTTCAAAACTTTCCAAAACATTGTCTATGACTTTATTTTCTTTTCCTAAAATCAAAGCCTTGTTAGAATATTTAAAAGCCTCTTCGTCATGACTTATCATAACGACAGTAAGTCCCTCTTTATTCAATTTTTCTAAAACTTCATATAACATTTTTCTAACATTTATATCTAAAGAATTTGTAGGTTCGTCCAAAAAAATAATTTTTTCAGAAACACAAAGGCATCTGCAAAGCAAAACTCTTTGTCTTTGTCCAATAGACAATGCACTTATGCTCTTATCTTTAATTTCCCAAAGATTTAATTTTTTTAAGTTTTCCTTAACTATATCCTTATCTTTTGAACTGTAAAAAAATTTCGAATAGACAGCTCTTGAAGATAAAACAAATTCCCATATTGTTGATGGGAATTCTTTTTTTAATAAAACTTCTTGGGACATATATCCACAAACTTTAAAATTTTTCACGATATTTCCTGAAGAAATATTTTTTAAACCTAAAATTCCTTTCAACAAAGTAGATTTCCCAACTCCATTTTTTCCTAAGATGAGGAAGAAATCTCCCTCATCAACGGAAAAACTAAGATTTTCAATTATCTTATTATTCTTGTAAGAAATTTCTAAATTCTCACAAGTTAAAATTTTTTCTTTCATTAATTAAGTCCTTCTTTTAGTGCCTCAACATTTTGTTTCATAAGGTCAATATAAGTTACACCCTTATCAAATTCATCTTTTGTTACAGTATGAATTGAGTGTAAAAGTTTAACTTTAGCACCTGAGTCCTTTGCAACAGTTTGAGCCATTTCTCCTTTACCCATTTCTATATGGTAAACAACCGGAATTTTATTTTCCTTTACATAATCAACCATTTTCTTTATTTGTCCGGCACTTGCAGTTGATTCAACACTACAACCTGAGAATAATGCACGATATTCTAAACCTAAATCGTTGAACAAATATCTGAATGGAAATCTGTCGGCAATAACAACTTTTTTGATTTTTGCATTAGCAACAACATCTTTCAATTCCTTATTAACTTCTTCTAATTGTTTAATATATTTTTCTGCATTTTCTTTGTAAAAACTTGCATTTGCAGAATCTTTTTCTATAAGACTATTTGTAATAGATTTTACCATTGCAATGGCATTTGTTGGAGAAGTCCAAAAATGTGGGTCCAACTCAACTTCTTCTCCATTACCATGATGATGGTGATGATGTTCACCGTCTTTATGGTCATGTTCGTGATCATGGTCATGGTCATGTTCGTGATCATGGTCATGCTTTTCTTCATCTTCACATTCTGTACAAGTTTCATGTTCTTTATGCTTATGAGAATGTTCTTCTCCTTCGTGATGATGTTCATGTTTCATTCCTTCGACAGTTTCTTCTTCAAGTTGTTGAATACCATCTGTAAGTTTTACAACTTTTTTATCTTTCATATCAACACTCTTTGTCAAAGTTTCAACCCATTTATCATGAGAAGTACCACCATAGATAAAAACATCTGCATTTTCAACAGTTTTTATATCTTGTGGAGTTGGACTGAATGAATGAACATCAACTCCCGGCTTTATCATTAATTGTAAATCAATTTTATCCCCTGCAATAGCTCTTGTTATATCATATTCTGGAAAAATTGTCGTTACAACTTTTAATTTATTTTTAGAATTATCTTCTCCTTTTTTATTTTCAGTTTTTGCACTACAACCGGTTAAAAATACTACCCCGGCTAAAGCTAAACCAAAAAATTTTTTTAAAATATTTTTCATATTATTACCCCCTATTTGAAAAAATTTTGAAATTAGAAAATTTAAAATGTTTCTAACGCCTCTATATTGTAACACAAAAACAAAAAATAATCTATACAAATAAGAATAATTTTTATTTACAAATTTATAAATAAAAAGATCGACTAAAAATCGACCTTTTCTATTAAAATATTATCTTATTGCACAAACAATAGCTAATATGGTAACAATATTAATACAATTTTTAAATTTTAAAAGTTTTTTACAAATAATAACCTTATCTTATATAAATTTATAATTCGATTTATATTGTTACAATTTAATTATGGTAGTTTTAAATAAAATAAAAGATGTATTTTTAACCTTTAAAATATAAAATTTTTGTGATATACTTATTAATAAGTATTTAATACATTTATGGAGGTGTATTGTGAAGAGAAATTTTAATGAGTATAATATTTCTATTTTATCAGATTTTTATGAATATACTATGGCTCAAGGGTATTTCAACGAAAAATTGGACAACAAAATTACATATTTTGATATTTTTTACAGAAGTAATCCTGATAATGCAAGTTATGCAATTTTTTCAGGCTTAGAGCATTTGGTTGAAATTCTTAATTCAATGAAATTTAATGATGAAGATATTGAATATTTTAAATCTTTAAATACTTTTGATGATAAGTTTTTGAATTTTTTGAAGAATTTTAAGTTTGAATGTGATATTTGGTCTGTTCCTGAAGGTAGCGTAATCTTCCCTAAAGAACCGATAATGACTGTTAGAGGCCCTGCCGTTCAAGCTCAATTAATCGAAACTATTGCTTTATTAATCATCAATCACGAAAGTCTAATCGCAACAAAATCAAATAGAATAAAGAGAGCCGCAAAAGGACGAGCTGTTATGGAATTCGGAGCAAGACGTGCTCATGGAATTGACGCTGCAGTTTATGGAGCAAAAGCTTCATACATTGCAGGTCTTTGTGGAACTTCAAATGTTTTAACGGGAAAATTATTTGACATTCCTGTTCTTGGTACTATGGCCCACGCTTGGGTACAAATGTTTGATACCGAACTTGATGCTTTTAAAGCATTTGCAAAGTCTTTTCCTAACAACTGTGTTATACTTGTTGATACATATAACACTTTAAAATCAGGTATTCCAAATGCAATAAAAACTTTTGATGAAGTTTTAAAACCAATGGGAATCAGACCGAAAGGAATTAGACTTGATAGTGGCGACTTGGCTTATCTTTCAAAACAAGCAAGAAAAATGTTAGATGATGCAGGCTATGAAGATGCACAAATAGTCGTTTCAAATTCTCTTGATGAATATACAATTAGAGATTTGTTACATCAAGACGCAAAGATTGATTCATTCGGTATCGGAGAAAGACTTATAACTTCAAAGACTCACCCGGTTTTTGGTGGCGTTTATAAATTAGTTGCAGTTGAAGAAGACGGAAAAATTATTCCTAAGATAAAAGTTTCAGAAAATGTTGATAAGATTACAACACCGGGCTTTAAAAATCTATACAGAATTTACGATAGAAAAACAAATAAAGCTGAGGCTGATTTAATTACATTGTTTGACGAAAAAATTGATGAAACAAAACCTATTTCAATTTTCCACCCAATCTATACTTGGAAAACTACAACTTACGAAGATTATATTTTAAGACCTATGTTAAAACAAATTTTTAATAAAGGAAAATTAATTTACGATTTACCCGATATTGAAGAAGTTAAAAAATATTGTGAAAGTGAAGTTGAAAGCCTTTGGGAAGAATTTAAAAGATTTGACAATCCACATATCTACAAAGTTGACCTTTCTAAAGATTTGTGGGAATTAAAAAATGATTTATTAAAACAAACAATTGAAATGTCAAAGAAAAATTAGAACCTTTTGGTTCTATTTTTTTAGCATAAAAAATTATTGACAATTTTATCAAATTTTGTTACCATACTGTATATTATAATACTAAACACTAATTAGTATAAATTTAGGAGGAGCTACTTTGGATAAAAAAGAAAATGTCTTTATAATCGGTCATAGAAATCCGGATACCGACTCAATCTGTTCTGCAATTTCTTATGCATATTTAAAGAATAAAATAGAAAATTCGAACTACATACCAATGAGAGCCGGAGAAATCAATGAAGAAACAAGTTTTGTATTAAAACATTTTAATTGTAAAGTTCCGGACCTAATCACTGATGTTGGAACGCAAGTCAAGGACTTGGAGATTTCTTCTGTAGATGGAATATCAGAAAATATTTCATTAAAAAAAGCATGGAATATTATGGAAGATAAGTTCAAAGCAACTCTTGTTGTTACAGATAAAGATAACAAATTGGACGGAATAATTACACTTGAGGACATTGCAACTTCATATATGAATATTTACGAATCAAATACACTTGCTACTGCAAGAACACCTTATGAAAATGTAATCGAAACAATCAACGGAACTTTGATAACCGGCGATGTAAATCAAATTATAGAAAAAGGAAAAGTTTTTATTGCAACTGCAAACCCTGACCTTATGGAAGAATATATAGAAAAATATGATGTTGTAATAACAGGAAATAGATATGAATCACAACTTTGTGCCATTGAAATGGGTGCATCTTGTATAATCATCTGCGAGGGTGCAAAAGTTTCAAAAACTATCACAAATCTTGCAAAAGATAGAAATTGTTTGATTATAACAACAAATTTTGACACTTTTACTGTTGCACGTTTGATTCATCAAAGTATTCCTGTTAGTTTTTTTAAGCAAAAAAAGAATTTAATAACTTTTAAACTAGACGACTTTACAAACAACATAAAAGACATAATTACTAAAAACAGACGCCGAGATTTCCCTATTTTAAAAGATGACGGAACATATATCGGTATGATTTCAAGAAGAAATTTAATCTCCCCAAAAAGAAAAAAGGTTATAATTGTGGACCATAACGAGGTTTCTCAAGCGGTTAAAAATATCGAAGAGGCTGAAATTTTAGAAATTATTGACCACCATAGAATTGGAACCTTAGAAACAGTGGCGCCAGCTTATTTCAGAAATCAACCCGTTGGTTGTACTTCAACTATAATCTACCAAATGTTTGTAGAAAACAATGTAGAAATTCCAAGAGAAATAGCAGGTTTAATGTGTTCGGCAATAATTTCCGATACACTTCTTTTCCGTTCTCCAACTTGTACAGCACTTGATGAGCAAACGGCTAAAAAACTTGCAGAAATTTCTAAAATAAATCTTGAAGAATATGCTTTTAATATGTTTAGAGCTGGTAGCGACCTTACTCAAAAAAGTGCTGAAGAAATTTCAAAACAAGACTTTAAGAAATTTACGATTCAAGATGTGTCATTTGGAGTTGGACAAATAAATTCAATGAACTATGATGAAGAAAAAGTTATTTCTGAAAAATTAAGTGAATATCTTCAAAAATTTAGAAAAGAACAAAATTTAGATATGATATTCTTTATGATTACAAATATTTTAGATAAAAATACAAGATTAATCTACTTCGGAAAAGATAGCAAGGAATTAGTTGAAAAATCATTTAATGTAGAGGCAGGAGAAAGCTCTTGCATATTAAAAAATGTAGTTTCAAGAAAAAAACAATTAATTCCTCAATTTGCAATAACATTACAAGGAGAATAATATTACGACATAAAAACAGCGACTGTGAAAGTCGCTATTTTTTTACATTTTTTTATAATCTTTTTAATAATCTTTTAAATAGTTTCACATCTATTAGATAAGAAATTACTGTTGATATTGAAATTATAACAACATTTGCTAGAACTATATAAGGTAATTCGTAATTCCATTGGGAAAGTTTAACTGTTAAAAATATTATTAAGGCATATAGTCCATAATTTATTAAGATTGAAACAAATACATTTATTCCACCAGCGCCACCATTTAACGCCTCTTTTGGTGTTTTCCAATCAAAATATGGATTTATCAATCCTAAAATCATATTCAAACTTCCACTTGTGAATAATGTTAAAGCCATTCCAAGTAAAACTGCTATATAGCAAAGAGGATTAAAAACATAAATCAACATAGAAAGCACCACAATAACAAAAACTGTTACAAAATGTAATGCTTGACAAGCAAATATTCTTGGAAGTATATGTGTATTAACATTTATCGGTGCACTTGCCAATATCCAAAAAGATTTTCCCTCTCTTGAAACAGAGCTTGTCGTAAGTGAAGAAAGTCCACAGAAAAGTCCAAATATAGCACCAACTCCAAATGCAGCAGAAACCATATATCCAATAGATACATTAGCTAAAAATAGATTCAAAGCCATATTTATTTGGTCTTTCTCTGAAATTCCATAAAATACTCCAATACAAGCTCCAACAACTAACATTATATCTATTATAACTATTTGCATAAAATATGTTGGTGTTGTTATTATTTCGTAAAATTCTTTTTTGAATAATACTATAAATTTATATTGTCTTCCTTGTGAAACTCCTTGTTTCTTTCTCTTTTCGATAACTGCTTTACTTTCTTTTGCAACCACATTTACACTTCTTAAAATTTCAAGATAGTTTCTTTGTGCAAAAAATTTCAAAACAAACGAAAGTGCCAAACAGATAACTAAACCAATTCCTAAGTTTGTAATTGACGTAACTATATCATTTGAAAGAATTATTTTTTTTATCCACATTACAAAGAAGAACACTTTAGATAATTTACCTTCAAAATTTTTAAGCATTTCTGTAACTGTAAGTCCCAAAGATGGATTTGATACAGTTTGTGTAAATACCATATAAGCCCCAAATAAACCAAGTGCAAATACTCCATAGATTAATTTCAAAAATCTATTGAATATTTTACTTGTCCTTACCAATTTACCAAAAATAATTATTATAACACCTGTAAAAAGAATCGCTTGTAGATTAAGTAAAAACAATCCTAAGAATGTAAAGATATAAAACTCAATACTCTTACCAAGTGTATAACCTGTTATACCAAATGCAATTATAAAAATCAAAAAGAATGATATGAAAAATGTAATTGCTAAAGAGTATATTCTTGATAAAAATATATCGCTACCCGAAACTGGTAAAGACAATAATATTTCAGTTTCATTATTCTTTTCAATAAAAACAAATGCCGTTGCCAAAGACAAAAATACAGTTACAACAAATATTCCAACAGAAAAAGTTGTTAAGTATGCACTACCTACATCTGTCTTTAAATATCCGGCAAAAAATTTACCAAGTTGAGGAGCTCCCCAAACAAATAAGCCAAATATAAATAATACAGACATTATTCCTTGAAAACCAGCTGACTTTTTACCTTTAAGTTTCAAATTTTGCTTTATAGATAAAATTGCAAAAAAATCTATGGAAACAAAATATTTAATTAAAGTCCATAATTTAGATTTATTCATTATCTGTCAACTCCAAGAAGATTTTTTCTAAATCTTCATTTGAATTTTCTTCAGTCTTTAATTCAGATAATTTACCACAAAATGCAATTTTTCCTTTATTTATTATGACTAACTTATCACAAATTTTTTCTGCAACTTCCATAACATGAGTTGAAAAAATTACAGTATTTCCACTATCAGCAAATTCTCTCAAAATAGTTTTTAAGTTGAAAGAAGTTTTTACATCAAGACCAACCATAGGCTCATCAAGAATTAAAACCTTAGGAGAAGTGATTAACGCACCAATTAAAACCAATTTTTGACGCATACCATGTGAATAACTTTCTATCGTACTGTAAATAGCATCTCCAAGTTCTAGCTTTTTATTGTACTCTTCAATTTTTTCTTTTCTAGCCTTTTCATCTATACCATAAATATCAGCAATAAAATTCAAATATTTTATCCCTGTCATTTTTGTATAAATATCCGGATTGTCAGGAACATAACTAATCATTTCCTTAACTTTTATAGAATTTTCAAGAGTATCAACTCCGTTAACTGTAATTTTACCTTCAGTTTGTTCTAAAATTCCAACTAACATTTTTAAACTTGTACTCTTTCCTGCCCCATTTGGACCTAGAAATCCAAAAATTTCTCCCTCGTCAATCTTGAAACTAACATTATCAACAGCCTTAACACCTTTAGAAAAAACTTTTGATACATTTTTGAATTCAATCATTTAAAATCCCTCCTTTTTCAACATGAACAATTTTTTATTTGCGTTAATTGTTTAAAACTAAATCAAGAAAAAAATCGTTCAAATATATTTTACATAATTACAAATAAAAAAGCAACTATTAATCAAATAGTTGTTTAAATTTTTTTCGTTTTACTGTAATCCTTTAATAAATTTTAAGTCGTTTGAATTCTTTTTAAATATTCCCCTGTAAGGTTGTTCAAAGTAAATATATTCTTTTTCTGTATATTTTTTAGTTTTATAAATATATAATTTTGACGGATTATCTTTAGAAACTTTGTGATAAAATTCAACTTTAAAATACATATCCACATTTATAGGCTCATCTTGAATGGATTGTTCTTTAGTTTTTGTTGCTCCTGAAATTTCATCTACAAAATTTTTTATTTCTTCTTGATTTTCGATTTTCAAAATTTCTTTTTCATCTATTTTGTTCGTAACTCTTACAACTTTAATATAATCTAAATCAGGCGGTTTTGGAAGTACAATCTTATCTCTTCTACAAGCTGAAAGTAAAGTCAAACAAAATAGAAGAACTAAATATTTTTTAAAATTTTTCATAAAAATCTCCTAAAACTTATTTCTTTCTTGGATTTCCTGTTTTGTAATCTATTTCTATATTTGGTTGAACATTAAAACAATATACATTAAATTTAACTGCTTTTCCATTATCTTCAATAGAAATTGCCTCCATTTGTACACCTCTTGCAACGAGTTCATTTCCCACGAAAATTGGAGTTACTCTGTATCTGACATGATGATTTTTTTCTTTCACATAGTCTGCAACCATATTTTCAAAAGGCAACATTCCTTTCGTATTCAAGTATCTTGTTCCGGTTATAAGATTTCTTTTGTTTGCATTTTCTCCTGCAAGTTGAAAACCAATCAAATGGCAACGGTTATACAAACTGCCACCGTCAATTCCATTGTATTTTATAGATTTCCAACCACTAGGCTTAACTGAAGAAATATTTTCTCTTTTTGAAGTTGGCATCAAATCTTTGCCAATGATAGAATCAGCAACTCCACATCTTTTTAAGCTGTCAAGCTCTGAATATTTTTCAAAAGACTTTGTAACAAGTTCACTTTTTTCAAAATTCGGCTCGTTGTTATTTATAACTACATACGGCTTTCCTTTATATTCAGGTAAATTATTTATATCAAGCCCAACTATATTAGTTACTTTGGTTTCCTTAATTTCTTTTTTTATGTAATTACGATAGACAAATGTTCCTAATATTATAACAACAAAAATGGCTATTCTAAATAATAAATTTTTGTCTTTTCTACTCATTATTGTTCTCCCTTTTAAATATCTTTCTAGTTATCTTTTCGTGGCTTTTTCCTTCAAACTCAAAACTTTCCTTTTCTTTCCAATTTGGCTTTAAAAATTCTTCAAAAGTTTCATCAAAAGGATAATCTCTATTCCAAAAATAACAAATTATCTCATCAACAAAAGGTAAAAATCTTTCTAATTCTTCTCCTTCATACAAAAAAACAGAATCTTCTAAAATTTCAGTTTTTTCAGAAATAATTTCAAAGTTAAATTCAAAGTCTTGATATAAGTCAAAACTATTTTCTGTTAAGAAAAGTTTTGAATTTCCAATCAATTCAAAAAGATTTTTTCTTTGCAATTCATCTTGACTTTGTCTTTTACCAAAAAAACTAATTCCATTATTCTTATCCAAACAAACAACTAATTTCATTTACTTTTCTTTTCACTCCTCAAATTTTTGAAAAAATCTTGTAAAATATCCAAACATTCCTTTTCCAAAACTCCTGTTTCAACTATCGACCTGTGATTAAGTTCCTGTCTATCCAATACATTTTCAATTGAGCCACAAAAGCCACGCTTAATATCCATTGCCCCGATGACAACTCTCTTTATCCGGCTATTTACAATCGCACCGGCACACATACAACAAGGCTCAAGAGTTACAAAAAGCTCCGTATCTTCAAGTCTGAAATCTCCTAGTTTTTGTCCAGCTTTGTTAATCGCAACAATCTCTGCGTGATAAACTCCACTTTTTTTACTTAAAACCCTATTACGCCCTCTTGCAATTACTTTATCATCTTTTACAATGACACAACCGACCGGTACTTCTCCATTATCATAAGCCTTCTTTGCCTCTTTTAAAGCAAGGCTCATAAAATATTTATCTCTATTCATAAAACTTATCCAAATCAAAAATCACAAAATTATTAAGGTTTTTTAAATTTTCAAAAATTGGATTACCCGCTTTTTTTAATACTGCAAAAATACGATTTTTTTCAAAAAGAGAAAGCAATTTTTTTGAATATTCTCTTAAGTGTAATTCCTTATTTCCAATTTCATCAAAAATTAAAATATCATTATCTTTAAAATCTTCCATAAACTCAAAACTTTTTTTCAAAAAAACATCATCAAAAAATTCCATTTCGTTTTTTCTTTCTCCGATTACAAATCTTTCATCAGTTCCATATCTAAAAAGCTCAATTCTAAATAAATCAGTTATAACAAGTTCGGTCATAATTCCATCAATTTTTGAATCCTTGTAATATTTTTCTATAAAGGCTTTTAAAAGTGTAGTTTTCCCAACTTTTATATTTCCTGTAATAAAAATATGATTTTTTCCATTATCTACTTTTCTTAAACTTTCAACTAAAAAATCTAAATCTTTAAAATTCGTCATACAAAATCTCCATTAAGTAAAGACCATTAGGACTTAAAGTAACTCCCGCCTTTGTTCTGTCCTCACTTTTTAAAATATTTTTAAGTTCATTTTCACAAATCATACCTCTTCCGATATCTACAAGAGTTCCAACCATTATTCTAACTTGATTTCTGATAAAACTTTGACCCTTAATCAAAAAAATTACATCATTATTTTCTTTGTAGATTTCAAAAGACTTAATCTCCCTAACAGGATTGGTATTGTCCGTTCTAGGCCCCATAAAAGATTTAAAACTCTTTCTTCCGATAAAATTTTCCTTTGCTCTTTGCATTTTTTCAATATCTAATGGATAAGGAAAATTCGCCTTGTAATTATAATAAATCGGGTCCATAACTTCGTCTAAATTTAAAATGTATTTATAAGTTTTCATCTTTGCATCAAATCTTGCATGAAAATCTTTTGAAACCTCTTTAGAATCCAAAACTCTAACACCCATAGGCAAAAAGTGATTCAAAGCAGTTTTAAAATTTAAAACTCCAACACTACTTTCAGTATGAAAATTTATAATATGCCTTAAAGAATGAACACCCCTGTCCGTTCTTCCGGCAGAAATAATATTTATATCTTCTCCGGTAATTTTTTTCAAAGCCTTTTCAATCTCTCCTTGAACAGTTACAACATCATCTTGCTTTTGAAAACCAAAAAACAAACTACCATCATAACTTAAAGTGAGCATAATATTTCTCATAGTTCTCTCCATTCATTTAAAATTCGTAATGATTCCAAAAACTTACAATAATTACAGCTTTACTTTCTTCTTCAACTTTGTAAACCAGTCTATGTTGTCTATTTATTCTTCTGGAATACATTCCTTTGTAGTTTCCAACAAATTTTTCATAAGTCGGCGGGGTTTGAAATGGATTTTTTGAAATCAATTTTAAAAGATTATCCACATTTTTCTTTAAGTTTGGCAAAGATTTTATTAACTCAACATCTTTCTTTACCTTTTTACTTATAAGTATCCTATATTCCATAACTATTCCCAAGAAAATTCTTCACAATCTTCCGCTTTCAAATCTATCGCATAATCTAATTTTTCTTTACTTTCAGGATTAGAAATTAAATATAAAGTTTCAATCAAACCTCTATACTCTTCTTCATTTATTAAAATCGCATTTCCATTTTTTGTACTTATATTTAAAATATCATTATACTCAACAGCACTTTCAACATAAGAAAATAAATTTTTTCTAAAATTTGTTATAGTTGTATTAATCATAAAACCATCTCCTTATGTACATTATACTGCACATATATATTATTGTCAACATTAAAAATATTTGATTTTTCATAACAGTTATGATAAAATAAATTCATAAGGAGGCAGATATGAAAGAAAATTATCAACTATTGTTGGACAATATAATAAAAGAAAACGAAAAAAAAGAATATGCTCCAACACTTCTACTACATTCCTGTTGTGGACCTTGTAGTAGCTATTGCCTTGAATATTTGTCTAACTATTTTAGAATTACAATTTTTTACTACAATCCGAATATTTATCCAAAGGAAGAATATTTTTTCAGAGTTGAAGAACAAAGAAAACTTATCGAAAAAATAAAAGGAAAATATCCAATAAATATGGTCGTTGGAAAATATGATGTAGATAGATTTTACAGAACAGTTAAGGGAATGGAAAAGATGAGAGAAGGCTCAATCCGTTGCCATAATTGTTATGAATTAAGACTTAGAGAGGCAGGAATTTTAGCAAAATCAGAAAATTTTGACTACTTCACGACAACACTTACTATAAGTCCACATAAAAATTCACAAATTTTAAACGAAATCGGACAAAAAGTTGCTGAAGAAATCGGAGTAAAGCACCTTCCATCTGATTTTAAAAAAAGAAATGGATATAAAAGAAGTGTAGAACTTTCATTAATGTTTGGAATGTATCGACAAGATTATTGTGGTTGCATCTTTTCAAAAATGGAAAGAGAAGAATTTAAAAAATTAAAAGAAAGCTCATAAGCTTTCTTTAGTATGTTCTCGTAGTTAAATGGATATAACAGTCCCCTCCTAAGGGACCGTTGAGGGTTCGATTCCCCCCGGGAACGCCAAAAATCAAGTACATTTTAAAATGTACTTTTTGTTTACCTTTATTATAATTTAGGAGAAAAAATGAAAAAATTTTTTAATTTTATTTTTAGTAGGATTTTCTTTATAACTTGTATGTTTTTAATACAACTAACTCTTTTAATTATATTTTTACTATATTTTAATAAATATTTTATTTATTTGTATGGTTTAAATTTAATTGTTGGTATGATTTTTACATTTATAATCATAAATGATAATATAAATCCTGCTTTTAAGATAACTTGGATATTAATTTCTATCGCTCTGCCTTTCTTAGGCGGTATGATATATCTAACTTTTGGGGAAAAACGTCTTTTGAAATCAGTTAAAAAAAGACTTTTTAACTTTTCTATAAAGTTCAAAGACTCAATGGATTTAACAAAAGATTATGATATAGAAAACTTAAATGACTCTGATATGAATGTATATAGACAAGCAAAATATGTAAATACGGCTACCGGTAGTCCGGTATTCTTTAATACTAAGACAAAATATTTTTCATCGGGGGAAAAAAGTTTTGAAGAATATTTGAATGACTTAAAGAGTGCAAAAAAATTTGTTTTTATGGAATACTTTATAATTTCTGAAGGTTTTTTCTTAGATTCTATTTTAAAAATTTTAAAAGAAAAAGCTGAAAAAGGATTAGATGTAAAAATAATTTTAGATGATGTTGGAAGTATTTTTACTCTATCCAACAAAAAAATAGAAGAAATGAAAAGCTACGGAATAAAAATTGTAGAATTTAATCAAATACATGGAATTATTTTGCCAAAACACAATAACCGAACACATAGAAAAATGACTATAATAGATGGAAAAATAGCTTATACCGGTGGAATAAATATAGCTGATGAATATATAAATGTAATCGAAAAATACGGTTACTGGAAAGATTCTGTATTAAAGCTTGAAGGACATGCCGTTGCCTCTTTTATAAATATGTTCATATCTCTCTGGGATTACTCGACAGGAGAAAATACAGATTTAAATAATTTGTATGATAAAAAAGATATTGAAAAAAATTCAAATATAAAAGAAGAACTTGGAGTTGTAATTCCATTTTCAGAAACCCCAATCGAAGAGTCCACAAGTGAAAATATGTACTTAAATATGATTAGACGTGCAAATAGATATATTTACATTACAACGCCTTATCTAATCATAACTTGGGAAATGGAAAACGCACTAATAAGCGCAGCAAAAACCGGAGTTGACGTTAGAATAATAACTCCACATATTCCAGATAAAAAATATGTACATCTACTAACACGTTCTTTTTACAAAAGACTTATTGACAATGGAGTAAAAATTTATGAGTTTGAAAAAGGATTTATTCACGCAAAAAACTTTGTTTGCGATGATGAATTTGTAGTAATAGGTAGCATAAACTTAGATTACAGAAGTCTATACCTACACTTTGAATGTGCCGTTTGGACATTCGGAACTCCAATAATAAAAGATGTAAAAAGAGATTTTGAAAGAACCCCATATTGTAAAATTAAGTTAGCCAGTAAGAATAGAAAAAAACATCTCAAAGAGGTATAATAGTAATTGACAAAAA
>NZ_JACVDA010000029.1 GCF_016552165.1 Parvimonas parva | reverse complement strand
TTTTGTCAATTACTATTATACCTCTTTGAGATGTTTTTTTCTATTCTTACTGGCTAACTTAATTTTACAATATGGGAAGTAATAAAATATATTAAATAATTTTAATAAATTATATTTTATAATTAACAAATTAGATTTTTTTGTAATAATATGGTATAATTATTATATATTTTTATTTCGTAAATGCAATAATTGAGGTGTAATATGTTAAAAAATAAAAAAGATATTATTTTAATTATTTCTATGTTTTTAGGATTAACTTTTCTTGGTTTTGGATATAAATTTTTTATTTCAAACAAAAATGAAAAGAAAATAGAAAATGTTGTTAAGCAAAACGAAAAAATCAAAGATGAAGATTTAGCTGAAAGTAATAAAAAAGATTCTGAAATTTATATACATATTGATGGTGAAATAAATAAACCTGGTGTATATAAAATGAAACTAGGTGATAGAGTTGATGATGCAATTAAAGTTGCAGGTGGTTTAACGGATAATGCAGAAAAGAATAGTTTGAATTTAGCTGTAAAGTTAAAAGATGAAATGAAAATACATATTTATAAAATTGGAGAAACACAAAATAATTCAAATGCTGAATCATCTAGTAATTCTCAAAATTCTAATTCTAATAATTTAGTAAATATTAATACTGCAAGCAAAGAAGAGCTTTGCAAATTAACAGGTATTGGAGAAACTAAAGCTAAACTTATTATTGAATATAGAGAAAAAAATAAATTTAATAAAATTGAGGATATAACAAAAGTTTCGGGTATTGGAAAGAAAACTTTTGAGAAAATAAAAAATAATATAAGTGTAGATTAGGAGAAAATGTATGAAAAATATTGATATAAAAGATGTAAAGTTAACTTCTTATGCAAAAACTTCAGGGTGAGCCGCAAAAGTTGGTCCAGATATTCTGGATGAGGTTTTATCCGGTTTGGATAATAAAACGTCTATAAGTAAAGATTTACTTGTAGGAATTGAAACTTCAGATGATGCTGCTGTTTATAAAATAAATGATGAATTGGCTTTAATAGAAACTTTGGACTTTTTTACCCCAATTGTTGATGACCCATTTACTTTTGGTAAAATAGCAGCTACTAATTCTCTTTCTGATGTTTATGCAATGGGTGGAGAGCCTACTATGGCAATGAATATAGTTTGTTTTCCAAATTGTTTACCTCCAAAAATTTTAACTGAAATTTTGAGAGGTGGGTTAGAAAAAATGAAAGAAGCAGAATGCTTACTTATAGGAGGACATACAGTTCAAGATGATGAACCAAAATATGGATTAAGTGTTTCGGGTTTTGTTCATCCTAATAAAGTTTGGAAGAACTCCTCTGCAAAAGTAGGTGATGTTTTAATTCTTACAAAACCAATTGGACTTGGAGTTATAAATACCGCTATAAAGGGTGGAGTTGTAAGTGAAGAAGAGATAAATGATGCAGTTCATACTATGGAAACTCTTAATAAATATGCAAAGAGAGCAGTAGAAAATAATACAATTAACTCTTGTACGGATATTACAGGATTTGGACTTATGGGACATTGCTATGAAATGGCTAAAGGTTCTAATACTACATTTGTGCTTGATAGTGCAAGTATGCCAATTTTAAAAGGTGCTATTGACTATGCAAATATGGGTCTTATCCCTAAGGGCTGTTATGATAATAAAAAATTTGTTGGAAATAATTATAAACTTGAAAATGAAGTAGATGAGGCTCTACTTAATGTTATGTTTAATCCTGAAACATCAGGAGGTCTTTTGATTACTGTTCCTGAAAATGAAGTAGATTATATTTTAGAAAAACTAAAAGATATTCCTACTAGATTTGCAGTAATAGGAAAAGTTATTGAGAAAAAAGAAAAATATTTAATAGTTGAATAATGGAGAACTTTATGAATTTATATAAAATGATACCTAAAGTTGACCAAATTTTAGATAATGAAATAATAAAAAAACTTTTAGAGGAAAATTCTAAAAATTTAATAATGGAATCGATTCACGAAGAGCTTAATTCTATTAGAAATAATATTTCAAATGGCTGTGATGAAAAAGTAATATTAAATTATATTGAAAATTTAGCTAAAAATATAGAAAAAAATTTACTAAATAAAAAGCGTTTAAATTTAAGAAAGGTTATAAATGCATCTGGAGTTGTAATTCATACAAATCTTGGAAGGTCAGTTTTAACAAATGAAATTTTAGAAAACATTAAAGATGTTTCTGTTGGATATTCAAATCTTGAATATGATTTACAAAAAGGGGAACGTGGTTCAAGATATTCTCATTTAACTGAGATTATTAAAAAGATAACTGGAGCTGAAGATTGTATGGTTGTAAATAACAATGCAGCTGCAGTTATGCTTATTTTGTCAACTATGGCAAAGGGCAGAAATGTAATTACAAGTAGAAGTGAGTTAGTTGAAATAGGGGGTTCTTTTAGAATTCCTGATGTTTGTAGAGAAAGTGGTGCAGAACTTAAAGAAGTTGGCACAACAAATAAAACTCATCTTAGCGATTATGAAAATGCAATAGATGAAAATACAGCGGCACTTTTCAAAGTGCATCAAAGTAATTTTAAAATTCTAGGTTTTACAGAATCCGTAACTTCAACAGAATTAAAAGATTTAAAAGAAAAATATAATATTCCAATTATTGAAGATTTAGGCTCAGGTGTGCTTATAGATTTATCTAAATATGGATTAGGACATGAACCAACTGTTCAAGAATGTATATCTAATGGAGTAGATGTTGTAAGTTTTAGTGGAGATAAGCTATTAGGTGGAGTACAAGCTGGTATTATAGTCGGTAAAAAAGAATTTATTGAAAAGATGAAAAAAAATCAATTAACTAGAGCTTTAAGAGTTGATAAATTTACTTTATCTGCTTTAGAAGTTGTATTTTCATATTATATCGATGAAGAATTAGCAATTTCAAAGATACCAACATTAAATATGCTAACTATAAAAATTGAAGAACTTTATAATAAGGCAGAAAGATTTATAGATTATTTAGGAGAAAATAAAGAATTTTCTTATGAAATTATAGATATTGATTCAGAAGTAGGAGCTGGTTCCCTTCCAACTCAAAAATTACCATCAAAAGCTGTTAAAGTTATTTCTAATTCATATACAGAAAACGAACTGGAAGAAAAATTAAGAAATCATAATATTCCAATTGTTGCTAGAATTTATAAGGGAAATTTAATTTTTGATGTAAGAACTATTTTTGAAAATGAATTTAGTATAATTAAAGATGCTTTGGATTCATTAATAGGAGAATAATATGAAAAATAAAAAGAATATTATTGTTGGAACTGCCGGTCATATTGACCATGGAAAAACAACTTTGATAAGAGCTTTAACAGGAAGAAATACAGATAGATTAAAAGAAGAGCAGAATAGAGGTATTTCTATTGAATTAGGATTTACTCATTTTGATTTAACAGATGAACTTAGAGTTGGTATTATTGATGTTCCTGGACATGAAAAGTTTATAAAAAATATGCTTTCGGGTGTTTGTGGAATGGATATGATTGTTTTAGTTGTTGCTGCTGACGAAGGTATTATGGCACAAACTAAAGAGCATTTAGATATTCTAAATTTAATAGGAATTAAAAATGGTATAATTGCATTAACAAAATGTGATTTAGTCGATAGGGATTGGATTGAACTTGTTAAACTTGATATTGCTGATGAAATGGAAGGCACTTTTTTAGAGAATGCCAAGATAATAGAGGTGTCTTCAACTGAAAATACTGGTATTGATGAATTGAAAGAAGAGATAAAGAGAATTGTAGATGCGTTACCGGATAAAGATTTAAGCTCTAATCCTAGGTTATATGTTGATAGGTCTTTTTCTATAACGGGCTTTGGAACTGTTGTAACAGGAACTTTAATTTCCGGAACATTTAACCTTGATGATGAAATTTTAATATATCCATCAAATAAAATAACTAAAATTAGAAATTTACAAGTGCATGATAGTAATATTCCAACTGCTTATGCTGGGCAACGTGTTGCGATAAATCTTGCAAATGTAAAAAAAGAAGATGTACCAAAAGGCTCTGTTCTTGTACCTAACAATACTTTTACTGAAAGTAGTATTATCGATGTTAAACTTAAAACGGTTAATTTACCTTTTGAAATAACAAATAGAACTAGATTTCATTTATATTTAGGTTCTAGTGAAGTTTTGTGTAGAGCAATTTTGTTAGAAGATGAAGTTTTAGAATCAAATAAGGAATATATCGTTCAATTAAGACTTGAAGAACCGATTATTAGTAAAAGAAATGATAAATTTATACTTAGATTATTCTCACCACTTTACACTATAGGTGGAGGATATATAATTGATTCTAATGCTACAAAAAAGAAAAGATTTAATGAATATGATATAAAAAATATAAAAAGACTTGATGGTTGTGATTTTAAAGAATATATTTATAATTATATTAATAGATTTAGTGATAAATTTTATTTAGAAAAAAATTATTATAACTTTTTATCAGATTCAAATAAAAATATTTCAAAATTAATTGATGAATTAATTGAAGAAAATAAAATTATTTCTTTTGGTATTAATTCGGACAGATTAATTTTATCGGATAAATTTGTTGAAAAGTTAATTGAACAGATAAGTGAATTTATAGGAGATTTTCACAAGAAATATCCAAAAAGAATTGGAATTTCTAAAGAAACTATTAAATCAAAATTCTTTGATTCTCTAGGTGGAAAGATAAAGAATGAATTTATGAATTATTTAATTTCAGATAGATTTTTTGTTTCTGATGAATACATTTCTCTTTTAGATTTTAAAGTTTCTTTAGATGATGCAGACTTTAAAAATATTGAAATTATAAAAAATAAATTCAATTCTGATAAATTTTCAATTATGAATTTTGAAGATTTTAATTTAAATATGAGTGTAGAGCATTTTAGAGAGCTTATTTTATATTTGATAAGTAATAAAGGAGTTATAAAATTAGATTCAGGTTATATGCTTAAAGAAAATTATGATTCAGCTGTAAATATGATTAAGGAGTTTATAGTTAAAAAGGGAGCTATTTCTGTTTCTGATGCAAGAGATTTACTTGGTTCTAATAGAAAATCGACTATGGAATTGCTTGAATTTTTAGATAAAGAAAAAATAACTTTAAGAAGAGAAAATGAGAGAATATTAGTGAAATAGGAGTAGATTTATGAAATTAAAAATATTAATGGCTTTACCCACTGATTCACAAATAAATGATTTGATGTATTCTATGTTAGAAGATGAAAATTATGAAATTACTATTTCAGATAATATTGAAGACACTATTATTTTAGCTGACCAAAAAAAATTTGATATGATAATTATGGATATGTATTTCAAAGATGGTTCTGGTTTAGATTTGAAAAAGAAATTAAATGAATTTTGTGATATTCCAACTATTGTTACAACTACTTTGAAAGACGATATGCAAAAAATTTTAATTTTTGAGTATGGTGCTGATGATTATTTAATTTATCCTTTCAATATACTTGAATTAAAGGCGAGAATTCGTGCTATCATGAGAAGATTTGGACAGAGGAGAGCAGATATAGATAATTTAATATTTGCAGATGATTTAGAGTTTAATATAGTAGGTAGGACTGTAAAATTAAAAGGAGAAGAAGTTGATTTAACCGGAAAAGAATTTGATATTTTATATATTATGGCTATTAATTCTGAAAAAGTCTTTAGTAGGGAAGATATTGCTAAAAGTGTATGGAAAGAAGAACATGTAAGTGATTATAGAAAAATAGATGTTCATATAAGAAGGTTAAGAGAAAAAATAAATATCGGAGATATTACCTATATTCAAACTAAATGGGGAGAAGGATATTATTATAAAAAAATACAAGGATAGTAGGAGAAAAATATGAAAGACTTAATTAATAATTTAAAAGATAAAATTATAAATGAAATTAAAGATTCAACTGATAAAAATGATTTAGAAGAAATTAGGGTAAAATATTTAGGCAAAAAAGGGGAATTTACTAGTATTTTAAGAAATATGGCCAATATTTCTAAGGAAGAAAGACCTAAAATTGGTGAGCTTATAAATTTAACTAAGCAGGAAATTGAAAATATCATAAATGAAAAAGTTGAAATGTTTAATAAAATTGAACTTGAAAAGAGAATAAAGGAAGAAACAGTTGATGTTACTATCAATAAAAAATTTATAAATGTTGGACATAGACATCCTTTAAATCAAACTATGGAAGAATTGGAAAATTTCTTTATTTCAATGGGATTTTCTGTAATTGATGGTCCGGAAATCGAAACAGTAGAAAATAATTTTAATAAATTAAATTCTCCTATGGATCATCCTTCAAGAGATATGTCTGATACATTTTATATTGATAAGGAATTGTTGTTAAGAACTCATACATCTCCAGTTCAAATTAGAACTATGATGACTACAAAGCCTCCAATTAAAATGGTTTCTGCTGGTAGAACATTTAGATTTGATGAAGTTGATGATACTCATTCACCAATGTTTCATCAAATCGAAGGTCTTGTTGTAGATGAAAATATTAATATGAGCAACTTAATTGAAACACTTAATACTTTTATCAAGGAGTTTTTTGGAGAAGATATGCAAACAAGATACAGACCTCATTATTTCCCATTTACTGAACCAAGTGCTGAAGTTGACGTTTCTTGCTTTAATTGTAAAGGTAAAGGTTGTAAAGTTTGTAATGGAACAGGTTGGAGTATGGAATTGTTAGGTTGTGGCATGGTTCACCCTAATGTATTAGAAGCTTGTGGAATTGATTCTAAAAAATATTCTGGTTTTGCGTTTGGTATGGGAATTGATAGAATTACTATGGTTAAGCATAAGATAAATAATATTAGATTATTATATGATAATGATAAAAGATTTTTAGAACAATTTTAAGGAGGATTATATGTTATTACCGATAAAATGGGCAAAAGAATATATTAATATAGATAATGATATAATGGAAATTTGTGATAAAGTAACTCTTACAGGTTCTCATGTTGAATCCATTGAAAAATTAGGAACTGAATTAGAAAATATTGTAATAGGTAAAATTTTAGAAATTTATAGACATGAAAATTCTAAAAAACTTTGGATTACAAAAGTTGATTTGGGAAATGAAGTAGTTCAAATTGTTACTGCTGCTCAAAATTTAAAGCAATTTGATTATGTTCCGGTTGCAAAAGTTAATTCGACACTTGCTGATGGAACAAAAATTATGGAAGCAAAATTAGGTGGAGAAATTTCACAAGGAATGTTTTGTAGTTATAAAGAATTAGGTTATGCTGATTCGGTTATTCCAAAAGAATATAAAGATGGAGTTTTAAGAATTTTTGATGAAAATATTGTTTTAGGTACAGATATTAGAGAAATTTTAGATTTGAATGATATTGTTGTAGAATTTGAAATTACACCTAATAGACCAGATTGCTTATCTATTGTTGGAATGGCAAGAGAAATTTCTGCAAGTTTTGATAAAGAATTAAATAAAATTAATTTAAAAAATTTAAAAGAAATTGAAAATAAAAGTTCGTTAAATATAAATATTTCAGCAGAAAATTGTAAAAGATATTCTGCTAGTATAATAAAAAATATTAAGATAGAAGAATCAAATAGAAAAATTCAAAATTATCTTTTAAATGCCGGAATAAGACCTATAAATAATATAGTGGATTTAACTAACTTTTTAATGTTAGAATTTGGACAACCTCTTCATGCTTTTGATTTAGATAAGTTAGAAGGAGATATAACTGTTAGAAATGCATTTGAAGGAGAAAAAGTTGTAACTTTAGATGAGGTTGAAAGAACTCTTTCATCAGAAGATATGTTGATTTGCGATTCTGTAAAACCTATAGCTATTGCTGGAGTTATGGGACTTAAAAATTCAGAAATTGATGAAAATACTAAAAATATTTTAGTTGAATCTGCATACTTTACTAAAAAATCAATCAAATCTACTTCAAAAAGATTGGGATTAAAATCTGAGGCGTCTATAAGATATGAAAAAGGATTGACTTCAGAACATACTATAAATATTTTATCTAGATTTTTATATTTGTTAGAAAAAAATGTAAAATGTGAAATTGATTCAGTATTTGACGTTGATAACGCAAATTTTGTTCCAACTAAAATAGAATTTAATACAAATTTAGTAAAAAGACTATTAGGAGTTGAAATTGAAAATTCAAAGATAGTTAGATATTTAAATTTATTAGAAATCGAAACAGAAGTTAAAGATGATGTTATAATTTGTACTATACCTTATTTTAGAACAGATTTATCTATTCAAGAGGATATTGTTGAAGAAATAGGTAGAATATATGGATTCTCTAATCTTAATCCTACACCTATTTTAGCTCCAAATACGATAGGTAAAAAGAGTAGTAAAAGAGTTTTTGAAGATAAGATAAAAAATATTTTATTAAATTTAGGTTTATATGAAATTACAACTTATTCTTTCATTGGAGGAAATATAATCGGAAAGACAAAGATGAATGCTTTAAATACTGTTAAGATTTTAAATCCGTTAGGTGAAGAATTTAGTATTATGAGAAAATCTTTAATTCCAAATATTATTGATGTTTTAGCTAAAAATTTAAATTATAAAAATGATGACTTGTTAGTATATGAGCTTGGAAATACTTTTCATTCAGTTGAAGGAGAAAAAATACCTATTGAAAAGAAAAAACTTGCTATTGGAGCTTATGGGAAATATGAATTTTATTATTTGAAAGATATAATATTTAATTTGTTAAATATATTAAACATTGAAAATGTTGAATTTGTAAAAAATAATAATATTGAATATTTTCACTCAGGAGTATGTGCTGATGTATTAGCAAATGGCGAAAAGATAGGGGAAATTGGTCAAATTTCTTATGAAGTATGTAAAAATTTCTCAATTAAGAAAAATATATTTGTATGTGAAATTGATATTGAGAAGATAAGAGATAAATCAAGTCTTGTAAAAATTTATGAACCACTTATAAAATATCCGGCTGTAAAGAGAGATTTAGCTTTGGTTGTAGATAAAAATATAGATAGTGGGGAAATAGAAAAAATATTTAAAGAGCATTCAAATAATTTACTTAAAAATGTTGAACTTTTTGATGTTTATATCGGAAATCAAGTGAGTGAAGGAAAGAAATCAATGGCTTATAAATTAACTTTCCAATCTAAAGATAAGACTTTAGTTGATGAAGATATAAATTCTATAATCGATGATATGCTATCTGATTTAAATGAAAAATTAGGAGCAAGTTTAAGGTCATAATTAGGAGAATATTATGAATAATAAAATTAAAGTTAATATTGCAGGAAGTATTTATACAATTATTGGACAAAAAGATAAATCTGAAGTTAAAGAAATAGCAAATTTTGTTGATGAAGAAATAAAAAAAATAACTTCACAAAATTATTTGTTAAATCCAACTATGGCAGCAACTTTGGTAGCGTTAAATATTTCTAGTGATTATTTTGACTTAAAAAAAGAATTAAATTTAATGAGTGAAGATAGTGATTTTCCTATTAAAAAACAAGAAGAATTCATAAAGAATACTGAAAAAATCGAAAAGGAAAAAGAAGGATTAAAAGAAAGCTTGAAAGAGCTAACTGATAAAAATAATATTTTAATTCATACTATTAGTACGCTTGAGAAAAGATATGAAAATCTTGAAAAAATTTCTTACGATAATTTTTATGAAATAAAACAAAAAGATGAAAAAATTATTGAATTACAAAATGAAATTTCAAAAATAAAAGATGAATATATTAAAAAAATTATAAAAAATGGAGAAATAAATAATAATGAAAAATAAAGTGTTAAAAACTTTAGAATTTTATAAAATTATAAATATGTTATTAGATTGTTCTCAGAGTATAATAGGAAAAAAGTTAATAAAAAATGCTGAAATTTCTACTGATATTATAAAAATTAAAAAATTATTAGATGAAACAGATGAGGCTTATAGATTTATAATGAAACATAAGACTCCTGCTATTTCTAACATTGATGATTTAGAAGAAGATTTTAAACTTTTAGAAGTTGGACGTTTTTTTACAATTAGAAAACTTCTAGAAGTTTGGAAACTTTTGAATACATCAAGATTTTTAAAAAATTTAATTTCTAGTGATGATGAAGTTGAGTATGAAAATATTTTTGGACTTTTAAATTCTTTAAATGTTAATACTCAACTTGAAAGAGATTTAGAAGTTTCAATAATATCAGAAGAAGAAATTTCTGATGATGCAAGTCCTGAACTTAAAAGGATAAGAAGAACGATTAAGTCTAAAAATGATTTAATTAGAGATAGACTTAATCAACTTATTTCTACATCAGATAAATTGATGGATAATATTTATACTTTAAGAGATGGTAGATATGTTGTTCCCGTAAGAAGTGAGTTTAAAAATTCATTTAAAGGTATTGTTCACGACCAATCTGCATCAGGACAAACTGTTTTTATTGAACCGATGTTTGTTGTTGATTTGAATAATGATTTAAAAAAATTAGAAATTGATGAAGAAAAAGAAATTGAAAGAATATTGAGTGAATTTTCTAATCGTATTTTAGAAATTTTACCGGAATTATTATCAAATTTAGACATAATCGCTAATATAGACTTTATATTTGCAAGAGGAAAACTTGCATATAATATGGAGGCTAGTAAGCCATTAATTAATGATAAAGGTATTATTAATTTGAAATTAGCAAGGCACCCGTTAATAGACAAGGATAAAGTTGTACCGATTGATATTTCTCTTGGTGGTAATTTTAATACTTTGGTAATAACAGGGCCTAACACAGGTGGTAAAACTGTTACTTTAAAAACTGTTGGTTTATTAACTTTAATGACTCAATTTGGACTTATGATACCTTGTTTTGATAATTCAGAAGTTGCTATATTTACTGAATTATTTGCCGATATTGGTGATGAACAGAGTATAGAACAATCTTTAAGTACTTTTTCTTCACATATGAAAAATATAATAGAAATAATAGATAATGCTAAAGAAAATTGTTTGGTTTTATTTGATGAATTAGGTTCAGGTACAGATCCGGAAGAAGGTTCAGGACTTTCTATTTCTATTTTGAATTATTTTTTAGAAAAAAACATTAGGACTATTGCAACAACTCATTATAGTCAATTAAAAATGTATGCGATGTCAACTGAAAACGTCCAAAATGCAGCTATGGAGTTTGATGTTGAAAAATTAGAACCAACTTATAAGTTAATAATTGGAGTTTCAGGAAAATCAAATGCATTTGAAATTTCTAAAAAATTAGGACTTGATGAAAGTTTTATTATAAATGCTAAAAAATTTATATCTAACAACGAAATCTCTTTTGATAAACTTGTCAGTAATGTAGATAATAGACGTAAGGAATATGAAAATCTTATTATCGAACAAAGAGAAATATTAGATTATAATAAAAAAATTAAAGAAGAGTATGAAGAAAAATTAGAAAAATTTAATATACAAAAAGAGAAAAAAATAAAAAAATTAGAAGAATATATTGAAAATTCAATATATGAAACAGATAAGTTTTGTAAAGAAACTATCAAAGATATAAACAAGGCTAAATCAAAGCAAGAGTCTGTAAAATTAAGAAAAATTTCTGAAGAAATATTTAAAAAGACAGATAAAATTAATCATTCCAGAATGTTAAAAAGCAAAAATAATGTAAACATATTGAATGAGCCTTTAATGTTAGGAGAAGAAATTAAAGTTCTTAGTTTAAATGAAAATGGATATGTTCAAACATTGCCTGATAAAAATGGTAATTTACAGGTTAAAATTGGTATTTTAAAGGTAAATGCTAATATTAGCGATATAATTAGAATTGAAAAAATAATAGATGATTCTAAAGAAAAAACGTCTTATTCAAAGACTACTTTTATTAAGAGTGATAAAATGTATGATAATAAAATTGATGTAAGGGGTTTTAATACTGAAGATGCTATTTATGAAATAGATAAGTTTTTAGATGACTCTTTTATAGCTAATTTGAATGAAGTTACTATTATACATGGGAAAGGTACTGGTATTTTAAGAAATAACATATCTGATTTTCTAAAAAGACATAAATTAGTTAAGTCTTTTAGCTTTGGGAAAATTAATGAAGGCGGCGATGGTGCTACCGTTGTAAAATTAAAATAGGAGTATATTATGATAAATTTTAAAGACATAGTTGTAAATACTATCTTTGACTTAGATATAAATTTAAGTAAAGAAGAAATTAAAGAATTAATAGAAATTCCACCTAATGCTGAAATGGGAGATTTTTCGTTTCCTTGTTTTAAGTTATCAAAAATTTTAAGAAAAGCTCCAAATATGATTTCTGAAGAATTGGTTGGTAAAATTAAATTAGAAAATACTATATTTTTAGATGTAAAAAATGTTGGACCTTATATAAATTTCTTTATTAAACCTTCAGAGTTTTCTAAAAATGTTATAAATGAAATCTTTGAAAAAAAAGAAAATTATGGTTCATCAAATGATAATTTAGATAAAACAATAGTAATTGATTATTCTTCTACTAATATTGCTAAACCATTCCATATCGGTCATATTAGGAGCACTTTAATTGGTAATGTAATAAAGAACATATATAAATTTTTGGGTTATAACACAGTTGGAGTAAATCATCTTGGAGATTACGGTACACAATTCGGTAAAATAATTGCCGCTTATAAAATATGGGGTAATGATGATGAGATAAATGCAGACCCTATAAATCAACTTTTGAAATTATATGTTGACTTTAACAATCTTTGTAAAACTGATGAAGAAATGCTTGAAACGGCTAGAGATTATTTCAATAAATTAGAAAATGGTGATGAAGAATCTGTAAGACTTTGGAATTGGTTTAAAGAAATAAGTTTATTAGAATTTCAAAAGGTTTATGATAAACTAAAAGTTGAATTTGATTCATATAGAGGTGAGGCATATCATTCACAATTTATTGATGATGTAGTTAAGGAATTGGAAGATAAGGATTTATTGGTTGAAAGTGAAGGCTGTAAAATCGTAAATTTAGATAAATATAATCTACCTCCAGCGCTAATATTAAAGAGTAATTCTTCTAGTACATATATAACTAGAGACATTGCAACTGCCTTAACTAGGAAGAAAGATTATGAATTTGATAAAAATATTTATGTTGTAGCCACTCAACAAAAATTACATTTTCAACAATTAAAAGCTGTTCTTGAAGAAATGGGATATGAATGGGCTAAAGACTGTATTCACGTTTCTTTTGGTATGGTTAGTGTTAAAGATGACCTTTTAGGTACTTCTGCAAAACTTAGTACAAGAGACGGAAATGTTATATTTTTAAATGATGTTCTTGAAAAAAGTGTCGAAAAAACTTTAGAAATTATAAATGAGAGAAATAGTTCTCTTGAAAATAAAGAAGAAATTGCAAAAGAGGTAGGTATCGGAGCGATTATATTCCAAGAACTGTTTAATACTAGAATTAAAGATTACGCTTTTGATTGGAATAATGTATTAAATTTTGATGGAGAAACTGGACCTTATGTTCAATATTCTGCAGCGAGAGCTAATAGTATATTAGAAAAAAATAATTTTTATTCAAAGTTAGATTCTGTTGATATTTCAAAATTTGAAAATTATGAAATGAATATTGATGAATTAACTTTAGTTAAAGCTATTTATAAATTTGAAGATATTTTGCAAGAATCTGCTAAAAAATATGAACCTTCAATACTAGCTAGATATATAACTGAAATAGCAAAATTATTCAATAAATTTTATAATTCATGTCCAATAAATAATCAAGAAGAATATATTAAAGAATTTAGATTAATTTTAACCTATTGTACAAGATTGCTTATAGAAATCGGCTTAGGGCTTTTAGGTATGGATACTCCTAAAAAAATGTAGGTGAATATGGATAATTTGTGTAATTATTTTGAAAAATTTTCTGAAAAAATATATTTTCTTACTATAAAAGAAATTGAAATTAATGGAAATCTATATAAAAATATAGATTTTCCAATTAATTCAGATGTACTTTTAGAAAATATAAAAAATAATAAATTCAACGAAAATATCAATTTAGAATATTTTTTTGAAGGAATTTTATTATTAAATGGTATAAATTCAAATTTTGATAATATAGAACTTTTAAATGATTTTATTAAATCTAAAAAAATTAATCTGATAGATTTTACAAAATCTAAAATTCGTTTTAATGATGAAAAGTTTGAAAATATAATTTACAATTTATTAATTGTTAGAGGTTTATTTAATTTAGAAATTTATGATGATTTTATTTTAAAAATCTATATTAAATATCTTCTAATGATATTAGATTATATTGATAACAACTATTATAATATTTTTTTGAATGAAATAAAGGTTTTGTTATCAGATTTAGAAAAAAAGAATTCAGAAGATTATTTACTAAATATGCTTTATGGTGATTTATTTGTAAAAGAAAAATTTTATATAAAAGCAAATTTATTTTATAAAAAGGCTATTACAAATTCTAATTTTTCCATTGATAACATTATCAAGAAAAAAATATCGGAAATTGATACAAAAGTAAAAATTGAAGAAATTTTACAACTTGTTGATAAATTTAGATATGAAGAATGTTATGAGCTTTTAGAAAATATAGACAAAACTTCGTTAGATAAAGAAGATTCTTATTGGATTGCTTATATATATAACAAATTGAATGAAATTGAAAAATCTATTGAGTATTATGAAAAATCATTGGATTTAAACGCCGATTTTTTGAATATTTTTATAGAATTGGGGTTATTATATTACAAAACAGAAAAAGTCGAAAAATCACTAAAAATTTTCGAAAGAGGACTATCTATATATATTGATGATGAAAAATTGCTATTTAATAAGATAGTATTGGAATTAAAACTAAAAAAATACCAAAAAGCTAAGGAAGATATAGATAAATTGTTATTGTATGAAGATTTAGATAATTCTATAATGAACGATATATTGTACTTAAAAGAAATGTATAAAGAAGAGTTGGAGTTAGAATAAAAAAACTTGACTTAACTTTTAAAATATAATATAATTAAAATGTAAATAGAGTAGAGGTTAAAAAAATCTCTTCTTTATTTTAATTAAATTTATTTTCGCAAAATTATAGTTTTGCGAAAATAATGTAAAAAATATTAGAGGAGATTGTATGATACATTTTGATGATTGTCCAACGATTTTAGATGACTATTTAAATTATTTATTGACTATTAAAGGTCGTTCAAATTTAACGGTTAAAGAATATTATTATGATTTAAAAAGATTTTTAAAATTTATTATAATGCGAAAAAAATTATTTGGATATAATTTAGAATCGGATATAAATTCTGTACCTATTTTATCAATTAATAAACGAGATATTTCTGATATAGATATTACAGATTTGCACGCCTATATCTCTTTTTGTGATTCTAATTATAATGATTCAACAAAAACTAAAGCGAGAAAAATTTCAGCTATAAAATCATGGTTTAAATATCTACATAATACAGTTGAATTAATTGATAAAAATCCTTCAGAAAAGCTGGAATTACCGAAATTACAAAAAAGAAATCCTATATATCTCACTTTATCTGAATCTGAAAAACTTATAAACGCCATAAAAGAAGAAAAAAATGAATTTAACAGAGCTAGAGATTTATGTATAATTTTAATATTTTTAACTTGTGGACTTAGAATTTCTGAGCTTACAGGTATTAATATCGAATCTATAAAAGAAGATAAATTAAGTGTTATAGGAAAAGGAAATAAAGAAAGAATTGTTTTTCTAAACGAAAATTGTATTTATGCAATAAAAAGTTATTTACAACTTAGACCTGTAACAAAAGATACAACTGCCCTATTCATAAGTTCACATAATAAAAGGATTTCTAATCGTTCAATTCAATTAAGGTTGAAAAAATATATATTATTATCAGGATTAGACCCTAAAATATATACTCCACATAAACTTAGACACACAGCCGCTACACTTATGTATAAATATGGAGATGTTGATATAAGAACAATTCAAAGCATTCTTGGTCATACAAGTGTCGCTACAACACAAATATACACCCATTTAGATGATGATGATATTAAAAAAGGAATTTCAAAAAATCCGATTTCAAAATTGAAAATATAAGTACAAAAAAGACAAGTTTTTAAAACTTGTCTTTAATATTTTAATTATTAAACTCTTGAAAGATATTCATTAGTTCTTGTATCAATTTTAATTTTATCTCCATTGTTTATGAATAAAGGAACTGTAACAACTGCTCCTGTTTCAACTTTAGCTGGTTTATTTGCTCCGGTAGCTGAATCTCCCTTAACACCAGGTTCAGTTTCAACAACTTCTAATTCAACAAAGTTTGGTGCATTAACTTGAAATGCCTTTCCATCATGGAATCTTATTGTTGCATTATCATTTTCTCTTAAATATAGAAGAGCATCTTCAACTACATCAAAGTTTAATGGTAATTGTTCATAAGTTTCAGTATCCATAAAATAATATAATTCACCATCTGAATATAAATATTGCATTTCTTTTGTTTCAATCTTAGCGATTTCATATTTGTCATTTGGGTTGAAAGTCATTTCTCTTGAACCACCACTTTTAACTGACTTTATTTTTGTTCTTACAAACGCAGCTCCTTTTCCAGGTTTAACATGTTGAAAATCTATAATTTGATATACATCTCCATCCATTTCAAATGTTGTCCCTTTTCTAAAATCTCCTGCTGATATCATTAATTTCCTCCTAATTTTATAAATAATCTATCAATAATTATAACATATTATTTGATAAATATCCATATTTAAATTTATTTTTTAATCATTTTCTGTTATGATACAATTGATGTGAGACCAAGGGTACAAAAAAAAGAGAATATCCTGTATAATTATTAAAACAAAAAAATTAACTAGAAAGGAACTCTCTTTTATGAATAATATTATATCACAAAATCAAGAAAATATAAAACACAACCAACGTTAT
>NZ_JACVDA010000028.1 GCF_016552165.1 Parvimonas parva | reverse complement strand
ATCCTAAAAAAATATTCAATTACAAAACGCCTAGAGAATTATTTTTATGTGGCTAATTTATTCTTGCAATTTAGGATATTTAAATTTATGGTAAAATAGAACTTAGATGATGTCTAAGTTCTTTTTTTATGGAGATTTTATGATTATTTTATTTTTTAATATTATATTTTTAATTTGTATTACTATTTTGGTGATGCATCAAGGTTTTTATTTATATGAATTTAATAAAATTTTAAAAAATTTAAAAGTTTTAGGTGAAAATAAAGATTTAAAAGAAAATAAAGATTTAAAAGAAAATAAAAAAAATATTTTAGAGTATAATTACAATCTTGCACAACTTAATTATATTTTTTGTGTTTGTTTTTCTACACCTATGAAAAAATATTTTGAAAAAAAGATTAAATTTGAATACATTGAATAGGAGAAAATTTTGAAAGATTATTTATTTATACATAAAGATGAAGAAGAAATTGAATATGGAAAAGTTGTAGATAGCAAGTTAAATTCCTATTTTGTAAAAAAAATTAGTGATTTTGAAATAGGAGATATTTATAGAGTAAGAGTTGTAAAAAAAGTTGTAGCACTACATTGTTTTTTTGTTGAGCTTAAAAATGGAAAAAACGGATTTTTGGATTTTAAAGATACCATTGGAGAAATCAAAGTTGGAGATGTGATTTTTGTTGAAATATATAAGATAAACGCAGGGGATAAGGCGCCTAATGTTTCAATGAATTTTTCAATTTCTTCTCTTTTTTCAGTTGTTTCATTTAAGAATAGTGAAGAAATTTTGATTTCAAAAAAATTAAAAGATTTTAAATTTGATATTGATAAAATAAAGGCTTTAAAATCAAATTTTTCAATAAAATTGAGGACAAAGTCTGTATATTGTGATGAAGAATTTTTGTTAAATGATATAAGTGAAAATTTGAAAAAAATGCAAGAAATTGTGGACAGTATAAATAATTTACCGGTTCCAAAATTGATATATAAAAAAGAAAATTTTTTGGAAGACTTTTTAATTGAAAATGAAAAATATAGTTGTATCTTAAATGAAAAAGAGTTGTATAAAAAATTTAAAAATGATGAATTTTTAAAAAATGAATTGATTTTTGATGAAGAATATTCTCCAAAATATGACTATAACATTGGGATTTATCTTGAAAATTTAAACAAAAAAGTTGTTGAAGTTGAAAATATAAATATAGTAATAGAAAAAACAGAGGCGCTTACTGTTATAGACGTAAATTCAAAAGGAAAGACAAGTGAAAGCGATAAAAGTAAAAATGCACTTAGTGTAAATTTAATTGCTATTGATGAAATTTTAAGGCAAATTTCTTTTAGAGATATTTCAGGGATAATAATCGTTGATTTTATAAATATGAAAGCAAAAGAAAAAGAAATTTTAGAAGAAAAAATTAGTAAAATACAAGTTTTAGACAATAAAATTTGGAATTTTCACGGATTTACAAAACTTGGACTATATGAGATAACAAGACAGAGAGGAAAATAATGGAAATAAAAAATTTAGAAATAATAGACAACACTAATGAAGGACTTGGAGTTGCAAAAAGCGATGAGGGAATAATTTTTGTAAAAGGTGGACTTGTTGGTGATATTGTTGATGTTGAAATAACACAAAAAAAGAAAAATTTTTCTAATGGATATGTAAAAAATTATGTAAAGTTTAGTGAATTTAGAGAAAATAAATATGATGAAAACTTAACGGATATATATCCTTTTATAAATTTGAAATATGAAAAAGAACTTGAATTAAAGAAAAAAATGTTTTTAAACAATCTTAGAAAAAATACTAAAATTGAATTGGAAAATGTTGAAATTTTAGGAAATGAAAAAAATCTTAATTATAGAAATAAGATAGAATTAAAGACAAATGAAAATTTTGAACTTTGCTATTGTGTAGATAATGGAGAAAATAAATTAAGGCTTGAAAACTGTCCGATTAGTGATTTAGCCATCAATGAATTTTTACCATTTTTACAAGAAAAGTTAAGAGAATTTAAAATAAAGTCTTATGATGTTAATACAGATATGGGAATTTTGAAGAATATCAGTATAAGAGCAAATTTTAATTCTGAAATTATGATTACCTTTGTTGTAAAGAAAAATACAAAGGAAGTTGAAAATTTTGTTAAAAGTTTAAAGATTTACGAAAATTTAGTTAGTGGATATGTAAATATAAATCCTAAAAAAGCAAGTATAATTATGGGTAATGAATGTATTTGTGTATTTTCAAAAAAACTTTTTATAGATAAAATCGGAAAATATGAATTTAATATTTCTCCAAAGAGCTTTTTTCAAGTAAATAAATTTCAAACTGAAAATTTATATAAAATAGCAAAAGAATTTTTAGGAGAAAATAAGGAAGAAACTTTGCTTGACCTTTACTCAGGAATAGGAACGACAAGTATATACTTTGCAGAAAATTTCAAAAAAGTAATCGGCGTTGAAGTCGTAAAAGATGCAGTAAAAGATGCAAAAGAAAATTTAAAACTGAACGAAGTTAAAAATGTAGAATTCATCTATGGGAAAAGTGAAGAAAAAATTGAAGAAATACTAAAAACAAAAAATATAGACATAGTTTCAGTGGACCCTCCACGAAAGGGATTGGATAAAAAAGTTGTAGATACAATATTGAAAAGCAATATAAAAAAATTAGTCTATATAAGCTGTAACGGAGCTACATTAACAAGAGATTTAAAACTTTTCATTGACGGTGGCTTTGAATTGCAAAAAGTAAAACTATGCGATATGTTCAGTAGAACAGCACATTGCGAGGTTGTTGTAGAAATTGGGAGATTAAAATAATTATTTAAGTGATTTTGATAAAGGTGTAAGTTGGTGATTTTATGGAAAACAAACAAATTTATGATTTTGCAGTTAAGTGGGAGTCTGTTTTTAGAGATTTTACAAATTATAAATTTCAGGATATTTATTTTAAACTTATTAATGATTGTGAAAAATTGGGTTTTAAAGAAGGCTTAGGGATAGGTTTTGAGTATAGTTATGAAGAGGCTTTTTGTGATTATTTAGATTTTGAAGATATTGTTGACTATATTAGTGATGTTGATATTTTAGGCTCAATTATTTACCATAAACTTAAAACTTTTGATAAAAATTCTGATGCTTATGAATTTTCTTTGTGGTTAAACATTGCATTTACTAGATTTGTTGAAATTTTTTGTGTAAAAATTATAGATAAGAGGTTAAAAAATGTAAACATTTCATCTAAAAAACATTTGAAAAAATTAGGTGTTTCTAAAATTGTAGAAGAAGTTGTTACCTTGAATAATTTGGGAGAAGTTAAATTTTATATATATGAAAATTTTGCCGGTATATCAAGAAAAATAGAAGAAAAAAGTTTTAATATAGATTCTGAAATGGTAGAAAAAATTTTTGAAAATTTAATTTGTTCAATTAATAAAAGAAAATTCCCAAAAGATGATATAGATGAGAATTTTTGGACTTTAAGTTTAGAGGACATATCCTATGAAAAATATAAATTTAAAGATTTTTTAGGTAATGATTTATTTTTTGATTCGCTTAGCTTGTCCGAATTTATCAGGAATACTTTAGATATTGATGATTTGTTATTGTTTGACAACAACAAATATGACGAAATCGAAAAATTTGAAATAAAATATGATAGGATTACTAAAATTTCTGATGATGAAACAAATTATAGTGAGAATTTTATTATTGATGCAGATTTAGGAACTATTGAGCATATTCAAAATATTAGTGAGGATATAGTTGTTTCTAAAAAGTATCAAATTAAGTATGAAATAAAAAAATTATTAGATGAAATAAATTCAAAAAATTTATTTGAAAACAATAAACAAAATTTAAATGAAATTATTTTTCCAAGTAATGAAGAAAGAAAATATAGTGTAATAATTGATTTTAAAAAGAAAGGTCAAAAGGTTATTAACGGCTTTTATTATAAAAATAATTTGCCAAAGTGCTGGAGAAATCTTATTTATAATATAGAACATTTAATCAAATTTTTTGATTATAAAGAATTATTTGACGAAAAAGTTTATGATAAGAAACTTTCTTCTAAGTACGATTTTATGTTTTGTAGTGTTGTATTTTCAGATTGTGGTAAGAAATATTACTATATTTCTGAGGATAATAACATAAATATAGGTGATGATGTTTTGGTTTCCGTTGGTAAGGAACATAAAATAAAAATAGTAAAAGTTGTTAAAATTGAATATTTTAACGAAAAAAATTCACCGTTTCCTATTGAAAAAACTAAAAGAATAATTCGTAAATGTGTTAAATCTGATTATTATCTATATGAAGATTATGAATAAAATATAAAAGACCTGTTTTAGCAGGTCTTTAGTTTTTATCAATTTTTATTTATAATCTTCAACAATCATCTTTGCAAGTTCGTGTGGGTTTCCACAGCCTGTTGTAATTATTGTATCTTTGTTTTTGAATGTTTCAAATATATAATCTCTTGCCTCTTCAAAAGTTTTTAAGTAAATTGCATTTACACCATTTTTATTTAATTTTTCAACTAAATCTATTGAATGGATTGTTGGGTCAAACTTTTCTCTTGCTGCATATATTTCTGTAACTATTACTTCATCACAATCATCAAAACATTTTGCAAAGTCATTTAATAATGTTTTTGTTCTTGAGTAAGTATGTGGTTGGAATATACAAACAAGTCTGCCTTCTTTATGTTCGGCGATTGAACTTAAACAACTTTTTATTTCTCTTGGGTGATGACCGTAATCTGTTAATATAGTAGCTTTTTTATCATTTCCAATTACTCCATAAACTTCCATTCTTCTATGAAGATTTCTATACTTTGAAATAGCCTCTTTTATAGTTTCTACGTCAATTCCTGTTTCGTAAGTTGCAATGATTGCAGCAGCTGCATTATAAATATTATGCCTACCAATTATATTTAAGCAGAAATGATGTTTTCCAAATTTTTCATTTTCAATGTCAAAACAAGGATGACCAACTTTGTCAAAACTTATATTTGTAATGTTATAAGTTGCTTTTTCGTTGTTTACGCCAAAGGTAATAGTTTCTCCTTTTATATGTTCTAATAGTGGAATACAGTTCGGGTCGTCAATATTTATTATAGCTTTTGAATCTTCATCAAGATTTTTCATATAACCGATAAAAGTATCAACAATATGGTCTAAATTTTTGTAAAAATCTAAATGGTCCTCGTCAATATTTAAAATAATTGCCATACTTGGATAATAATGCAATATATTTGCTTTGAATTCACAAGCCTCAGTTACCAGATAGTCTTCGTTTCCACATAGTACATTTCCGTCTATTTCATCTAAATTTCCACCGATTAAAATTGACGGCTTAAAAGGGGAATTAATTAAAATTTTTGAAATCATACTTGTAGTTGAACTCTTTCCGTGAGAGCCTGAAATTGCTATTGAATGAAGATAATTTCTCATTAAAGCTCCTAAAAATTGTCCTCTTGTAACACAAGGAACACCAATAGATTTTGCTTTTATCAATTCTTCATTATCCGGTAAAATTGCATCTGTATATACAATTAAATCCGGATTTTGAATATTTTCTTTCTTTTGTCCAATAAAAATTTTAGCTCCATTTTTTTCTAAAATTTGGATTTCTTTTGAAGTATTTCTATCACTTCCTGAAATATTATATCCTTTTTTCAAAAGTAATTTTGCAATTCCACTCATACTTATTCCACCAATTCCGATGAAATGTATATTTTTATATTTTTTATCATTAAAATCAAATTTAAACATAATAAATCTCCATTGTATTAATTGTATGACTAAGTTATTAAGTCATACTAATTATATCATAGTTTCAATATGATAATCAAATAGTTTTCGTTTAATTATTAAATAATTATGTACAAAAAGCAATAAAAAATTTATTAAATTTTCAAAAAATTCAACTTTATGATATAATAAGTGTAACTTTATATTTTGGAGAAAAAAATGAAAAAAATACTTTTGATTGACGGTTCAAGTCTTATTTTTAGGGCTTTTTATGCAATAAAAAATTTAACAACTAAAGACGGTGTTTTCGTAAACGGAGTTTATGGATTTTTAAATATGTATTACAAAGCGTTGGAGTTAATAAAACCAACTCATATTTTTGTTGCCTTTGATAAGGGTTCAAAAACTTTTAGACATAATGAGTTTTCTGATTATAAAGGAACTCGTGATAAGGCTCCTAATGAAATAACATACCAATTTGGAATTTTAAAGGATTTACTTTCTTCTATGAATGTAAATTATTTAGAGCTTGATGAGTATGAGGCTGATGATATTTTGGGAACTGTTGCAAAACTTGCTCAAAAAGAGGGTTTTGAGGTAGATATTTTTACAGGAGATAGAGATTACTTGCAATTAGTTGATGAAAATATTTTTGTTCATTTAACTAAAAAGGGAATAAGTGAAATTAAACTTATGAATATGGAATCTGTTTTAGAAGATTATGGTCTTTCTCCTAAACAATTAATCGATGTTAAGGCGCTTCAAGGCGATAGCTCCGATAACATTCCAGGTGTTAAGGGGGTTGGAGAAAAAACTGCTTTAAAACTTATTCAAGAGTATGGAACGCTTGATAATTTATACGAAAATTTAGGAAATCTTAAAGGGAAGTTAAAAGAAAATCTTGAAAATGAAAAAGATAAGGCATATTTGAGTCGTTATCTTGGAGAAATTTTCTTAAATGTTCCACTTGAAAAGAATATTGATGATTTTGTAATTAAGGAAGTAAATACTTCTGAATATATTGAAAAACTTGAAAAATTGGAATTTAAAAGTATTATAAATAAATATTTTAAAGATAGTAAAAAAGAAAATGCAGAAAAAACAAATCAAAATATTGATTTTGAAATTATTAATTTTTCTGAAATTTTTGAAAAAATAAAAGATGACAAGGCTGTATCCATTAAATTTTTCTCCGATAAAAATTATATTTATAGAGATGAATTTTATATTGGAATTTATTCAGATGTAAACAAAAAAGTTTATATCTGTAGAGAATTTACTTTAAAATATTTTGAAAAGTTTTGTAATTTAGATGTAGTAAAAATTGGTTATGATATAAAGGAAGAATTATTTTTTGCTTTAAAAAATAATTTAGATTTTAAAAATTATGAAGATGTTATGATTTTAGAATATCTAATTGATTCAAATAAGGGAAGTTATGAGATTTCAAGAGTTAGTAAAGAGTTTTTGGACTTTGAAATTTTAGATATAAAAGAAAAATTTGGAAAAGGTAAAAATAAAAAGACTTTTTTCGAATTGGACGAAGAGATTATTTTTAAATACATTTCACAAAATGTATTTGCTATTTTCAAATTGTATAATTTATTTAATGAAAAGGCGAAAGAAAATAATTTAATTTCATTGTATGAAGAAGTTGAAAAGCCTTTGGTTAAAGTTCTTGCAGATATGGAAAATGTTGGAGTTTTAGTTGATAGAGATAAGATTGTTGAGTTGAAGGAAGAGTATTCTAAACTCGCTTATGGGTATGAGCAAAAAGTTTATGAGTTTGCAGGAGAAACTTTTAACTTAAACTCTCCAAAACAACTTGGAGCGATTTTATTTGAAAAAATGGAACTTCCCGTTATTAAGAAAACTAAAACAGGGTATTCAACTGATGTTGAAGTTTTAGAAAAATTATCTGAAAAACATGAAATAGCAGACTATATTTTAAAGTATAGGTCTTTGAATAAATTAATTTCAACTTATTTAGATGGAATTTTGGAATATATTATGAATGACGGTAGGGTTAGGACTTCATTTAAACAGATGATTACTGCAACAGGAAGACTTAGTTCTGTTGACCCTAATTTACAAAATATTCCGATAAGAAGTGAAGAGGGAAGAAATATCAGAAAAGTATTTGTTGCAGATAAAAATAAAGTTTTTATCGATGCGGACTATTCACAAATAGAGCTTAGAGTTTTAGCTCATCTGTCTAAAGATTCAGTTATGATTGATTCTTTCAAAAATGATTTGGATATTCATAGCAAAACTGCAAGTGAAGTTTTTGGAGTTCCTATTGATGAGGTAACTGCTAATCAAAGACGTAATGCAAAGGCTGTAAATTTTGGAATTGTTTATGGAATAAGTGATTATGGTCTTTCAAAGGATTTGAATATCACAAGGAAAGAGGCAAAACAATATATTGACGGTTATTTAAATACTTATTTAGATATAAAAGATTATATGGAAAAAATTGTTGAGAAAGCCAAAAAAGACGGTTTTGTAACTACTATTTTAGATAGAAAGAGATATATTCCTGAAATAAATTCAAAGAATTTTAATATTAGAAGTTTTGGAGAGAGAATTGCATTAAATACACCTATTCAAGGAAGTGCAGCTGATATTATAAAACTTGCTATGATTAAAGTTTATGAAAGATTAAAGGAAGAAAAACTTAATGCTAAATTGATTTTACAAGTTCACGATGAGCTTATAATCGAATGTGATGAGAATGAAAGAGAAAGAGTTAAGGAAATTTTAAAAGATTCAATGGAAAATGTATATAAGTTGGATTTACCATTGAAAGTAGATGTTTGTGAAGGGAGGAATTGGTATGAGTCAAAATAAAAAATATATTGTTATCACTGGACAAATCGCAAGTGGTAAGAGTAGTTTATCTAAACTTATCGAAGAAAGATGTGAAGATTATTTAGTTTTAGATGCCGATGACCAAGTTAAAGAATTATATAAAAGAGGAGCCGTTCTTTATAAAGTTTTAGTAAATGAGTTTGGAGATAGTATTTTAAATGAAAAAGGAAATATATCAAAGGCAAAATTAAGAAGAACTGTATTTTTCAACGATGAAAATAGAGAAAGACTTAATGCTCTAACTCACCCTGTTATTTTAAAAAATATGGTTAATCTTGCTAAAAATTCTGATGCTGAAGTTGTATTTCTACAAATTCCATTATTGAATGAATCAATAGATAGATTAAAAAAATTAATTAATATTGATGAAGTTTGGAATATTACTGCAAGTGATGAAGTTAGATTCGCTAGAATTATGCAAAGAAAAGGAATGACAGAAGAACTTGCAAGTAGAATTATGTCAATTCAATCAGAGTTTGAAAGCGACGATTATGATATTTTATCAGTTGAAAATAATGGAGATTTTGAAGATTTAAAGAAAAAAGTTGATTTATTTTTTGAAAATAGTTGCATAAAAGAAAAGAAAAAAATCGGATTTTTTGCAAAGCTAAGACAAAATAAACAAGAAAAAGAAGTTGAAGAATTAGATGAAGCAAAAGAAGTTTTAGAAGAACCTGAAAATTTTGAAAAAGATAATTTAGTTAAATCTGAAGAATTAGATGATGAAGTTTCAAAAGTTGAAGAAACAGATAAATCTAAGCAAAAAGATGCAGATTTAAAAGAATTTATGCAATCTGTATTTTCTGAAAATGTAGAAGAAAATACACCAAAAGAAAATGTTGATTTAAAAATTTTAGAAAAGCAAGATTCTCTTGGTATGGAAAAAACTAAATTAACAGATTTAAGTTCTTTACGTGAAAATATTGGAGATACAGGTGTAATTAATAAGAATTTAGTAAATGATAATACAGTTTTTTTCGAAGAAGAAACAGAAGAACAAGAATTAGAAGTTAAAAAAAATGAACAAAAAGGTAGAAAAAAGAAAAAGATGAAATTATGGAAAAAAATATTAATGTTGATAGTTGCACTATTAGTATTGGTTAATGCTTTATTTTTTGGAGCGATATATTATGGAGGAAATAATTATCCGATAAATTATATTGAAGAGATACAAAAATATTCTGATGAATATGGAGTTGACCCTAAAGTTGTATTAGCTATAATGAGAGTTGAAAGTAATTTTAAAAGCGATGCGACAAGTAAGGTTAATGCAAAAGGATTGATGCAAATTTTACCTGATACTGCAAAACATATTGCAAAATTGATGCAAGTAGATGTGAATTCATTAGATTTAAATGACCCTGAAACTAATATAAAAATTGGAACATATTATATAAAATATTTGACTCAAAACTTTAGTAATATGGATACTGTTTATGCAGCCTATAATGGAGGAATTGGAAGTGTTAATACTTGGTTAAAAGATGCTAAGTATTCAAACGATGGAGTTACTCTTTACAATATCCCTTCATCAGAAACAAAACATTATGTTTATAAAGTTAATAAGGCTTTAAAAGCTTATGAAATTTTATATGGAAAGGAATTTCCAAAGAAGAAAACAAAAGGATTTTCAAAATTTATGGAAAATGTAAAAAATACATTTAGATATATTTTTAGAAGTTTTTAAATAAAATAGTATGAATTCAAAGATCAACGGGTGATAAAATCCCGTTGTTTTTTTGTTATATTAGAAAACTAAGTTATATGCTTTCTATAATGGAATGTTCTATAATTGGATATAAAAAATATATATTGTATAATCAGCATAATTTTATAAAAATATTGTAATGGGAAGCTATAACATTGTTTTTTTTATGCTAGAAATTGTTTTTAGATTTGGATTAATTATATTTATAATAAGTTTTCTATTCTTATTTTAAGTTTTAATAGAGACACAAAAGAAAAAAGAAATATTTTTCTCTTTCTTTACTTTCTTTGTTTAGACTATTGTTTGTTGGAGCATTAGTTTATGGAATTTATTAGATAGGGAAGGTAATGACTGCTGTTTGATAATATTTTAGATAAATTGTGGAGAAAACTGCATCCAAAATTTTTGATATAAGAAATGGATGCAGTACACATTTATTTTATTAAGAATTTAGTTTTTTAAAATTATTTTTGTTAAAAATTTGATGTATGTATTTTTTATTTAATTTTTTTCCTATTATTACAACTCTTGAATCTTCCATTGGATTGCATCCACATATCTCGTAATTATCATTTACTAAATCAAATTTAAACCAAAAATCTTTTATGTTAAAATATCCTTTTGCTCTCACAATATTTCCTAATTGTTTAGACATTAATACATTTAATTTAAAAATTAATTCAGGAATATTTTTTATTTTTATATTTAGTAAAGAAATATTTTCAAGTATTTGTTCTTCGTCTATTTCTATTTTATTAAACACTACTTTTAATTCGCCTTTGTGATCTTTTTTTATAGAATATTCATTATTAAATAAGTTCTCCCAATCTTGTTTTGTCCAATTTGAATAATGTGTTAGATTGAAATTTACTAATTTTCGATTTATCTCTAGTTCGTTTTTAATATTAGAAAATTCTACTTCTGACAAATTTTCTGATTTGCTTAAAATTACTTTTGAAGAATTATTTAGCTGATCTAAGAAATACTCAGAGTAATTTTCTAAATTATTTTTAAAGTTATTTGCATCTATAATTACTATGGGGGATAGTAGTACTATATTTTCATAGCATATTTTCGATAGTTGTTCTATTATATTGCTTAGCATAGCAACTCCACTTGGTTCTACTATCAAATATTCAGGATTTATGGTATTTGCTATTGTTAATATAGAATGTGTAAAATCTAAATTTAATGAACAACATATACAACCTTCTGTTAATTCCCAAATCTTTATTTCTTCATTATTAAAATTTTCTTTTATTAGATTTCCATCTAAACCAAGTTTTCCAAATTCATTTTCAACAATTACGAATTGTTTTTTTGTTTTTTTAACCATTTCTTTTATAAAAGTAGTTTTTCCTGAACCTAAAAATCCAGATATAATTAGTATTTTCATATTACTCCAATAATTAATATGGGGGAGTTTAACTCCCCCATAGTTATAATTTAATTTTTTACTAAAGAACAACCACTGGTTTAATTAAATCAGCAGGTTTATCTTTCATTAACAATAAAGCATCTTCAACATGTTCAAATCCTTTAAATTTGTGAGTTAATAAAGGTTTAACATCTAATTTTCCACATGCAATAAGTGATGCAAGTTTTTCTAAACGTAAACGACCGCCAGGCATAAGTCCACCTAAAATTTGTTTATGACCCATACCAACACCCCATTCAATACGTGGGATATTGATATAAGTACCTGAACCTAAATAATTTACATTACCAATTTTTCCACCTGGTTTTAAACACTTTATTACAGGTTCAAAAGTTTCAACTCCACCACCTGCTATTATAGCTTTATCGACACCAACACCATTTGTTAGTTTTAAAACTTGTTCATCTATAGAACCTTCTTTATATCCTATGAAATCAGTTGCACCATATCCCTTAGCAACTTGTTTACATATTTCCCTTGTACCAACACAAATTATTCTAGATGCTCCTCTTAAATTAGCACCAGCAACTGCCATAAGACCAACAGGTCCAATTCCAACAACTAATACAGTATCTCCAAATTGAACATCAGCAAGTTCAACTCCGTGGAAACCTGTAGGAACCATATCAGAAAGCATACATGCTTCTTCTGGAGAAATTTCGTCAGGTAAATGTGCAAGATTTCCATCCGCGTCATTCACATGGAAAACTTCTCCAAAAACACCATCTTTAAAGTTTGAAAATTTCCAACCAGCAAGCATCCCTCCAGAATGCATACTAAAACCACCTTGTGCTTCTAAAGAGTTCCAATCGGGAGTTATAGCTGCGACCATAACTCTGTCTCCAATTTTAAAATCTTTTACTAATTCACCAACTTTAACAACAACACCACAACCTTCATGACCTAAAATCATATCTTTTCTATCACCGATAGCACCTTCCCAAACAGTATGTACATCTGAAGTGCAAGGTGATAGGGCTAATGGTTTAACTAAAGCATCCATAGGACCACAAAATGGTTCTTCTTTTTCAATCCAACCGATTTCTCCGATTTTTTTCATTGCAAAACCTTTCATAACAAAAATCCTCCTTTAATATTTTTACAATAATAAATATTGTAGAAATATTATAAACCTACATTTGAACATTGTCAATATAAATTTTAGTATTTGCATAGATTTTTTTGACAAAAACTTAACTTTCGATAAAAAAAATCAAAATAATTTAATAGATAAAATAATATCACAGTATATTATATAAAAAAATTTTTTTGAGTAAATTATAAATCTTTTTTAATCTATAAAGATTAGTAAAAATTTTAAAAATATTTTTCAAAATGTAAAAAGTTTTTATTCGTTGGGTATAATATAGAAAAGGTCAAAGTAGGTCAAGAGGTGATTGTATGGCTGGTGTTAGCGATATTATTGAAAAATTTTTAAAAGAAATGTTGGAAAATTCAGAAAATGGAATTATAGAGATTGGAAGAAATGATTTAGCAAGTAAGTTTTCTTGTGCTCCATCTCAAATAAATTATGTTTTGACAACAAGATTTTCTTCAACTAATGGATACTATATAGAAAGTCATCGTGGTGGGAGTGGTTACATAAAGATTGCTACTCTTTCAAATGAAGACAGTTTTTTTAATTCTATTATGGAATATTTAGAGGAAAATTCTATAACTTTTAATGAAGGTCGAAGAATTGTAAATAGAATATTTGAACTTGGATATATCACAAAAAGAGAAAGATTTATTATTTTACACGCTATAAGTGATAATTCTCTTTGCATAGATAGTAAGGGAAGAGATAGTTTAAGGTCGAATGTTTTGCTTAATATTTTATATTCTTTTAGGAGGGAAAATGAGTAGAAAAATTGCATCAATACATTATGAAAGAGAAATATCAGATAGTAAGTATGATAGTTTTTTTGAATCTTTGAAAGCTGATGAAAAAAGTGAATTATTTGCTGATTTTAAAGGACAAATTTCTAATTCAAATGTCAAATGTAAAAAATGTAAAACTTTCATAAAAGATATGGTTTTTGTAAAAACTACTGTCTGTCCTTGTTGTTTTGAAACTATTTACAAAGTTATAGAAAAAAGGAAATTAAAACCGACACTTGTTTATTCTAATTTTCTTAGAAGATTTTTATATAATGAGCCTAATAAATATAAGGGTAAAAGGCCTGAATATACCGAAGAATTTTTTAAAAATCAAGTGAAAATTGCTGATTTAAAAAGGGAATTGGAATATAGTATTGAAATGGAAGAATATAAAAGATGTGAAGTTTTGAAAAATACTATAAAAGATTTTACAAATAAAAATCTAAAACTTAGGAGGAAGATAAATGAGTAGTTTTTTAGGAAAATTTTCCGAAAAATATATTTCTCTTTCCAGTCAGGTTGATGTTTATAGAAATATAAAAGATTATAGATTCAATTATATGTTGTCTTTTGAGGATGAAGTTAAACTCTACAATAAAATTTGCTCATCATTTTATAAATTGTATTATAGTGATAGATTTTCTTTTGAAAAGGTGAATACTAAGGAAAAAGTTTTAAAATATTACAATAAGGGGTTGTTTTTAGATTGTAATGATATTTTTAGAGAAAATTCTTATGTAGGCTCAAGAGATGATGAATTTGCTTTTGTAAATATTAATATTAGAGAGCATCTTAGATTTACCGGAAAACTTCCGGGGGTTAATTTTTTTAGATGTGGTCATTTTGCTTATGGATTAGAGTCTGATATGGATAGTAAATTGGATTTTGCTTTTAATACAAATTTTGGATATGTTTTTGAAGATGTGAATTTGGTCGGAAATGGTCTTAAAATGACAGGTGTTTTACATATTCCGTCATTGAAATATTATAAAACGACTGACTTTTTAGAAAAGAAAATGAGAAATTTAGGGATTAAATTTTATTCTTTATCTGAATTAGGTCTTTGTGAAGATTTTTATATTGCAGAATTTTTAAATCCTACTGCTGAGGAATTTTCTGCTATTAGAAAAATGGACAAATATATTACGGAGATTGTAAATTTAGAAATTGATAATCGTAGAAAGCTTTTAGGAATAAAAACCGATTATTATAGAGAAAAGTTTGAAAAATATAAAAAAATATTGATAAAGAGAGAAAATATAACTCCATATATAGTTAGTAAATTTATTTCTCTTTGTCTGTTGCTACAAAGTTTAGAGCTTATTGTGGGTTATGATGTGAAATTATTATATGAATGTCTTATGAAAGTTAGAAGTTCAACTTTTTTACCTGAAAAGGAAAGTAATGTGGAGCTTTTAGATAGCGTTCTTAAATTGATATAGAGGTGATTTTATGTATGAAAATATAATTAGAAGTGTTGATGAATTTATTCGTTATGCTGTGAATGAATCTTTTTATTTGAAAGATGATTATATTGGAACAGAGCATATTTTACTTGCGTTTATGAAAGTAAACAGTAGAGAAACAGAATGTCTTGTTTCAGCCGGAGTAAATTATAATTCGTTGAAGAGTTATTTGATAAATAAAAGAGGAATGGGAAGTTTTAATAATGTTGCAAGTAAATTATCTAAAAATGCAAGAAAAGTTGTAGATAATGCAATGAGTATTGCTATGAACTCAGATAATGTTCAAGTTTTACCTTGCCATCTTTTGATTTCTCTTATGGAGCTTAAAGATTGTCTTGCATATAAAATGCTTATTGAATCAGGGATTAGTCCTGAAGGAATTTCAGCAGATATAAAGGAAAAAATAAATTTTGATGTAGATTCAAATGTTAGTGAGGGATTATCAACCGAATCTTTAGAAAAATATACTGTAAATTTGAATGAAAGAGCGAAGAATGGTAAGATTGACCCGGTTATTGGTAGAGATAAGGAAATAGATAGGATTTTACAGATTTTACTTAGGAGAACAAAAAACAATCCTGTTTTGATTGGAGAGGCTGGTGTTGGAAAGACAGCAATAGCAGAGGGACTTGCGCTTAGGATTGTAGAGGGTAAAGTGCCAACAGTTTTAGAAAATAAAACAATTTATAGTTTAGATTTACCCGCAATGCTTGCAGGAAGTAAGTATCGTGGAGATTTTGAAAAGAGAATAAAAGATACTCTAACAGAAATTATGGAAAATAAAAATGTAATTATCTTCATTGATGAATTTCATAATATAGTTGGAACGGGTGGTAGTGAAGGCTCTATTGACGCTGCAAATATCTTAAAACCATTTTTAGCTAGAGGAGAGATTCAATTAATTGGAGCAACAACTATTGATGAATATAGAAAGCATATTGAAAAGGATTCTGCTCTTGAAAGAAGATTACAACCGATTGAAGTTTTAGAGCCGACTGTAAATGAAACTATAAATATTTTACTTGGACTAAAGGAAAAGTATGAAAAACATCATGGTATAAAAATTACAGATGAGGCAATAAAAGCATCAGTTGAACTTTCAAATAGATATTTAACGGATAGATTTTTACCTGATAAGGCTATCGACTTGATAGATGAGGCTGGTTCTATGGTAAGAATAAAATCATATCTAAATACAGATGATATAAATTTCTTAAAAGATGAAAATATCAAATTGAAAGCTGAAATAAAAGATTTAGTTGCAAAACAAGAATTTTTAAAAGCACAAGAATGTAAGGATAAATACGAAGAAAATTTAGAAGAAATAAAAAAGCTTAAAGAGATAAAAAAAGATAGAAAAAATAATGAAAGTCTAACTTTAAAATATGATGATATTGCAAAGATTGTTTCTGATTGGAGCAAAATTCCTGTTAATAGATTAACTGCAAAGGAAAGTCAAAAATATTTATCTCTTTCTGATAATTTGAAAAATATTGTTATAGGACAAGGAACGGCGATTGATAGAGTTGCCAATGCAATAAAAAGGTCAAGGGCAGGGGTTTCTTTAGGTAGTAAGCCGATAGGTAGTTTTATCTTTGTTGGAGCAACAGGAGTTGGAAAAACTTATCTTGCAAAATCTTTGGCTAATCTTTTATTTGAATCTGAAGAAAATATGATCAGAATAGATATGAGTGAGTATATGGAAAAGCATACTGTTTCTAAATTGATAGGCTCTCCACCAGGATATGTTGGATATGGAGAGGGTGGATATTTAACAGAGGCAGTTAGAAGAAAGCCATATAGTGTAATTCTATTCGATGAAATTGAAAAAGCTCACCCTGATGTATTTAATATGTTACTTCAAATTTTAGATGATGGTAGGCTAACAGATTCACAAGGAAAAACTGTTAATTTCAAAAATACTGTAATCATTATGACTTCAAATGTCGGAGCATCTACTATTGATAAGAAAAATACTTTGGGCTTTTCATCAAAGAAAGATGAAGAGGAAAAAGAATATGATAGAATAAAAGAAATTGTAAATTCTGAATTAAAAATTATGTTTAAACCGGAATTTTTAAACAGGGTAGATGATATCATCGTCTTTTCAAGATTAGATGAAAAAGATATAATGAAAATTACAGAGCTTTTACTTGAAAAGTTAAAGAAAAGACTTAAAAATTTAGGGCTTAATATCGGATATAGTTCAAAGCTTGTAAAAAAATTATCCGATATGGGATTTGATAAATCTTATGGAGCAAGACCTCTTGAAAGAATTATAAAATCAGAACTTGAAAATAAAATTGCAGATGAAATTTTAAAAGATACGATTCTTGATGATGAAAAATTGTTCCTAGACGTAAAAAGAGGAAATATAGTATTAGAAAAAGTAAAAGTTAAGACACAATAAATCTAAGAGAGCAAAAGCTCTCTTTTTAGTTGACTAAATTGCAAAAATGTGATATTATTTATTAAAAGACATGTTTGGATAAATTGATAATGTGTTTATAACTGTTTAATAGGAGGGATACTATGAAAAATTATTCTAAATATATATTTAGTTTGTTGTTTATTTGCTTATCTGCGTATGTTTTTATGAATTATGAAAATGTAAATGGAGATATGAAAACTATATATGAATTAAAACCGATTACAGTTTATCAATTAGATGAAAAATATGATGAAAATGCAAGTGATGAAGAAAAAATGAATGATGCTTTGTATTTTGTAAGTAATAAGGTTTCAGATGAGGTTGTTAATTTTTTCAAAGAAAATTTTATAAAAGTAAAAGAAAATGAATTTAAGGAATTTTTTAAGGATTCGAATGTATATTTTGATGAAAATCTCCCAATAGAACTGTGTCAACCTTATAGTTTTGTAGATAATCATTATGTTGCTTTTATAAAACAGAAAAATAATATAATTGCATATCCAATTGTTTCTTATGAAAGTGGTAGATTGAATTTTCAGATGACAACAGGTTATGCTATTGATGATATGGCTGTGATACTTAAAGATAAGGGTGTTTTTATTAGAGAAAATAAGAAAATAACTACTAAGAATACAGTTCAAAGTGAATTGATTTACAAGAAAACATTGAAAAAACACATTCCAAAAGATAAAATTCCATATAATGTTTTGAAAACAATAGAAATAATAAAATTAAATAAAAATTAAACTCTATATTTACTAGTTTTTTTGTCATTTTCTTCAAATAAACTAATATCTATCCTAAATTGCAAGAATAAATTAGCCACATAAAAATAATTCTCTAGGTGTTTTGTAATTGAATATTTTTTTAGGAT
>NZ_JACVDA010000027.1 GCF_016552165.1 Parvimonas parva | reverse complement strand
ATTAATTCTCCTTTAATTCTAACATACAGGTTATGTTTTTTTATAATTTTTGGTCTCACATCATTTACAAATGTACAGTAAAGTTAGAATATAACTTTAAAATTAAATAGAAGAAATTAATTAGATATTGATGATGTGTCAATATCTTTTTTTGTTGTCTAGATATAAAATGTAATTTGTGATATACTTATGTTGGAATTTTTTTGAAAAATTGAATTATAAATTAATTTTGTAAAAGAATTATATTTTATTGTTAATTTATAATTCAATTTGTTTTGGAGGTTTTATGAAAATAAATTCGTTAAAAAATAGTTTTATAAATATATCTCAAAATCTATATGATTCTGATTTCATTAATCTTGCAAAAATTAATGATGGAAAGATATGTTTTGATAATGACACTTTATTTCTTTCAAAGAACAGTAAGCAAAAATTAAATGCTCAGCCGTTAGAAAGTAATAATGATTGTATTTATGTTTTTAAATATTTTGATTCTTATGGAATTCTTGCAGATTTACCAATAGAAGAATATGTTTCAGAGAAAATTAAGTGTCACGAACTTGTTTTACCTGATGTTATTCAAGGCATGATTGCTAATTATCATATATATAATTCTGAAACGGCACCAGTTTTTATTGCACATAAGGAAGAAATTGATTACAAAAAAATTATTGAAGAAAAGAAATATATAAAAGAATATCATTTTAAAAATATTGATTTATATGTTTATTCCGGAGATGAAGCGAAGAAAATTTTAGATAAATTTTCTGATGTTGAAAGAATGTATGTAGCAGATGGACATCATAGATTATATACATCTTCAATGTTGAAGAATAAAAAAACAGTATTTTCTTGTTTTTTAAGTTTTTCACAAGTTACAATTTCTCCAATTCATAGAGTAATTAAAAATATTGATGCAACTTCTTTTGAAAAAGCAAAGTTATTTATGGATAGTTTTTTAGAAGTTTCTGACGATGCTGAGCTTAAAAAAGGATTTGTTAGAATAACTTATCAAGGAGATTCTTTTATTGTAAAATTAAAAGATACAGAAAATGATTTGTTCTGGAATAATGATGTTTTTAGAATGAATACTCAAATTATTTCAACAGCGTTTAGAATTTTAAATTTTTCTAATGTTGATTATATTGGAGATACTGATATAGATTTTGCTAAAAAAAATCTTGGAAAAAATGATGTTTTAATTGAACTTTGTCCACTAGAATCTGATGAATTTATGGAATTAGCTAATGAAGTTTGTGTTTTACCACCAAAATCCACTTTCTTTATTCCAAAATTTCCATCATTTTTAGTTTTTAAAAAATATAGATAGAGGTGTAAAATGCAAGCAGTTATATTAGCAGCCGGTCTTGGCAGTAGGTTAAAAAAATTAACAGAAAACAATACAAAATCTATGGTAGAGGTAAATGGTATTTCTCTAATGGAAAGAATGCTTAGAATTTTAGATACAAAATCTCTTTCAAATATCGTTGTTGTTACCGGATATAAGAGTGAATTTTTTATTACTTATATAAAGTCTTTAAACATAAATACTAAATTAACTTTTATAAATAATGAAATTTATGATAAAACAAATAATATTTACTCAATGTATCTTGCAAAAGATGAGATGATAAAAGAAGATAGCATTTTACTTGAATCCGATTTGATTTTTGATGATAAAATGATTAGTGAACTTCTAGAAGATAATCGTGAAAATTTGGCTTTAGTAGCAAAATACGAATGTTGGATGGATGGAACTTGTCTAAAAATAAATGAAAATGAAGAAATTTTAAATTTTATTCCGGGTAAGGAATTTAATTTTGATGATGCTGACAAATATTTTAAAACTATAAATATTTATAAATTTTCTAAAGAATTTTCTAAAAATATTTATTTTCCGTTTTTAGAAGCATATATGAGTGCAAATGGTAAAAATGATTATTATGAGGCTGTTTTAAAGACAATTATTGATTTAGGTAAAAACCATATTTTTGCAAAAGTAATTTCAGATGATATTAAGTGGTATGAAATTGATGATGAGCAAGATTTAGATATTGCCTCTTCTATTTTTTCTAGTGGAGATGAAAAACTTTCTAAGTATCAAGTTAGATATGGAGGTTATTGGAGATATCCTAAATTGTTAGATTTTTGTTATTTAGTAAATCCATATTTCCCACCTAAGAAAATGATAGACGAATTAAAATATAATTTTAAAGTTCTATTGGAACAGTATCCTTCAGGACTTGATGTTAATTCTAGACTTGTAGCTAAAATTTTTGATATAAAAAAAGAAAATATAGTTGTTGGTAATGGGGCAGCTGAGCTCATCAAGTCTGTTATAGAAAAAATTGAAGGGAATATTGGATTTATCAGACCGACTTTTGAAGAATATCCTAATAGACATAACTCTGAAAAGTCAATAGTATTTGTTCCAAACCATGATAATTTTTCATATACAGCTAAGGATATAATTGAATTTTATTCTGATAAAGATATTGAGGCTTTAGTTCTTATAAATCCTGATAATCCAACCGGAAATTATATATGTAAAAAGGATATTTTCACTTTAATTGATTGGGCTAAATGTAATGGTATAAAATTTATTTTAGATGAAAGTTTTGTTGATTTTGCTGAAGAAGAAAATCCAACTTTCTTAAATGATGAATTTTTAGCGTTATATAAAGATTTTATCGTTGTAAAAAGTATTTCAAAATCTTATGGAGTTCCTGGAATTCGTCTTGGAGTAGTTGCAACTTCAAATTCTGAGTTAGTTTCAATGATAAAAAAAGATGTTTCTATTTGGAATATAAACTCATTTGGAGAATATTATTTGCAAATATATGATAAATATAAAAAAGTTTATGCTAATGCTTTAGTAGAAATAAAAAATGCTAGAAGAATATTCTTAAAAGAATTAAATGAAATTGAAGAATTTAGAGTTATTCCATCTCAAGCGAATTATTTTACTATTGAATTGAAAAAAGGAACTTCTAAAAATTTATGTTCAAAAATGTTAGAAGATTATAATATTTTTGTTAAAGACTTAACTTCAAAAATTAATTTAGAAAATAGGGAATTTATAAGAGTTGCTGTAAGAAATATTGAAGATAATGAAAGTTTTATTTTTGCAGTGAAAGATTATTTTCAAAAATTATAATTATAAAATACAGTAAAAAAATATTAAAACACGTTTGAGTAGCGTGTTTTAATATTTTAATAGGAGAAGTATGAAAAATGATATGACTCAAGGTAGTATATTTAAAGCTATTTTAAGTTTTACTATCTTTATATTTTTAGGAAATTTATTTCAACAACTTTATAATATTATTGATTCACTTATTGTCGGAAATGTAAATGGAGAAAATGCACTTGCATCGATTAGTGTAACCACTCCAATAGTATTTATGTTTATAGGGTTATTAGTTGGAATTTCAAGTGGTTTTGGAATAAAAATTGCTCATGTTTTTGGAGCAAAAAAATATGAATTATTAAAAAAATATTATGCAATGTCAATAATGATTTCTTCAATTTTGGCTGTGTGTATGATTGTTATATTACTATTAGCAAATAATTTAATATTAAGTTTAATAAACACTCCAAAAAACATATATAATTCAACTTATATATATGTATCCATTATTTATATTGGAATTTTACCAACAATGTTTTATAATTTATGTTCTAGTACATTAAGAGCTATAGGGAATAGTAGAACACCACTTGTATTTTTAATGATTTCATCAATATTAAATATTGTATTAGATATTCTTTTTGTATATTTTTTGAAACTTAATATAAAAGGAGCGGCTATTGCTACTGTAATTTCTCAAGTATTTTCAGTTATTATTTCGTTTTCATATATATTAAAAAAATATGAATTTTTTAGAATTTCAAAAGAAGATTTTAAACTAAATAAAAGAATAATTTTGGAATTGTTAAAACAAGGTGTTCCGATGGGACTTCAATTCTCAATTACTGCTTTTGGAACAATGTTTGTACAAATGGAGTTAAATAAATATGGTACAGAGTATATTGCAGGGTTTGGAGTTGCAGGGAAAATACAAGGCATAGTTTTGCAACTTTTTATAGCATTGGGTGTTGCAGTTGCTAATTTTGTTGGACAAAATTTTGGAGCTAAAGATTTCGAAAGAATAAGAAAAGGAATAAATTATTCTGTAATTATTTCTATAGCATTTAGTATTTTTGCAATATTTTTGATTAGTTTTTTAGGAGATTTTTTTGTAGAAGTTTTTGTTCCGACAGCATCAAATACGATGAAAAAATCATCTTCAATATATTTTAATTGTGTTATGTATTTTTATCCTTGCTTAGCTTTATTATTTATTTATAGAAATGGATTACAAGGATTTGGGCGCTCCGGTTTATCTATGCTGGGTGGACTTTTTGAATTGTTTGCAAGAGTAGGAGTTATATTATTGATAGCAAGTAGTTATGGATATTATGGAGTTTGTTTTTCAGATTCATTAGCTTGGGTCTTTGCGTTGATCCCATTAGTTCCATTTTTCTATAAAGTATATATAGATGAAAAGAAAAAATTTGTATAAAAGACATAAATATGATATACTGAAATGTATTAATATTGGAGGAAATTATGAAAATAGTAGTGGATTTATTAGGCTCTGATAGAGGTGCAGAAACTATATTTAGAGGAGTAGTGGAAACAAGTAAATTACTTAAAGATTTATCTTTTGTAGTTGTTGGACCTAAATCAGTAATAGAAAAAATTGAAATTGATGAAGATTTAGAAGGTAGATTAGAAATTATAGATACTGAAGAATATATTTTAAATACAGAGGAACCGACTTTTGCAGTTAGAAGAAAAAAAGATTCATCTATAGTTTTGGCAATGAAATATTTAGATAAAGAAAATGCAGATGGATTAATTTCTTTTGGGAGTACAGGAGCTGTGCTTGTTTCCGGTTTGTTAATTGTTAAAAGAATGGAAAATGTAGAAAGAGCAGCATTAACAATAACATTACCAACAAATAAAGATAAGATGATTTTACTTGATATCGGAGCTAATATTGAATGTACAAGTGATATTTTAAAACAATTTGCTATAATGGGTAATATTTATGCTAAAGAAACTTTGAATAAAGAAAATCCAAAAATAGCTTTATTGAATATTGGAAGTGAAGATGGAAAGGGAACAAAAATTTTAAAAGAAACTTATTCTATTTTAGAAAATGAAAATATAAATTTTGTTGGAAATATTGAATCAAGAGATATTTTTGATGGCAATATAGATGTTTTAGTTTGTGATGGTTTTCATGGGAATATACTTTTAAAAACTATTGAAGGTTCTGTAAAATTCATAATGTCTAATATGAAGAAATCTTTAATGTCTTCATTATCTGCGAAAATAGGAGCACTTTTAATTAAATCACCAATGAGAAAATTAAAAAAATCTCTTGATTATAAAGAGTATGGAGCTTGCCCTATGTTAGGATTAAAAAAGGTAGTATTTAAAGGCCATGGAAGTAGTGATGAAAAAGCTGTTGTTTCAGGGATTATTTCTATGTGTGATTATATAAATAAAGATATAAATTCTAAGATTGAAAAACAAATTGAGAAAGGAGAAAACTAATGGTTTTTGAAAAAGTTAAAGAATTTTTACAAAATTCGTTTAAAGGAAAAGAAATAGAATTAGATACTAAATTTATAGAAGATTTACAAGCTGATTCTATAAAAATTTTAAGTGTTGTTATGGACATTGAAGATGAATATAATCTTGAATTAGATGAAGAAACTATTCGTTCAATGGTAACTGTAAGAGATTTAGTAGAATATATAGAAAAAAATATTTAAGAGGTAATTTTATGATTACTAAAGAAAGAGAAGAATTATTAAACGAATTAATGCAAACTCTTGGCTATAAATTTAAGGATTTAGAATTGTTAAATTTAGCATTTGTTCATAGGTCATACTTGAATGAATGTAAAGAGGCTAAGATTTCTAATGAAAGATTAGAATTTTTGGGAGATGTTATATTAGGTTTTGTAGTTAGTGTTGAACTATATAGTCAGTTTTCGGATTCAGATGAGGGATATTTAACAAAAATTAGAAGTAAGATTGTTTGTGAAGAATCTTTTTCTTATGCTGCTAGAACATTTGATTTAGGAAAATATCTTCTGTTAGGAAAAGGAGAAGATAATTTTGGTGGTAGAGATAGAAATAGTATCTTAGCTGATACTTTTGAGGCGCTTTTTGGCGCTTTGTATCTTGATGGAGGAATGGACATAGTTACTGAAATAGCTAATAAACATTTTTTTGATACAGTAGTTTATAAGATAAATAAAAATATTTTTATAAAAGATTATAAAAGTTATTTACAAGAATATTTTCATAAAAATTCAACAACTAAAATAGTTTATAATCTTGTAGCAGAAAGAGGCCCTGACCATAATAAGGAATTTGATATGTGTGTAAATATTGATGATAAAGTAATGGGTTATGGTACTGGTAAAAATAAAAAACAGGCAGAACAAAATGCTGCTAGAGATGCACTTGTAAAATCGGGAGCGATAAGTGAATAAATGTAATATAATTCCAATTTTTGTTCCACATTTAGGTTGCCCTCATGATTGTATTTTTTGTAATCAAAGAAAAATAACAAATTTTATTGATGCTCTTGATGAAATAGATATGCGTAAAAATATAGAAAAATATATTTCTTATTTTAAAAATAAAAATATTCCAATTGAAATTGCTTTTTATGGTGGAAGTTTTACCGGATTGGATATAAATTTAATGATTAGTTATTTATCCATAGCAAAAGATTATATAAATAAGGGACTTGTCAATTCTATAAGATTATCAACTAGACCTGATTATATAAACAAAGAAATTTTGGAAGTTTTGGTAAAATACAATGTGAAAACTATTGAGCTGGGAATTCAGTCTATGACTCAAAGCACTTTAGATTTAAATAATAGGGGACATAATGTAGATTGTGTATATGAGGCATCTTCATTAATAAAAGAATATGGTATTAATTTAGGATTACAAATGATGGTAGGACTTTATGGTGATACTTTTGAAACTGTATTGAATACTGCTTTTAAATTATCTAAAATAAATCCTGACTTTGTAAGAGTATATCCTACATTAACCATAAAAGATACAGAATTGGAAAGACTTTATTATATGAAAAAATATATACCTATGAGTCTTGAAGATTCTATTTATTTATGTAAATATGTTTATATATTATTTGAATATTATAACATTCCTATAATAAGATTAGGGTTACAAAGTAGTGATAATATTTCTGAAGATGGAGATGTTGTTGCCGGACCTTATCATCCAGCTTTTAGGGAACTTGTTGAAAGTTCTATTTATAAAGATTTTATAGAATATTATATGAATATTTTAAATATAAAAAATGACTTAATTATTGAATGTAATAATTCTGAAGTTTCAAAGATTGTGGGAAACAAAAAATTAAATTTAAAATATTTTAAAGAAAAGTATAATATGAATATAAAAACAAAAACACATATTTTAGATAAAAATATTTTAAAATTAAATGGAAATATAATATATATGAATGATTTTGTTAATTATATTTTTGAAAAAGATATTTTGAGGAGAGTTAATGAGACTTAAAAGTATTGAAATAAATGGTTTTAAATCATTTGCTGATAAAATAAAGTTAGATTTTGAGACAAATATTACAGCTATAATAGGGCCTAATGGTAGTGGAAAAAGCAATGTTGCAGATGCTGTTAGATGGGTTTTGGGAGAACAGAGTGCTAAAACTCTTAGAGGTAGTAAGATGGAAGATGTTATTTTTTCTGGTACAGATAATAAGGTTAGAAAAAATTATTCGACTGTAAGTATAACTTTTGATAATTCAGATAATATGATACCTATTGATTTTAAAGAGGTAACTATTTCTAGAAAATTATATAGAACTGGTGAAAGCGAATATTTTATAAATAAATCTACCGTAAGATTAAAAGAAGTTAAGGAATTGTTTTTAGATACAGGGATAGGTAGAGAGGGATATTCTATAATCGGGCAAGGTAGAATTGAAGAAATTATTAACGGAAAGTCAGAAGATAGACGTGTTATTTTTGAAGAAGCATCAGGTATTTCTAAAATTAAATATCAAAAAAATGAATCTCAAAAAAAATTATTTAAAGCAAAAGATAATTTAACTAGGCTTAGAGATATAATTATACAAAATGAGCAGAGATTTGACTTTTTAAAGAGACAATCAGATAAGGCTAAAAGAGGTATTGCTCTTTTAGAAAATATTGAAAAGGCAGAATTTTCAAATTCATATAAAGATTATAATAATTTAAGTGTGAATTTTAATAAAATTTCAGAAACTTTAGAAATAAACAAGGAAGAATTATTTGATATAAATAAAGAATTTGAAACCGTAAAATTAAAAATTGCTCCACTTAAGGAAGAACTTGATAAGATTACAGATTTAGTTGAAATAAATTCTACTGATTTAAATAAAATTTCAAATAAAAAAAACGAAATCAAGAGTAAAAAAGATATTTTGCTTGAAAGAAATAAATTTATAAAATTAAATAATGAGCAGTCATTAAATTTTAAAAAAGAATATACTGAAAGTTTAGAAAAAATAAATTCTGAAATTTCAGAAAAAGAAAAAGATATTTCAGGAAAGGAATTAATTTTAAAGCAATATATTTTTGATAAAAATAAAGTTAAAGATGAACTTACTAAAAATAGAGAGTTATTGAGCTCCAAAAATGAAGTTTTGGATAAATTGTCTTTAGAAAAATCTGAAATTGAAAATAATATAAATGATTTAGAAACTGAAAAAAGAGCAAATGAAATTATAAAAGATAATATACAAAAGAAAATAGAAGAAAATATCGAAGAAGTTTTTAAACTTAATACAGAAAAAGAAGAACTTGAAAAAATATTATCTGAAAATAAATTTCTTTTGGAATCTAATATTCAAAAAGTTGAAAATATAACTTTAGATATTTCAAAAACTGAATCCTTTTTAAATGATTTAGAAACAGAATATAATTTTTTAAACAGTCAAAATTCTAATGCAAACAATGAAATTTCTTATAAAAGTAAAGAAGTTGCTATGTTAAAAAATTATATTAGAAATTATGAGGGATATGGTAAATCTGTTCAAGATTTATTTAAACTTTGTGATAAAGAAATTGAATTAAAGAAAATGATTTGTGGAACTCTTGGAGAGCTTATTTCTGTTGATGAAAAGTATAAAAAAGCAATAGATACAGTTCTATCTTCAAATCTTCAGGGAATTGTGGTTCATGATGATTTAGAAGCAAAAAAAATAATAGAAAAAATAAAGCTTAATAAGATTGGCAGACTTAATTTTTTTCCAATTTCAAAAATATTTTCTAAAAGAGAACATGGAAATATAACTGATGACTATATATTATCTTTTGCAAATGAAATAATAACTTGCGATGATGAATATAGAAATATTGTCAATTATTTTTTGTCTAACACTGTTATATGTGAAAATTTAGATATTGCATTAAAATTATCCAATAAATATAAAAATAAATTTAGAATTGTTACATTAGATGGTGATGTTATAAATAGTTGGGGTTCTATTTCCGGTGGATATAAGTCAAATAAAAATTCTTTTTCTGTAATTGGAAGAAAAAAACAATTAGAACAGACTTTATCTGAAATTAAAAATTTAGAAAATATTTTAAGTGAAAACTCAAATAAAATTTCTAAGATAAAGTTAAATGCTAATTCAAGTAAAGAAAAGTTGATTAATTTAAAAAATGAAAAAGATGATACTAACTTAAAAATTGATTCCTTGCAAAAATTAATTTATAAAAATGAGTTTGATATAAAAAATATTTTAGATAAAATTGATGAAATAAATAATTATAAGGAAAATCATAAGGAATTTAATTTAGATAAAGAAAAAGAATTGGATTCATTTGTTGAAAAAAATATTTTTATAGCTAATGAAATAAATAAAATAAATTCAGAAATTAATGAAATTAAAGATTCTATTTCAAAATTAGAAAAAGAAGAAATTGTCGTTATAAATAATTTAGATTCAGTTGAAAGAGATATAAATCTTTTGTTAAATTCAAAGAATATTTTATTAGAAAATAAGATTTCTACTGAAGATAAATTAAAATTAAAAGAAAATGAGTTATTAGATTTAGAAACTCAATTCAAAAATAATTTAATTGAAATAGACAATATAGAAAAATTAGTTATAGATTTAGATTTCAGTATTGATGAATTGAGAAAATCAATAGTATATAATACTGATTTAAAGAAAAAATTAGTATCAGATAATGAAGAAGTTTCAAAAAAATATAATGAATTAAATGAAAAATCTTTAACTCTAGAAAAAGATATTGAAAAAAATGAATTAAGAATTTCTAATTTGAAGGAACAATTTTCTTCTTTGATAAATAGACTTTGTGAGGAATATTCTTTAACTTTAGAAGAATGTGAGAAAAAGATGGAATTATACAAAGAAGAGTGTTTTTCTAAAGATGAATTGAAGAAATTAAAAGAAAATTTAAGAGAACTCGGCTCTTTTAGTTACGATTCAATAGAAGAATTTGAAAAAGTTAAAACTGAGTTGGAATTTCAAAAGAGTCAAGAAATTGATTTGCAAAATTCTATTGAAGATATAAATAAAATTATATTAAAATTAGAAAATACAATGAAAAAAACTTTCGTTGATGAATTTAAAAATATTAATGAAAAGTTTTCTAATATTTTTAAAATTCTTTTCAACGGAGGAGAGGCAAGACTTGAGCTTGATAGTGATGATATTTTAAATTGTGGAATAGATATTATTGCAAAACCGGTTGGTAAAAAAATGCAGACATTATCTTTAATGTCTGGTGGAGAAAAATCATTGACAGCAGTAGCATTATTATTTGCAATCTTTGAAACAAGGCCATCTCCTTTCTGTATTTTAGACGAAGTTGATGCTGCACTAGATGATTCAAATATTTTAAGATATGTTGAATATTTGAAAAACTTCTTAACTGAAACTCAATTTATAATGATAACTCATAGAAAGCCTACTATGGAAATGGCAGATATGATTTATGGAGTAACTATGGAGCAAAAAGGTATTAGTAAAATTGTTTCTATGACATTTAATGAGGGAGAATAGTATGTTTAATTTTTTTGGAAGTAAAAAAGAAGAAAATACAAATGAAGAAATTGTTGAAAAAAAACAAGGTTTCTTTGAAAGATTAAAAAATGGATTGACTAATACTAGAAATAATTTGTCTAGTAAAATTGATAAGTTACTATCTATGTCAACTAAAATTGACGAGGATTTATTTGAAGAATTAGAATATATTTTAGTTTCAGCAGACATTGGTGCTAATGTAACTATGGAACTAATTGATGATTTAAAAGATATTGTAAGAAGTGAAAGAATGACTGAGCCAGTTCAAATAAAGGAAAAATTAATTGAACTGATGAATATAAAATTATCAGAAAAGGAATTAAATCATAATTTCAATATAGTAGAAGGTATTCCTACAATTATACTTGTAGTTGGAGTTAATGGAGTTGGGAAAACAACTTCTATTGGAAAACTTGCAAATAAATTCAAATCAAAAGGAAAAAATGTTATGCTGGTTGCGGCGGATACTTTTAGGGCTGCTGCTACTGAACAACTAACTGAATGGGCAAATAGAGCAGGAGTTCCTATTGTTTCAAATGAAGAAGGTGCTGACCCTGCATCAGTGGTTTTTGATGGAATTCAAAGCGCAAAAAGTAAAAATATAGACGTGTTGATTTGCGATACTGCAGGCAGACTTCATAACAAAAAGAATTTGATGAATGAATTAAATAAAATTACTAGAGTAATAGATAGAGAATTTTCTAATGCTAATAAAGAAGTCACTCTTGTTCTCGATGCTACAACTGGACAAAATGCCATTGTTCAAGCAAAAGAATTTAGAGATACGGCAAATATTGACGGTGTAATACTTACTAAATTAGATGGGACAGCAAAGGGTGGAGTTGTTTTTGCAATTCAACTTGAAATGGGAATCCCTGTAAAACAAATTGGTATCGGTGAACAAATAGATGATTTACAAGATTATAATGATGAAGATTTTGTAAATGCAATTTTTAGATAGTTTTTAAAATTAACGTTGAAATATACGTTAATTTTTTTTGAAAAATTTTGTTGTTTATTTATAAATATAGTGATAGAATTGTAGTATAATTTTGCATTTTGGAGGAAATAATATGAATAAAATATATGATGCAATAATAGGGCTTGTTATAGGAGATGCATTAGGTGTTCCTTATGAATTTAAAGATAGAAATAGTTTTGAATGTACAGATATGGTTGGATATGGTACATATAATCAACCTAAAGGAAGTTGGTCTGATGATAGCTCTATGACTTTAGCTACGATTGAAAGCATATCGAGATTAGGGAAAGTTGATATAGAAGATATAGCCAATAATTTTATCAAATGGTTATACTATGGAGAATTTACACCTTATGGAGAAGTTTTTGATGTTGGAAGTACAACTAAAATTGCATTAGATAGATATTATAAAGAAAAAATATCTGTTAAAAAATGTGGGCTTGATGATTTTTATTCTAATGGTAATGGTTCGCTAATGCGCATACTACCTTTAGCATTTTTAGAATGTAAAACTGAAGATATTATTTCTGTTTCCAGTATAACTCATGCAAATAAAATTTCTTGTAATGCTTGTATAGTTTACATAAATATTGCAAAAAATTTAATAAATGGTTTAGATATTATTACATCAATAAAAGATTCTTTTGAATATATAAATATTCCCGAACTTGAAAGGTTAAAAAATATTGAAGATTTAAAACTTAATGATATAAAAAGCAGTGGATATGTAATAAACACTTTAGAAGCTGTGATTTGGTGTTTAATTAATACTACAAGCTATAAAGAATGTGTCTTAACAGCTGTTAATTTAGGAGAAGATACTGATACTATTTCTGCTATTGTTGGAGGATTAGCAGGAATATATTACGGAAGAAATAGTGAAAATGGAATTCCAAAAGAATGGGTAAATAATATTGCTAGAAAAGAGTGGATAAAAAGTTTATGTACTAAATGTTTTGAAAGATTAAATATGTAAATTATAGGATAAAAAATTTTAAAAAACTATTGACAAATATGTATTTAATGGTATAATAATAAGGTCAAGAAAAAAACTTGACCCATTTAAGAGGTGATTATGGAAAAAATAGTTGAGATAGCAGTTCTATTTGATTATTATGGTAAACTTCTTAGCGATAAGCAATATAATGTTGTTGACCAACATTGTAATGAAGATTTATCTCTTAGAGAAATTGCTGAATTAAATGGAATTTCTAAACAAGGTATATCAGATATTTTAAGCAGAGCAGAAAAAAAATTAAAGTTTTATGAAGATGAGTTAAAATTAATTTCTAAATTTGAAAAAATAAATTCTAATTTAAGAGAAATTAATAAGTTAATTGAGGATTCTAAAAATAAAAATTCTGATTTGTCTAATATTCTTGATATTATTCAAAAGAAAAATAATGAAATTATCGAAAATGATTTATAGGAAGTGATAGGAATGATATTTGAGAATTTATCTGAAAAACTTCAAGGAGCTTTAAATAAGTTAAGAGGCAAGGGAAAATTATCCGAAAAAGATGTAGATCTTGCTATGAGAGAAGTTAAACTTGCACTTTTAGAATCAGATGTAAATTTTAAGGTTGTAAAACAATTCATAAATAATGTAAAAGAAAGAGCTATTGGTAAGGAAGTAATGGAGAGTTTGACTCCGGCACAACAAGTTATTAAGATAGTAAATGAAGAACTTACTGCTCTTATGGGGAAAAAGGAAGAAAAAATTCAAATTGATTCTAATCCTCCAACTATTATTATGCTTTGTGGATTACAAGGTGCTGGTAAAACTACACATGCAGGAAAACTTGCTAAGTATTTTTTAAAGCAAAATAAAAGACCGTTACTAGTAGCATGTGATGTTTACAGACCTGCGGCTATAAAGCAATTACAGGTAGTTGGAAAATCAGTTGATGTTCCAGTATTTACTATTGATGATTGCAAAGATGTTACTAAAATAGCTAATGAATCTATAAAATTTGCAAATTCTAATTCTAAAGATATAGTTATATTAGACACAGCTGGTAGATTGCATATAGATGACGTTTTAATGGATGAATTGAAGGCTATAAAAGATTCAGTTAAACCTATTGAAATTCTGTTGGTAGTAGATTCTATGACAGGACAAGATGCAGTTAATGTTGCAGAAAGTTTTAACAACGAATTAAATATCACCGGTGTAATAATGACTAAGTTAGATGGTGATGCTAGAGGTGGAGCTGCTTTATCTATAAAAGCAATTACTAACAAACCTATTAAATTTATTGGTGTTGGAGAAAAGTTGGATGATTTAGAACAATTTTATCCTGATAGAATGGCATCAAGAATTTTAGGAATGGGCGATATTTTATCTATGATAGATAAAGTTCAAAAGCAATTTGATTTAAAGCAAACTAAAGAGCTTGAAGAAAAAATTAGAAAACAAAGTTTTACATTAGATGATTTTTTAACTCAGATGAGGCAAGTTAGAAATATGGGTCCATTACAAGATTTACTTGCGATGATGCCGGGTGTTAATTCTAAAATGTTAAAAGATGTAAATGTTGATGAAAAAGAACTTGATAAAATTGAAGCTATGATTTTATCAATGACAAAAAAAGAAAGAGAAAATCCAGATATTCTTGATAATTCAAGAAAGCAAAGAATTGTTAAAGGTTCTGGTACAAGTATTACAAATCTTAATAAATTGATTAAGCAATTTAAAGATAGTAAAAAGATGATGAAAAAAATGCAAGAAATGACTAAAGGAGCTAAGAAAAAAGGGAAATTTGGTTTACCTTTTTTTAAATAAATTTTAAGGAGGACAATATGGCAGTTAAAATTAGATTAAAAAGAATGGGTTCAAAGAAAAAACCATTTTATAGAATAGTTGTTGCCGATTCAAGAGCACCAAGAGATGGTAAATTTATCGAAGAAATTGGATATTATAATCCATTAACAGAATCAAAGGAAATTAAGGTTGATGCTGAAAAGGTAAATGCTTGGATTAAAAACGGAGCAAAACCAACTGATACTGTAAATAGATTGTTTAAAAACAATAACATATATTCTGAAAATAAATAAGGATTATATCTATGAAAGAATTAGTTGAATTTATAGTAAAGTCTTTAGTTGATAATCCTGATAATTTAGTTATTACAACTGAGGAAGAAGGAGATTTAGTAAAGATTTTTATTAAAGCAGACGAAAATGATATTGGTAAAATTATAGGAAAGCAAGGAAAAATTGCTAAGGCTATAAGAACAATAGTTAGGTCTTCTGCTATGAAGTTAGGTAAAAAGGTAATAGTAGAAATAAATTAGTATTATGGAATTTATAGAAGTAGCTAAAATTATAAATGTTCACGGAATAAAAGGGACTGTAAAAATATATTCATTAACTTCCAATATAGAAAGATTTAAAGCTGATTGTAAATTTTATATTGATAAGAAAATAGCAGTTACTATAAAATCTGTTAGAGAATTAAGTTCTGAACTGGCTTTATTAACTTTTAATGAGTATGACAATATTAATCAAGTTTTAGAATTCAAAAATAAAGGACTTTTCGTTGAAGAAAGTGATTTATTAGAACTTCCAGACAATGAGTTTTATATATATAAACTCATAGGAATGGATGTTTACAATCAAGATGATAAGTTTATTGGCAAAATAAAAGATGTCTTAACTACATTAGCTAATGATGTGTATGATGTTGATTATAATGGAAAAAGTGTTTATATTCCAGCTGTTAAAGAATTTGTAAAAAAAGTTGATATGGAAAACTCTATAATAAAAGTAAATACAATAGATGGTATATTAGATGATTAAAATTACAATTTTAACTTTATTTCCGGAATTTATTGATTCGATTAGAAATTATGGTGTTTTAGGAAAAGCCATTGAAAAAGGTATTATTGAACTTGAAGTTTTAAATATAAGAGATTTTTCTAAAGATAAACATAATAAAGTTGATGATGAAATTTATGGTGGTGGTGCTGGTATGCTTATGGCTGTTCAACCGGTTTTTGATGCTATAAATTTCAGTAAAAAAGATAATTCAAAAGTTTTGTTTCTTTCTCCACAAGGAGAAGTTTTAACACAAAATAAATGTAAAGAATTATCTAAAAATGAACATTTAATATTTTTATGTGGACATTATGAAGGCATTGACTCTAGAATTATAAACAATTTTGTGGATGAAGAAATTTCTGTGGGGGATTATGTTGTAACTGGTGGTGAAATTCCTGCTATGTTACTTATGGATGCTATTTGTAGAATGGTTGATGGAGTATTGGGAAATTCTGAAAGTGCACCTACTGACTCTCATTATAATTCATTGTTACAATATGATGTTTTTACAAGGCCTAGAGATTTCAATGGATTAAAAGTTCCAGAAGTTTTGCTTAGTGGGAATCATAAAGAAATTGAAAAATGGAGAGAAAAGTCTTCATTAGAAAATACTAAGAAAAAAAGACCTGACTTATATGAAAAATATATTTTGAAGAAAGAATAGGGTGCTCCTCTGATTTTAGATAGAAATTTAAGAGCATTGATATTAGGAGGAATCGTTGTGGATATAATAAAACAAATTGAAAACGAACAATTAAGACAAGAAAAATTTGATTTCAATGTTGGTGATACTGTTGTTATCGGATATAAAATCAAAGAAGGTAATAGAGAAAGAGTTCAAGCTTTTGAAGGAACAGTAATTAAGATTCAAGGTAAAGGTTCAAGAGCAACTTTTACAGTAAGAAGAGTATTACAAGGAGTTGGAGTTGAAAGAACTTTCCCAATTCATTCACCAAGAATTGAAAGCTTAAAGGTAGTTAGACGTGGTAAAGTAAGACGTGCGAAATTATACTACTTAAGAGATAGAGTGGGTAAAGCTGCTAAAGTTAAAGAATTAAAGAAATACTAAAATTTAAGTACCTCGATTTTTTCGAGGTACTAATTTTATAGAAATGAGGAAAATATGGATTTATTTAAAATGAATTACAATTTATTTTCTAAATCATCAAAGCCATTAGCTGAAAGAATGAGGCCTGAAAATTTATCTAGCTTTGTTGGACAAGATAATATAATAAAAAATAATTCTGTGCTAAAAAATATGATTAAAAATAATAAATTTGCATCAATGATACTTTATGGACCACCTGGAAGTGGTAAAACTTCTCTTGCAAATATTATTTCTCATAGTACTGATAATTTTTTTGTTAAGATTTCTGCAGTTACTTCTGGAACTAAAGAAGTAAAAGATATTGTTGAGCTTGCAAAAGATAACTTATCAATGTATAATAAAAAGACCATATTATTTATAGATGAGATACATAGATTTAATAAAATGCAACAAGATTTTTTACTTGAATATGTTGAAAATGGAGATATAATTTTCATAGGGGCTACTACGGAAAATCCTGCTTATGAAGTTAATAGTGCTTTATTATCAAGGGTTATAGTTTTTGAACTAAAAACTCTCGCATTTGATGAATTAAAAAATATAATTGATAATGCTATTTTAAATGATGAATTATTAAAAAATAAAACAATATCTTATACAGAAGATGGTATTAATTATTTAATAAAAATGTCAAATGGAGATGCAAGGACTGCTTTGAATTATTTAGAGCTCATTGTTGACAATATTGAAGAAGATAAAAAAGTTATTTCTGAAGATGTAATAAAAACTATATTTGATAAAGTCAAAGTTTATTATGATAAAAATTCGGATAAACATTATAATTTTATATCTGCATTTATAAAGTCTATGAGAGTTGGTGATGCTGATGCCGTTGTTTATTATTTGGCATCTATGTTAATTGCTGGAGAAGATATAAATTTTATTGCAAGAAGAATGATTATTTTTGCATCAGAAGATATAGGAAATGCAAATCCAGATGCACTTGTTTTAGCTAATGCTTGTGCTGAATCTGTTAGAAAAATTGGTATGCCTGAGGCTAGGATAATCTTATCGCAATGCGCAATATATCTTGCTTGTAGTGAAAAAAGTAATAGGTCATATATTGCTATAAATGAGGCGTTAAAATATATTAGAGAAAATGGACTTGAAGAAGTTCCTGATTTTTTAAAAAGTGGTAGAACTATTTCAAAGAAAAATGAGGAATATAAATATCCTCATGATTACGAAAATATGCATACAGGTCAAGAATATTTACCTGAAAAAGTTAAAAATTTAAAATTTTATAATCCTAAAAATATTGGATATGAAAAAAATTTTATTGATAAATTAAAGGAGGAATAGTATGTTTTTATTAAAAGATATTTTTGCAAATGAAAAAGATTTTATTAACAAAGAAGTTGAAGTGGCAGGTTGGATTAAGAATAGTCGTTTCAATAATAATATAGGTTTTATTGAACTTAATGATGGAACTACATTTAAAAGTGTTCAAATTGTAGTTGAGTCAAAATTAGATAATTTTCAAAATGTTTCAAAATTGCTATTGCCGTCAGCAATAATTGTTAGAGGAAAAGTGGTTGAAAGTACAGGAGCAAAACAAAGTTTTGAAATAAATGCATCTGAAATAGTTGTTGAGGGAGAATCTAATGAAAAATATCCTCTTCAAAAGAAAAGACATACATTTGAATTCTTAAGAACAATTCAACATTTAAGGCCAAGAACGAATACATTTAATGCTGTTTATAGAGTTAGGTCAGTGCTTAGTTATGCAATTCATAAATTTTTCTATGAAAGAGGATTTGTTTATGCTCATACTCCAATCATAACTTCAAGTGATGCAGAAGGCGCTGGAGAAATGTTTAGAGTTACAACTTTAGATATAAACAATATTCCAAGAACTGAAAGTGGAGAAATTGACTTTACAGAAGACTTTTTCTCTAAACCTACTAATTTAACAGTTAGTGGTCAATTACAAGGCGAAGCATTTGCTATGGCATATAGAAATATTTATACTTTTGGTCCAACTTTTAGAGCTGAAAATTCAAACACTACTAGACATGCTGCTGAATTTTGGATGATTGAACCTGAAATTGCATTTGCTGATTTGAATGATGTAATAAAATTATCAGAAGATATGGTAAAATATATAATAAAATTTGTTTTAGAAAATGCACCAGATGAAATGAAATTTTTCAATGACTTTATTGATAAAGAATTACTTGAAAGATTAAATGCTGTTGTAAATTCTGAATTTAAGGTTATGACTTATACTGAAGCTGTTGAAATTTTAAAATCTTCAAAAGAAAAATTCAAATACCCTGTTGAATGGGGAATGGATTTAAAAACAGAACATGAAAGATATATCTGTGAAAAAGTTGTAAAAGGTCCTGTATTCTTAACTGATTATCCAAAAGAGATAAAAGCATTTTATATGAGACTTAATGATGATAATAAAACTGTTGCTGCAACAGATATGTTAGTCCCAGGAATTGGGGAATTAATCGGAGGAAGTCAAAGAGAAGAAAGGCTTGAAATTTTAGAGCAAAAAATGAAAGATTCTAATATGAATATAGAAGATTATTCTTGGTATTTAGATTTAAGAAGATTTGGTGGAACTAAACATGGTGGATATGGATTAGGATTTGAAAGAATGTTAATGTACTTAACAGGAATGCAAAATATAAGAGATGTATTACCTTTCCCAAGAACTGTTGGTCTATGTGAATTTTAATTTAATAAAAATATTTAAATGAGATGTTTATTAGCATCTCATTTTTTTATATTAAGTAATAAAATATACTAAATTGCAAGAATAAATTAGCCACATAAAAATAATTCTCTAGGCGTTTTGTAATTGAATATTTTTTTAGGAT
>NZ_JACVDA010000026.1 GCF_016552165.1 Parvimonas parva | reverse complement strand
AATTACTATTATACCTCTTTGAGATGTTTTTTTCTATTCTTACTGGCTAACTTAATTTTACAATATGGGATTTTGAAATTAAAATTTCTTTAGAACGATTTATCTTTACTATATCTTTTAATAATTTTTCAAGAGATTTTTTTTGATTTTGAATTTTTAACCTTTCCTCTTCCAGTTTTTCAGTTTTGGCATACAAATCTGTAATGTTATGCACTATAACTTGAAAAATTTCTACTCCATTTATATTAATCGTACTTTTATCAAAAAGAAAAACTTGCCCTTTAATTTTATATGCAATAGAATCTTTAAAAAATATTTTCTTTACATCTAATTTATTATTTTCAAGTAAAGCAAGGAAATATTCTATATTATTAATATAAGTTCCTGAAAAAGAAAATATTATTCTATTCATAACCCTATTAATCAATAAAGATTTTCCAGTTTTATCATAAAAACAAATTCCAACAGGTATATTATCAATAGCCTCTTTTATAGAATTTCTATCAATAGTATCTTTTTTTCTTTCCATTTTCAACAAAAACGCAAGTATGACTAATATAGAAATGAAAATTATATGATATGAAATTTTAATTTTAAAAATAAAAAATTTACTCATTTCAAGTCTCTTTAAAACTACATCACTAAGATACTTAGCAATAATAGTTTCTAAAAGCAAAAAAATTAATATAACAAAAAGAGCAATATTTCTAAATTTATTCAAATTTGATTTAAATTCATAACAAAATATAATCGAAACAAGCAATAAAGCGATTAAACTAATAAATAAGAATAAATCATTAGTAGTCATAATACTATCAATCATTAGAATTCGCCCCCTTTTCACAAATACTATATGATAATAACTTACCAAAAGTTTCTGTGTTAATTTCAAATTCTATATTTTCATATTTTTCTTTAACCCTATCAAAATTAATTTCTAAATAACTTTCTTCTTTCAATTCAATTTGTATAAAAAATTTTTTCTTACAATTAGATGAAATAAAAATATTATCAATATTAAAAATATGTTTTTCAACAATATTTTCAAAAATCTCATAAAATAAAAGAGCATTCTCTCCATAAAATTTATTTTCATCTTCAATATTAATGACACAATAAATGTCGAAAAATTCAAGATTAGTGGAGCTTTCTAAAAGCGACAGCTTTAACTCTCCGGAAGCTAGTTTTTCTCCAATTTCATTTATTAAAATCATATTTGTAAATCTTTTTACAAAAGTTCCAATTACATTTATATTTTTTAAAATATTTTCTTGAACGGAATAATCTTTCCCCTCCATATCATTTAATAATTTTTTTATTTTTGAAATTTTATATGAAATACTATTTGAAATAAGTGTAAAGATTTGACTTTGATGCACCAAACTAAGTTTATGCAATTTTATTCTATACTTTTCCTCCAATAAACTTAAAGAATTTTTTATTTCATTTGAACTTTCAGCTATTTCGTCATTTAATTTATTAATCTCTGAAATGTCTTTTTGCCAAAGAACATTTCCTCCTAAAATTTTAAAGGTGTAAAGCAAATTGTTTTCGTCTAAATTTATCTTTTCATTTTTTATGCTTTTAATAATATCTTTACTAAAATTTTCAGCAATATCTGAACGATATTTAACATTTGCTTTGTTATCTACTATTGTTAAAGGAAGTTTTATATCTTTAAAAAATATTTTATAATTATCATTGGACGAAATTTCTCCAACAAAAACCAAAGTTTCAAGTAGCAATATACAAAAAAAGCACATAAAAACTGTAAAATCTACTCCAAAAATATTTTTACTACCATTTAATGAATAAATAATATTATATATAATACATAGAAAAATCACAAAAAACGGTAACCAATTATATCTAATATTCTTTTTAAAATATGATTTCTTTAAAAATATATAAAGCGAATAAGTAGTAATAAAGACAATCCATAATGCAATTATGAAATAAAAAAATACTTTTTGTCCATCTCCATCATTAATGGAATTAAATTTAAATACAAGTTGATGTATATTATTTGTAAGTACAATAAAAATTAAAATTACTGAAAAAGCAGTTGGAAAAACAATTTTCGGAACATAATTTTCATCTTTATCAATACACAAGCTAATAAAATAAAAAAGTAAAGGAATTAAAATCATTGGAATATAATAACAATATCTAAGAAATCTTGTTGTATCCACAGAAATATTACTGTATTGAAACTTAAACACACGAACAAAAACCCAAAATAGCAATAGATATGAAATGTTAAGAGTATATTTTTTTATATTTTCATTCAATATTCTTTTATTTATTTTCAATCCCCACAATATTATATTTAAAAACAAAATTAAACTTAAAAATTGGGCAAAAAAAGTATCTATAATATGTGAACTAAATTTATAATCTCTTAAAAATCCATATAAAAAAAGAAGAATACAACTTATAAATAATTTAACAAAAAATTTATCTATCTTTTTCATAATATCCTCCTTTTAAAATAATCTTTATGTTATAATATCATTTTTTTGAGAAAAAATCAATTTGTTCACAAAATATATAATTATTAAAATACTACCCAAAAGTGTATAACTATATAAACTTTTTTATGTTATACTATAGTTACAAATTAGAACATACTAATTTAATTTATTTTAAGGGAGGCATATTATGAAAAAATTCAAAAAAATTATGTTATTTGTATTACCACTATTAATAATGTTTTCATTAGTTGCTTGTAAAGCTTCAAGTAATTCAATAGTTGGACAATGGAAACCGGAAGGAAAAGCTAGTGGTGCAATGAAAGAATTAACTGACTCAGAGTCATTAAAATTCTTAGGTGTGAAAGGTGAAGTAACATTAGTATTCACTAAAGATGAAAAGATGGATATTAAAGTTGGAGATGAAAGTCTTTTAGAAAAAATGAAGTCAGTGGCTGCTCTTGCTGGAGAAGAAGCTAAAAAAGAAGCTGAACAAATGGAAATGAAATATAAAGTAGATGGAGAAAATTTAACAATTAACTTTATGGGAGATGAAGTAAAAGCTACTTTCTCAATAAAAGATAATAAACTTACAATAAAAGACGAAGCAGGAGAAACTGTTTTTACAAGAGTTAAATAATAACCAAAAAATTTTATAAGAATTAAATAAAAAGATGCAAAAGGTCGATTCATTGAATCGACCTTTCATTTATATGTCTTTTTTTGAAATTTTTTGTTCCATATACATTGCTTTTGTTGATAGATGAGCATATTTTTTATCTACAAGTTTAACTACAAAAAAGGCTAAAATCATTGTAACAACTCCAACTAAAAAGCCAATTATATCTATTCCTTTTAAATTCGGAAAAATCACATTAACTAAAACTATTGAAAGCATAAACATTAAAAGTGGAAAACCATACAGAAAAATAGAATATTTTAAAACAATACTACTATCTACACCTATTTTTACATAATCACCAACTGCAACGTCCAATGTCTTTTTCATAACTATATGCATAGTCGGTGTTGGACAACCACTACAAGTTTTACAAGTTCCTTTACAACCACTTATCCTTGAAACCAAAACTTTACACTTATTCTCAGGCAAAATTTTAGTTATATATCCTACTTGTTCCATAATATCAAATCCTTTACTACTTCTGATGTAATAATAAGTCCTAAAGTTGAAGGAATAAAACTTATGCTGGACGGTGATGATTTTCTTCTCTCATTAGATTCAATCTTTTCCCCAACAGAAATTTCATCTGAATAGACGCATTTTAATTTTTTTACTCCCAAACTTTTAAGCTCTTTTCGCATAACTCTTGCAAGTGGACAAACCGAAGTTTTATAAATATCAGCTACTTTAAATCTTGTAGGGTCTAATTTATTTCCTGCTCCCATTGCGCTGATTATTTTTATATTATTTTCATAACAATATTTTGCAAGATAAATCTTAGAAGTAATTGTATCTATTGCATCTACAACATAATCATAATATTTTAAATTAAATTTTTCAATATTATCTTTATCTAACTTTTCCTTAAAAACATTAACTTTTATATCGGGATTAATAAGTTCTATCCTCTTTTTCATTTCATCAACTTTATATTTTCCGACATTATTTAACATTGCATGAATTTGTCTATTCACATTTGTTATATCAATAGTGTCAAAATCTACAAGTGAAATTTCCCCGATTCCACAACGACAAAGTGATTCAACGCTAAAACTTCCAACACCACCAATTCCAAATACAATTACTTTAGAATTTTTCAAAATATTAAGTGATTCTGTTCCTATTAAAAGTTCTGTTCTCGTATAAATATTATTTTCCAATTTTTAAATTTAACTCCTCAAGTTGTGCCTCTGAAACTATGCAAGGTGCTTCTGTAAGCAAGTCGGATGCAGATTGTGTCTTTGGAAATGCTATTACATCTTTTATATTATTTGTACCCGCAAGTAACATAATCAATCTATCAAGACCAAATGCAAGTCCGCCATGTGGTGGTGTTCCATATTTTAAAGCCTCAAGTAAGAATCCGAATTTAACTTCAGTTTCTTCTTTTGTTAGACCTAATGCCTTAAACATTTTGTTTTGTAAATCAGAATTGTTAATTCTAATTGAGCCTCCACCAAGCTCATCTCCATTTATTACAATATCATAAGCCTTTGCATAAACTTTTTCAGGATTGCTTTCTAAATATTGAATGTCCTCATCTTTTGGGTGTGTAAATGGATGATGTTTTGAAACATATCTTTGTTCTTCTTCATCATATTCAAAAAGTGGAAAATCTACTATCCAACATAAATTATATTCATTCGGATTTAATAAATTCATTTCTCTTGCAATTACACCCCTTAATGCTCCTAATGAATTTAAAACTACATCATTTTTATCTGAAATAATTAAAATTAAATCATCATTTTCAGCATTCATTTTCTCTTTAATATTAGCAATAATTTCTTCATTTAAGAATTTTGAAATTGAAGAAGTTACTTCCCCATTTGCAATTTTTATCCAGAAAATATTTTTAGCCCCATAATCTCTTATTGAGTCTATTAATTTATCAATTTTCTTTCTAGTATATTCTTTTGAATATTTACCGATTGAAATTGCTCTTACACTTCCACCTGATGAAATAGCATTTTTAAATAAATCAAATTCAACATCTTTAACACAATCTGTAATATTTCTAATTTCAAAACCAAAACGTAAATCAGGTTTATCACTTCCATATTTTTCCATTGCATCATCATATTTCATTCTTTTTATTGGCAATTCAATATCTATTCCTTTAATTTCCTTAAATAATTTTTGTAACATTCTCTCATTTACATCGATAACATCTTCAACATCTACAAAACTCATTTCAAGGTCAACTTGAGTAAATTCCGGTTGTCTATTAGCTCTTAAGTCCTCATCTCTAAAACATTTTACTATTTGGAAATATCTATCCATTCCTGCAATCATTAAAAGTTGTTTCATAATTTGTGGTGATTGTGGAAGAGCATAGAAGTTACCAGGATTAACTCTTGAAGGTACAAGATAATCTCTCGCTCCTTCCGGTGTTGGTTTGTTTAAGTATGGAGTTTCTATTTCAACAAAATTATTTTCTGAATAAAAATCTCTGATTAATTTACAAACTTTTGCTCTTAATTTTAAATTATTTTGTAAACTTTCTTTTCTTAAGTCTAAAAATCTATATTTTAATCTTAAATTTTCTGAAGCATTGTCGTCATCTTTAATATAGATTGGAGGAGTTTGTGCAGTATCTAAAACTACAAATTCATTAACTTCAATCTCAATATCCCCTGTTGGAATTTTAGGATTTTTGCTTTCTCTTTCAGAAACAATACCTTTAACAGCTAAAACAAATTCTGATCTAACTTCCTTTGCACTATTAAAAATTTCTTCTCCCAGTGTATCTCTTACAACAATTTGTGAAATACCTGTTGTATCTCTCAAATCCATAAAAATTAATGAGCCTAAGTTTCTTTCCTTAGCAACCCACCCCATTAAAATTACTTCTTTTCCAATATCTTCTTTTCTTAAGTTTCCACACATATGTGTTCTTCTTAAATTTCCCATTTGTGCCATATCTTTCCTCCTTGTATAAAAAAAGTCCCTGCAAACTGCAGGGACGAATATAATCCGCGGTACCACCCTAATTATTGGTATCTCTCTTTAAAATAAAAGCTCCGGAGTGTCCCACCTTAAATCAAATATTAGCTTTCACCAAATGCTAACTCTCTAAAAATTTCCTTAAAGTTTTTTTCCTTCAACGCATATATTTAATTTTTTCTAATTATATCAACAAATGTAATTAAAGTCAAGTCTATACAATTTTACTTTCTAATTTATTTATTATTGCTCTTAAAATATCTAATGCCTGTCTTGTTCTAAGCAAGATAGAAACTGTCGCATAAATTATTACTGCAAAAATTATTGATACAAGCAAACTTAAGTTGTTTGAAAATCTTGAATGTAATACAGTAAAAATAACTTTTGAACCTATAGCCATAAATAAAACGGAAATTATCATCTTGTATATATTTTTCAACATAATTCTACACTTTATTTTACCTATTTGTTTTTCCAATTTTATATAAAGATTTATCGCTCCAAAGAAAGACGCAATAGTTGAACCTAATGCAAGACCGTTAAGTCCCATAAACCTTGATAAAATTACTGATGAAAAAACATTTAAAACAACCATTTCTATTGAATTTATCAAAGGAATCTTTGTTAACTTTAATGAATAGAATGATGAAGATAAAACATCTCTAACTCCTAGTCCTATAAGTCCCAAAGAGTAATAAAATAATGCACCTGAGACCAATGTAACGTCATTTTCATCAAACTTTCCTCTCTTGTATATCAAAGTTATTATTTCAGTAGAAAAAATCATAATTCCAATAGCTGAAGGAATAACAAGATATAAAATAGTTGAAATTGTCTTTGTTATTTGTACTTTAAACTTCACAGTTGATTCTATTGCGAGTCTGCTCAAAGTCGGATAAATTGCTGTTGTTATTGAAACAATCATTATTCCCCATACAAATTCATAAAGTCTTATAGAATAAGTTAAAACAGAAATACCCTTATCAGAAATAAATGATGCCAAATTTTGGTCTATAATCATATTTATCTGATTTACTGCAACCCCAAAAATTATTGGAAGGGCTAAAATCAAAAGTCTTTTCACATTTTCGTCTTTAAAATTTAGAACAAACTTATGTCTATATTTTGTTCCTCTGATTGCAGGAATATATGGAACATATTGAAAAATTGTAGCAGTAGCAACTCCAACCGGAGCAAGTATCGGATTAATTTTATAACTTATAATCAAAAATACAATTATAACTATATTATATAAAAATCCTGTTGAACCCGGTATAACAAAATTACCCTTTATATTCAAATATCCTTTTAAAATGGCATTTAAAAGTTGTGCAAACATTCCAAGTATTGTAATTCTTGTAAATTTAACAGATAATTCAAAAATTTCTCCAGAATATCCCATAGCAAATATAAAAACTATTTGTCTGGCAAAAATATAAGCTAAAATAGTCGCAATAATCCCTATTATAAAAATTATATTTAAAATATTACTTGTAAATCTATCTGACTCATCTCTTCCTTTAGATTTATACAAAGACGTATATGTTGGTATAAAATTTGTAGAAAGTCCGGACATTACAAATCCTAAAATAGTATATGGAATTAAAAATGAAATTTGAAAAGCGGTTGCTATCTCACCTGTTCCATAAAAATACGATAATAATATTTCTCTAAAAAATCCTAAAATTTTAGATAAAATATTTATAATCATAAGTAAAAAAGCTGTATAACCCATAAAATTCTCCTATCATAAAAAAGTCAAAAACGCATGTTTTTGACTCTAGTTTTTATATCTACTTGTAACTTTATCATTAAGCCCATACCATATAAATATCCTTGAAGTCTTACATAAATGTTCCATAAATACCTTTTTTATATGTGCATAAAGTTCTTCTAAATCTTTTTTTGTCAAAAAATTTTCTTTTTGTAAAATATAATATCTATTACCCTGAAATTCCAACTTTAATTGTTTTACAATATAATTGTTAAGATTAAAAATATAGTCTTTTATTACATTTTCGAAAAAATCATTAGTTTTTTCTTCAAACTTTTCATTTAAATTGTAATAATCTATAACATTATTTATAAGTCTATTTCTAAATCTATAATCTTTAGAAGTCAACTTTCTAACTATAAGTTTTTGTTTTCTACTAATCTTCAAATCAGGATAATTAAGTAAAAAATAATTTTCCAGTTCATTTGCAAAAACATTAGACTTTTTACCATAGATATATGAATTAACGGCAAGTACAATTTCCAAGCGATTAATATCATCATAAACTACTTTTTTAACAGCGCTTTTGATATATTCTCTATCTGTTCTATTCTTGTAAAAAACATCTAAACTCTTAGAGATTTTATTAAAAATTGCCTGTCTAAATCTTACATTAAAACCACGTTGTTCTATTGAAAGTGAGGAAATAAAAATATCAAAAGCAACAGAATCTTTTAAATACAAAAAACTATACTCTAAAGCACGTCTAGTATCTCTATCTAATAAAGTATTCATATTCTCCTCCTTTCATAAATTTAAATCTAATCTATTTACACATAAAAACTACAATATCTTTTTTTACATTTCTTAAAAATCTTTTAAAAACTTCACTATGTTTTGAACTATAACTATTTAAAAGCCTTGTAACATCAACTGCTATTGTGTTAAATTCATACTTTTCAATTCCTGATAAAATATTTGAAAAAATTTCTTCCAAAAATTTTTCATCTTCTTCAGTTTCAATACTTTGTGGAATTGAAGAAATAATAACATAAGTCGTTTTAAGGTTAAATGCCGGAACGATTTTAAACTCTCCGGTTGCAAACGAACTTATCTTGCTAAAAACATCAAGTAGTCTATCTCCGGCCTTAGAAACTAATTCCATAGTATCTTCGCTTGAAAAAGCATTGTCAACAAAGTAAACAATACAATCTGATTCAATATCAAAAATGCTTTCACTAACCACTCTAATGTCCATAACAAAACCTCCAAAAAATATTATAAAACAGTACGTTTATTATATAGTTTTTTTTGTATTTAGTCAATAATCAAAGATACATAATATTGATAAATTTATGCTTAAAAAATTATATCAAATTATTAATTCAAGTTGAAAAGTTATTTGAGTGAAAATATGATATAATAAGTACAGTTTTATGGCTATTGTATAAAAGTGTATTTATTTCATCATATTTACCATTTAAAGATTATCTAAAGTGAAAATATGATATAATAATCTTAATAAAATTCATAATAAAAAATTAAAGGAGAATTTATGAAAGTTTCCGGAATAATTTCTGAATACAACCCATTTCATCTGGGACACAAATACCAAATAGATACTTTAAAAAATGAATTAGACACTTTTGTAATTTCAATTATGAGTGGAGACTTTGTTCAACGTGGTGAATGTGCGATTTTAGATAAATATACAAGAGCAAGCCTTGCTGTAAAAAATGGTGTAGATTTAGTTATAGAACTTCCTTTTTATTTTAGCCTACAAAGTGCTGAAAATTTTGCAAAAGGTGGAATTTCAATTTTAAACAAATTAAATATTGTAGATTATCTATGTTTCGGCTTTGAATGTGAAAAAAAAGAAGACATTTTAGAAATTGCAAAATTTCAACTTAAATATAAAAATGAAATAGAAGAATTTTTAAATTCTGAAATGAAACTTGGAAAAAGTTATGCTGTCGCATATAAAAATGCTTGTATAGAAATAAATAAAAAGTATAATGTTTTAGAAATTAAAGATGACTTTTTTATTTCAAATAATATTCTTTCAATAGAATATGTAAAAAATTTAATACTTTCAAACTCAAAAATAATTCCTTTCCCTATAAAAAGAAAAGGCGAGAATTATAATAGTGAAAACTATAATTCAAATGAGCAATTAAGTGCATCTGCAATCAGAAAAGCAATTTATGAAAATAATTTTGAAAAAATAGAAAATTTTATAGATAAAAATACTTTTGAAGAACTAAAAAATTCAGTAAAAAACAATATTCTTCCAAATGAAAAAAATATTTTAGAAATATTGAAATACAATATTTTAATAAATCAAATAAACCCTGAAAATATTGTAAATTATGAAAATGGAATTTTAAATTTGATAAAGAAAAATATGTTTACCGTAAATTCAATAGAGGAACTAGTAGAAAAAATTCAAAGTAAAAGATATAAAAAAGTTAGAATAAAAAGATTTATTTACAATTACCTGCTTAATATAACTAACGATATAAAAGAAATATATTCAAAAGAACCTGAATATATAAGTGTTCTTGCATTTAATAAAAACGGACAGGAACTATTAAAAGAAATAAAAAATAAATCAAATTTAGAGATAATAACTACACACAAAAGCTCACAAAATTTATCAGAATTACAAAAAAACAAATTTGAATTGGAACAAAATGCAAGAAAAATTTACAAACTATTTACAAATAACAAAAACTCAACTGAATTTATTTCATTTTTAAAAAAATAACTACCGAAAGAACGGTAGTTATTTTTCATTAATTTTCATTAAATAAAATTTAAAATTAAAGGTATTAGTATAACTGCTAATACTCCGGAGATTGAAATTGAAACTGTTGAAATTGAACCTTCCACTTCTCCAAGTTCCATTGCTTTTGCAGTTCCTAAAACGTGACTACAAGAACCAAGTGAAACCCCTCTTGCAATTTTATCATCAATCTTAAAAATCTTAAAAATCAATTCTCCAACACTATATCCTATAATTCCACATATAACTATAAATACCATAGAAATTTCAATTATTGCACCAATTTTTTTAGAAATTTCATATCCTATTGCTGATGTAACTGACTTAGGTAACATTGAAAGCAAAATTTCTCTATTTATTCCAAAGATATTACATAAAATAATTCCAGTGATTGCTCCAACACTTATTCCGATTAAACAACCAAGAAAAATTGGAATAAAATATTTTTTGATTATATCTAAGTTCTTATAAAGTGGAATTGCTAAAACAACTGTTGCAGGAGCGACAAAAAAAGTTAAAATATCAGCACCTTCTTTGTAATTCACATAAGGAATTTTAAAAATCAAAAGAACAGCTATGATTAAAACTGAAGATGTAACCATTGGACTTAAAAATTTTAATCCCAATTTAGTTTGAATTTCATATCCGATAATAAAAGTTATAACAGTTAAAAATATTCCAAAAAGTGGACTATTAATCATTAATTCCATTTTTACTACCTCCTTTTACAAAAATTTTTACTAAAAAAGAAGTTGCAAATGCTGTAATAATTATAGATACGACTACACTTACAAATAAAATCAAAAATATTTGTAAAAATTTCCCGTTAAAATAATTAAATTTATCTATAACACCAATAACCAAAGGTGTCATAAATAATGTAATATTTTCAAGCAAAAACTCTGAAACTTTTTCAATTTTTTTAAGCTCAATTATTTTAAAATATAATAATACAACTAAAAATAACATCGATAAAATTGTCGCCGGAACAGGAGATTTAAAAATTATTTCTACCAATGTCCCAAAAACTAAAAAAATTAAAATAACTAAAAATTCATAAATATGTTTAATATTAATCATCTCCCCAAAAATTAAAATACTCTTTACACAATGCTTCGCATAAGTTGGTAGCAACCTTATTACTTCACAATAAAAGGGTTATTTCTAACCCTTAAATTTCAAAATTATCATATTTTCCATATAACTCGTCTAAATAAACCATAACCAAAATACTAGGACCTGTATGACAACCGATAACAGCATCTACACCGGTTATAATAATATCTGAATTATTAAACTCTTTAGTTAAAAGCTCTTTTAGTTCATTCGCTTTATCCATACAATCGCCTTGTAAAATAACAATAGTCTGCTTATCTAAACAATCAGATTTTTTCTTAACTATATCAACAACTTTTTTCTTAAAAGCCTTATGTCCTCTAACTTTATCGAAAAAGTTAAGTTTTCCTGTTTCTTTAGAAATATCTAATATAGGACAAATATTTAATAAATTACCTAAAATAAATTTAGCCTTATTTAATCTTCCACCTCTATAAAGATATGTCAAATCGTCAACTGTAAAAATATAATTTATATGATTTTTATAAAAATCAATATATTTTAAAATCTCTTCTAAACTTTCTTCATTTTCAAGCATTTTGGCAACTTTAATAGTTAAAGCACCATAACCAAAACTAGCACCTAAACTATCTATTATATGAATTTTTGCATTTGGAAATTCATCTAACAAATCATTTTTTACCATATTTGCTGTATTAAAAGTTCCAGAAAGTCCAGAAGATAAAGAAATATAAATAATTTCATTTTCATCTAAAATTTCCGATTTAAAAACATCATAAAACTCTTTATATGAAACTTGTGAAGTTTTATAATCAATACCTTTAGCCATATTTTCAAATAATTTATATTTGTCTATATCAGAATTTAAAGTATATTCATTTTCGCCATCTGTAACCATCATGTTAAAAATTTGGATTTTATATTTTTTGGCAATTTCTACTGGAATATCTGCTCCCATATCAGAAAATAGCTTTATCATATATACCTCCTATTTTCAAAAATTTACCTAGTATATATAATATAACATTTTAAAAAATTTTGCAAGAAAAAACAGCTTTGAAACCAAAACTGTTTTAAAATTCATGTTAATTTGTAATTACCAACTCAACAGGCAAGTCAAATTCATTTGTTGGAACTTTTTCTATGATTTGTTCTTTAAAGGCTAAAGCTATTGTATGTCCTTTAAAGTCTTTTAAATATCTATCATAATATCCCCCGCCAAAGCCGATTCTGTAGTTGTCTTTGTCAAAGCCAACACCCGGAACTAAAATCAAATCAATATTTTCTTTTTCAATAATATTTTCTTCAATTTCAGGTGGAGTTTTTATTCCATAATGTCCCTCAACTAACTCGTCTAAAGAACTTATTTTATAAAAGATCATCTTTCTAGTTTCCTTTTCACAAATAGGAGCACAAATAATTTTACCTTCTTCTAATAATTTTTCAATTATTGGATATGTATTTATCTCTGTCCCAAAAGGAATTGTAAGCGCAATACATCTTGCATTTTTAAAATTTTCATTTTCAAATAACTTTTTATATAAAATCTCTTCAAAATTTTTTCTATCTTCTATTGATATTTTTTTTAATTTTTCCTGAATTTCTTTTCTTAAAAATTTTTTATCCATTAATAATCACTAACTCCCAAAAGATTACGCACTTCTCCAACAAAATACAAAGAGCCGAAAGCCGATATAACATCATCTTCTTTAGAAATTTCAATCGCTTTATTTATTGCATCTTGATAATTTTCAAAACTATAAACTTTCTTTTCTGTTAATTTTTCAATTCTTTCTTTTAATTCTTTAGATTCCATTGCCCTATCAGAATCCGGTCTAACAGTTAAGAATACATCAAAACAAGGAACTATTTTAGCTAACATTTCATTGTAATCTTTATCAGCTAAAACCCCAAAAATTCCAATTTTTTTATTGTCTTTATAATAAAAATTCATATTTGAAATGAATTTATCTATTCCGTCAATATTATGTGCTCCATCTAAAATAAAATCAGGATTTTTTGAAACTAATTCAAATCTGCAAGGCCAAGTTACGCTTGAAAAACCATTATAAATGCTTTCGTTTGAAATTTCAAATCCCATTTTTCTAAGTTGTTCAAGTAATTCAAGTGAAATTGTGGCATTATTAATTTGATGCGAACCAAGTAAATTTATTTTTAAATTTTTAAAATCTTTATAATTTATTATTTGTCCATTTTTTGTGTTTTCTAAAAGTTCAATTTTTTCTAAATCATTTAGAATAACTTTAGAATTTTTAGAATTAGCAACCCCAATTATACTATCCATAGCTTCTTTACTTTGTGAATACAAAACAAGAGGAACATTTTCTTTTATAATTCCTGCCTTTTCGAGAGCAATCTCAGGAATTGTATTTCCTAAAAATTGTTGATGGTCTAAACTTATTGAAGTTATTAAAGTTATTAGAGGGTTTTGGGCTACATTTGTAGCATCAAGTCTGCCACCCAATCCTACTTCCATAATCGCAAAATCGCATTTTTCCCTATAAAAATACAAAAATGCAATAGCTGTTACAAGCTCAAAATCAGCGGAAAAAACTTCCATTGTTTCTGCGACTTCTCTAACCTCATTCATCAAGTCTATTAACTTATCTTCAGGAATATTTTTATTATTAATTCTAATTCTTTCTTCAAAATTATAAATAGATGGAGAAGTGAACATTCCAACTTTATATCCTTGTGAAACTAAAGCAGAATTTACAAAAGAAGTGCAGGAACCTTTACCGTTGGTTCCTGCAATATGAATAATTTTTAATTTATCTTGTGGATTTCCTAATTTTTCCATAAGAGTTTTTATATTTTGTAAACCTAATTTAATTCCACTGCAAACTTCTCCTCTAAGTTTTATCATTGCAGTTTCATAATCCATTTATTTTACCTTTTTTCTAGCAGCGATTAAACATTTTTCAGCTAAAACTGAAGTTGTTATTGAGCCAATACCACCCGGTACCGGATTAATAAAACTTGCAATTTCAGAAACTTCATCAAAATGAACATCGCCTGTTACCTTTCCATTTTCATCATAATTTGTTCCAACATCAACTACGATTGCCCCTTCTTTTACAAATTCTTTTGTAACAAAATGAGCCTTACCGATAGCTGAAACTAAAATGTCTGCATTTTTACAAACTTCTTTTAAGTTTTGAGTTCTACTATGACATACAGTAACTGTTGCATTCTTTGCTAATAATAACATTGCAACCGGTTTACCGATAACATTACTACGTCCCAATACAACTGCATTTTTACCAGTTAAATCTAAATCATAGAATTCTAACATTTTTATAACTGCTGCAGCAGTACAAGGAATAAAACTGTCTTCCTTAGGATAGAAAACTTCTCCAATATTATATGGACTAACACCGTCAATATCTTTTTTAGGATTAATCTTCATACCAACCAAGTCATCATCGATATGTGCAGGTAATGGTCTTAAAAGCAAAAATCCATCTACACTATCATCATTTCCAATTTTTTCAAGTTCGGCTATAAAATTCGCCTCTGTAATATCCTCAGGGAAATGAAATTGAACACATTCAATACCTAGAGAAGATAAAACCTTTATAGCAGCATTTTCATAACCGATAGAATCACTTCTGTCTCCAACTCTAATAAAACCACAAGTAGTAACTTTTCCTTTTTCCTTAAGTTCAGCAACTCCGGCTTTAATTTTTTCTTTTAAAGCTATCGCTACTTCTTTACCTTTCATTATTGTTGTCATAATAATCTCCTTATTTCAAAAAGCCATTAAAGATTTTTTCAAATGCTTTATTAGCAAGTTCAGTTCCTTCTTTTAACAATTTCATAGATTTTTCATTTATCATCTTGATATTGTCTTCGTTTTTCATTGAACAAGTATTTGCGAAAACACTAAGACTTGCACCCTTAAGTGCAGACTCTAAAAATACGGCGCCTGTTGCAACATCACCAATTAAATTTTTATTACCTATCTCAGTTAATCTGTCAATCAAAAGAATAGCCTCATAAGATTTTTCCATTATTTGTAATGGAATCATAGCAGCCTTATAAAGATTTTCTTCCAGAGCCTCTCTCTTTAATCTCTTTTCTTCATCAGTATTTCTTGGCATTTTATAGCATTGAGAAAGTGGATAAAAAGCATCAGCATCGCCTTGAACTAACTCTTTTAATGAAATAATTAATTCATTGTATTTTTTAATTTGTTCTTTTATTTCTTCTTCAACATCTTTAAACTTTTCATTACCAGTTGTATAAATTGCGTCCATATTTAAAAGTGCAACACCTAAAGCACCAACAAGGGCAGAGGCGCCTCCACCCCCTGGTACAGGTTGTTTATCTGATAATTCTTGAATAAATAAATTTATGGTTTTATCACACATTTTTTGTTCCATAAATTCCTCCTATTAACTAGAATAAACCAACTATCTTTCCATCATCTGTAATATCAATATTATTTGCAGCTGGAACTTTTGGAAGTCCTGGCATAGTCATAATATCGCCACTGTAAGCAACAGCAAAACCTGCTCCCGCAGCAATCTTTATGTCTTTAATATTTACTTTAAAACCTTCAGGTCTTCCAACTTTATTCTTGTCGTCAGAGAATGAATATTGTGTTTTAGCCATACAAATAGGAACATTTTTAAAGCCTAATTCTTCGATAGTTCTAATTTTCTTTTTAACTCCAGGAGAGAAAGTTACACCAGAACCACCATAAACTTTTTGAACAATTTTATTTAATTTTTCTTCTAATGAATCTTCAATATCGTAAATTTGATTAATTGGTTTGTCATTTTCAGCAAGTTTAACAACTTCATTTGCAAGGTCAACTGCACCTTCGCCACCTTTAGCCCAAACGTCAGAAAGAACAACATTAACACCTAATTCTTTACATTTAGTTTCGATTAACTTAATTTCAGCGTCAGTATCTAGTGGGAATTTATTAATTGCAACAACACATGGAATACCAAATAAGTTTTGCATATTTTCAACATGCTTTAACAAGTTTGGAAGTCCTTTTTCTAATGCAACAAGGTCTTCATTTCCAAGTTCAGTTTTAGCAAGTCCACCATGCATTTTTAATGCTCTTACAGTAGCAACAACTACAACAGCATTAGGATTTAAATCTGCAAATCTACATTTAATATCTAAGAACTTTTCAGCACCTAAGTCAGCACCGAAACCTGCTTCAGTTACAACATAATCAGCATATTTTAAAGCTAATTTTGTAGCTATAATACTATTACATCCATGAGCTATATTTGCAAATGGTCCACCATGAATGAAAGCTGGAGTATGTTCTAATGTTTGAACAAGATTTGGTTTAATAGCATCTTTTAATAAAGCAGCCATTGCACCTTGTGCTTTCAAATCTTTTGCAGTTACAGGTTCGCCTTTTCTATTATAAGCAACTATAATCTTTCCAAGTTTTTCTTTTAAATCTTTTAAATCATTTGATAAGCATAAAATAGCCATTACTTCTGATGCTACTACTATTTCAAATCCGTCTTCTCTTGGAATACCATTAACTTTCCCATTTAAACCGTCAACTATGAAACGAAGTTGTCTATCGTTCATATCTACAACTCTCTTTAAAGTAATAGTTCTAGCATCAATATCTAATTCATTTCCATGATTGATATGGTTATCTAACATTGCAGCAAGTAAGTTATTTGCTGCTCCAATAGCATTAAAATCTCCTGTAAAATGTAAATTTATATCTTCCATAGGAACTACTTGAGCATATCCACCACCAGCAGCTCCACCTTTAACTCCAAAAACCGGTCCTAAAGAAGGTTCTCTAAGTGCAAGAGCAGTTCTTTTTCCTATTTTATTTAATCCATCGCCAAGCCCTACAACAGTTGTAGTTTTTCCTTCTCCTGCAGGAGTTGGAGTAATGGCAGTAACTAAAATTAATTTACCATTTGGTCTATCATTATAATCTTTTAATTCGTGTATATTTAGCTTAGCTTTGTAATTTCCGTAAAGCTCTATGGCTTCTTCTGGGAATCCTAAGTAATCAGCAACTTCTCTGATAGGTTTCATTTTTGCTTCTTGAGCAATTTGCACATCTGTCTTCATAAAAAAATCCTCCTTTTTTATTTACAAAAAAAATTTTATAAGGGAATCGTTATTCCCATCATTAAGTATATAACTTATTTAACAATTTGTCAATGTCTTTTATTAAAAAAAGAAATTTACCTGCATATAAACCAAACTATACACTTATAATATAAGATACCCTTATGGATAAAATATAAAACACAATTTTTTAAAATTTTTCAATTTATTTTTTTATAGCAAAATGAATATTTTTTACATATTTAGTGAACTACTGTTTACTAACAAAGTATAATTAAAGCAAAATTTGTCTTATCTATAAATTTTTTTAATATAAAAAATCAATTAAAACGTTTCTTAATTTTGATAAGACATAAAAACTGACCTCCAAACAAAGGTCAGTTTAAATTTCTAATAATATTTTTTATATTATTTTTTTCTTATAACTTTTGAAATTTCTGCAACTACAAAAGGAACAAATGCAAGTGGAATTGCAACCGCTAATTCTTTTATTCCTAATGAAACAGTATCGAAATATGGTTGTAAGAATGGTACATAAACAACTACAAGCATCATAACAAAGGATAAAGCAGTTCCATATACCAATGTTTTATTTGAAAATATTCCAATATGGAATAATGTAAATCTACTACTTCTAACTGAATAACTTCTTAAAAGTTCTGATGTTATAAGTGTAAAGAATGCAACAGTTCTTGCTCCTTCAATATGATTTGGATAATGATGCATTCCATAGAAATATGCTCCAAGTGTAGCAACTGTAATTGCTAAAGCTTGAGAAATTATACTGTAAATCATATCTTTATCCAAAATCGGTTCATTTGGATTTCTAGGTGGAACTTCCATAATATCCTCATCACCCTTTTCAACTCCAAGTGCAAGAGCAGGGAAACTGTCTGTAACTAAATTTAACCAAAGTAATTGAATAGGTATAAATGGTACCGGAATATTCAATAGAATTGAAACTAAAACTATCAAAATTTCCCCAACATTACAAGATAATAGGAAAGAAACAAATTTCTTAATATTTGAATAAATTATACGTCCTTCGTGTACTGCTGAAACTATTGTAGCAAAATTATCGTCAGTCAAAATTACATCTGAAGTATTTTTTGCAACATCTGTTCCGGTAATTCCCATTGAAACCCCTATATCAGCTCTCTTGATAGCAGGTGCATCATTTACTCCATCACCTGTCATCGCAGCAATATGTCCATTTTTCTTTAAAGCACTAACTATTTGTACCTTATTTTCAGGACTTACACGAGCAAAAACTCTTGTAGTCTTAACTACTTCACAAACTTCTTCTTCAGTCATTTTATTTAACTCACGACCCATAATGGCCTTTGAGTTTTCATCTAAAATTCCTAAATCTTTTGCGATTGCAACAGCTGTTTCAAGATAATCTCCCGTTATCATTATTGGAATGATACCGGCTTTTTTACATTCTTTAATGGCTTCTTTAGCTTCAGGTCTTGCAGGGTCAATCATTCCCATAAGTCCAACAAAAACCATATCTCTTTCAATATTTTCAGTTGTTTGTTCTTCAGGTAATGAATCAAATTTTCTATAAGCAAAAGCTAAAACACGAAGTGCTTGTCTGGCAAATTCAATATTTTGTAAAAGAACTTTTTCTTTTAATTCAGAAGTAAATTCTTCTTCTTTTCCATTTATTAAAATATACTTACAATTATCTATTACAATATCAGGTGCGCCTTTTGTAGCAGAAACAACATTTGCTCCAAAAATATTTTCATTAAAAGTTGTCATCATTTTTCTTGTAGAATCAAAAGGTATCTCTGCAATTCTCCTATGTGCAATATTTAATTCTTCTTTAGAAATATTTACTTTTTCAGAAAGAGTTAATAATGCTCCTTCAGTAGGATCGCCTACAATTTTATAAAGATTTTCTTCATTAATAAGCTTTGCATCATTTACTAAAGTTGCAATCTTAGAAATTGAAATAAAATCTTCATTTTCTTTTGCATTAGTCTTTTCTCCATTTAAAAGTATATCTCCAACAGGCTCATAACCTGTTCCTTCTACATCATAAACAGAATTATTTACAAAAACTTTTTTTACAGTCATTTCATTTTGAGTAAGTGTTCCCGTTTTATCTGAACAAATTACTGTTGTAGTTCCTAGAGTTTCAACTGCTAAAAGTTTTTTTACTATTGCATTTTTCTTAACCATTCTAGTCATACCAAGTGATAATACTATTGTAACAATCGCAGGTAAACCTTCCGGAACAGCTGCAACCGCAAGAGAAATTGCAGTTAAAAGCATAAGTAAAAATGGTTGTTTATATAAAAGTCCTACAAGGAAAACAACAATACAAACTCCTATTGTTATAAGCCCTAAAGACTTTGAAAGTCCTGCAAGCTTTCTTTGAAGTGGAGTATCTTCATCTTCAAAAGAATCAAGAGTTGTAGCAATTTTACCGATTTCTGTATTTTCTCCGGTAGAAATAACTATTCCAAGTCCTCTACCATAAGACACGATAGTTGATGAATAAGCCATATTTTCTCTATCGCCTATTTCCATTTCTCCCTCATAAACTTTTTGGGCAAATTTTTCAACCGGTACGGATTCTCCAGTTAAAGACGCCTCATCAATTTTTAAGTTTACACTTTCGATAAGTCTTAAATCGGCAGGAATAATATCTCCTGTTTCAAGTTCAACAATATCACCAACAACAATTTCCGGAGAAGGAATATGAAGTAACTTTCCATCTCTATAAACCTTAGCCATAGGACTTGCCATTTTTTGTAAAGCCTCAATCGCCTTTTCAGCCTTTCCTTCTTGATTAAGTGAAAGAATTGCATTTACAACTACTATCGCAATGATTATAAAAGCATCTGTTATTTCACCAACCACAGCTGACATAATACAAGCACCAATCAAAATTAAAATCATTGGGTCTTTAAATTGGTCGATTATTTTTGAAAGAAGTGATTTTTTATTTTTTTGTTTCAATTCATTTCTTCCGTTTTTTTCTAAAAGCTCACTTGCTTTTTCACTTGAAAGACCATTTTTTAAATCACTTCCAAGTTCGTTGATACATTCATCTGTACTCTTATTGTACCAAAACATAATTTTTCCTCCTTTAAGGTTTTTTTGCATAAAAAAAACCTTGTTTAATAAAATTAAACAAAGGTCTTGCTTCCTATTGAAATAGTTAGGTGCTTAGCCGGGATAAACCGTATTGACGACTAAACAAAATTAGCTACTCCCCTTTATTGACTATATTATACTAAACTTTTAAAATTATTTCAAGTATAATACATCAAATTTCAAAAATAAATTCCTATCAAAAAAGTGTTCCAAAAATGAAACACCTAAAAATTATCTTTTTTCAATTCTAACAGCAGTACCTGAACAAGTAACCATCATCATACTGTTTGACGCTCCAAGCATTTCATAGTCCATTTTAAGACCGACAATAGCATTTGCTCCTACTTCATTTGCTCTTTGCATAATTTCTTTTAAACTTTCATCTCTTGCTCCCATTAATTCTTCTTCATAAGAAGATGAACGTCCACCAAAGAAATCTCTAAGACCTGCACTAAAGTCTTTTATAAAATTAACACCTGTAATTACCTCTCCAAAGATAACTCCCTTATACTCAACAATTTCATATCCGTCAACATTATTTGTAGTTGTAATTATCATAAATACTACCTCCTCTAAAATAATATTAGCATATTTTTTTACTTTTGTAAATATTTTTATTAACAAAAAAATGTTAATATTATAAACAAAAATAAAACTAATTCTTATTTAAGGAGCTAATATGAGAAATAAAAGAATTTTATCTATTTTAATTTTATCAGCAATGGTTTTAACTTCTTGTGGTAAAGGTAAAGTAGATAACAAAGTTGAAAAAGAAAAAATAGATATTAGTTTCCCATATTGTAAAATTAAGTTAGCCAGTAAGAATAGAAAAAAACATCTCAAAGAGGTATAATAGTAATTGAACA
>NZ_JACVDA010000025.1 GCF_016552165.1 Parvimonas parva | reverse complement strand
TCCTCCTTTTCTCGTGTCTATATATCACTCCTGTTCAGTTAATATTATGCAACCCATCTTGCTGAACCATACTCTTTCCCCTGTCTGAACTTTTTTGCGTTTTTACCTTTGGTATAGACAATAAACTTAATTAAAGCTGCCACTCCCACGCCCATTAAAATATCCGTTGGATGAATACTTGGAATAAAGCTCATGGTGTTAAGCTCTAATATTCCTTGAAAAATTTTGTCTATCACATCTCCACCAGTATATGCTCTTATATGATGAGAAAAGATATTGCCTACATAGAAAAATGCAAGATAGGGAATGTTCTGCTTTAGAAACTTTGCCTTATCTTGCACTTTAAATAAGCCTTTGATGTCCTTTAGTATCTTATCTATCATAGGCTCTGCTCCTTTTGTTTATTCTTGACTTTGTCTTTAGAAATAGTATTCTTAGCCATCTCCTTAAATTTCTCTATGTTTTTATGAATTGACTCCTTATTTTTCTCTTTCTTCTCAATATTTGAAAGCACATTTTGAAAAGCTTTATTCATAACTTTTGTATCTTTTGCTTGGAAGAATACTGAATGTGTCCCTGTTTCATTATCTTTCATCACTGAGAATTTAACACCATGTTTATTCAATTCTTTTTTTAGCTCTTTTAATTCACCATCTTTAACATTGATTTCTTCAAGCTGACCTTTTTTAACCATATCTTTGAGTTTAACTTCATTTCCCTCAGCCTTGATAAGTTTATCTAAGCCACCATGTTGTTTTGTTCTCTGTTGTAACTTCTTTACCTGGCTTAAGATTTCTTGGTAAGTTGCCTTTAAGACATTAACTTCAATATTAACTACTCTATTAGAAATTTCTTCATTTATCATCAGTAACCTCCTTCCCTCATATCATAACTAACAAGTGCTGTATAATAGGCATCCATATTGCTTGGTGCATTATATGCTGCCGTTAAAATAAATGCTCTTACATTTCTTATTTTTGATTCGTTCTCTGATAAAGCATTTACAAGATACTCCATATGCGAAGAATCTAATTCTCTAAATCTCTCTTGAACAACATATGCTGGTAATTTCGTTTGATTTATTGTTACTGTATCTTCTGCATTTAACACCATAACATCAGCTAAAACTTTAATTATTTCATCAAAGGTTTTAGCAGTAATCTTATTACCCAGCTTCATGTGTTCATTATATCCTGTACTTTCTCTTAATTCTTCTAAACAAGATTTATATGATTTTATTTCTTTACATCCTTCCTCCATTCCGTCCCTTGAATAAAATGTGTCTTTTTCATAGATGGGTTGGTGGGAGGAATTCTCTGTAGAAATATATGAAGTAATCTTTGATGAATTATTTGTAGTAATCTCTGGTAATGGTTCATGCAAGTTGCCATAATGCACTGGTAGATTTTCATCAAATGCATCGGTGCTAAATGCCTCATTGCATTGGTTGATTTTGCCCTCTTCCATTGGTGCATTTTGCCCTAATGCATTAGGCATATCTCTTTTACTTACTTGTTCTATTATTTCTCTTTCTTTCTCTTGTTTTCTTTGATTTAATTCGAGATAAAGTTCTTCTAATTTCTTGTCATTTATTGTGTACCACTTTGTTTTGTCTCTAGAATCTTTATTATAGTTCCCAACTAAAAGATATCCCGCTTTTTCAAGCTTAGAAAAAGTTCTCTTTACTGTATCAACACTTAAATAATCGAAATCTTTTTCTTGCCATGCTCGTATTGAGTTATATGTCCAATACTTGCCGTCATGATAATTTTTACCAGACTTCTTATTTATCTCAATCCAGTAGTTTATTTGTTGAAGCACAAGAGCTTCATTTAAGCCTAATTCTCTGGCTAATGCTTTATTAGCCAGTATAGGTTGTTCATCAAATAAATACATACTCATATCATCGCCTCCTTTCTCTTAAATTTAGGCATATAAAAAGACGATAGATTTATATTCCATCGTCTTAGATCTCTTATATTTCCTTTAATGTATCTTTCGCTACTTCAAGGTATGCTGTAATCCACAGTGCAATTTTAGGTAGTCCATAAGGACTGATTAAGAATGCCAGTAGTAATGCTACCATTCCTGTTGCCATATCTTTTTGTATGAAGCAAGCTACTGCTCCAATAAATACTAGGAAAGATATTATACCTAAAATCATTCCACTAACTTTTATAATAAATTTTAGAAAAGCAATTAGTATCGACAAGAGCAATATTATTGGAAATAAGATAATTTTCAATGCCCATCTCATAACAGACCTCTCTATTTCTTTGACTTATCTTCTAAGCTCTTAATTCCTGTATTGTTCAACTTTTCAATTGACATCAGCTGAGTTCTGGCAAGCTTTCTAAGTTCTATCATTCTTTCTTTTTGATCCATACCTTTACCGATAAGAACTGCATTATAGCTTTCCATATTCGCAAGCACCAGCAACTCATTTAGACTTGCATAGTCTCTCATGTTACCCTTTAAGTCAGGATTTTCTTCACGCCACTGTTTAGCTCTTTTATTAAATAAAGCAACATTTAGCATATCTGCTTCACTTGCGTACTTATAGGATAGCTGTTCGTTGGTAAGATCCTTTAAGAGATACTCTTTGATTGCATCCGTATGAATTTTATAGTTAATCTTGGAAATTTCTCTATTCAGATTCCATCTCAGTGACAATCTTGAATTTTCATCTGATTTAAGTCTCTTATAATCTTGAATAATGTAAAGCTTAAATTCTGGTGAAATCCATGAAGCAAATTCCATTGCTATATCACTATGAGCAAATGTGCCTCCATATCGTCCTGACTTAGAAACAATGCCTATCGCATTTGTCTTTTCAATCCATTTTTGTGGTGATAGTGTGAATGCATTACTACCTGCTTCATTTCTAAACCTATCGAATTCGATAGGTTTAAAATCAGGATTATGCATTGATTCCCATAAACCTAAAAATTGAATATTATCTTTGCTTCTCAACCAGTTATTAATAACTATAAATGGTTCATCACTTTTATATCTAGCAATATCCGTTAGACTTATATAGTCGTTTTTAAAGTCTTCAGTATAAATTTGAATAGCAAAACCTTTTGCTTCAATCGTGTCTTTTTTTGCCTTAGACATGTGAGTTCCTCCTTTATGCTGATGTACTGGTTACAACATTTATTTTCGTAATAACTGCTCTAAACAGCACATCAACGATTCATTTTTTTGATTTTAAACTTTGGTAGAAGCTCTAAAACCCTTGTACTTACTTGACTATTTGCCTGTGTCATTATTATGACACGAAACCCACAAGTTGGGTCATACACTTTGTTTATCTTTTCTTTTCCGTCCATTACAATTCTAGCCAAAAGTTTTGATACGGTTTGTGGAGTAAAAAATTCACCACCGGATTTTCCGGCATTACTTGCATAGTTAGAAATTAAATATTCATAAGCATCACCAAAGGCATCAATATGATTATCTTTAAAATTTTCAAAATTAATTTGAGCTATTCCTGTTAAGATATCTCTTAATCTCTTATTTTTTTCTGCTACTGTTCCGCCAAGTCTATTGCTTGTTGTGTCAATATCATCAAAAAGGCCTTTGATATCGTCCTCAGATTCAGATCCGATAGCACTTTTTTCAATGTCAGAAAAAATATTAGCAAGTTCTGTGTTTAAGTTTTCATTATCTTTTGCACTTGCTACTACATTTTCAAAAAGTTGACTAGGCAAAATAAAAAACCCCTTTTCTTCTATTGTTCCACTTTTAAAATCTCTTTTTGCTTCATCATCTGAAATTTTTGCATACTTAAAATCAGGGTCCCCTGCTAAATGTTCATTTTCATCAAAATAATCTCTTAAGTTTTCAGAAATAAATCTGTAGAATAAAATCCCCAATATATATTGTTTAAAATCCCATCCATCTACGGCTCCACGAACATCATCAGCAATTGCCCATATCTTTCTATGAAGCTCTGATCTCTGTGCTGTCTCATTATTTTCTTTTGAAAAATTCGACATTTTCTCTCCCTCTCTTTATTTTTAATATTTTTATTTTGTCATTATATTTTTTATTACAATTTTATAAAATTAATTCATAAACCAATAATTTTTCACTACTTATTAGCTTAAAATTGTTATTTGTTGCGATTTTTTGCGTTGCTAATTGTCTTTTATCACATTCGATAATGAGTGAATGGATATTTTTATTTTTTGCATAATAAACGAATGATTTTGTTACTTCGTCCGCTATGTCCTGCCCCCAGTAGTATTGACTTAGGATAAATCCTATTTCATAGCTTTCTTTATCGTATTCGTGAAAAATAACATGTCCAATTAATTTTTTATTTTCTTTGTATTCCAAAGCAAATACTCGTGGGGGATAAGACAGGGCGTTTTTATTTAAAAAGTCTTTTGTGTTTTCTAAAGTGAAAGGTTCTTCAATGTATTCCATCACTTTAGGGTTACTTAATATCAAATATAGGTCATCAACATCTGGTTGTTTAAATTGTCTTATCCTACACCTTTTTGTTTCTATATTTAAAATATCTTCCAAAAATATCACTCCAGATTATTTCTATTCCACATCTTTTAATGATTCTATCATCGGAACTTTCTTTAAGATTATTTTTACTATAAAATATACAACAAATGTAAATAACAATGTTACGCCACTTGCGTAAATGTAGCTTACAAGTTTCACTTTGTTGAAAAATCTGATTGAGTCCATTGCAAGTTGCTCCATTATATTTATATGCAAGCTATGTCCAACAAATATTCCTATAAAAATTCCTATTACAGTTAGTATTAAAGTTTCTTTGTAAATGTATTTGTCGATTTCTATCGGATAGAATCCTAAAACTTTTAGTGTTGCAATTTCTCTTTTCCTTTCAGAAATATTTATATTGCTAAGGTTATACAATACAACTATTGACAAAAATCCTGAACAGATTACAATTACTAAGATGATTGAGTTTACACTGTATGAGGCATCGTCAATTATTTTCTTTAATACATTTATATCAGTAGCTTTTATAACGACAGAATCCTTTTCAACTTCATTGATAACTTTTTCGATATTTTCTTTACTTCCATCATTCAATATCAACAATTTAGTATTTTTTATAGGTTTTTTGAAAAAAGTTTTTTCATAAGTATTTTCATTCATCACAAAGAAATTACCAACGTGATTTTCAAAAACTCCTGCAACTACTCCTTTATATTCCTTATTATTACTTATAAACGAGATTTCATCTCCAACGACAAGAGAAAATTTTTCGGACAATTTTTTATTTATATAAATTCCGTCATCTAACTTTTCAATTTTTTCATTTCCATTATACAGTCCAAAGAATTTTGAAAACTCTGTCAAATTATCTGTTGTAAAAACTCCTATCTTTTCATCAAATTTTTTATCGGATTTTATATTTACAACACCCATTGAGACATCTAAACTTTCTTTTATATCTTTGTTTGACTTTATATTCTCGTTAAATTTATCCAAATCTTTTGAAAGTGCCATTGGATTATAAACAACAGAACTATGATACTTCGTATATTTTTCATATTGCAAATCGGAAACTCCGTCCAAGCTATCTTTGATTCCAAAGCCTAGCACCAAAAGTCCCATACAACCCATTACTCCTATAATTGTCATTGACAATCTGAGTTTATATCTAAAAACATTTCTCAAAGTTGCCTTTTGCAAGAAAGAAAGTTCTTTCCATATATAAGGCACTCTTTCAAGAAAAACAGTATTCCCACTCTTTGGAGCCTTTGCTCTCATAAGAGATGAAATTTTTTCTTTCAAAGTTTTTATACAAGTTATATAAGAAACAAAAGCCGTACAAAATACTGCGATTAAAATTCCCAAAAATACAATATCTAAATAATAGCTGTCAAATACTTTTGGAAATATAAAGGCTTTTAGATATGCTCCGTAAACAAGCGGAGAAATTATTTTAAATCCTAAAACTGAACCTATCCCTCCACCGATTACACTTGCCAAAAGTCCATAGTAAAAATATTGTTTTGCAATATCCACATTACTATAACCCAAAGCCTTTAAAGTTCCTATCTGTACCCTATTTTCGTCAACCATTCTGGTCATTGTAGTAAGTGAAACTAAAAGTGCAATGAAATAAAAGAATAGAGAAAAAACATTTGAAACGCCATAGATTCCATTACTTGCAAAATATACATTTGAAGTTCCTGAGCTACTAAAACCGTCCTCAATATTATAGGTAGGCTCTATGAGTTTGGATAAAATTTCATCTCCGTCAGAAATTTTTGAGTCTGCATCTGATATTTTATCTTTTGCATCTTCAATTTTTTCTTTGCCCTCTTTTAATTTTAAATTATTCTTTTGTATTTCTTCTTTTTTCTGAACTAATTGTAAATAGTATTCATCAAATTTTTTTAAACCCTCTTCAGATTTTTCTTGTAAATCTTTTTTTGCTTTTTCTAAATCAGAAATTCCAGAAGATATTTTTTTAGCATTTTCTTCCAGCTCTTTTAGTCCTGAAGATAGATTTCCCAAATTTTTTTCAACTTCCTCTAAACCTTTTTGAAGTTTAGAAAAATTTTCATTAAGTAAAGATAAATTCTTTTCTATTGCCTCTTTTTTTGTTTTATATTCTTTTTCTCCAATGAATTTTGACTTGAAATTTTCTTCAAGTAATCGTAAATTCTCTTTTAGAGAAATTATCTTTGAAAGTATTTCATCTTTTTGCATTTCCAAGTCATTTTTACTTTTTATCAAAGAATTATTTTTTTCAAGTAATTCTGCCTTTTTTTCTTTAATAGTACTTTCCTTTTTATATAAGTCATTAATAGAATCCAATATTTTTTTCCTATTTTCATCTATTTGCAGAACAAATTGATTTTTTTGGTAATTCAAATCTGCAAAAGCACGTCTTATATCATTTTGTCCATTTTGTAATTTTTCAAAATTTTGTTTTAATTTTTTCTCATTTTCTTCAATGTCAATCTTATTTTTTGAAACTTCTTCCTTGCTCTTATCCAAAGTTTCCCTCTTTTGAGAATAAATCAGCTCATAAACTTCAAGAGGTCTGTTTTTAAAACTTTCTTGTAATTCGAGCCTCTTAGTGTTCTTCATTTTATCAAATTTTTTTGTATTTTTGTTTAAATCATTCAAATCTGAAAAAATAATTTTGGCATACGAAAAATGACTAAAGTCAAAAGTTTTTTTAGAAATTATACCTAAATATCCATTTTCAGTAGTTCCTCTTAACAATGAAGTTAGAACTTCCGGACTTTTAACAAAGCCTACAACTTTAAATTTATTATGTTTTAATTTTTTTACTTCATCTTTAAAAATACCAAACTTTTCAACATTTTTAAAATTTATTTCATCTCCAATTTTGTAAGTGGATTGTAGCCTTTCGTCCAATAAAATATCCGTTTCATTCGAAATATCTTTTCCTGAAATTATTTTAACGGTACTGATTTTTTCAGATTTATTTTCAATGACGAAGTCAACTTTTCTATCTTCATCTTTAAGGTCGATACTGTATCCATATTCAAGAGTTTTTAAATTTTTCAAACCTGAAATTATATTTTCATCTTCTCTTAACAAACCAAAACTTGAAGAAATTTTAAAATCATATAAATTTCCGTCATTTATACTCTTATCAACACTTCTTCTCATTATATATGGAGTTATCTTAAGCCCAACAAAAACCATAACTCCCAGTCCAATCATAAACATAATTGATAAAAACTTTGGAAATGACCTAAAAATTGTTCTGTAAAAATTTTTAAACAATGATTTTTTCATATTACCACTCGATTTCTTTTATATCCTTAGGATTTTTATTTAATATAACATTTTTAACCGTACTATCATTAACTTCGATAACTCTATCAGCCATCGGTGCTATCGCCTTGTTATGAGTAATTAAAATTACCGTTGTATTCGTACTTTTACATCTTTGGTGTAAAAGACCTAAAATTTTCTTCCCTGTATGATAGTCCAAAGCTCCAGTAGGCTCATCACACAAAAGTAATTTTGGATTTTTGCATAAAGCTCTAGCTATCGCAACCCTTTGTTGCTCTCCACCTGATAATTGACTTGGAAAGTTTTTAAGCCTATGAGATAATTCAACAGACTCTAAAACTCCCGTTGGACTCAAACTTTCCTTAACGATTTGTCCTGCAAGCTCAACATTTTCAAGAACTGTTAGATTCGGAATTAAATTGTAAAACTGAAAAACAAAACCCACATCAAATCTTCTATAATCATTTAATTGTCTTTTATTAAACTTGCAAATATCTTTACCATCTATAAAAATTTCTCCACTTGTCGCATCGTCCATTCCACCTAAAATATTTAAAATCGTGGATTTCCCTGCTCCTGAAGGTCCAACAATCACACAGAATTCTCCATGTTCAATTTCAAATGAAACATCACGATTTGCAACAATTTCCGAACTTTTCCCCTCATTATATTTTTTATAAACATTTTTAAATTCAACAAAAGCCATAACAAGCCTCCTTATCAGATACTCCTTAAGTTTATTTTCATTTCATAAAATTATATACAATTATCTAATTGTACTTTATCACAAAACTGAAAAAAAATCAAGATTTATAAATTTTATAAAATGAGTTATATCTTTGCCGGTATCTTTATAAAAAACTTGTATATTCTCTAAGTTTAATATCGTTTTCAAAAATATTTCATAATATTAATAAAAAATACTTGTTTTTCAATATTTTTTATTAATCTTTTTTATACAAAAACACTTGTATTAATTTTTTTAAAGTGGTATAATAAGAAAAAGAATTTAAGGGGTGGTTTATATGTTAAATTTTGTACTTGGTCCATCAGGATCCGGAAAAACTAAATGGTTAATAGACAAAGCTAACGAAGAAGTGAGAAAGGGAAATGGAAATATAATTTTCATTGATACGGATGATTCTCATATCTTTAGCTTGGACCACAGCGTTAGATTGACAAACGCTAAAGAATACGGAATAGAAAGTCTTGATAAACTTTTCGGATTCTTATTCGGCATTGTTTCAAGAGATTATGATGTAGAAAAAATTTACATCGATGGAATTTATTCAATAATCAAAATGGATTGCGATATGCTTTGTAAATTTAAAAATGACGTAGAGGCATTTTGTGAAAAGCACAATCTTGAAGTTTTTATGGGAATTGATATTCCAAAAGAAGAACTTTGCGATCATGCTAAAGCAAATTGTATAGAGCTAAAATTAGACTAAATTTAAAAAGCATCGTAATGATGCTTTTTTTGTGTGAATATGAATATACCAAAAAGACAACTTGAAATTTTTTTCAAAAAAAGAAATGAATTAATACAAGAACTTTCGGATAAAAAAATAGATAAAATTACTTTTTTAGAAAAAAATTATGAATTAGTACAAAATCTAAATATGAAACCACTTTTAAATATATCCTCGCTAGAAGAAGGAATGTATAATTACCAATATTACAATATTCTGGCAAAATTTTTTAAACAAAAATCTACATTGTACTCGAACAATAAAAAAAAATTAAAAAAATATACTGAAAATATCCAAAAATCAAATAACTACTATGCCGAAAAAGACAAACATCTTCTAAAAATGATGGATTTTTTAGACGAAAATTTTACAGAAAGTTATTTTATAGATATGCACTCAAAAAGACTTAACAACTCACTTTTTGAAATTGTTGTAAAAAATGTAGAATTTGCAATATTTCATTCCATGAATGAAGAAATTTTAACAAAATTAAAAGAAAAAAATATTTTTATAGACGAAATTAGAATTTCAAAAATAAATGAATATGTTAATACAAATATTTAAAAAGCTGATGACGATTCATCAGCTTTTAATATTCTTGTGGAATAACTGGTTTCTTAGATTTCAAACCGTTGCGAAGAAATAATGAAATGCAAGGATTAGCTTAATATTTTCTTTTCTAAAAAACTTTTTGTATTACTTCTTTTAAAGTCTTTGACTTTTCTATTTTTAATGTTTTTAAATTTTTTATATCCACCGTTTCATTTGAAATATAGGCTTTCTTGTAACCCATTCTATCAAGCTCAACAAGTCTTTCATTTAAGTTTGGAACTTTTTTAAGCTCTCCTGTAAGTCCAACTTCTGCGATAAAAACATTATCTCTTGGAACTGCTTTATTTAAAACTGATGAGGCAACTGAAATTATTACAGCTAAATTTACAGACTGCTCTGAAATTTTTAGTCCTCCTGTCGTCTTTAAGATTACATTTTTATTATACAAATTAAAACCGGCTCTTTCTTCTAAGATTGAAAGCAATGTATTTAACTGGTCTTTCTTTAAACTATCTCCAATTCTTGCAGGATAATTAGTAAAAGATTGTGAAACCAGACTTTCAACCTCAACGACCAACATTCTACTTCCCTCTTTTACAACCGACAACACACTTCCACAAACGTCCTTTTCTCTTTGTGTTACAAAAAACTCTGACGGATTTTTTATTTCTAAAAGTCCGTACTCTTCCATTTTAAAAAGTCCGATTTCTCCGGTTCTTCCAAATCTATTTTTTGTACTTGTTAATGTTCTTAAACTCTCATCTGATTCTCCCTCTAAAAGCAAAACGGAATCTACCATATGCTCAAGAGTTCTAAGCCCTGCCATTTCATCTTGCTTTGTCATATGGCAAACAATGAAAATTGCTCTAGGTTTTTTATCATTTTTTGCAACCCTAACCAATTCGTTTATACATTCAACGGTTTGCGTTGGAGAACCGGCTCTTGATGAAATTGAACTTAACATTACAGTTTGAATACTGTCTAAAATTACAATTTCTGCGTCAACCTCTTCAATGGAACTTAAAGCCTCGTCCATACTTTGTGTTGATTGTATCCAAATATTTTCAGAAATTTCTTTTATAATTCTATTTGCTCTGGATTTTATCTGAGATGAACTTTCCTCTGCAGAAATGTAGATAGTTTTTATATTTTTACTTGCAAAGTCAAGTGCAAGTTGTAAAAGCAATGTACTCTTACCACAACCCGGCCTTGCAGTTAAAATATTTACACTATCACGAACAATTCCTCCACCTAATACACGATTGAGTTCAGAAATTCCGGTAACAAATCTATCATTTTCATTAACATTTACATTTTTTAACTTTTCAACTTTTCCCTTAGCAACAATTTTATTCGTTGCAGTTTTTACAACTGAAACTTCAACTTCTTCGATAGTTCCCCAACTACCACAAAAACTACATTTGCCTTGCCAACCTAAAGATTCTTTATTACAGTTTGAACATATATATTTTTTCTTTGTTTTCATTTTAATCACCAATTATATTGTAATGTAAAAAATTTTAAAAAGCAATAGGCATATGTAGCTAAAGTTAAGTAGAGTACCTCGTTTAAATATAATTCCATTTTTAAATATTAACTAAAATAGCCATTTCCTTTTATTCGAACAAATCTTTTGCGAAAAAAGCACATATTTTACGATAATCGTTATTGACTTTTGAGTAGAATGGTTATATAATTAAAACCTGATTGAAATCACATTATTAGATTTTAATTTTTTATCAAATTTTTTTAGAAAGGAGTCTTTTATGAAAGATTTAAAAATTTCAGGATTAAAACTTCCATTTTATGCGATAGCTTTAGTCCTAAGTATAGTTTCAATCTACACAAACACATTACCATCAGGTATGATTGGAGCATTTCTTGTATTAATGATTTTTGGAGAATTATTCAATTTAGTAGGAAATCACACTCCGATAATTAATACATTTTTTGGTGGTGGAGCAATTGTTTGTATTTTTGGTGGAGCTGCTATTGTTTATTTTAAAGTTGCTCCTGAGAGCGTTATAAAGAATACTTCAACATTTATGAAATCAGGTGGTTTCCTAGATTTTTATATCGCAGCATTAATCACAGGTTCTATTCTAGGAATGAATAGAAAACTTTTAATCAAGGCTTGTTTAAGATATTTGCCTTGTATCTTAGGTGCTGTTTTTCTTTCACTACTTTTTGTTGCAATCGGCGGAATGCTCTTTGGAATGAACTTTAAAGAAACTACTGCTTATATAGGTATTCCTATTATGGGTGGTGGAATGGGTGCAGGCGCTGTTCCTATTTCAAAAGTTTTTGCCCCTACTCTAGGTGTTAAAACTGAAGTTATTTTGGCTAAATTAGTCCCTGCTGTTGCACTTGGAAATGCTCTTGCAATTGTATCCGGTGGACTTTTAAATAGATTAGGTAAATCATTCCCTAAATTAACTGGAAATGGTATGTTAGTTAGAAATACTGGAGATGATTTCAAAGTTGAAAAAGAAGAAGATAATTCACAAGCTACTGTTATTGACTACGGTGCCGGAATTATAGTTGCAACTTCTTTCTATACTCTAGGTTCTTTAATTGCACTTGGAATGAAAATGTTAGGAGTAAATATTCACACTTATGCTTGGATGATTATTTCTGTTGCAATAGTAAAAATGTTGAATTTACTTCCTAAAGAAGTTGTTAAACCGGCAGAAATTTGGTATTCATTTGTTGCTAAAAACTTTACAAGTGCACTTATGCTTGGAATCGGTATTGCATATACAGATTTAGGGCAAATAATCAGTTCTTTCTCATTCCAATACTTAATTCTTTGTGCATTGGTTGTACTTGGAGCAATCATTGGAGCTGGTGTAGTAGGACATCTTGTAGGTTTTTACTTTGTAGAATCAGCAATTACAGCTGGACTTTGTATGGCAAATATGGGTGGAACAGGAGACGTTGCAGTTTTAACTGCATCAGATAGAATGGAACTTATGCCTTTTGCACAAATTTCATCAAGACTTGGTGGTGCTTTCATAATTTTATTAGCATCATTCTTAGTTCCAATATTTTTTGGATAGATAAATTTCACAATTAAAAATTCCAAGATGATTAAGTCTTGGAATTTTTAGGTTAAAATTTGACTATAATTATTGACTTTTTAAAGTCTTTGTAGTATATTAAAATCAAATAAATGTTTTATTAAAAGGAGAGAGAAAAAAATGGACGTTTACGAAAAAGCCTTAGCGCTTCACGAACAATGGCAAGGAAAATTGTCAACAGAATTAAAAGCAAAATTAGAAAATGCAGAAGATTTAACTTATGCCTATACTCCGGGGGTTGCAAGACCTTGTATGGAAATAAGCAAAGACACTTCTTTAGCTTATAAATACACAAGCAAAGCAAATACTATCGCTGTTATTTCAGACGGAACTGCTGTTTTAGGTCTTGGAGATATAGGTCCTGAAGCTGCTATGCCGGTTATGGAAGGAAAATGTTGTTTGTTTAAAAAATTCGGTGGAGTAAATGCTGTTCCTATCGTATTAGATACAAAAGACCCTAAAGAAATTATTTCTATCGTAAAGGCTCTTGCACCAACATTTGGTGGAATCAATCTTGAAGATATTTCTTCTCCAAGATGCGTTGAAATCGAAAGAACATTAATCGATGAACTTGATATTCCAGTATTCCACGATGACCAACACGGTACTGCAATAGTTGTTACAGCAGCTTTAATCAATGCTTTAAAATTAGTTAAAAAAGATGCTAAAGATATTAAAGTTGTAGTTTCAGGAGCTGGTGCTGCCGGTTACTCAATCATCAAATTAATTATGATGTTGGGTGTTGAAAATGTAATTGCATTCGACTCAAAAGGTGCAATAAATAAAAAACACAGTGAAAACTACAATTTTGTAAAAAAAGAATTAGCAGAAATTACAAATAAAGAACAAAAAGATATGACAATGAAAGAAGCTTTCGTTGGAGCTGATGTATTCATCGGAGTTAGTCAAAAAGACTTAGTTACTAAAGAAATGGTAGCCTCAATGAATAAAGACGCAATCGTATTTGCAATGGCAAATCCTCAACCTGAAATTCTTTATGCAGATGCAAAAGAGGCTGGAGCAAGAGTTGCTGCAACAGGTAGATCAGATATGCCTAACCAAATTAATAATGTAGTTGCTTTCCCTGGAATTTTCAAAGGTGCATTACAAGCAAAAGCTAAAAAAATCACTGAAGAAATGAAACTTGCTGCATCTTACGGACTTGCAAGTATGATTCCAGACGACAAGATTAGAGAAGATTATATAATAGTATCTGCATTTGAAGAAAATGTAGCTGATACAGTTGCAAAAGCAGTTGCAGATAAAGTTAAGTAATATTTAAAAACTACAAATTTAAAATTTAAGGGGGAGATTTTATGTCAAACATTTTTGTTAAAAGTATTGATTTTGTAAAAAGACACTTTTGGAGTATGCTTTTGATTACATTTGTTTCAACTATGGTAGCAAGTGATGGAAACCCTGTAATTTTAATCAAAGAAGCTCTAAAAGACGGCAATGTTTTGCCTGCGCCTTTTAAAGTTTTATTTAAGGTAAAACTTATTTTTCCTATATCACTTTTATTGACTATACTTTCATCAATTCTTTATAAATATATAAATATTGAAATTTATAGTGCAATAAAAGAAAACAGATCTCCTTCAGTAATTAGTGCATTTAAGAATATATTTAACTTTGGTTTTGATATGTTTACATTAATATTAATGATATTATTTAAAAAATTACTTTGGACTTTACTATTTGTAATTCCGGGAATCATAAAAGATTTCGAATATCAAAGAGCCATTTATATAAAAGTATCAGACCCAACTATTAGTAACAGTGAGTGTTTCATAGGTGCTAAAGATGAGATGAATGGAAAAAAATTAAGTTTATTCGGCTGGGAGTTTTTAGCCGGAGTTATTCTTTTTATACTTTTAGTTCTTCCAACAATGATATTTGTTGTTTGGGGTATGGGAACGGCTATGATTACAGATGAAGTTCTATTTGGTGGAATTAGTTTGTATATGCTTATTTCTTTCATCATCATTTTGTTAACATCAACAGTGATAATCACAATAGAACCTATGTTCAATGCTGAATTAGATGAATTAATATATGAATAGAAATTTAAAACGGATTGCAAATACGCAATCCGTTTTTTTAACTTAAATATTTAAAAACAGTTCCTAAAACTGCACACATTCCTTTGTAGAATAAACTTTCCTCCACGTCGAATTTGCTATTATGGTGTGGATATATTTTATTATCCTCATAAATTTTTGGATTTGATAACATAAAATATGTTCCCTTTGCTCTTTGCAAGAAATACGCAACGTCCTCACCACCCATACTTGGGTTTTCTATGATTTCAACGGAGTCCTCTCCTAAAATTTCTTTTGTATTTTCTATAAAAAATTCTGTAAATTTTTCATCATTCATAACAACCGGATACATAAAGTGGTAAATTGTTTCAGCCTCACAATTATATGCTCCTGCGATTCCACTTGCAATCTCTTCAATCCTCTTTGCTATAAATTTTCTAACATTTTCATCTAAAGTTCTGACCGTTCCCTTTATATAAACCGTTTCAGGAATTACATTATGAGCAGTTCCTCCATTTATTATTCCAATAGTTAAAACTGCATTTGAAAGTGGATTTATTTCCCTTGAAGTTATTTTTTGAAGTCCAAGAACAATTTCTGATGCGACTACAATCGGGTCAGCTGAAAGATGAGGAGTCGCTGCATGAGATGACTTACCTCTTACATAAAGTTCAAAAATGTCTGCTGATGCCATAATAGCACCACTCTTTACGCCGATTTTTCCATATTCAATAGGAATTAAACAACCTTCGTGAAGTCCTATGACTGCATCGACCTTCGGATTTTCCATACAACCCTCTTCAATCATAGGTAAAGCTCCTCCCGGTGTTTCTTCTCCCGGTTGGAAAAATATTTTTACACTTCCCTTTAACTTATCCCTATTTTCATTTAAAATCATACAAGCTCCTAGTGCCATTGCAGTATGTCCGTCATGCCCACAAGCATGCATATTTCCATTTGTAGATGCAAAAGGAAGTCCCGTTTCTTCAACAACAGGCAGAGCATCGCTGTCTGCCCTTATAGCAATACATTTCCCACTTTGTGCTCCGTCAATTTGAACGACTATTGCATTTCCATTTAATAACTTTTTATAATTAACTCCAATTTTATCTAAAACTTTTGAGATATATTCCATAGTTTGTGGAAGTTCCAATTCCAACTCTGGAATTTGATGCAAATCACGTCTTATCTTTATAACTTCTTCTTCTTTTTCTTTAACTAATTTTAAAATATCCATAAAAACCTCCTTCATATTAATTTAATAATATACTCATATAATACCACTTTTTGCAATAAAAAAAAATAGGGTTTCCCCCTATTTTAAGCAACTATTTCTTTTTCAAAATTTTTTTCATCAGAATTTACATTATCCACCATTTCTTCACCTAAAATTTTCTTTAAGAATGGTGAAATAACTTTTCTTATAAATTGAATAAATGGTCCAACTGAAAAAGTTATAATTAAAGTTCCAACTCCTACAACTCCTCCAAGTAAATATCCTGTTATAACAAGTAGAAAATCAGAAATAACTCTAACATTTCTGTAAGAATATTTTGTCTTATCGCTTATAAGCTCAGAAATTCCATCTGTCGCTCCAACACCTAAATCAGCAAAAATATAAACAGTAACACCGATAGAAACAATAAAAGTGCCGATAAAGCAAATTATGATTCTATAAATATAATCTAAAGAACCTAAATTAAGCCAACCGAAAAAGTAGTTCATTGCTTCAACCGTATAGCCTACACTAAAAATAGCCAAGATTGATGCTATATTTATATATTTTTTATCCACAAAAAATATTATAGTTAAAAATACTATATTAAAAATTACTGCACAAGTTCCATAACTAATTCCCAAATGTTTCACCATTCCAAGTTCTACTGTACTTGCAGGGTCAACCCCCAAGTTTGCTTGTATTGTAAAAAACACACCTATTCCAAGTATAATCATACCTACTAAGGTCATAATAATTCTAGTAAATAATTTCTCTTTTTTCATTTTATCCCTCTCCCTCTGTAAATATTTTATAAAAAATAAAAACAACTGTCAATGTTAAAAACTAGGTTTTTAAAGTGATTTGCTTATAAATAACTTTGTTAAATTTCTATTAGTGGCAATATAAAAAGAAGTGTGGTATAATAAAATTTACCCTAGAATTATATAAAAAACAAACAATATTAATAACATAAACTTAGAGGTGAGATTTTGAAACAAGCTATTTATAGAGAATTTAGACCAAAGGACTTTACAAGAGTTGTTGGTCAAAATCATATTGTTGAAATTTTAAAAAATCAAATAAAAACGGAAAACTTAGGTCATGCTTATCTTTTTTCAGGTATTAGAGGTACCGGAAAGACAAGTTGCGCAAAGATTTTTGCTCGTGCAGTAAATTGTCTAAATCCAATCGACGGTAATCCTTGTAATGAATGTGAAAATTGTAAAATGATTTTAAATGACAAAGCTCTTGAAGTTGTAGAAATGGACGCAGCAAGTAATAGACGTATAGATGATATAAGGGAATTAAAAGAAAAAGTAATCTATCCTCCACAACTTGTAAAATACAAAGTGTATATAATTGATGAGGCTCATATGATTACAAATGAGGGTTTTAATGCTCTTTTAAAAATCTTGGAGGAACCACCAAAGCATTTAATCTTTATTCTTGCTACAACTGAAATCGACAAACTTCCGGACACTATTATTTCAAGATGCCAAAGGTTTGAATTTAAAAGAATTGACAATTTAAATATAGTCCAAAATATAAATTACATTTTAAAAAATCTAAATGTCGAAATAGAATCTGAGGGGGTTAATTTAATTTCAGAGCTTTCCTCTGGAGCAATGAGAGATGCTCTTAGTCTTTTAGACCAAGTAGTTGCAACAGGAAAGGAAAAAATAACTGTTGAGGATATTAATGAATGTTTGGGTCTTGTAAATTTAAATATGTTATTTGAATTTTCAAAGTCAATTTTAAATTCTTCAAAGAATGAAACCATAGAAATTTTTAGAAACTTAGTTAAAAATGGAAAGACTCCTTATAACATAATAGTAGATTTAGTTAAGCATTTTAGAAATATAATTTTGGTAAAAAGCATCGAAAAAAGCTTAACTTCTTTAAATGATGTCGAATATAAAAGATATTTAGAACATGCAAATAAATTTACTATTGAAGAGCTTATTTTCATTTTAGAAAATCTTTTAGAAACTGAGGACAAAATGAAAAAAAGTGATATGCAAAACGCATTAGCTGAACTTTTAATCATAAAAATAAATTCATTTAAAAAAGAAAAATCAGAGCTTGAAAAACGAATCGAAACTCTTGAAAAAATTATCAAAAGTGGAAATTTAAAAGTAGAAGTTGTAGAAAACAAAGCAGAAGAAAAAAAAGAAGAAAAGTCTGAAAAAACTGATGAAATAGACGACTTCAATTCTGATGAAACTTTTGACATATACAATGAAATTTTGCAAAACGAAAATCCTTTTGAAACAAAAGAAAACATAGACGAAAAAAATACTGAAAATATTGAAAAAGAAGAAAAAATTTCAGCTAAGCAAGAGCCACAAGTTGAAGAACAAAATGAAATTGTTGATGAAAATATAGACTTAACTCCTTTTAAAGACGTTCTTAAAGAAACTATCTTCAAAAAAACTGTATCAAAACTTTTTGACGAAAGTGTAAAGGAAATTCACTATGTAACAAAGGAAAACTTCTTATATATTGACTGTAAAGCCTATTTATTTAAATTTGGTTCTTACAAACTTGATGAAAACAACGCTTTTGTATTAAAAGAAAAAGCAATTCTTGATGAGTTTTTTACAAGAGTTAATTTGCCTACAAGAAATTCATTAACAATTTATGCTAACTTTGTAGCTTAAAATTTAATAAAAACATATAAAGCTATTGTGTAATTTCACAATAGCTTTTACTTTTAATTTTGCAAAAACTTTGCTTATATTTTATCTAAGTATTGTAAAAATTTGATTTTAAATAAAAAAAATGGTATAATTATTTTGTTATTAGATTTCTAAAAATGAGTTTAATTGCAAAATTTTGAATAAATAATTTTTAAATATTTTTTATTTTAGGAGGTATTTTATGGCTAAAGGTGGTTTCCCTAAATTTGGTGGCGGAATGAATATGGGTAATATGATGAAACAAATGCAAAAAATGCAAAGAGAATTAGAAAATACTCAAAAGCTTTTAGATGAAGAAGAAGTATCAGCTACTTCCGGTGGTGGAGCTGTTGAAGTAACTGTTAATGGCAAAAAGGAAGTTTTAAGTATAAAACTTTCTCCTGAGGTTGTTGACCCAGATGATATAGAAATGTTACAAGATTTAATCATAACAGCTGTTAATGAGGCTAATAGAAAAGCTCAAGAAAAACATGATTCAGAAATAAATAAAATAACTGGTGGAATAAATATTCCAGGATTATAAAATGAATAATTATACAAAATCGATAGATGAAGTTATTCATTACTTGTCAAAGCTTCCTACTATTGGAAGAAAATCAGCCACTAAAATGGCTTTAAAAATTTTAGAAATGGACGATGACTATACGATTGAATTTGCAAAAAGTCTTATAAATATGAAAAAAAATACTCATCATTGTAAAATTTGTGGAAATTTAACTGAAGATGAAATTTGTAATATTTGTGCAGATGAAAAGCGTGATAAGTCGATTATAACTGTTGTTGAGGATATTCAAGGTGTTGTTAGTTTGGAAAAAACGAAGGTTTATAAAGGCACTTACCACATTTTAAATGGTCTTGTTACTCCAAGAGAGGGAATAACTTTAGATGATTTAAATGTAGCATCTCTTTTAAATCGTATTGAAAATGGCAATGTAAAAGAAATTGTATTTGCCATAAGTCAAACTATTGACGGTGAATTGACTGAGCTTTATATAGTAGATTTGTTGAAAAAATTTGAAAATTTGAAAATTTCTAAAATTGCAAATGGTATTCCAATTGGTAGAAGTGTAGATAGCTATGATGAGCTTACATTTTTAAAAGCATTAGAAGACAGAAGAGAGATAGAGTACTAGATTTCTTATTATTTTACGGGGGAAGATATGAAATCAAAACAAAATGATTATATGTTGGGTGTTAGGCACTCAATTCCTATATGGATAGGTTATATTCCGTCAGCGATTACTTTAGGTATTCTGTGTAATACTAATTCGCTAGGTTTATTACATGCTTTTTTAAGTTCTTTTGTCTTGTATTCAGGGGCTGCACAATTTATGTTGGTAGGTTTTTTAATATCAGGAGTTCCGATTGTTGGAATTGCAATTTCTGTATTCTTATTAAATACAAGACTATTCCTTATGTCCGCTACTCTTGGAGCAACAGTAGATAAGGTAAATCATAAGGCATTCCCTATTGTAGGATGGTTATTAACAGATGAAAGTTTTTCAATACTTTCATTTAACAAAGAAAAAGTAAACACAAAATTTACACTTGGTGTGCAAATTCCACCTTATTTTATTTGGGGAATTTTTACAATAATAGGATATTTTATAGGTGATTTTTTACCGGAAAATATAAAGGTTGCTTTTAGTGTTGGTCTTCTTGGACTTTTCGTAGCATTACTTGTTCCAAATGTAAAAAAACATATGATAACAATTAGAGTTGTCATTGCAACAGGAATTATATATTCCATTATTTACTATACAAATTTATTACCTATGGGTTGGGATATTGTTGTATCAATAATCCTTTCTTCAATAGTCGGAATATTCTTGATTGGTAATGAAACTTTAGAAGATAAAGAAGAAATAAAAGGATAAGGAGAAATTTATGGATAGATATGCTTACTATGTTGTAGCTACATTAGTTGCAGCTGCGATAACAATAATTCCAAAAGTTCTTCCATTATTCTTTCTTAGAGGAAAAACTTTTAATAAAAAATTAATGACTTTCTTTAAAATTGTGCCTTTCACGTCAATGACGGTACTAATCTTAAAAGAAGTTTTAACTATTGAACCATATAGCAGATTGATGATTATAGTTACAATCGCAGTTTCAGCGATTGTTTCATATATAACTGAAAATATGATATTAACAGTTTTCGCATCAATATTTACAACATTTATTTACCTATATTGTTTAAGTATTTTTTAAGGAACCAACAGGTTCCTTTTTTATTATTATGAAATTATCGGCTCAACAACTTTTAAAAAGTAGTCTGCGACTTGCTCAGGACTTTCTTGCATTTGATTTTTAATCCACCATTTTACACTTTCTACAGATGTGCAACAAATATGATTTTTCAAAAAATTTCTAAATTTTTCATCTTTTACTTTATCAACAAAAATATATTCATCAATTACTTTATAAAGATAAGTTTTAAAGTATCCCAAAAACAAATCATTGCTTTCACAACTCAAAACTTTTATAAATTTTTCTTTATTTTCCTTTAAATGATAAAGTATATGCGTTATTAAAATTTTCAGATTTCTATTTGAATTTTCAAAAAGTTTAGAGCATTCCAGTTGACGGAATCATAAAAGACGGTTTTACTTCAATCGACCAATCCATTCTAACCGGAGAAAGTCTACCAATCGACAAAACGGTTGGCGATGAAGTTTTTTGTGGTAGCATAAATTGTTTCGATAGCATCGATATAATCGCAAAACACGTTGAAAATTCTTCACTACAAAAATTTATTGACATCGTTGAAAGAGCAGAAAAAGAACAAACTCCTATGCAAACCGTAATCGACAAACTTGCCGTAAAACTTGTTCCAACTGCACTTTTAATTGCAATTTTAACTTTTGTAATAACCAGATTTTTAAATTTCAATTTGCACGACTCAATCAATCGTGCTGTTACAGTTTTAGTTGTATTTTGCCCTTGTGCATTATTCTTATCAACTCCGACAGCTGTTATGGCATCAATTGGACAAGCAAGTAAAAACGGCGTTATCATAAAGACTTTTAATTCCCTTGAAAAACTTGCCGTCGTTAATAAAATAGCATTCGACAAGACGGTAACTTTAACTTATGGAAAATTAAATGTAACAGATATAGAAAATTTTTCAAATCTTTCAGATGAAAAAATAATGTCTTTGATTTTAGGTTTGGAATCAAAGAGCGAACATCCTCTTGCAAAGTCAATTACAAAATTTGTAGAAGAAAAAAATATAAATGCAGAAATTGTTACAAATTTCAAAATGAAAGTTGCAAGAGGTGTTGAGGGAGAAATTTTAGAAAAGAGATATTTTTGTGGAAACGAAAAATATTTTAGAGAAAACAATATAGAAATTGACGAAAAGATTAAAGAAAAAATTGAAAAATATTCAAAAGATGCAAAAAATATAATTCTTTTCGGAGATGAAAAAGAAATTTTAGCCATTGTTACCCTATCCGATAAGTTAAAAGAAAATTCAAAAGAAATGATTGAAAACTTAAAAGAACTTGGAATTGAGCCAATTCTTTTAACTGGAGATAATCTTGTAACCGCAAAATATTTTTCAGATAAAGTTGGAATTACAGATATAAAAGCTGAACTCTTACCTGACGAAAAATTTGAAAATATAAAAGAATTAAAGAAAAACAATACAATCTGTATGGTCGGCGACGGAATAAATGACGCCCCTGCCCTTAAACTATCCGATGTTTCAGTCGCAATGGGAAAAACAGGTAGCGACATTTCAATCGAAAGTGCAAATATCGTCTTAATGGGACAAGACATTTCAAAGATAACTTACCTAAAGAAATTGGCGAACACAACCTTAAAGACGATAAAATTCAACATTATAGTTTCACTTGTAATAAACTTAGTCGCTGTAATTTTATCCGTACTTGGACTTTTAAACCCATTAGTTGGCGCCATTGTTCACAATCTCGGCTCAATCTTGGTAATATTAAACGCATCTCTATTGTACGATAGAAAATTCAAGTAATTAATATTTTTTCATTGCAAAAATTCTCAAAATGTGTTATTATATTTTGTGATTAAATTTTCAACTTTATGGAGGATATATGAGCAAAAGCAATGAAATAGATATGATAAATGGAAAGACCTTGAAAAAAATGATATTTTTTTCAATTCCAATTATTTTTAC
>NZ_JACVDA010000024.1 GCF_016552165.1 Parvimonas parva | reverse complement strand
TTATACCACTTTTTAACTCTTTTCTCCACTAAAAAAGTGCCAATGATTTCTCATTGACACCTTTGTCATCAGTCTGAAGGGAACTTAAAGTTCCCTTTTAGAAATTATCACTTAAATTATCCTAAAATCTTAGTAACAACTCCTGAACCTACTGTTCTTCCGCCTTCTCTGATGGCAAATCTTAAACCTTCATCAATAGCGATTGGAGTGATTAATTCGATTATGAATTTAGCGTTATCTCCTGGCATAACCATTTCAACGCCTTCTTCTAATTGGATATTACCAGTTACGTCAGTTGTTCTGAAGTAGAATTGTGGTCTGTATCCTGAGAAGAATGGAGTATGTCTTCCACCTTCTTCTTTAGTTAATACGTAAACTTCTGATTCGAATTTAGTATGTGGGTTAATTGTTCCTGGTTTAGCAAGAACTTGTCCTCTTTGGATTTCGTTTCTTTGAACACCTCTTAAAAGAAGTCCAATGTTATCTCCGGCAGCAGCTTCGTCTAACATTTTCTTGAACATTTCAACACCAGTTACTACAACTGTTCTTCTTTCTTCAGTTAAACCTACTAATTCAACGTTATCTTGAATTTTTACTTTACCTTTTTCTACTCTACCTGTAGCAACAGTTCCTCTACCTGTGATTGAGAATACGTCTTCTACTGGCATTAAGAATGGGTTGTCGATATCTCTAACTGGTTCAGGAATGAATGCGTCAACTTCTTCCATTAATTTAACGATTTTGTCTCCCCATTCTCCATCTGGTTCTTCAAGAGCTTTTAAAGCTGAACCAACTACGATTGGAGTGTTATCTCCATCATATTCATATTCATTTAATAATTCTCTAACTTCCATTTCAACAAGTTCGATTAATTCTGGGTCATCAACTTGGTCTTCTTTGTTTAAGAAAACAGCGATTTTTGGAACACCTACTTGTCTTGCTAATAAGATATGTTCTCTTGTTTGAGGCATTGGACCATCAGCAGCACTTACTACTAAGATAGCTCCGTCCATTTGAGCAGCACCTGTAATCATGTTCTTTACATAGTCGGCGTGTCCTGGACAGTCAACGTGTGCATAGTGTCTGTTTGCTGTTTCATATTCAACGTGAGAAGTTGAAATTGTGATTCCTCTTTCTCTTTCTTCTGGAGCTTTATCGATGTTTGCATAATCAACGAATTCACCAGTACCAAATCTTTTATTTAATACTAAAGTGATAGCTGCAGTTAAAGTAGTTTTACCATGGTCAACGTGACCGATAGTTCCGATATTAACGTGTGGTTTAGTTCTTTCAAATTTTTGCTTAGCCATTTTACTAAAATCCTCCTAATCTATTTTTTTGCTCTCTCGCCAATTACTTTTTCAGAAATTGCTTGAGGCACTTTTTCATAATGATCGAATTGCATTGAATATGTTGCACGACCTTGAGTATTACTTCTTAAGTCAGTTGCATATCCAAACATTTCTGCTAAAGGTATGAATGCATCAAGTACATGAACACCATTCTTAGGATTCATTCCTTGGATTCTACCTCTTCTTGATGAAACATCACCCATAACATCTCCTAAATATTCATCCGGAGTTGTTATTTCAACTTTCATCATTGGTTCTAATAAAACCGGAGCTGCTTTTCTAACAGCTTCTCTAAATGCCATTGAACCTGCAATCTTAAATGCCATTTCAGATGAGTCAACTTCATGGTATGAACCATCGTATAAAGTAACTTTAACATCTAAAACAGGGTATCCGGCAAGTACACCTGCTTGAGTTGCTTCTTCAATACCTTTTTGAACTGGTCCGATATATTCTTTTGGAATAGAACCACCAACGATATTATTTACAAACTCAAATCCTTTACCAGGTTCTTGAGGTTCAATTTTAATTTTACAGTGTCCGTATTGTCCACTACCACCAGATTGTCTTACATACTTTCCTTCAGCATCAGATTCTTTAGAAATAGATTCTCTGTAAGAAACTTGTGGATTTCCTATATTAGCTTCTACTTTGAATTCTCTTAAAAGTCTATCAACGATGATTTCTAAGTGTAATTCACCCATACCTGAGATAATTGTTTGACCAGTTTCTTCATCAGTATAAGTTCTGAAAGTAGGGTCTTCTTCAGCTAATTTGTGTAAAGCTATACTCATTTTTTCTTGAGATGCTTTTGTCTTTGGTTCGATAGCAACAGAAATAACCGGTTCTGGGAATTCCATTTTTTCTAAGATTACATGGCTATTCATATCACAAAGAGTATCCCCTGTTGTAGTGTCTTTAAGACCAACTGCAGCAGCAATGTCCCCAGCTGATACACTATCAACTTCTTCTCTCTTATTAGCGTGCATCATAAGAATTCTACCAATTCTTTCTTTTTTGCCTTTTGTTGAGTTATATACATAAGAACCAGCTTCTAAAGTTCCTGAATAAACTCTGAAATATGCAAGCTTTCCAACAAATGGGTCAGCTACGATTTTAAATGCTAATGCTGAGAAAGGTTCTTCATCTGAAGCATGTCTTTCTGTTTCTTCTTCATTGTCATCAACACCCTTAATAGAAGGAATGTCTAATGGAGATGGCATATAAGCCACGATAGCATTTAATAAAGGTTGTACCCCTTTGTTTTTATAAGCTGAACCACAAAGTACTGGGTTTATTGATAGATTAATAGTAGCTCTTCTGATAGCTTCTCTTAATTCAGATGGTGAAATAGCTTCTCCTTCTAAATATTTTTCCATAATAAACTCATCTGTTTCAGCTAAGGCTTCTAATAAGTTTTGACGATATTCTTCAGCTTTATCTTTGTAAGCATCTGGAATATCAGTTTCTTCTATATCTGTACCTAAGTCATTTTTATAAATAATAGCGTGCATTGAAATTAAGTCAATAACTCCAACGAATTCTGATTCAGCTCCAATAGGAATTTGAACAGGAACCGGATTAGCTTTTAACTTATCCTTAATAGTTTCGATAGAGTCATAATAGTTAGCTCCAGTCGCATCCATTTTATTTATAAAGCAAATACGTGGTACGCCATATTTATCTGCTTGTCTCCAAACAGTTTCTGATTGTGGTTCTACACCGCTCTTTGCATCAAAAAGTGCAACTGAGCCGTCAAGAACTCTTAAAGATCTTTCAACTTCTACTGTAAAGTCAACGTGTCCCGGAGTGTCAATGATGTTAATTCTTGTATCATTCCATACACAAGTTGTAGCAGCTGAACAAATAGTGATACCTCTTTCTTTTTCTTGCTCCATCCAGTCCATTTGTGCAGCACCTTCGTGAGTATCACCTATTTTGTGGATCTTTCCTGTATAATAAAGCATTCTTTCAGTTACTGTTGTTTTACCAGCATCGATATGCGCCATTATACCAATATTTCTTGTATTTTCAAGTGAATATTGTCTTGCCACAATAGCATTTCCCCTTTCCTTTTAAATAAAATCCTATATTAGAATCCGTAATGTGCAAAAGCCTTGTTAGCTTCAGCCATCTTATGAGTATCTTCTCTCTTCTTAACACTTGATCCAGTATTGTTAACTGCATCTAAGATTTCTTTTGCAAGTCTTTCTTTCATAGTTTTTTCTCCTCTATTTCTAGAGTAAGTTACTAACCATCTTAAACCTAAAGTTTGTCTTCTTTCAGGTCTAACTTGAATAGGCACTTGGTATGTCGCCCCACCTATACGTCTTGCTTTAATTTCTAAAACAGGCATGATATTTTCTAAAGCTTTTCTGAAAACTTCAGTTGGTTCTTCGCCAGTTTTTTCTTTTACGATTTCAAATGCACCGTAAACTATTGCTTGAGCAGTTCCTTTTTTACCATCAAGCATAATGTTGTTTATAAGTTTAGTAACAACCACATCTCCGTAAATTGGATCCGGCATTACTTCTCTCTTTGGAACATGTCCTTTTCTTGGCACCTTTCTTCCCTCCTTACTATATTAGTAGTATCACTGGTACTCAGCGATTGATTTTGCTGACAAGCACACAAATGTATGTATTATAAAGTTAAATTCTTTAATTAATAAAACATTTCTGCCACATCAGTTTAATTATTTAGGTCTTTTAGCTCCGTATTTAGATCTTCCTTGCTTTCTGTTAGCTACACCTGCAGTATCTAATGTACCTCTGATAATGTGGTATCTAACCCCTGGAAGGTCCTTTACTCTTCCACCTCTAATAAGCACAACGCTATGTTCTTGTAGGTTATGACCTATACCTGGAATATAAGCTGCAACTTCCATTCCGTTTGTTAATCTAACTCTGGCAACCTTACGTAACGCTGAGTTAGGTTTTTTAGGAGTTACAGTTCTTACAGCTGTACATACACCTCTTTTTTGTGGTGATTCACTAGCAGTACTTCTCTTTTTAAGAGTATTAAAATTGAAACTTAATGCTGGTGCTTTTGATTTAGTTACAGCTTTTTGTCTTCCTTGTTTAATTAACTGGTTAATAGTTGGCATTTCTTCACCTCCTCAATATTTTTCTTTAAAAATGCACATAACTATACATTATTAAATGTACCTAATTATTTTAACATTACTTTTATTAAAAGTCAACTATTTTTCAAAGTTTTTAAGTATTTTTTTCTGGAGCATTTTCAGAAATTTTACCCGCAAAAATTATTGAACCAACATCGGATAAAATCGGTTTAAAAAGTTTAATAATTTGTGAAAAGCTAAGTTCATTTTCATTTTTTGTAAACTCTCTTGTTAACTTTATAAATCTTTTAAAAAAGCCTTTTGGCGAAGCTGGATATTCTTCTCCAAAAACTTCCTTTCCATTTTCCATAACAACTAATGACATTCTATAATACATAAAATTACTATCTTCATCTTCCATATTAGTATTATAGTATTCAAAAAGTTTTTCAAAATTTTTCATAATATCACTTTGTTCAGTTTTTTCATTCAATGTTAATATGCCATTTTCCTTTTTAAACATTGAATAAGGAGAGTGAAAACCACCAAATCTATGTAATAATTTAGACTGTCTATCATCTTCATTTCCAACATTTGTAGTAGATTTTATAAAAATCTTATTAGAAATAGAAAATAATATAATATTTACATAATCAAGTTCATTACATATATTAAATATTTTATGTCTATTATTTGTAATTTCTTTATTATATTTTTTTATAAAATTATTATTAAAACCCTGTCCATCAAAAGAGTAAATCATTTCAAGTTTAGACATATCGCCTCTTAAAACTCCAATATATTGGGCTTTATTTCCTCCCTTAGAATGACCGGAAACATAAATTTTTTTAAAATCGGGGAATTTCTTAACCATTTCGTCAAAATAACTCAAAGCTCTTCTCTGTTGTTTTGTATCTGTTATATTATATGTCCCTTCTACATTGTCCTTCCACTCATAATCTCCGGCTGTGCCTTTATAAACTATAATTAAATTATCTTCAAACAAAAAAGTTACATTTACAACTCTCTCGCTTCCTGAAAAATTTGCAAAATAAGAGTTCTCAACATCTACAATTTTTATTTTCCTATAAATTTCCTTATTGTATTCTATCGTATTAACGATATTTGAAAATTCCTCCTCATTAATTTCTCCAGGATACATTCCTAAAGAATTTTTTTGAGTTTTTATATAATCTGAAATTTCATAAATACTTTTACCAACAAACTTTTCTTTTACATCATCTTTTTCAAATCCATGTATATAAATTATACAATTTAAAATTAACAAAATGTCTATATCCATCATATTGCCTCCTAAAACTTAAAAATATAATGTTCCTTACCAGCACCGAGTTCAAAATGGCACTTAATTATTCCTAAGTCAACCTTTGTATAAAATCCAATTTTTGAAACTATTTCCACTTTATTATCTTTTAAAGTAATTTTATATCTTTGTTGATTCAACGCTGTAGGTGCAAGCAGTGCAAATCTTACTCCTTTTAAAAACCAATCCGGCATTTCTACATCGCTAATTGCAACTTTAGAAATACTCTTAAGTTTTCTCACCTTTCCATTCGTCTCTCCATAACCAACAGCTATGACACATACAAGTTTTTCACCTTCTTTTATATCATATTTAGTATTTTTCTTGCTATATGTTCCACCGACCCAGCAAGTATTAAGCCCTAAAGACTGAGCTTTTATAACTAATTTTTCTCCGAAATATCCAATCTTTTCTTCTAAATTATCACATTTTTTACCAATCATTACTATATAGTTTCTAACATTTTTAAAATTACCATAATTAGCTAAAATACTTCTTCCAAATGCGTAAGGCTCATTAGTTACAAATTGAATATTTAAATTTGCAATCTTATTATACTCCTCAATATCTCTATTTAATTTTTCAACAAGCTCTTTATCTATTTCTTTTTTCGTATATTTCCTTACAGAATGTCTTTGTTCTAAAATTTTTTGAATATCCATATTATTATACCCTTTCTTGATATAATAAAAGGGCGAAAACGCCCTTAAAATATTATTGTAAACTAACAAAATTCTGATTGATATCTTTATTTATTTTTATTCTCTAAAAAACTTCTCATATCATTAAGCTCTGAAAATCCTGCTAAAAACATAGTTTTTTTACTCAATTTTTCTTTAAATTCATCTTTTGAAACAAAAATAATTTTTTTACACAAACAATTATTTTCTAAATACTTTGCCAATTTTTCTTTTACAAGTTCAAAAGCATTTCCTGTTATAAAAATCGTATCAACCAGAGAATTTTCTACAAAATTTTTAAAATCAACTTCAGCAATCCAATTCAAATCTGTTCCGTCAGCAGGAGTATTTCCCAAAGCCAAAACTAAATCGAATTTTTCGGTTTCTTTTGCATATTCCGTAAGAGAAAGCTCCAAACCTACCTTGTTTTTAACTAAATTTAACTTCGTAGATTTACCCAAAAACTTAAAGTTCTCCATTCTACCATTTCCAACGTCAAGACTTATAACGTTTGAAATTTTTTCTTCAGGATTTTCACATTTTACAATTCCATCTCTAATTAAAGTCATAAACAGAGAAAAAGAGGCAACATAATTATATCTATTATAAATAATGTCGAATTTCTCTCTATTTTTTATTTCAAATTTAAAAGTTTTTTCTTTCGACAAAACTTCACAATGTTTTCCATCTTCACATTCTCTTAATGTATAACTCTTTAAATCAACAAAATCTTCGTCATCTTTAGCTTTAAAAAATCCAACAGAACTATAATTCAAGTATTTAAAAATTAAATTGTCTTTTTCTACTTCCTTTTCTTCTCCTTGAACACCAAAGTATATTACCTCATTTTTTATTCCGTCAGTTATAATTCTAAGTGTAGGGTCCTCAAAGTTTACAATTAATTTCGCATCTGTTTTTTCTAAATTCTCTCTCAAAGTTTTTGCCAAAATTTCTTTTGAACCATATCTATCAACTTGGTCATCAAACAAATTCGTAATTACGACATAATTAGGAATTAAGCCATTTTTTATAAGAAGTGGAAGTGTTAGCTCATCAACTTCAAACACACAAAGTTTATTACTAAAATTCTTTTTTTCAATTTTCTTTAAAATTTCAGTTAATACACCCTGAATCATATTTGCACCGGAAAGATTGGTAACAACATCATTATGCAAATCTTTCACAGTATAATAACTATAAAATGTTGTTGACGTCTTTCCGTTAGTTCCGGTTATAAAAATAATTGTATTATTTTCTTTTTTTATATTTTTTAATAAATTTTTGTCTATATTCAAAGCAATTTTTCCAGGCAAAGAACTACAAGAAGTAAATTTTTTACCTAAATAATAAACGAATTTCCCACAAAATATTGCAAATCTATCTTTCAAAATTTCCTCCTTTAAAACAAATTATTTTCGTTTTTTATACTAACATACAAGTAGGTAAATGTCAACACATTAACAATGTTTGTAAAATAAAAAAGAAGTCCTAAGACTTCTTAAATATTATTTTTAGCTTCTTCGCTTTTCTTTTTAAATATGAAAGATAATTTTGTTTCTGAAATTATTATCGCAATAAAAATTAGAACAAAACCTATAACTGATTTAACAGTTAAGCTTTCAATTCCAAGTGCAACAGGTAATGCAACTCCAAAGATTGACTCACAACCTAAAATGATAGCGGCACTGCTTGGATCTGTATATTTTTGCCCTAAGTTTTGTAATAATAATGCAACTGCAGTACACATTATAGAAAGATATAAAACTTCAAGCATAGGTCTTAATGTAATTTGCATTCCTGCATTATTTTCTATAGCAAATGTAGTTATCCAAGATAAAACTCCTGAAACTAAAAATTGCATTATTGTAAGTACAAATGGGTCTTTACCTACTCCAAGTTTTGTAACCATTACAATATGTGATGCAAATAAAACTCCACTTAAAAGCGCAAGTGCATCACCGTAAATAGCTGTCCAACTGGAATTAAAAATTGAACCGCTCTCTCCTGCCATTGCAATAAAAAATATTCCAATTATACAAAAAATTGCAGCCGATACATTAAATTTATCAGGTCTAACTTTATTTGTTATCCAATATAAAAAAGGTACAATTACACAATATGATGCTGATAAAAATCCACTACGTCCCGGAGTTGTAAAAGTAACTCCAAGAGTTTGACTGGAATAAGCAACAAATAAAAATACACCGATTATAGCTCCGGCTGTCAATTCATCTTTTCTTGCTTTAAACAATTTTTTATGAAAAATAATTGCTAAGATAATTCCAGCTATAGTAAATCTAACACCTAAAAGAAAGTTAGGTTTAAGAACATCAGCTGCACTTTTAACAACAGTAAGAGAAGTTCCCCACAAAATAGCTACAATAAAAAGCGCAATCTTTGCTAAAAAACTTGTTCTATGTGAAATATTGTTCAAAACGCCCTCCTACTTAACTATTTTAGTTCCTGTAAGACCTTTTACAGCATCTGATGCTTTTTCAAGTAAAGTAATGATAGCACATCTATCATCAGAACTATTTACGAATTCCAAACAAGCCTCAACCTTTGGTAACATACTACCCTTTGCAAATTGTCCTTCTGAAATATACTTCATAGCTTGTTCAACATTTATTTCGTCTAATTCTTTTTGGTCAGGTTTATTAAAGTTTATGCAAACTTTATCAACTGCTGTTAAGATTAAAAGAAAATCAGCATTTAAGTCTGATGCAAGTTTTGCACTTGACTTATCTTTATCGATAACAGCGTCAATTCCAACTAATCTATCATTTTTCTTAACAACAGGTATTCCGCCTCCACCAATAGTTATAACTACAAGTCCGGCATCTACCATTTTCTTAACAGCGTCAATTTCAACAATGTGTAATGGTTTTGGTGAAGGAACAACTTTTCTGTATCCTCTTCCTGCATCTTCAACAAAAGTGAAGCCCTTTTCTCTAGCAAGTTCATCTGCTTTTTCTTTTGTATAGAACATTCCAACAGGTTTAGTTGGGTGTTCAAAAGCTTTATCATCTTCTGCAACTTCAACTTGAGTTACAACTGAAACAGCCGTTTTATTTATTCCTTTTTCTTTAAAAGCTTGACCTAAAGCTTGTTGTAAATGATATCCAATATATCCTTGGCTCATAGCTCCACATTCAACAAGTGGCATTAAAGGAGTTTTTTCCTTTCCGTTTGCTGAATAATCCATAGCCAGATTAATCATTCCTACTTGAGGTCCATTTCCATGTCCGATTATAACATCATTTCCATCTTTAACTAAATCTGAAATAATATCGGCAGCTATTTTAACTTTCTCTAATTGCTCTAAAGGGGTATTGCCTAAAGCATTACCCCCCAAAGCTACAACTATTCTCTTTCCCATTTGTACCTCTTACCATAAAGTTGAATACATAACTGCTTTTATAGTATGCATTCTGTTTTCAGCTTCATCAAATACAACTGATTGAGGTCCTTCGATAACTTCATCAGTAACTTCCATTTCAGGAATACCAAATTTTTCAAAAATTTGTCTTCCGATAACAGTTTTTTGGTCGTGGAATGAAGGTAAGCAGTGCATAAAGATAGCAGTTTCTTTAGCATTTGCCATAACTTCTTTATTTACTTGGTATGGTTTTAATAATTTAATTCTTTCAGCCCAAACTTCGTCCGGTTCACCCATTGAAACCCAAATATCTGTGTAGATTACATCAGCATTTGTAGTTCCTTTTTTAACATCTTCTTCAAAGCTTACTGTACAATGATTAGCTTTAGCGATTTCTAATGCTTTTTCTCTTAATTCTTCTTCAGGCCATAATTCTTTTGGAGCACAAGCTGTAAAGTTTACACCCATTTTAGCACAAGCTATCATAAGTGAGTTACCCATATTGTTTCTAGCATCTCCCATATAAACAAAGTTTAATCCTTTTAAGTATCCAAATTTTTCTTCAATAGTTAAAAGGTCAGCTAACATTTGAGTTGGGTGGAATTTGTCTGTTAAACCGTTCCATACTGGAACACCTGCATATTTTCCTAAAGTTTCAACTAATTCTTGGCTGAATCCTCTGTATTCTATACCATCATACATTCTTCCTAAAACTCTTGCAGTATCTTCAATAGATTCTTTTTTACCCATTTGTGAAGAACCTGGGTCTAAGTAAGTAACTCCCATACCTAAGTCCATTCCTGCAACTTCAAAAGAACAACGAGTTCTAGTAGAAGTCTTTTCAAATAATAATACTATATTTTTTCCTTCTAAATAACGGTGAGGAGTTCCATTTCTCTTTAAGTCCTTAAAATTTCTTGAAAGGTCTAAAAGGTAACGGATTTCATCACTTGTAAAGTCTAATAATGTTAGGAAATTTCTTCCTCTTAAATTTTTGCTCATAACATTTCTCCTTTAAAAATAAATTTTTAATACGACCTACCGTATTTATTACATAATTATTATACTATTTATAGTCTTTTTTCTAAGGACAAATTAACAAAATAATCTTGTATTAACATACTTTTTTTATAATTAAACATATAATAACTTTTAAAAAAAATATATCTAAAATTAATACTTTTATTCATAAAAACATTATAAAATATATTAATTTTAGACTTAATTTTACTCTAATTTATATATAAATTGTCTTTTACAAAATTAAAATATTTAAATTTAAAGATTTTTATTTAGAAAAAAATTTATTTAGAATTATTTATACCATTTTTTACCAAAAAGACATTTTATCAAAACAACTCTTTACATATAAAGACTTATGCTTTATACTAATATAAAAGGAAATTAAAGTACTTAAAAATTGGGAGTTAATTATGAATAAACAAAAGGGAATTGAAATACAAAACAGAGCAAATTCATACATAAACGAAGAAAGTATGTATAGTATAGATAGAGAAATAATAACATCAGCAACAAAAGGACTTTTTCACCAATCAGCCAGATTTTTGCTTGTAAAAAAAGGTTTGGCAAAGATAAGAATTCAAAATAATATCTATGAAATAAATGATAAGACCTTAGTTTGTATATTACCTTGGGAATATACTGAGGTTATTGAAGTTTCAAAGACTATACAATATTTTATTCTAAAATACAATTTTGACAGTGCAAATAAAATAATAAAATCATTCTACAATGTTGACGCAGAAAATTTAAGTTTAATAAACTCATTCTACGACAATCCCGTAATACAATGTACAGATGAACAATTTAAATATTTTTCAAATATATTTGACTTACTTAGAAATGAATTAGGAGAAGATTCAACGCTTTATGATAAAAATGAAAACCCTATTTCATCAGCATTCGTCTTAAATAAAATAATAGACCTTATAATCACTTATAGAAGAATACAAGACGAAGATACTAAAAAAATAAAAAGAATCGACGAAAAATTTGATAAAATAAATATTTTTAGGTATATACACGCTCATTTAAGCGAAAAGCTTACAATTTCTCTTATTTCAAAATTATTTTTTACAAGCGAATCGACAATAAACAGATATATAAAAGAAACAACCGGTCTTTCTTTCAATACACTCATAAATGAAATGAGAGTCGGAAAAACTATGGATATGTTGCTTTATACCGACCTTGATATAGAAGAAATTGCAGAAATAACAGGTTTTTCCGACCGTTCACATCTATCAAAAGTATTTACGGCAAGAACAGGACAAAATCCTAATAAATACAGACAAACATTTCATAAAATATCACAAATTTGCCAAATAGAAAACACCAGAAAATTTTATAGAATATTAAACTATATCGTAAAAAATTCTAGTGATGATTTGGACATGGATAATATATGTAAAGACTTTTCTATTTCCTTAATAGAATTAAACAGATTATTCATATACTATGTAGAAAAAAATTTCAAAAACTTTTTGAATTTTGTTAGAATAAACAAATCTACAAAACTATTACTGGAAACAAATATGCAAATAACAGATATTGCATTTGAAGTTGGATACAATACAGTTAAAACATTTAACAGAAACTTTTTAAAATTTCAAAAAATATTACCAACAGAATTTAGAAAAAATTTACAACTACAAAACAAAGACATTTAAAAAGCTGTGTTTAAAAACACAGCTTTAGTTACGCAATTTTTACTTTTCAACAGAATAATAACATCTCTTTGGTGAAATTATTTTTTCTTCTGATTTTAATTTTTTTAAAACCTTATCTACATCAGATTTATCTACGCCTAATTTTTCAGCAATTTCTCCACCCTTAAGAGGTTCTGAAGATTTTAATAATTCAATAATTTTTTCATTTAATTCCATTTTTATATCTCCTTTAATTTTATGATATATTTTTACCCTAAAACAATTAAAACTCAACAATTCTAAAAATGAATAAAAAAAATCCTGCAATTGCAGGAAAAAAATAGCAACCCATAACAGACGTATCGAATTACAGGTCTGGTGCCCAGAGGCGGAATCGAACCACCGACACGAGGATTTTCAGTCCTCTGCTCTACCGACTGAGCTATCTGGGCATATAATATTCAATTTTTTCAAAATTTTTAGAATTTCTGTACTTGCTTTTATTTCAATTTTTAGATAGCTCATTCTCTTGTGCTTCGCACTAGACTAAGGCATTGCCTAAAAACAATTTCGTTGTTTTTGCCACTTCCTTATACCGACTTTTCGCTATCTGGGCATATAACACTTATTTTGTTTTTTCTAAAAAATTATTCTGTTTTAAATTTATATCATTTCTTACGATAGCTCATTCTCTCGTGCTTCGCACTAGACTAAGGCATTGCCTAAAAACAACTTCGTTGTTTTTGCCACTTCCTTATACCGACTTATCGCTATCTGGATATATTAATTATTAAATTTCAAGTCTTTATGTAAATGGCAGGGGTAGAAGGAATCGAACCCTCACCAGCGGTTTTGGAGACCGACATTCTACCGTTAAACTATACCCCTACAATATTAAATCCTTTGTTTTAGCTCTATAAAATAATAGATATTTCTAAAATAGAAATATCTTGAGATAATTTGGTGGGCCTTCAGGGACTTGAACCCGGGACCTACCGGTTATGAGCCGGGCGCTCTAACCAACTGAGCTAAAGGCCCAAATTATTGGCGGAGAAAGAGGGATTTGAACCCTCGCATCCCGTAAAGGATCTACTCCCTTAGCAGGGGAGCCTCTTCAGCCACTTGAGTATTTCTCCATTGTGGCGGAGAGGGTGGGATTCGAACCCACGTGGGCTTGCACCCAAACGGTTTTCAAGACCGCCTCGTTATGACCACTTCGATACCTCTCCATGAATGGTGATCCATCGGGGATTCGAACCCCGGACACCCTGATTAAAAGTCAGGTGCTCTACCGACTGAGCTAATGAATCATAAAATTGGCTGGGGTAGCAGGACTCGAACCTGCGGAATGCTAGAGTCAAAGTCTAGTGCCTTACCGACTTGGCTATACCCCAAAGGTTGGCGCACCTAAGAGGATTCGAACCTCTGGCACACGGATTAGAAGTCCGTTGCTCTATCCAGCTGAGCTATAGGTGCAAAATGGAGCGGGTGAAGGGAATCGAACCCTCGCAACCAGCTTGGAAGGCTGGGGCTCTACCACTGAGCTACACCCGCATATACTCTCAAACTTTATGGTCTTAACAAATATTTAATTGGTGGAGGAGAGTGGATTCGAACCACTGAAAGCGCAGCTAACGGATTTACAGTCCGTCCCCTTTGGCCACTCGGGAACTCCTCCATAAAATCTACTATAAAGTAGATTGGAGCTGGTGGGAGGACTTGAACCCCTAACCTACTGATTACAAGTCAGTTGCTCTACCAATTGAGCTACACCAGCATATTGGCGACCTGGATGGGACTCGAACCCACGACCTCTAGCGTGACAGGCTAGCATTCTAACCAACTGAACTACCAGGCCATATTTGGTGGGCACAATAGGGCTCGAACCTATGACCCCCTGCTTGTAAGGCAGATGCTCTCCCAACTGAGCTATGCGCCCAAATAAAAACCAATAAACCAATTAAAATATTAAATTGTAAAAACAAAGTGGTGACCCCACCGGGATTCGAACCCGGGTTACCGCCGTGAAAGGGCGATGTCTTAACCGCTTGACCATGGGGCCTTATCAATCAATCTCTGTTAAAATCGACTGCCTAATTATTATACATCATAACTTTTAACTTGTCAACACTTTTTAAAAAGTTTTTTTGATTTTTTTATCAATTACTTTCCAAAAAGCATCTCTCAAACAGTTACTTGGATATTATACACTTTATTTTTTTAGTTGTCAATACTTTTTTTAGAATTTTAAAAAATTTTTTAAAGTTCTAAATTCGGCTCAACATTTAATGTCAAATCACTTCTAGTTCCTGATATATATTCATAATAACCTGATGATGCAATCATAGCTGCATTGTCTGTACACAATATTTTATCAGGAAAATATGATTTAAAATTATTTTTTTTACACATTTTTTGTATTTCTTCCCTAAGTGTATTGTTTGCAGAAACTCCTCCGGATACAACAACTGTATCTAAATTTTTCTCTTTTAATAACTTCTCAGTCTTATAAATTAAAACGTCAAAAACCGCTCTTTGAAAACTTGCACATACATCTTCTTTTGAAATTTCTTCACCTTTTTGTCTTTTACTATTTAAATAGTTTAATACTGCCGTTTTAAGTCCACTAAAACTGAAATTATAGCTGTCTTTATCTAACATTACCCTTGGAAAATCTATCGCATTTTCATTTCCAAGTTTAGCAAGTCTTTCAACTTCAGGGCCTCCTGGATAATTCATACCAAGGCATCTTGCAACTTTGTCATAAGCCTCTCCACAAGCATCATCAATAGTTTTTCCAACAACTTCCATATCATTATAATCTTTAACATCTACTAAATAAGTATGTCCCCCTGAAACTAAAAGACAAATAAATGGAGGTTTCAATTCCTTATGTGTTATAAAAGTTGCACAAATATGCCCTTTCATATGATTAACTCCAATTAAAGGTTTTTTAGTTGCATAAGACAGAGCCTTCGCCTCTGAAATTCCAACAAGTAATGCACCAACAAGTCCCGGACCTTTTGTTACAGCTATGGCATCAACATCATTTAGAGTCATATTCGCTTTTTCTAAAGATTCTTTAACTATATTATTAATCGCCTCTAAATGCATTCTACTTGCAACCTCAGGAACAACTCCTCCAAATCTCTTATGCATATCTATTTGGGAAGAAATCACATTAGAAATAACCTCTCTCCCATTTTTTACAATGGCAACACTGGTTTCATCACAACTGCTTTCTATCGCCATAATCTTAACATCATTCATTACACTACCTCTTTTATCATCATATATCCATTTTCTTTTGGATTACTATAATAATCAACAATTTTTCTAATATTTACAAATCCACATTTTTCATACAATTTAATAGCTGGAATATTGCTTTCTCTAACTTCAAGAAAAATCTTTTTTACATTACACCTTAATTCTTCTATAAAAAACTCCATAATTTTAAAAGCTATCTGTTTTTTTCTAAAATCTTTAGACACAACTATTTTATAAACCTCTGCCTCGTCTAAAACACAATTAAACAGAATATATCCTGCTATTTTTCCGTAATTTTCTGCAACTATAACTTTTTTACTTTCAATATATTCCAAATAAAACTTTTCATCAAAATTATTTGAAAAATTTTCTTCATCTAACAACAAAATATCCGAAATATCATTTGAATTTGCATATCTATATAAAATCATCTTATTTTTGCCTATTCTCCAAATCCCTTTGTGCCTGTGAAAGTCTTACATATTCAGGGCTAAGAGTAAAACAGTCTGAAATTTCTCCACTTTCAAATTTTTGTTTTCCAATAACACAAGCATTCCTTGAAATGCAACTGTTTAAACAGGCAGGTGCTATTTCAAAATTTTTGTTTTCCAAAATTCTATCTTTATATAAATTTACACAATCCCCTACAAAAACAAATTTTTCATTTTTATCAGAAAATTCCTCCAAAAGTTCATCAATAGTTAAAAGCGCAGGAGGTGCAATATTTTTATTACAAACACCCTCGTAAACACCATAATAAACTCTCTCCCCTCTAGCATCAATCAAAGGAATTTTCTTTTTATCCGAAAAAACTCCAAAAGAAAGAGCCTCAAGCGTATTAACAGCTACTATCGGCTTGTTTAAAGACATAGCAAGTGCTTTTATCGTAGTAACGCCTATTCTGATACCCGTAAAAGAACCGGGACCCGTAACTGCTACAAACAAATCTATTTCTTCTATATCCATATTCAATTTTTTAAGCATTTCATCAACCATAACAAGTAAAATTTCATTATGACTCATACTTTGACTTATACTAAAATCTCCAACAACAAAATCATCTTCCATAACAGCACAAGAGCTGTGAGTTGTTGAAGTATCTATCGCTAAAATTTTCATTACAATTCCTCTATAATTTCTAATTCTCTTTTATTATTTCCTTTAATTACAATTTTTCTTGAATTCTCGGAAATTTTTAAAATTTCAACCTCAACCAAATTTTTAGGTAATAAATATCCTGCCTTTTCAGCCCATTCTATAATAGTAACTCCATCCGGATAAAAATAATTTTCATAGTCTATCTGATAAAGCTCATCAGGAAAATCAATTCTATATAAATCCATATGATTAAACTCAAACTTTCCGGAATACATATTGACCAAGTTAAAAGTCGGTGAAGTTATGTCCTCATTTATACCCAAACTTTCACCTAAAAATTTAGTAAAAGTAGTTTTACCCGCTCCTAAATCTCCAACCAAAGAGATTACATCGCCCTTTTTTAATGTTTTTGAAAATCTTTTAGAAAAATTATTACATTCTTCCAAAGAATTTAAAACTATTTCAAACAAATTCTTCCTCCTAAAACTAAAACATAAATTACATTTTATTATATCATAATTCCTTTTTGATTATTCTTTTATGGTAATTACTATGAAATAATTACAGCTTTATCATAAGTCATAAATCCATAATTATTATATCATAATCTATTTTTGATAATTAAATTAATATAATTATTATATCACAAAAAATATTTTTATAACAGTAAAATAAAAAGGAGACTAGCAGTCTCCTTAAGATTCTTTATTCTGAAATTTTTATATTTAAAACAATCTTTCCAGAAATTGATGGTGGTTGACTATAATCTCCATACCCTTCAACTTCATAGTTTTCAATATAAATATCATAAGCTTCGCGGAACTCATTTTTATCTTGAACTTTTATTTTTATTTTATCTGACTCAAAAGTTAGATTTGGATTCTTTCCTGATTCATCATCTGTGGCTTCAATAGACATATCATCCCAATCTTTTAACGGATTATCTATCTCTATAAAACCATCTTTTATATCATTTTTCTTAACTTTAACTGGAATTTCCAATTTTTCAAAATTGAACATTCTAATTCTATCTTCGTTTTCAGTTGCATTAACAGCACCTCTAGTTGAAAATGTCTTTAGCCAATCAAAATCTTCCTTTGTGATTTCGTCAACAAATAAAGTATTTATTCCATTAAGATTTTTAATATTGTTAATATAATTTTTAAGATTTTCATTTTTATCGATATATAGTCTATGCAATTTTGGTAGTTTTTCTAAACTTGAAATATCTGATATCTTATTATTTCTAAGATGTAAAGCTTCAAGATTTTTTAGTTCTTCAAGATTAGAGATATCTGATAACTTATTATCTCTAAGATATAGAGTAATTAATCTTTGCAATTTTGATAAATTAGGTAAATTTTCTATTTTATTATTATCTAAATCCAATCTTTCTAAAGTTTTCATATCTTTAATAGGTGTTATATCAATAATTTCATTATCTTGCAAGCTTAATTGCTTTAATTTTAATTTTTCAAAAGCTTTAATACCACTTAAATTAGTTTGTGAAATAATAACTTTTTCTAAAGATTCATTTTTTGAAAAATCTATATTTTCTGGAAATATTTCTTTTTTTGCATGTTTATAATCTTGATTTTGATAAATAAATTGTTTTAATTTTGGTGTTTTAGACAAAAAATCAAAGTTATTTACACTTCTAGTTAAGTTAGATTTATTTAATTCTACCTTAAACTCCTCTAAATTCTTAGAATATTTTAAAGGTTCTATCATTTTATCAGTAACATTCTTATCAGCAACAATAAAAGATTTCAACATTTCCATATCTTCTTTAGTAAAATTTTTATCTTTCTTAGGTTTGTTTTTTTCGTTAAAAAGTTTATTTGCTTCATCTGTTAAATTTACATATTTCTTATGAAATTTACTATATTTGTTAAACAAATCAAAATAAAAATCTTTATATTCATCAGAAACAATTTCTTCAACAACATTAATTTTTAATTTTATATTCTTTAAGCTCCAAGTATATTCTTCTAATGACATTTTTAAATTTAAATCCAACTCTTTTCCGTTATATTTAGCGATAACACCATCTGATACAGTCAATTTTATTTTATTAGTGTCTAAATCATAACTTGCATCTATTCCCTCTACATTACTCTCTATTTTGCTGAAAATATTCAAAGGATCTTCTGAACCGAAAACTTGTGCCAATGAATCTCCAAGTTCTTTAATTCCCTTAAAAGGTGTAGTAAAGATAACTTCTTTTTCTTTCACTTCAACAGTTGACCCAAAGTCTATTGTCTGACCTGAGAATTGAATACTTCCTATTCCTTCATTCAATGCTTTTCCCAATCTTTCGGCAATATAATCTTCAAGTCCTGTATAATTTTTAATTCTATTTCCTGACAAATCTAAATCTACAATCTTATCAAAATCTTTAAGAATAGAAACATCTTCAATTCTATTTGCAGAAATGTCTAAGAAGTCTAAGTTTTTCAAATCCTTTAGTGGAGAAATATCAGTAATTCCCTTTGAAATCTTTTTATGACTTTCATCTCCTTCAACAGTTACATTGTAATGCAAATCAAGTCCTTTTAGATTCGTTAAACCTGCAAGTGGTTTTAATTCTTCAATTAAATTATTATATAACTTCAAAAATTCAAGATTTTTTAAATTTTCCAAAGGTTTGATATCGACAATTCTATTTCTTTGAATCTCTAAATATTTTAATTTTGTTAAATCTTTAAGAGGACTAATATCAGAAATTTCATTTTCATTTAATTTTAATTTTTCAAGATTTTTTGCATATTCCAAACCTTTAATACTCTTTATTCCTCTAGTAACTGCAAATTTAAAATCTTTTGTCCCTTGTAAACTTTGAGGCTCTCCTAAAATTGACTTTTTGGGTTCATCATCTTTTTCTTCTTTACTCATTTTTATAGGAAAATGAGCCTTTCCATTTTTATCTAAGAAAAGAGATAATTCTGTTAAACTTTCCATTTCCTTAACAGTAACTTTTTGGTCGTCCGCTCTATCAAGACCTAAGTTTTTATTAATAACTTTTAATAACTTAGCATCTTCAATATCAACAAACTCATCTTTTTCTTCAGGTTTAGCTTTTTCAACTTTTTTTAGTTTTACATTTAATTTCAACACATTAGGAGTATTAGTATAATCTAAAGTATTTTCAAATTCAAAATTAACAACAAAATCTAAACTGCCTTTATTTAAATTTTCAACGGCTTTATCCGTTAAACTAAATTTCAATTTGCCATTTTCTAAAACTACTGTAATATCTTTATTTTCAGAAGAAACTTTTATTTTCTTATCTTTTGCAATATCTTCAAGACCAATAAATACATTATCTACTTCAAAAGTTTTTTCAGTGGACTCCAATTCTTTTTCAAAATCAATATTTTGATTGTGAATATTTTTTTCAGATAATCCTTTCTTTTCATTTAAAACTGTAAAATCTTTTACCTTATTTCCATCAATAAGCACATCAGTAAGTTCATTTAAGTTTTTAATTGCAGAAATATCTGAAACCACATTATTTGACAGACGTAAACTTGTAACATTAACCAAATCTTTCACAAAATTAATATCAGAAATTGAGTTATCACTAAAATTTAATAATTGTAGATTAGTTAGCTTTGAAATAGCATTTAAATTTTCAATCTTATTCTTTTGAACATATAGATTTTTTAAATTAGGCATATTTGCAAGAAATGAAACATCTTTCAACTCATTTTCTTCCAAATCTAACTCTTCAAGATTTACAAGTTTACTCAAATCTATATTTTTAAGATTATTTTTCTTTAAACTTAATTTTTTCAAAGTTGTTAAATCATTCAAAACAGAAGCGTCTTTAAGAGCATTACTTCCCAAGTCCAAATCTTCCAAAACTTTTAAATTCTTTAAAGAGTCAATTTTTTCAATTTTATTACTATCAGCTCTAAAGTACAATAATTTTTCAAGATCTTTAACAGCATCAATATTGGAAATCTTATTTGAATATATATCTAATAGCTTTAATTTTGTAAAGTTCTTAACAATACTCATATCAGAAACTTTATTTACAGCAAAATCAAAGTTTTCTAAATTTTTAAGATTTTCCAAAGCACTAATATCGGAAATGTTGTTATGTGAAATATATAAACTCTTTAAATTTGTCAAATCTTTTAAAGGAGATACATCAGAAATCTCATTGTGAGAAAGCCTTAAAAATTCAAGATTTTTAAGAGCAGAAAGTGGAGTTAAATCTTTAATAGCTCCTTTTGAATATCTTATTTCTTCGTTATCATCAGGAATTTCACCGGAAGAAATTGTAAGAGTTTTTAAATTTTTACAATATTCAAGACCTTTAATACTACTAACCTCAATAAGATTTTCTTCAGCAGCATCCATTCCTCTAACTGCTAAAGCTTCAATTTTTTCCAAATCACTCTTATATATATCATTTGAATTTTTATCTTTTCTATATGACTTATCAGTTAGTTTAAAGTTGTATTCTTTCATTTCCGCTTCAAAACTATCTTCGCCATTATAAGCATGTAACTTATCAAGGATAAATTTTTTCAAATTTGCATCTTCGATTTCAACAACTTTATCTTTTTCTTCTGGATTATTCGGAACGCTCGGCTCATCAGGTTTTGTATCCGGTTTGTTTGGATTTATATCAGGTTTTGTATTATCTTTTTCATTTGTTTTTTCAAATTCAACATCATTCCACATTAAAACCCCAATATAATCATAAAACTCATCGTTTATATTAATCTTTCCACGAACATCAACAGAATTTTTATAAATAACATCAGCATTTGTCGTATAAGTTAAAATTGAAGAGGCTAAAATTCCAGTTCCAATAGCAACTGACAACAACCTCTTAGCATTTCTCTTTTTAGAAACTAGAACACATATAGCACCCACCATTCCAGCAATGGCAATTGGTATGTAAATCTTATAAACGCCATCAACTCCAGTTTTTGAAAGTTTACCTTTTTTTATTGAATCTTGAATAGCTTTTTCCATTTCGAATTTTAATTCTTTTTCATCTAAAACTCGTTTTTCTCCAGCCTTAACATTTCCAATTTCAATTTCTTTTCCACCAACAATTTTAAGCCCTTTAATATCTTCAGATTTTAATTTAACTCCGAACATATCCTTACTACTATTGTTTTCAATAGAAACTTTAAATGTTCCCTTATCATCTCCATTTAACTTTAAAACAATTCCATCTTTGTTATAAATTACCGTTTCACCATCTGCATAGCTTATATTTTGTGAAAAAGAAAAACCACAAAGCAAAGCCAATGCCAATACACTTTTATTTTTCATAATTTACCCCTTTTCTGTAAAAATAAATATTCATTAGTATTTTATCACAAATTGTCATACAAGTAAAATAGTTTTTTCTTATCCATAAACCACTTTGAATAAATTTTTTCTATGTAAATGGATTAAAATTCATTCCTCAAACAAATTCTCTCTTTCTATATAAAAAAGATGCCCATTAAATTAGCATCTTTTCCATTTTTATTCTTGTTCTATTTTGTCTGTTAATCTTTCCATTTCGTCGATTAAACTTCCAATATATTCTATTGTATTAACAAGTGGTGCGTCTGTTGTAACATCAACGTCAGCCATTTTTGCAAGTTCAATAGGATTTTTACTTCCACCGGCTTTTAAAACTTCAATCCATTGTTTAGCTTTTGAATTGTCTTTTAAAATGTTTAGGCACATTTGAGTTCCGATTGTTAAACCTGCGCTGTAAGTGTATGAATAAAGCCCCATATAGTAATGTGGTTGTCTCATCCAAGTTCTTTCAACTCCGTCAACAAGTTCAACATCTTCTTTGAAGAATTTTTCCATAGTTTCTTTAAAGATTTCATTTAAAGTTGTAGCATCAACTGCTCCACCATTGTCGATAATTTTGTAAACTTCTCTTTGATAGTATGCTTCTAAGAAATGTGTTACAAAGTTGTGGTAATAAGTTTTTGAAATTATTTCAGAAATAATCCATCTTCTTTCTCTATCCGTCTTTGCATTTTCCAATAGATAGTGAGCCATAATCAATTCATTTGTTGTTGACGGTGCCTCTACAAAATAAGTTGAACAGTCAACATTTAAAATATTTTGATATTGGTTGCAAAGAGTAAAATGTCCACCATGTCCAAGTTCGTGAGCAACTGTTAGTATATCAGACATATTTCCTGACCAAGTTAAAAGTACATAAGGATGCACTCTGTAAGGGCTCGCACAGAAAGCTCCTGAGGCTTTTCCTTCGTTATCAACATAGTCTATACATCTCTTTTCAAAAGCATTTTCCAAATATAACTTATAATCGTCACCTAAAACGGAAAGTCCGTCTATAACCATTTTTTTACATTCATCAATGCTATAAACTTTTTGAAAATCTGCATCTAAAGGCATTTTCATATCAGAAAAAGTCATTTTATCAAGTTTATTTACTCTCTTTAAAAGTCTTGCATACTTTCTAATATGTGGTGCAAGTTTTTCCATAATAACATCACATTGTCTATTATACATATCCATTGTAACTTCTTGTTCTGCAAGTAAATATTCAAAAACGTTGTCGTATTTTCTAACTTTAGACATAGCCTTATCTTGTTGAACATGGCTGTAATATGCACTTGCAAAAGTATTTTCATATTTTTCTAAAGTGTTGTAGAATTTTTTAAAAGCATCTCTTCTAAATTCTGTATTTGCATCAACTTCAAAACTTCCTTCAAAAACATTGTAGCTCATTGGAGTTTTTACACCATTTACTTCAACATCTTCAAAAGAAAGGTCTTGCATTTTTGATTGTTGATAAACTCTGTAAGGAGTTTCAAAACTTCCACTTAAAGAAGAAAGCGTACTTTCAACTTCTTTTGATAATGTATGTTCTTTTCTATCTAAAAGTTTTTCTAAAAATCTTCTATTTTCAGAATTTTCTTCCATAGCTTTTTCTATGATTTTTTTATCATTTGCTAAAATTTCAGTTTCTACAAAACTAAGTTTTGAATAAACAGGAGCAACTATATTTTCAAAGTTTACAATTCTTTCAAATTGTTCTTTTCCACCTAAATCTGTTTCGTAGTCTAAGCTTGCATAGTTTCCAGCTAAGTCCAATAAAACACGAATAGGTTTTAAATCTTCTAAACAGCTATTGATTGTGCAATAGCAATCCAGTTTGCCCTCGTAAATCTTTACAAGCTCATCTGTCTTTTCTACAATTTCCTTAAGAGCATTTTTATAATCTTCTTCAGTTTTAAAAATGTCAGTTAAGTCCCAAGTTAGATTTTTATCTACTTCATTTCTTTTCATCATATCCCTCCTAAAATGTTTTCTTTTATTCTTATCTATTTTATCATATTTTAAAATTTTTTTCATCAAATTAATAAAAAATATTAATTAAATTATCAAAAAATCGAGATAAAATGATAATGAATCATCTTAATCCCGATTTTAATACAAATATCTTAAATTTACCTTAAATAAAAAAATGTACATTTGTAAATGATGTGAGACCAAAAATTATAAAAAAATATAACCTGTATGTTAGAATTAAAGGAGAATTAATTCTCCTTTAATTCTAATAATTCTTTACGTTTTTCAATAGGTGA
>NZ_JACVDA010000023.1 GCF_016552165.1 Parvimonas parva | reverse complement strand
AATTCTCCTTTAATTCTAACATACAGGTTATGTTTTTTTATAATTTTTGGTCTCACATCATTTACAAATGTACATTTTTATTTAAAAAATATTTAAATAAAATTTATAAAGATTATATTGTTAAATTTTAATGTTTTTATAAATTTTTTGCTTGAAAAATTTTTATTAAAATGTTGTGTTGTGAGATAATACATATGCGACAAAAAAATCAAAAAAATAGGAAGCCATCTGGTATAATAAGTTTAACAACAAACAAAAATACCAGAGAGAGGTTTCCTATGAAAAATATTATAACAGAAGAAATGAAATTTCGCAAGACAGTTGTTGAGTATGCGATAAAAAACAATAATAATGCAGAGGCAGCAAGACGATATCACACCAGCAGACAACAAGTGCAAAGATGGAGAAAAAAATATGATGGAACAGTGGAATCTTTGGCAAATAAGTCAAGACGTCCACATAGTCATCCAAATCAGCATACAGAAAAAGAAATAGAACTTTTGAGCAAGAAATATCAGTATCATAAACATGAAGGATTAGCAGAAGTATATAGAAAATGCATCGATGCCGGATATAAGCGTAGCTATGGGTCTATGTGCAAACAAATAAAGAAGCTGAAAAGCTATAAAAAACCGAAGAAAATCAGTTATCCAAAAAGCAAATATAAACCATTAAAAGGGACATATCCGGGAGAGTATGTTGAAATAGATGTAAAGTATGTACCGTTAGAAAGTATAGGGTTTAAAAGCAATTATGACAGATATTATCAAATAACAGCAATAGATCTATATAGCCGAAAACGAGTTTTAAAGCTGGTAAATGAGCATAGTTCATATGAAACAGCTAAGATGCTACTAACATTAGAAAAGGAGTTTGGTTTTAAGATAAAAACAGTACAAACAGATAATGGTAGAGAATTTTGTAATGACAGGGAACAAAAGAAATCATTATTTGAAAATACTTTAAGTCAGTTAGGAATAAGACATATAAGAACCAGACCCTACTCGCCATGGCAAAATGGAGTAGTTGAAAGAAGCCATAAAATAGACAATGAACTGTTCTATAGCAAAAGAAGATTTAGAAGTGAAAAGGAAATGTATAAATCATTTGAACAATATAGTGTAAGGACAAATAATATAGCAAGAAAAGTACTGGGATTTAAGACGCCAAATGAAATGGTTGATAACTATTTTAAAAAGGCTGCATAATGTTACAAACAATACCTATTCCAGTCAAGGTACGCTTTGCTTTTCTCCTTGACAAAAAATAGGTATTGTTTGTAAATGACAAATATGCCTTTTTAGAAATACTACCAGATGGTTTTCTTGTCACATATGTTTGACAATCATAGACTTGAAAAATTTTTATTAAAATGTTGAAAATTTAATCTTTTTGTGTTATAATTCAATGTGAATATATTTGTTTAAATCAAAATTTTACTTTTGTTTAGTTACAAAAATAAAATATATTGAAATTAAGGTGAGAAGATGAGAATAATATCTGGAAAAAAAAGGGGATTGAATTTATTATCTCCTACAGATTATAATGTTAGACCTACTACCGATAAGGTAAAAGAATCTATTTTTAATATTCTATTTGATATAGATTCAAAATCAATTGTGTTAGACCTATTTTGTGGTAGTGGTGCTATGGGTATTGAATTTTTAAGTAGAGGAGCTGAGAGGGTTTATTTTTGTGATTTATCTACGGATAGTTTAAAAATCACAAAACAAAATCTTGAAAAAGCTAATTTTTTAGAAAATTCAATAATTATAAATAAAGATTATATGGATTCTTTAAATTATTTTTATGATAATAATTTAAAGTTCGATTATGTATTTTTAGACCCACCGTACAAAGAAGAATATATTAAAAAATCATTAGATTTTATTTGGAATAACAATATTTTAAATGATGATGCTGTAATTATTGTTGAAACGGATAAAGATATTGTTATAGAAAATTTTGAAATTATAAAAGAAAAAAAATATTCTAAAACTAAGGTAATATTTTTAGAAAGGAAAATCTAAATATGAAAGTAGTTTTTCCTGGAAGTTTTGACCCTATAACCAAGGGTCATAAGAGTATTATTTTAAAAATACTAGATATTTTTAAATCAGTAGATGTCGTTGTTTTAAATAATATAAATAAAAATCATCTTTTTTCTATTGAAGAAAGAAAAGATATTATTTTAAATATATTTAAAAATTATGAAAATGTTAGAGTAAATACTTATAACGGACTTTTAGCTAATTATGTTAAAGAAAATGATGTTAATCTTTTAGTTAGAGGTGTTAGAAATTCTTTAGATTTTGAATCTGAAAAGATTAATGCTAAAGTTAATAAAGAACTTTGTGGAGTAGAAACATTATTATTGTTTTCAGAGAGTTCTGATGAGTGTATTAGTTCTAGCGTTGTTAAAGATGTATTTTTAAATGGTGGCAATGTTGATTTATATGTAGATAAAATTGTTTTAGATATGTTATATAGAAAATTTAGGAGGAATGGATAATGGAAATTTTAGAATTAATTGACCGTATTGAAGATTTAGTAGAAGAAAGCTCAAGTTTACCTTTTTCAAAGAAAGTTATGGTAGATTCTGAGGCGTTATTTTTTATTTTAAAAGAAATGAGAGAAAGTATTCCGGAAGAAATTAAACAAGCTGAATGGATTCAAGAAGAAAAAGATAGAATATTAAACGATGCATCTAAAGATGCTAACCAAATTTTAGAACAAGCAAATAATGAATCTTATAGAATTAAAGCTGATGCTGAAGCTAGATATGAAAAGATGATTAACGAAAGTGATGTTGTTGTTGCTGCCGAAAGTAAAGCAAATGAAATTTTATTAAAGGCTGAACAAAATGCTAAAACTATCAGAATACAAACTAATACTTATGTAGATGATGTTTTATCAAAAACTCAAGAAAAATTAAGAGATTTAATTACTGTTTTAGATACTAACAGAAGTGAATTGAGAAAATAATCGGAGATATAATGAATAAAGTTACTGAAAATTTAACTTTAGAAATTGATGATATTAAAAATTTATTTGGAAACTTAGATTCTAATATTGATTTAATTTCTAAAGAATTTGATGTATTTATAAAAAATAATGATGTTGGTTTATCTATTACCGGAGATGAAAAAATGGTTTTATTATGTATAAAAACCATTGAGTTTTTAGTTAAAGATGGTATGTCTGAAAGTATAGATAAACAAAAAATTTCTTATGTAATTGAGAAAGTAAAGGAAGAAAACAAAGAAATATTAAATGATTGGTTAGACTATACTATTTGTTTAAATTCAAAATTAAAGCCTATAAAACCAAAAACATTAGGTCAAAGAAAATATATTTCTGCAATAGAGGATAATGTAATTACTTTTGGTATTGGTCCGGCAGGAACCGGAAAAACTTTTTTGGCTATTGCTATGGCTGCAAAAGCATTAAAAAATAATTCGGTATCAAAGATAATTTTGACTAGACCAGCAGTTGAGGCAGGAGAAAATTTAGGATTTTTACCTGGAGATTTACAAGAAAAGATAGACCCTTATTTAAGACCTTTATATGATGCTTTATATAATATATTGGGATATGATAATTTTCTTAGATTAAAAGAAAAGGGGATTATTGAAGTTGCTCCTTTAGCATATATGAGAGGAAGAACTCTGGATAATGCTTTTATAATTCTTGATGAGGCACAAAATGCTACTAATGAACAAATGAAGATGTTTTTAACAAGAATAGGATTTGAATCTAAAGCTGTTATAACTGGAGATATTACTCAAATAGATTTAGGAAAGAGAAAAAGTTCCGGTCTTGTTTCAGTTAGTAAAATTTTGAAAAATATAAAGGGTATTAACTTTAATTATTTTGATAGCTCTGATGTTGTAAGACATAGTATAGTTATGAAGATAATAGAAGCATATACTAAATATGAAGATAGTCTAATGGAGAAAAAATAACTATGAATATTCTTTTTGATAATAGACAAGATTTTTTTGTTATCTCAGAAGAACTTAAAGAAAAAATTGAAAAATGTATTAAAACAGCTTTAAATATTGAAAATCACATAATAGATAATGTTGAAGTATCTGTTTCTTTTGTTACCAATGAGGAAATAAAGAATATAAATTCTGAATTCAGAAATATTGACAGGGAAACAGATGTTTTGTCTTTTCCTATGGATTTTGAATTTTTTGAAGAAGGAATGCCTTTTATTTTAGGTGATATTATAATTTCAACAGAAAAGGCCGTTGAACAGGCAAAAGAATTTGGACATAGTATTGATAGAGAAATTTTATATTTAGTTTGTCATTCTGTATTTCATTTGTTAGGATATGACCATATGGAAGAAAATGAAAAAATAATTATGAGAAGTAAAGAAAAAGAAACCATGAAGTTAATGGAAGTTTTTAAAGATGAAGAAAAATTCTAATTTTTTAGAAAGTTTTGTTTGCGCTTTCAAAGGGATAGTTTATGTATTTAAAAATGAGAGAAATTTTAAATTTCATATATTATTTTCTGCTTTAGTATTACTTTGTTCTTTATTTTTTAAATTATCTTATATAGAATTGTCTGTAATATTAATTATGATAGCTATTGTTTTAACTTTAGAAATTATTAATACTATTATTGAAAATATTATGGATTTTTTATGTAAAGATTATAATGTAAATATAAAAATAATTAAAGATATGGCATCTGGTGCAGTCTTGGTTTCAGCTTTTATATCAATAATTGTTGGACTTTTGATATTTGTACCAAAGATAATCATTATGTTGGGTGATTAAATGAATATTTATGAAAAATTGGTAGAATGTGCTTTAGATAGTCAAAAAATGGCATATACTCCTTATTCTAATTTTAAAGTAGGAGCATCTGTGTTGACAGACTCAGATAAAATATATGGAGGCTGTAACATAGAAAATGCATCATATACTCCGACTGTTTGCGCAGAACGTGTAGCTATATTTAAAGCTATATATAATGGGGAAAAGAAAATAAAAAAAATTGCAGTTGTTGGAAAAGAAAATTTTTTTACTTATCCTTGTGGTGTTTGCAGACAAGTTATAAGAGAATTTTGTACAAATGATTGTGAAATTATTATAATTAAAAACAAAGAAGAATATAAGGTAATAAAATTTTCTGAACTTTTACCTTATAGTTTTGGACCAGAGGATTTATAATATGGAAAGTATAAAGTCAGGATTTGTTAGTATTATTGGCAGGTCAAATGTTGGAAAATCAACTTTATTAAATAGGATTATCGGTGAAAAAATCTCAATTATTTCAAATAAACCACAAACTACAAGAACAAATTTAAAATTGATATATAATTCCTTGGATTCTCAAATAATATTTGTTGATACTCCGGGAGTACAAAATCCAAAAAATAAATTAGGAGAGTTTATGTTAAAAGAAGCAAGAACCTCTCTTAAAGATGTTGATTTGATTTTGTATATGGTAGATACTAATTTTGAAATTGGAGAGTTAGATAGTTCTATAATTGAAATGCTTAAGAAAATAAATCTTCCAAAACTTTGTATTGTAAATAAAATAGATACATTAAACACCGAAGAATTATCTAAACTTATTACAAAATATGAGGATATGAAATTATTTGATAATATTGTCCCTATATCAGCCTCTGAAGGAACAAATGTTTATAACTTAATAAATGAAATAAAATCTTTTTTACCTTATGGACCTAAATATTATTCTGATGATATGATTACAGACCAAACTGAAAGGGAAATTGTTGGAGAAATAATTAGGGAAAAGACACTTAATTTATTGAGAGATGAAATTCCTCACGGTATAAATATTTTAATTGAAAAATTTTCTATTAGAAAAAATAAACCTATTATAGATATTGACGCAACAATTTGTGTCGAAAAAAAATCACATAAAGGAATGGTAATAGGTAAAAATGGAGCTATGATTTTAAAAATTGGAAAATCTGCTAGAATGGATATTGAAAAATTTTTAGATTCAAAAGTTAATTTAAAATTATTTGTTAAAATAGACGACGACTGGAGAAATAAGTCATTCAAGGTGAAAGAATTTGGATATTTTAAAAAATAATATTTATAATAATGTAAATGGTTTTATTATTTCAGAAAATACTTATTTAAATAAAGGAAAAATATTTAGAGTTTATACAGATAAATTTGGACTTATTTCTATTTATAGTAAAAATACCGAAATGTATTTATCTATGTATTCTAATTACAATTTTAATTTAACATATGGAAATGAATTTTTTTACTGTAATGAATATGAAATGGTAGAATTTGTATCTTTTAAATCGAAAGAACACATTTTATTTTTGAATATTCTTACAGAAATAATTTTAAAAACTAATATTCAAGAATTAAAAAATTTAGAAGTTTATAATTTAATTAAGGATATATTGAATGTAGAAAAAGTAGATTACAAAATAATTTTAACATATTTTTCAATTAAGTATTTAGCGTTTAATGGTTATCATATATTATTTGAAAATATAAAAAATTTTGAAAAATTTAATTTTGATATATCTGAATTGGTTATAAATTATAACTCAATTTTTAATTATAAATACAATTACATACTAAATAAATATGAGTATAATTATATTTATTTTCTATATAATTTAGAATCCTTTGAAAATTTTGATTCAATCAATTTTGAAGTTAATTATTCTAGGATTCTCGGCATAATGCTTAACGCTTTATGTTTAAATTTTAATATTTATAAATTAAATAGTTTTAACTTAAGGTGATTGATATGGCTTATATAAAGAAAGAAAAAATTGAAGAAATTAAAGAAAAATCAGATATTGTTTCTGTTGTAAGTGATTATTTGCCTGTTAAAAAAAGTGGAAGATATTATATGGGAAATTGTCCTTTTCATCATGAAAAGACTCCTTCTTTTTTTCTTTATCCGCAAACTAATACATTTCATTGTTTTGGTTGTGGTAAACATGGAGATAGTATTTCATTTTTAATGGAATTAGAATCTTTAGATTATGTTACTACATTAAAAAAATTAGCCGAAAAATTTGGCATAGAATTAGAGTATGAAAATAATTTTGATTCATTTAATAAAAAAAACTTTGATAAGTATTATGAGATTAATGAATTTGTTGCAAAATTTTATTATAGAAAAATGTTAGAAAATTCTGTTCCAAAACAATATTTAGCTAAAAGAGGAATTAATCCTAAATCAATTAATATTTTTTTGATTGGTTATGCTGATGAAAATTGGAAATCTCTATATAATGAATTAAAAGCAAAAAACTTTGATATAAAAATTGCCGAAGAACTTGGACTTATAATAAAAATTAAAACCGGCGATTATATTGATAGATTTAGAAATAGAATTATGTTTCCTATTTTAAATAAGGATAAAAAAATAATAGGTTTTGGTGGAAGAACTATTGTAAATGACAATGCAAAATATCTTAATTCACCAGAAAGTGTTATTTTTAAAAAAGGAGATAATGTCTATGCTATTGATAAAATTGTAGAAAATAATATTAGAGATAAAATATTAATTGTTGAAGGATATATGGACGTTATTTCTTTATATCAAAGTGGAATAAATTATGTTGTTGCAGGACTTGGAACTGCATTTACCGAAAATCAAGCAAGGTTAGTAAAAAGGTATTCAAGAGAGAATGTATATTTGTGTTATGATGGAGATAATGCAGGAATAAAGGCAACTAATAAAACTAATTCCGTTTTTAATGAAATTTCAATTAAACCAAATATTATAGTTCTTCCAGATAAATTAGACCCGGATGATTATATAAAAAAATATGGACTTGATGGATTTAATAAACTTTTAGAAAGTCCGTATGATATTAATGGTTTTAATTATGAAAATTTGAAAAAAAACAAAAAAAATACCAATTCTATAACAGAAAATACAATTTTTTATGAAAATGTTTTAAGTTTTTTAACTAAAATAGATACAAATATATTAAGAGATTTATATATAAATAAAATTTCAAGTGATTTTGGTTTAGATGTAAACTCACTAAAAGAAGATTTTAATAAATTTGATAAAAAAGAAGAAAATTATAAAGAAACTGAAGAGAATAAAGAGTTTCAAATAGATTATAAAAGTGAAAATTTGTTATTAAACTCTGACAAAAAAGTTTTAATAATGGGTATTATATTATTAATGAAGTGTGAAGAGAATATTTCAAATATTCTTCCTAAATTAGGAGAAATGTCTAAATATTCCAATTTATATGATATTTTTTCTTATGTTGAAAATAATGCGAAAAATAATACTATAACTATTCCGTCCATGCTAATTGATAAATTTAAAAATAGTGTAGAAAAGTTAAAGATTGTAGATTATATAATAAAATGTTATAAAGAAAAAATTAATCTATCAACTTTAGATTATGTTAAATTATTAAATATATCTATTATAAATTTTGAAATTAGAAGAGTTACCAAAAATATTGAGAAACTAAGAGAAATGGACAAAAATAATAATGACGTAGTTTCCAATTTGAATTTCAACATTGAAAAATTAATGGAATTAAATAGGAATCTTAAGAGTATGGAGAAAGGGGCTCATCGTGGATAATAAATTGAATGATATTGAATATGATGAAGTAAAAATTTTAATTATAGAAGAACTTACAAAATATGCTAATGAACATAATGGTTTTGTTAATAATAAGTATCTTGAATCTTTAGATTTATTTAATTTGGTAGATATTGATGATATTGAAGAGATAAAATCTAAATTAGCTGAAAATCAAATTGAATTTATTGATGAATCTGAAAATTTAGAAGATATTGAAATTGATGATGATTTAATAGATTTAGAAGATGAAAAAGAAGATAATGAAGATGAAGAAATAAAATTAGAGGATTTTTCTGATTTAAAAGGTTTTAACATTGATGACCCCGTAAAAATGTATTTAAAAGAAATAGGGAAAATTCCACTACTTAGTGCTGATGAAGAAAGAATTTTGGCTGAAGATATGGAATCTGGAAGTGTTGAGGCTAAGAAAAAACTTGCTGAAACGAATTTAAGACTTGTAGTTAGTATAGCTAAAAGATATGTTGGTAGAGGAATGCAATTTTTGGACTTAATACAAGAAGGTAATATGGGTCTTATGAAAGCTGTTGAAAAATTTGATTTCAGAAGAGGCTTTAAGTTTAGTACTTATGCTACTTGGTGGATAAGACAAGCTATTACTAGGTCAATAGCAGACCAAGCTAGAACTATAAGAATTCCTGTTCATATGGTTGAAACTATAAACAAATTAGTTAGAATTGAAAGACAATTAGTTCAAGAGTTAGGTAGGGAACCAACTAATGAAGAAATTTCTGAACATATGGGAATTGAAGTTGATAAAGTAAATGAAATTAGGAAAATTGCTCAAGAACCTGTAAGTTTAGAAACTCCTATCGGTGAAGAAGATGATAGCCATTTAGGAGATTTCATTGAAGATGAAACAGCTATAGCTCCAGATGAAGCGGCTAATTTTTCAATGTTAAAGGAACAATTAAATCAAGTTTTAAGTACGCTTTCAGAAAGAGAAAAGAAAGTTTTAGAACTTAGATTTGGTCTTAATGATGGAACTCCTAGAACTTTAGAAGAAGTAGGTAAAGAATTTGAAGTTACTAGAGAAAGAATTAGACAAATCGAAGCTAAAGCTCTTAGAAAATTAAAACACCCTAGTAGAAGTCAAAAATTAAAAGACTTTTTGGAATAGAATTATGATTAGTTTAAGGTTAAATGAGATTTGCAATTTAGTTGATAAAAATTCAATTGTTGCAGATATAGGGACTGACCATGGTATAATTCCTATGATGCTATCAAAAAATTGCATATCAAAAAAAATAATCGCAACAGATATTAGTAAAAATTCTTTAGAAAAATTAGAAAAGAAATTGATATTAAATGATAATATAACAAATATTGAAACCAGAGTATCAGACGGCTTAGACTGTTTAGATGAATTTGAAGTTGATACTATAATTATATCCGGTATGGGTGGAATTCTAATTAAAGAAATTTTAGAAAGAAACTTAAATATTGCTAAAAGTGCCAACTATTTAATTTTATCTCCAAATAATTCTTTAGATGTTTTAAGAAAATTTTTATATGAAAATAATTTTTTTATAGAAAAAGAAAAAGATGTTTTTGAAAATCAAAAATATTACCAAATTTTGAAGGTAAAAAGAGGTAAAGATTTCTATAAAAATGAATACGAATATTTATATGGAAAATTACTTATAAAGAATAAATCTGAAAATTTGAAATTATTTTTAGAAAATGAAATAAAAAAATATGAAAGCATTTTAGAAAAAATAAATATTGAAAGCAAAGATAATGAGAGAATATTAGAACTAAATGATTTAATTGATGAAATTAGAGGTATCTTAAGTGAATTTTAAAATAAAAGATTTGATTGAATTATTGGATAGAGAATATTCATTTGATTTACAAGAAGATTGGGACAACTCTGGTTTTCAAATTGGAAATTTAGAAGATGAACTGACAGGGATATTATTAGCTATGGATATTTCAGTAAATTCCATTAATTATGCAATAGAAAATAATATAAATTGTATTTTAACTCATCATCCATTGTTTTTTGAAAAAATTAAAAATTTAGAGGCGAAATCCGGTAGTTACAAAAAATTAGAATTATTGATAAAAAATAGTATCAATGTAATATCTATACATACTCCTTTAGATTTACACCAAAATGGAATTAGTAAATTTTTAGCAGATAAATGTTTTTTAAATAATCAAGAAATTTTTATTAATTATAAAAACTCGGCAGGTTATGGTATAGTAGGAATTATTGAAAATCAAAAGTTTATAGATTATATTTCTAAGTTGAAAAATAATTTTGAAAATCCTATAATATATTTTGGAGATATCGATAAACACATTTCTAAAATTGCAGTATTAGGTGGTTCAGGAGCTTTTTCAATAAAAGATGCTATTAATAAAAATATTGATTTATTAATCAGTGCTGATTTTAAATATCACGATATCCAATTTGCATTGGAGAATAATCTTAATATAATTGATTTAGGACACTATGAATCAGAGATTTTTGGATTATTTTCATTAAAAAATTTCTTAATGAAAGAAAATTGTGATTTTAAAATATTAATTTATGAAAATAATATATTTAAAAGAAATATATTTTAATTTAATTAAGTAAGACAGACAATCGCGTGAATTTTCACGAGGAAAGTCCGTGCACCACAGAGCAGGATGCTGGATAACGTCCAGTGGGGGCGACCCTAAGGCTAGTGCAACAGAGATATACCGCCATTTTTATGGTAAGGGTGGAAAGGTGAGGTAAGAGCTTACCAGCATATAGGAGACTATGTGGCTATGTAAACCCCATTCGGTGCAAGATCAAGATTGGACTTTTGTAGTTGCTCGCTACGTCCATAGGTAGATTGCTTGAACAAATTGGTAACAATTTGTCTAGATAGATGATTGTCAAATACAGAACACGGCTTATAGTTTTGCTTAATATTTATAATAATTAAATATAAGGTATTGCCTTATATTTTTTTATTATGAAATAACAAGGTTCTCAGATATACATAGAATGTAGAGCATCGTGGAAAGATGAGGGGCTTATTATATAACAAATTTCAAAAAAATTTACAAGATATTTATATCTTGTGATTATAGATTATACTTTTATATAGGAGGAAGTTTTAATGAATTTTAAAAGAAAAATATTAAATTTTATAAAAAAAGAAAATTATATTCCATTAACAAATAAAGAACTAGCAGTTGCTTTAGATATTCCGTTTAATGATTTAAAGAAATTTTTCAAAATATTAGATTCTCTTGTTGAAAGTAAAATCTTATCAATAAATGATAATAAATACAATATTTATGAAAAAATGAAAACTTTAAAAGGTAAAGTAACTTTTACTCCAAAAGGTAATGCCTTTTTTATTTCAGAAGGTATGGAGGATATTTTTATTCCTAAAAATGAATTAAATAATGCTAACCATAATGATGAAGTTGAAATAGAAATTATAAAAGAAAAAAGTTTGAAATCAAAAGCTGAAGGTAGAGTTGTTAATGTATTAAATAGAAATTCAAATTTAATTGTTGGTACTTTTACTGAAAATAAAAATTTTGGATTTGTAGTTCCTGATGATAATAAATGTAATTATGATGTTTTTATCAAAAAAGGTGATAAAAATGGTGCTAAAACTAATGATAAAGTTGTTTGTAAATTAATTGAATTTCCAGATAAAAGAAGAAATCCTGAAGGAGTTATAATTGAAGTTCTTGGAAACAAAGAAGATAAGAATGTTCAAATAATATCTTTGCTTAAAGATATGGAAATTCCTTATAAATTTTCAAATAAAATAAATAAAGAGCTTGAAGAAATTTCACAGCTTGATATAAAAAAGGAAATAAAAAACAGAGTTGATTTTAGAGATTTATTTACTGTAACCATTGATGGAGCAGATTCCAAAGATTTTGATGATGCAATTTCTATTGATAAAAAAGGAAATGATTATATACTATATGTTCACATAGCAGATGTATCTTATTATGTAAAAAAAGATAGTAAAATAGATAAAGAGGCGTACAAGAGGGGAAATAGTGTATATTTATTTGATTTTGTTGTGCCTATGTTACCCGAAATATTATCAAATGGATTATGCTCATTAAATCCTAATACTGATAGATTAGCTATGACTGTAAAAATGGTTATAGCTAAAAATGGAAATGTTAAAGAATATAAATTTTATGAATCCGTTATAAACAGTAATTATAGATTAGTTTATGATGATGTAACTAATTTTTTAGAAGGTAAAAAGCATTTTTATTCCGATGAAATATTAAAAGAAAAATTGTTAATTATGCAAGAATTAGATGATATCTTAACAACTAAGAGAAAAAATAGAGGAACGATAGACTTTAATTTCCCGGAAGTTGCAATAACTTTTAATAAAGATGGAAGTGTTAAAAATATATCTAAAAAAGAACTAGGTATAGCAAATAGAATAATAGAATCATTTATGATATGTACAAATGAAGTAGTTGGAAAGTATTTCGCAGATTTTGATATTCCTATAATATATAGAATTCATTCAAAGCCGACTGAAGAAAAATTAGAAACATTAAGAAATTATTTTAAACGTTTAAATATAGAAATGAAACCTATAGATATGATTTCTTCTAAATATTTAAGTGAATTAGTTGAACAATTTAAAGATACTAATAAATCAAGTTTTGTAAATTATTCTATTTTGAGGTCTATGAGTAAAGCACAATATTCTTCAAATATTGATATACATTTTGGTTTATCAACATTTTTATATTGTCATTTTACTTCTCCTATAAGAAGATATGCTGATTTAACTGTTCATAGAAGTTTAAAAAATTATTTACATTCCGATAATGATTTACCTAAAAATTATTTGAGCTACTTAAATATAACAGCAAATCATATAAATGATACTGAAGTATTATCTGTTGATGCTGAAAGAAAACTTGAAGATATTAAAAAAGTTGAATTTATGAAAAACAAAGTAGGAAAAGTATTTGAAGGTATTATTGTTTCTGTTACTTCTTTTGGACTTTTTGTTCAATTAGAAAATACAGTAGAAGGACTTATTAGATATGAAGATATGACTGATGATTATTATATATTTGATGAAGAAAGTTTGACTGCTGTTGGCAAAAGAGGAAATAATATTTTTGATATAGGTATGAATGTAGAAGTCGTTGTTGCAAAAGTTAACGAATTAACTAATGAAATAGACTTTTATTTGAATAGGTGATATTATGAGAGATAAAACTAGTATAAAAATAATAGCAAATAATAAAAAAGCAAGACATGATTATTTTATAGAAAATACTTATGAAGTCGGAATTTCTCTTGCAGGAACTGAAGTTAAAAGTATTAGGCAAGGAAAAGTTTCAATTAAAGAAAGCTATTGTCAAATAAAAAATGGAGAAATTTTTATTATGGGTATGAATATCACTCCTTATGACCATGGAAATATATTTAATTTAGAACCTACAAGAGAAAGAAAACTACTTTTAAATAAAAAAGAAATAAATAAACTTATTGGGCAAACAAAAGAAAAGGGATATGCATTAATTCCTTTAAATATTCATCTAAAAAACGGATGGATAAAATTGGATATAGCACTTGCTCGTGGTAAGAAAAATTATGATAAAAGAGATAGTATGCTCGAAAAAGAACACGAAAGAAAAATCCAATATGCCTTAAAAAATAAATATAAATAGAGGTGAAATTTTTGAATAAAAAATATACAATTATAACTTATGGTTGTCAAATGAATCATCACGATTCAGAAAAAATAGCTTATCTGTTAGAATCTTTAGGTTATACAAAAGAAAATGATATTGAAAAATCAGATTTTATAATTTATAATACATGTTTAGTTAGAGAAAATGCAGAACTTAAAGTTTACGGACAACTAGGAGCATTGAAAAATTTAAAAAGAAAGAAACCAGAAATGATTATAGCTGTTTGTGGTTGTATGATGCAAACAGGAGATGCAAGAGCAACTATAATTTCAAAATATAAACATGTTGATATAATTTTTGGAACTAAAAACATTTCAAGGCTCCCATCCCTTGTTGCAAGACACAGAAGTACTGGAGAAGTTATTGTTGACATAGAGGAAGAAGATATTATAGATGATGAAACTCCAATAAACAGAGAGCATCCATTTATTGCTTATGTAAATATAATGACCGGTTGTAATAACTATTGTACTTTCTGCATAGTTCCTTATGCCAGAGGAAAAGAAATTAGTAGAACTCCGGAAAGTATAATTAATGAAATAAAAGAATTGGCAAAAAAAGGATATAAAGAAATAACTTTATTAGGACAAAATGTTAACTCTTATGGAAAAACTTTAAGACCAAGAGTTACTTTCCCAGAATTGTTAAAGATGGTTAATGAAATTGAAGGGATAGAAAGAATAAGATTTTTAACAAGTCATCCTAAAGATTGTTCAGATGAGCTAATCGATGCAATAGCAAATTTAGATAAAGTATGCGAAAATATTCATCTACCTTTCCAATCAGGTAGTAATAGAATATTAAAAAATATGCATAGAATTTATACAAGAGAACATTATCTAGAACTTATTAGAAAACTTAAAGAAAAAGTACCAAATATTACACTTTCAACAGATATAATTGTTGGATTCCCAGGAGAAACAGAAGAAGATTTTCAAGATACTTTAAGTTTAGTTGAAGAAGTTGGATATGACCAAGGTTTTACTTTCTTATATTCTATAAGAAAAGGTACAAAAGCTGCTGAAATGCAAGACCAAATACCTCATGATGTAAAACAAGAAAGATTCCAAAGATTAGTTGACTCAATGTATAAAATATTTTATGAAAAAAATAAAGAGTGCTTAGGACAAACTCTCGAAGTGCTTGTTGAAGGTCCTAGTAAAAATAATCCTGAAATTTTAACAGGAAGAACTAGAGGATATAAATTAGTACATTTTAAAGGTGGTTCAAGAAATATTGGACAGCTGGTAAATATTAAAATAACTGGACATAATTCATTTGCACTTGAAGGAGAAATGCTTTAATAAGGAGTTAATATGAGTAATTTTACACCAATGATGAAACAATATTTAGAAGTTAAGTCTAATTATAGTGATTGCATTATTTTTTATAGATTAGGTGATTTTTATGAAATGTTTTTTGATGATGCGAAAATTGTTTCAAAAATATTAGATTTAGCACTAACAAAAAGAGATTGTGGTGGTGGAGAAAGAGCACCAATGTGTGGAATTCCACATCATGTAGTAAATCAATATTTATATAAATTAGTTTCTCAAGGTTTTAAAGTTGCTATATGTGAACAAGTTCAAGACCCTAAACTTGCAAAAGGAATTGTAAAAAGAGAAGTTATTAAATTAGTTACTCCGGGAACTATTGATGAATTTGATGAATTAGCTACTAATAAAAATAATTATATTATGAGTGTGTATATGGATTCTACGAATTTAAGTATTACATATTCTGATATTTCTACAAGTGAAATATTTTGCACTAATATTTTTGAAATGAATAGAGATAATTTAATTAGTGTATTAGAAGAAGAAGTAATTCGTACAAATCCTTCTGAAATTATAATAAATTCAAATATATTAAAATCTTTAGAAAAAAGTGTTATTAAATTATTTAAAAATTTGAGAATTATTTATACTAAAGTAGATATTGACCATAATTTTAAATCTTTGAAGGAAAATAATGAACAATTTTACTTAGATAATCTAAATAATAAGATTTTACTCTTTTCAATAGATAATTTTTATAGTTATGTATGTAGATTCAATGTAAAATTAAATGATTTTAAAAATGTAAACATATATGAATTAAGTGATTATTTAAGAATAGATGCAAATTCAAGGATTAATTTAGAATTAAAGAAAAATAATTTCAGTAATGATATTAAAGGTTCTTTACTTTCTGTTATAAACTATACAAAAACTCCTATGGGATTTAGATTATTAAATAAGTGGTTAGACCAACCTCTTCTTGAAATTGATAAAATAGTTAGAAGACAATCTTTAGTTGAAGAATTGGTTTTAAATTCTAATTTTAGAAATGAATTAGAAGAATTGTTGAGTAATATTTCAGATATTGAAAGAATTAATTCAAAAATTTCTTTTGGAAATTGTAATGGTAGAGATTTAATTCATCTAAAAAATTCTTTATCTAGTATTCCAAAAATGAAAAATTTATTTTTAAATAGTAATACTTTATTTTCAAATATTGTTTCAAATATTCCGGAAACTAAAGATATTTATAATCTCATAGATTCATCAATACTTGAAGATGTTGGAATTCTAATAAAAGATGGTAATCTTATTAAAGTAGGATATGATGAAGAATTAGATTTAATTAGAAATAATAAGATTGTTGGAAAAGAAAGATTAATTCAATATGAAGTAGAACAAAGAAATATTACTGGTATAAAAAATTTAAGACTAGTATTTAATAAAAAAACAGGTTATTTTTTTGAAGTTACTAAATCTTATCAAAATCTAGTTCCAGATTATTTTGAATTAAAGCAAACTTTAACTAATGCAAATAGATATAAAACAAATGAACTTACTATTATAGAAAATATGATTTTCGGTTCAGAAGGCGATGTTGTAGAAAAGGAATATGAATTATTTGTCGCTATAAGAAATACTATAAAATTGAATATAAAAAGGCTACAAAAATTATCGGATATGATTTCTTTTATAGATTCTATTTTTTCTTTATCTGTTGTTGCATTTAAAAATAATTATTGCAAACCAACATTGAACAACGAAGGAATATTAGATATAAAAGATGGAAGACACCCTGTTATAGAAAGCTTTTTAAGTTCGATAAATGAATTTATTCCAAATGATACGAATATAGGACAAAAAGATAATTTGATTCAAATTATAACAGGTCCAAATATGAGTGGCAAATCTACTTATATTAGACAAGTCGCTCTCATAGTTATACTTGCTCAGATAGGTTCATTCGTGCCTGCAAGTAGTGCAAATATTTCTATTGTAGATAAAATATTTACTCGTATAGGGGCATCAGATAATCTATATAAAGGTGAAAGTACATTTATGGTAGAAATGAAAGAAGTTAATAATATTTTAAGATATGCAACTAAAAATAGCTTACTTATCCTTGATGAAGTTGGTAGGGGAACTTCTACTTTTGATGGATTGAGTTTAGCTTGGGCCATTGTTGAATACATTTCAAAAAATATAAAATCTAAAACATTATTTGCTACGCATTATCACGAATTAATTGACTTAGAAAATATTTTTTCGGATATAAAAAATAAGCATATAGAAGTTATTGAAGATAAAGAAAATGATGATATAGTCTTTTTAAGAAAAATAATGAATGGGGGAGCGAATAAAAGTTATGGTATTGAAGTTGCAAAACTTGCAGGACTACCTATTGATGTTATAAATCGTTCAAAAAATATTTTAGATAATATTGAAAAGAAAGAAGTTGAAATAGAAAAAGATATTCTTAAATCATCAAATGAAACCACTTCTAAAGTAAATAATACTATAATTACTAATTTGAGTAATATAAATATAGAAAAGATAAGCCCGATAGAAGCTTTTGGAATATTAAATGATTTAATAAATATGGCTAAAAAAGATGAAAATTAGTTAGGAGATTTATATGTCTATAAAATTATTATCAGAAGATACAATTCAAAAAATTGCAGCCGGTGAGGTTGTAGAAAATCCATACTCTGTAATAAAAGAGTTAGTTGAAAATTCAATAGATTCCGGAGCTACTTTCATTAAAGTTGAAATTAAAAATGCTGGAAAAAAAGAAATTATGATTTCTGATAATGGCTGTGGCATAGAGGAAGATGATATAGAACTTGCTTTTACAAAACACGCAACTTCTAAATTGAATAATTTTGAAGATATATATTCAATTCTTTCTTATGGCTTTAGAGGAGAAGCGTTAGCCAGTATTTCTGCTGTTTCTAAGGTAGATATAAATACTAGAACAAAAAATAGTGAATTTGGAATACATTGTTATCTTGAAAATAATAAAATCATTAGAAAAAATAAAATTGGAATGAATCTAGGAACTACAATTTATATTAGAGATTTATTTTATAATGTTCCAATTAGAAAAAAGTTTTTAAAATCTGATGCTTATGAAAATTCAATAATAACAACTTTAATGTATTCTTTTGCACTTGCAAATCAAAAAATATCTTTTAAATATATTAAAGATTCTAAAGTTGTTTTTGAAACTAATGAAAAAAACACATTAAAAGACAATATAAAGTATATCTTTAAAGATGAACTTTATAAAAATTTGATTCCTATTGATATTAATGATTCAGATTACAAAATTTATGGATATATTTCAAATAATCATTTTTATAAAGGTACTAGAAGTTCACAATTTTTATTTGTAAATGGAAGATATATTTTTGATGAAAAAATAAGAAATATAATTGAAAAATCTATTTCTTCTTTAATACCGAAGGGAAAATTTCCAGCATTTATAATATTTATTGAAGTCAATCCAAATTTAATAGATATAAATGTTCACCCTAATAAACGAAAAATAAAATTTGTTTTTGAAGATAAATTATTGAATTTATTAAATAATAATATTACTGATATAGTGATAGAAAATACTACAAGTGATTTTATTTCTTCTAAGGAAGAACAAAAAGAAAAAATTTTATATAATGAAGAAAAAAATACTAAAAATGATAATTCAACATATGAAGATGTTGTTGAAACGATAATTTACGATGAGGATTATAGTGTAAAAAATATTATAAATAAATTTTCTTACGATGATTTGTTCAAAGTTAATCAAGATGACATACAAACTATAAATGAAGATGATAATATAGAAAATTATATCATAGAAGAAGAAAAAGTAGAAATAGATCCTATTTTAACTCAAATACAGTTAGACCAAAAAGAAAATACAGCAAAAAATATTCTAGATTATAATTTATTAGGAACGATTTTTTCAAAATATATTTTATTATCAGATAAAGATGAATTAATAATTTTGGATATTTTAAATGCAAAATACAGGATATTATATGAAAATTTATTGAATGAATACAATAACCATACTGTAACAAAACAAATACTTCTATTTCCTATAATTTTAGAATTAAATGAGTATGAAATGAATGTGTTTAATGATATAAAGACTAATTTAGATGATTTAGGTATAGAGGCTGATATTTTTGATGAAGATTCTATTGCAATAAGAACAATGCCTAATTTGTTAAATAATAATTTAGATAAAGAAGATATAAGAGCAATGTTTAATGAAATATTGTTAAAAAATAACGATGCTTTTGAAAATTCTTTGTATAAAATGATTTGTAAAAAAAGAATAAATGTTAATTTAACAGATTTTGAAATAAATGAGTTACTAGTACAACTTTCTAAAATTAATTTAGATATAAATTTCTATGATAAAAAAATATTAAGAAAAATATCTAAAGAAGATTTTGAAAAGTTATTTTTTAAGGATTAAATATGAAAAAGAAATTAATATTTATTGTTGGGCCAACATCTGTTGGAAAAACAAAATTAGGTGTAGATATAGCTAAAGAGTTTTCAGGAGAAATTATTTCTTGTGATTCTATGCAAATATATAAAGAATTTAATATTGGAACAGCAAAAGTTACTAATGAAGAAACTGATGGAATTAATCATTATATGATTGATATTTTAGATGGAAATCAAAATTTTAATGTTTCTGAATATAAAAATATGGCTGAAGAATGTATTGGAAAAATATATTCAAATAAAAATGTTCCAATATTTGTTGGTGGAACAGGACTTTATGTAAATTCTATTATATATGATTTAAAATTTACAGATTCCGAACAATCAACTGAACTAAGAGATAAAATAGTTGAATTTTATGAAAAAAACGGTAAAGATTTACTTTACGATTTGTTGTTATACTTAGACTATTCTTGTAAAGAAAAAATTCATAAAAACAATGTAAAAAGAGTAATTAGGGCAATAGAAGTCTGTTTGAATACAAAAAAAGAATTTTCTAAACAATGTAATGACTACGAAAATAATACCAAAAAATATGATTCATTAGTAATCGGTTTAACTTTAGACAGAAAAATATTATATAATAGAATAAATTCTCGTGTTGATATAATGATTGATAATGGTTTAGTAGAAGAAGTTACAGAATTATATAAAAAATATGGAGAAAATTCTCAACCATTTACTGCAATAGGATATAGAGAGTTTATTCCTTACTTAAAAAATGAAATCACCATTGAAGAATGTATTGAAAATATAAAACAAAATTCCAGAAAATATGCAAAAAGGCAATTCACTTGGTTTAATAAAAATGAAAATATAAATTGGATTGATGTAGAAAATGGATATGATTATGTTTTAAGTAATTCAAAAGAATTGATAAGTAAGTTTTTATCAGAAGGAGATTTATAAATTGGAAAAATATTTAGATACTGATTTTAGCTTTAACTCTGAAATCATTGAATTTGTAAATAATTGTGTTAAAGATATAGAAAAAGATTTTGAAAATTTAAAAGAGATTGAAGAATATAATCAGCTAAAAGTTTTAAATGCTTTTAAAAAGCAAAAATTATCTGCTACTGATTTTTCGTGGACAACAGGATATGGTTACGGTGATTTTGGCAGAGAAAAGCTAGAAAGAATTTATTGCGATATTTTTAAAGCTAAAGATGCTATTGTTAGACAAGAAATCACTTGTGGCACTCATGCAATAGCTTTAGCTTTGCAAGGTACTTTATTACCTAATGATGAGTTTATTTATATAACCGGAACTCCTTATGATACACTTCTAAAAGTTATAGGTATTTCTGGAGAAGAAAAAGGAACACTTTTAGACTATGGAATAAAATATAATAAAGTTGATTTGGTAGATAATAAAATTGATATAGAAACTGTATTATCAAAAATAAATGAAAATACAAAATTGTTGGCTATTCAAAGGTCTGCTGGATATAGTAGTAGAAGATGTATTTCTATTAGTGAATTAGAGTTTGCAATAGAAAAAATAAAAGAAAAATATCCAAATATATTAATAATGATAGATAATTGTTACTGCGAATTCGTTGAAAAGAAAGAACCAATAGAAGTTGGGGCAGATATAGTTGTTGGCTCATTGTTAAAAAATTTAGGCGCAGGAATTACTTTAAATGGGGGATATGTTGTATCAAATTCAACAGAAATTATAGATTCTATTTCAAATAGACTAACTTCTCCAGGTCTTGGAAAGCATGTAGGTGTTAGTTTTGGAACTACTAGAGCCATTGTTCAAGGCTTATACTTTGCTCCTCATATAGTTTTAGAGGCAGTAAAAAGTGCTAAACTCTTAGCTTATGTTTTTGAAAAATTAGGATATGAAATAATACCTAAATTTAATGAAGATAGAAGTGATATTATCCAAGTAATAACTTTAAAAGATGAAAATAAAGTTATAGACTTTTGTAGAGCAATACAAGAGTTTTGTTGTGTAGATAGTCATGTTATACCTTATCCTTGGGATATGCCGGGTTATTCTGATAAAATTATTATGGCTTCAGGTAGCTTTATAGATGGTTCAAGTATAGAATTAAGTGCTGATGGCCCACTAAGAGAACCTTTTAATGTATATTATCAAGGTGGGCTTAGTTTTTATCAAACAAAAATAGCTCTAATGAATGTATTAAATATTTTTTATGATAAAAAATATTTAGATATATAAAATCAATTTAAAAAATTTTTACTTTTTTTATTAAAAATTTTTTAAAATATGATATAATAAAACAAAGCAGGTGATTATTTGAAATCTTTATCAAAAGATAAGATAAATATTGTAATGAAAAAACTTGAAACATTGTATCCGGATGCAAAACCGGAACTTAATTTTTCTAATAGTTTTGAACTGTTAATAGCAACCATACTATCAGCTCAATGTACTGATGTTAGAGTAAATAAAGTTACTGAAAAATTATTTAAAGATTTTAAAACTCCTAAGGAATTTTTAACTCTAGATATAGACGGTTTATCAAAATATATACACAGTTGTGGTTTTTATAATTCAAAAAGTAAAAATATTTTAGAAACTTGTAAAATCTTGGTGGAAAAATATAACTCAGAAGTTCCAACAAATATGGAAGATTTAACAACTTTACCAGGTGTTGGAAGAAAAACAGCAAATGTTGTTAGGTCTTGTGCTTTTAATATTCCATCTCTTGCAGTTGATACACATGTTTTTAGAGTAACTAATAGGATTGGGATAGTAAATGAAGATAATGTTTTAGATACTGAATTATCACTTATGAAAAAATTAAAAAAATCTACTTGGAATAAGGCGCATCATTTATTTATTTTTCATGGCAGAAGATTATGTAAATCTAGAAAGCCAGATTGTGAAAATTGTATGATAAATTCTGAATGCTTATATTTCAAAAATTTATAGGCCGGGAGATTTTATGAAAAAATATTTAAAAATATTTATTATATTCGGAATATTGCTTATTGTGGCAGGAGTATCTATTTACTTTTACATAAATAGATATCCTTTAAGAAATGCTAGTGGAAATACAAAATCATTAACAAAAGAAGAGATTTTATCTTATGATAAGTTTTATGAAGGTATTTCAATTAATAATATTGATTTAAAAGATTTAACAAAAGAAGAAGCTATAAACAAAATTAAAGAGAATTTACAAGTAGAAGATAAATTTACATTCAAGTATAATGATTATGTAAAAAATTTTATCCCTAAAGATATAGAATTTTCATACGATTATGAAAATTTAGTAAATGAAGCATTCAAGCTGGGAAGAAGTGGTAATGCTGAAGAAAGAATAGAAACTTTAAAAAATTTATTAGCTAATCCTAAAAATTTTGAAGTAAAATCTAGTTATAATCTTGAAAAATTAAATGAAATAATAAAAGAAGTTTCTGAAAAATTAAATTCAGAACCCGTTGATGAAAAGATTGATTTTTCAAAAGAAAAAGCATCAGTAATTGATGGAAAATTAGGAATTAAAGTTGAAACAGAAAAAATAATAAATAATTTTAAAGCTATTCCTGTAAAATTTAATTTAGAAATACCTGTTTCCGTTACTGAATATAAAAAACTGGATAGAAATTTAGTATCTTCTATAAAAGGAGTTATTGGTGAAGCTACTACAAAATTTGATTACCAACCTAATAGAAATACAAATATAAAAATTGCAGCAAATAAAATGAACGAGTTTGTAGTAAATCCTGGAGAGACCTTTTCATTCGCAAATGTTTTGGGAGAAGTTTCTAGTAGTACTGGATATAAACCTGCAGGTACCTTTGTTAATGATAAGGTAGTAGATTCGATAGGTGGAGGTATTTGTCAGGTTAGTTCTACATTATATCAAGCTTTAGTAAAATCAGATTTAAAAATAGTAGAAAGAAATCAACACTCTATGAGAGTTGCTTACTGTACTATTGGATTGGACGCGATGTATTATGCCGGTTCTAGTGATTTAAAATTTAAAAATAATTTTGATTTTCCTATAATTATAAAAAGTTATGTTTCAAACGGGAGTTTAACTTTTAAAATTTTTGGAGATACAGATAAGAAAAATTATAAAATTTCATTATTTACATCTGGAGTATCAACAATTCCAATGCCAATAGAAGAAATTGAAGATCCGGAACTTCCCGAAGGAGAAAAAGTAATCGTTGAAAAAGGATTTAATGGATATAGAGGGTCATCATATATAAAAAGAGGAAACGGAGAGGCTGTTTTACTAAATAGCGATTACTATAAACCTAAAAAACAAGTTGTTAAAGTAGGTACTAAAAAGGAACCTACTGAAGAAAAAGAAAATGAAAATGATTAAAAAATAAATTTATGTACATTTGTAAATGATGTGAGACCAAAAATTATAAAAAAACATAACCTGTATGTTAGAATTAATTCTCCTTTAATTCTAATAATTCTTTACGTTTTTCAATAGGTGAGAGCCAATTTAAAGTTTGCATAGGT
>NZ_JACVDA010000022.1 GCF_016552165.1 Parvimonas parva | reverse complement strand
TTGAGGTTCCTTTCTTAGTTTTTTGTCAATTACTATTATACCTCTTTGAGATGTTTTTTTCTATTCTTACTGGCTAATTTAATTTTACAATATGGGATTTTTGCTAATATTGTAGTTTTCTCTTTCTATTAGACCATGTTTCCTTTTTACTTGTGCAATATATAGGCTTGAAACTTTTAGTCCATATTTATCTAACACATACTTTTTAATTTCTCCATAGGTTGCATCTTTTGAAAAGTCAATTTCAGATAATTCATCTTCAGCTATTTCTATATCTAAATGATGTTCAGTGTTTAGTTTGGACAATAATGCTACCGTCTCAACCCCTATGGTTAAGGGGAACATATCCACACTCGTAGTTGGAAACATATCCAACATTGGCTCTCGTTTGTGGGAAGATATCAACGGTTTTGTCTGTTCGTGAGAACATATCAACTCAAATCATTTCATGGTTAATCCCTTATCAATGGCTTCCTGAATAATCTTATGACAACATACCCCCAAAGGATTGTTTTCCTTACAAAGCGAATTTTTCATTGCTCCAGTTATGGCATTTACTTCTTTAACGGTTTTCGCACCATGCTTTACAACTGCTTCAATTACCTGATCTTCTGTGACTTTGCTGCAATAACAAGCATACTTAGGATCTGCATCTTTCTTAAACCAGATAGGAACCCTAACTTGGTCTTTTAAGAATTTTATTTCTTTATCTAAGTTATAGTAAATAACGTCGCAGTCCTCATTCATGCATATCTTATATTGATCTCCATCAACGGCATTACGATAATCATCTGTCACCAAGTGTTCAACGGTTATCCTACTAACTGTTACTCCTTCATTATTACAGACAGGGCAACTCTCCTTTGTTCTATTTAAATTTTGTGTGATACATTCACAGCAACATTCATCAATAACTTTCAATTACATAACCTCCATATCTTTAAAACCATTTAATTCAAGGTAAATCCCAACCAATTTTCATTTATAGTTTTTAAATTAAAAAATACCCCTTGATTGTATCGTCAATTATCGGTATCATTCAAGGGGTGAATAGGAAAAATAGTTTATAGATTCTTTACATTCAAAGCTCTAAAAGCATTTAATACTGCGATGATAGTTACACCTACATCTGCAAATATAGCTGCCCACATAGTAGTTATTCCAAAAGCACTCAAAATAAGAACAATTATTTTTATTCCAATTGCAAATACTATGTTTTGATGTGCAATTTTTAGTGTCTTTTTAGAAATCTTCATTGTAGTAGCAATTTTCGATGGCTCATCAGTCATAATTACAACATCAGCAGCTTCAATGGCCGCATCAGAACCTAAACCACCCATTGCTATTCCAATGTCTGCACGAGCTAATACAGGTGCATCATTGATTCCGTCACCAACAAAGGCAAGTTTACCTTTTTTAGATTTTTGCGAAAATAATTCTTCTAGTTTTTCAACTTTGTCTGCTGGCAACAGTTCTGCATAAACCTTATCAAGACCAAGCTCTTTAGCAACTTTTGAACCAATACTTTTATTATCACCTGTCAACATAACTGTTTGTTTAATATTAGCTGCCTTAAGTTCCTTGATTGCTTGTGCTGAATCTTCCTTTACCTCATCGGCAATTACAATGTAACCTATATATTTGTTATTAACAGCAACATGTACAATAGTACCGATCAGCTCTCCCTTGAAATAAGGGATATCCATCATTTTCATAAGTTTGATATTTCCTGCCATAACCTTTTTGCCATCTACTGTTGCAATAACACCATGACCTGATATCTCTTCTACATCTAAAATACGTTCATTGTCTATTTCTTTGCTATATGCACGTTTCAGTGAAAGTGAAATCGGATGATTGGAATAGCTTTCCGCATGTGCAGTTAATTCTAGTAGCTCTTCTTTGGAAACTCCTTCTGGATGAATTTCCTGTACATTAAATACACCTTTCGTTAGTGTTCCAGTTTTATCAAAAACAACAATTTCAGTTTCTGCTAATGCCTCTAAATAATTACTACCCTTGACTAAAACACCTTTTTTTGAGGCTCCACCTATTCCACCGAAGAAACTCAAAGGAATTGAAATAACTAAAGCACACGGACAGGATACCACAAGGAATGCTAGTGCTCTATATATCCAATCACTAAAAGTCGCCCCGTCTATAACAAGAGGTGGTATAATAGCTAGAAAAACTGCAATTATAACCACAACCGGTGTATAATATCTCGCAAACTTCGTAATAAATTGTTCTGAATTGGATTTTTTACTACTTGCATTTTCAACTAAATCAAGAATTTTTCTTACAGTAGATTCTCCAAATTCCTTGGTAACCTCTGCTGTAATAACCCCATTAATGTTGATGCACCCACTTAGGATATCACTTCCAACTTCTACTTTACGAGGAACAGATTCGCCTGTTAGTGCCGATGTATCAATCATTGAACTTCCCTCAATTACCTTGCCATCAAGAGGAATTTTTTCTCCTGCTTTAATTACAATAATATCTCCAATTTGTACTTCATCTGGGTCAACTTTGACAAGTTCATCACCTTTTTTAACATTTGCATAATCTGGTCGAATATCCATAAGGCTTGCAATTGACTTTCTCGACTTGCCAACTGCATAGCTTTGAAACAGTTCTCCAACTTGATAAAACAGCATAACTGCAACACCTTCAGGATACTCACCAATAAAAAATGCACCAATTGTTGCAATACTCATTAAAAAATTTTCATCGAAAACTTGGCCTTTAAAAATATTTTTTACAGCTCTTTTTACAACATCTCCACCTACAATAATGTAACTTATTATAAATAGAACAATCTGTAACCATTCGTTATTTAAACTAAGCAATACTGCTGTAGCTAACACGGCTGCACCAATAATTATTCGCCATAGTCGTTTTGTCATACTAAATAGCCTCCTTTAAGCCTTTTTCATAGTTGTATCGGGTTCGATTTTTTTAACTATTTTTTCGGCCTCTGCTATTATTGTTGGCATTTTTTCATCCTCACCATCAATAACGAGTTTTGTGGTCATAAAGTTAACAGTGGCTTCTTTCACTCCATCAAGCTCATTAATAGCCTTTTCCATTTTTGCCGCGCAATTTGCACAATCTAAACCTTCAAGTATAAATTTCTTTTTCATTACTAAATCCTCCTAAATATTATTTGTAATTTTATTATGAATACTACAAGTCTTTTTCAAATTTTATTGAAGCATTGCTCATTTGAAATGAAGACTTAAATATATGCCCAAATATCTTCAAAAAATATTCTATTCTACCACATTACTACTTCTCGTTGCTATGAATTAGACCTTGGTCAAATATTTCTCTTACATGATCATCAACTAATGAATAATATACTACTTTGCCTTCTTTTCTGTTTTTCACTAAATTAGCTTGTTTTAAGACTCTCAGCTGATGGGAAATTGCTGATTGTGTCATGTTAAGTAATACAGCGATATCACAAACACACATTTCAGCTTCATGTAAAGCCCATAATATCCTGATTCGTGTTGAATCTCCAAATACTTTAAATAATTCTGCTAGATCATAAAGGCTTTCTTCTTGAGGCATTTTATCTCTAACTTGATTTACAATATCCTCATGAATTAGATTGCAGTCACATCTTTCAATTGAATTAAATTTTTTAGTCATATTATCACCTCTTTTTAAATCATTTCATCTGATTACTTGGACAAGCATTCATATGTTGTATATTTATTATATTATTATTTTTCTCTTGTGTCAATAGTTATATGAGCATTTATTCAAGTATTTTTTATATTATTTAAAATATCTCAAAAACATCTACTAAGACATTAGTACAGTCCTTTCTCGGTATCCTGTTCCATACATATCCTTTAAACAATTCCTTAAAAATAAAGACTTCTCCTTCGTACAAGTTTTCGGTTTCTTTAATAGCTTCATCTAACAGCTTATTACATCACTCATGTGGTCAACTCCTTATCAATAACCTTATAAACAACATTTTTGATAATATCACATGTATAAATCATGTAAAAGTCAATGCAAAAACCGCCAATCAAGAGAACCTAACTCTTAATTGACGGTTTATATTAGTATTAAATCATACTTCCATTTCAATTCCAGATTTAAAGCATATTACAAAGTGGTCATCATAAACACTAACATTCTGGATAATCTTCCTTACTAGGGTATCATCATAACGTGTAACCATTACTGGAACATAAGCTATAAATTTCGTCTTTAAAATGTCCGTTATTTGCAGTTAATATGTTGGGTACATTTTCTAGCACAAAATACTTCGGTCTAACAACACTAACTCCTCAAAAAAATATTTAAATAAATAATTACGTCTATATTTTTATACTCATTAAAAACATCATCAATATCTAATTTTGAAATATCTTCATTAATCATTTTCACTTTAGGATGATTTTTTTTTATAAGAATTAGCTATAGAATAGTCAACTTCATTTGCTAAAACAATTTCAAATCCTGAGTCGAAAAATCCTTTAGATAGTCCACCAACTCCAGAAAACAAATCAATAACTTGTCTTTTCATCTTCTACCCTCATATTCGCTAATTTAGCATATTTTTCTTCTAATTCAACACCGATAAAATTTCTATTTAATCTATAGCTTGCAATTGCAGAAGAACTGCTTCCTAGAAATGGATCTACTACTAAATCGCCCTCTCTTTATCTATCTCTATATCTTTCTCTATCTCTATCTCTTGTCGGACATGGGTTGGACTCATTAAGTACAATGTCCTCTGTTTATTTTGTCTGTATCTTCTTTTTTTCTCTGCCCAGGCTGTTTCTGATCCGATTAAGTTTGGTATTTCAGTTAGGTAGTATTCATCATTTTCTGTTACAACTTCTAATAAGCCTTGATTGATTAAATAATTAACTGTAACCATTACATCATCGTCTGTTTCATCTATTGTTAGTGCTAACTCTTTTATAAAATCACTTTCTACTCCGTCATAATAGAGTTTGCCCTCATCTTTTAGGCTTAGTAGTAGAAGTTTGAGGTAGATTATCGTGTAGGTATCTCCTCCCGATATTCTCCTTAATCTTTTTATCCTTTTGTCTGTGAAAAATTCTTCTTTTTACTATATCTTGTTTTAATATCTTTTTTTCTTGATTTTTTAGTTGCCTTAATCTTTCTTCTGTATGGTCTATTTTATCTTTTATTTCTTTTGACTCTTGTCTTATTTGTTCTAGTTTTTTCATATAAAACTCCTTTCTTGTAATAAAAAAGAGATAACATTTCTGCTATCTCTAAAAAAATTACATCTCAACTATTAATATATTTTTTAAATTGTCTCTTTTTCTCTCTATTATATTCCTAGCTACTATTGATTTATCAATTCCTATGACATATCTATCATTTTCTATTCCAGCACTCAAAAAACTTGAAGAACCACAAAAACAATCCATTATAATTGATTTTTCATTTGATGATTGTTTTATTATCATGGATAACATATCATGATTTTTTTCTGTTGGATATATTGGATATTGTGGATCTTTATAATTCTTCCATACATCTTGAATTTTCTTTCCTTTATGTTCATCAGAAAACTTTTTAATTCTAGGGACACCATTTTTAGACCATTCTATCAAATTACTATTATCTAATCTTTCTAATTCACTAGGGTTACATCTCCAATGTCTACCTTTGGGAGGTAACATTCCTTTCCATTCTCTTCCTGTATCACCATTTTTCGTTTCTCCAGGTGCGTGACACGGCACTGTCGTATAGTAACGACCTTCACCATCTAATTTAGGGAATGATTTTTTTATTTCTTCTTGTGTAAGAGGTATTAACACATTATTAAAAATATTCTTTTGTGGCACTTTTGAATAAATATATATAACATCTTTTTCATTACCATATGCTTTTCTCTTAAAATTTTTAGGATTGGATTTAATTCTAGTTATATCATTAACAAAATTCTCAACACCAAATATCTCGTCAAGAATTATTTTTATATAATGTCCCACCTTACAATCGATATGAAAATATAGTGTTCCTTTTTCACTTAATAACATTCTTATAAGAACGACTCTTTCTCTTATGAATTCCAAATAATCCTCAAAAGACATTTTGTCACTATATGCAATTAAATCACCCTTAGAAGCACTAATAGTTGATGTATTTTCCTCATTATAATAAAAATCAGAGTTAGTATTAAATGGCGGATCGATATATACTAAATCTACCTTATTTTCAAATTCGCCTAGCAACGATATCATTCCATCAAAATTATCTCCATGTATAAATATACCGCTATATTTTTTTTATCAACACTAATTTGGAGTTTCCTTTTTTCATTTATCATATTTTCTATATCATTTAAAGTTTTTTTATTATTATAATAAAGTCCTATCATATAAACTCCTTATATTGAATATAAATAATCTCTAAGTAATACAGCTGAAATAATAACATCTTCATCATTAAAGTTTTCAGATATACTTGTGTACATTTTGTTTCTTGATTTTATATAAAACTCCATCTAGAATAGCAATAGTTTTTACTTTATAGTTAGTATTTCTAAATTCAGATTTCATTGTAGATATAGCATCTGCGAATTGTGCATTTTGGTGTCCACCAAAATCCGTTAAAAATTTTGCTTCTGCTAAAATATATGTGTTATTAAACTTTGCTAAAAAGTCTAACCCTTTATTTCTATCGTAACCAAGATATCTATTAGCAAAATTTTTCATGTTTGCATCACTACCATTAAATATTATGTTTTCCTTACTATTTAAAAATTCATCTTCACATATTGTTATTTTACATCCCAAAGAACCTGAATCTATCCAGTTTTTAAATAAAGGACCTATTTGTCTATTTGTCTCCTTTGGAGCTGTTGTTTTGTCAAATATTTCATTCAATCCCATCTCATAAAGCATTCCTGTTATTCTATTAACAGTATTAGGGTTTCTATCAATAGCTGATTTATCTCTTTTTAAATAGGCAACATAAGAGTCTTTTATTGGAAAAATATCTTGAGATAATAAAATATTAAGCAATCTCTTTGAATCTTTTTCATAAAAATATTTAGTAATATCATCAACTGTTTTCTTACTTAGTTCTCTTCTTAAATTAACCGACATAGGATAGATTTTAAATAACAAATCTAAATAATTTCTTTGGTTAGCTAATTCTATACTTTTTTTAGTCCATATATTCATAATTATTCTCCTGTTTTCCTTATCTCAACAACTTCCTCTATCTTGCAATCCAATGCCAAGCAAATCTTTTCTAATGACTCTAAGTTCACATAAGAGTTTTTGCTCATTCTTGAAATGATGTTGCTTGTTATGTTTGCAGTTCTTTTTAAGTCTTCTTTGTTCATTTCTCTTTCTACCAATAAGTGCCATAATGGTTTATAAGAAATTGCCATATTATTACCCCTTATCCGTTTTATTGTTAAGATATATTATATCATATTTCCAATTTAGATAATCTTTAAATGGTAAATATGATATAATAAATACACTTTTATACAATAACCATAAAACTGTATTTATTATATCATAAATAAGATGATAATTCACTTTAGTCTATTTTATACTTGTGCTTGCGTTAGTATTTATTGAGATAGTCCTTGTTTTCTTACTTGTCCCACTTGGAACTTATCCAAATCGGTTGGGTGCCCGGGAACCTTGTTATTTCATAATCAAAATAATTTAAAAAAGATTTTTTAAAATTAACAAAAGGAGCTTATGTATTTTTAAAAAATCCTCTTTATGTTGACGGAGTAGCTTATCCTCACCACAATGTAAAATTTGGGCTTAATGAAAAATATTTTATAAATGGAGTTAAATTCTTCGTACAAGCAGTTAGCGACTATTTAACATAGTAAATAATTTTAAACAAATAGAGAGAACGTCTGTTCTCTCTATTCTTTTATAAATACAAATTTATTTTCAAAAGACATTTCTTCACTGAATTTATATCCCTCTTTATTAAATTGTTTTATTCCTTCTATATTTTCAATTTTGTTTTTAGTTATAAAGTTTAACATCATTCCCCTTGCTTTTTTTGAAATTGTGGAATGTTTTTTTAATTTTCCATCGGCATTTTCAAAAAATTCAAAATCTAAAAACTTTTCATCTGTAATATATTTTTTTATTACTTTTGAAAATTCATCACTTGCAAGATTAATGATTAAATTTTCATCTTTTAAAACTTCTTTTGCTATCTCATCTTCCCAAAATTTATATAAATTTCCCATTTTTGTTTTCATAAGAAAATCAAGTCTATACGGATTTATCAAATCAAAAGGTTTAAGCACCCCATAAAGTGCAGAAATAATAATTAAATGCTCCTTTATATACTCTAAATCACACTCATCAAACTCTTCTCTTTTTATATTTTTATAACACATTCCGTCATACATATAAAAAGCTTTACAATAATCTTTTGAAATTAACACTTCCGGAACATTCTTTAAAATTTCATTCGTCTTTTCTAAAAAATTTAAGCCAAAAGAAAATCTCTCACAAGTTTTAGAAATAGTCTTTGCAGGCGACAAAATTATTTTCATTCTTTCACTCCTTATACAAATCATATATTATACACTATATAATATTAATTATAATGGTATTATATCATTTGATTTTAATAAATGTCAATACTTTTGTATAATAAAAAAGGTCAAAATTCTAAATAGAATTAAGACCTAATTTTTACATATAATCCATAATTATTACTACTGAAGTTTTTAGTTTTGAATCAAAACTCTTAACAAATCTATCAAATTCATTTGTTAATTGTTCTTTGTCAAAATCTTTTTTTAATTTATTTCCATCAATAAAAATTTCAACTCCTAAAAACTCGCTATCATCTTTCTGATAAATCGCAAAGTCGTGAATTGATTTTATATACTCAACTTGATTTGCCCAGTTTGAAACCAAAACTTTAAGTTCCAACTCTCTTTGTGTATAATTTCCACCAACCGGGTCAATATGTATTATTAAAGAAATTTCGTAATTATCCCTTATTTCTTTTTCAATTATTGTTACAAGATTATGGGCTTTAACCAAACTCATATCTGCGCTAACTTCAATATCCGCTGTTGCAATAGTTTGTAAATGTCCATATTTATGAAAACTTAAATGATGAACTCCTAAAACTCCGTCAAATTTTTCAATTTCATCTGAAATTTTCTTTGCAAATTCATTATCAGGTGCCTCTCCAATAAGTTGGCTAACTGTTTCCTTTGCAAGTGAAAAACCGGAAAATAAAATAAATGCAGAAACTACAAGTCCAACTACTCCGTCAATGGGAAAAGTAGTATAATCTGCAAAAATCATTGCAATTAAAACAACTGAAGTCGTACAAACATCACTTAAACAATCGACAGACGTTGCTCTTAAAATACTTGAGTCGATAGCTTTACCTAGTTTTCTGTTAAACAAACTCATCCAAAGTTTTACAAAAATAGAAACAACGAGAAAAGCAATTCCTATTTTATTCATAACAATTTTTTCAGGGCTTATAATTCTTTCAATCGACGTTTTTGTAAATTGTAAACCAACAAGCATAATCATCATAGAAATGATTAATGTCGTTATGTACTCAACTCTACCATGCCCATAAGGGTGGTCCTTATCGGGTGGAGCAGAAGAAAATTTAAATCCCAAAACCGTTGCAAAAGAATAAATCGCATCAGAAAAATTATTTACGGCGTCAGCTGTTATTGAAACTGAATTTGCAAAAATTCCTATTAAAAACTTTGATACTCCCAAAGTAACATTTAAAGATGTTCCTATTAACCCTGAAAAATATCCAACTTTTTTTCTATCGTACTTATCTGTATTTTCAATTCTTGAAATACTCAATATTTTTTTATCTATCATATTTACTCCATAAATAATATAATATTTCCACTTTCCAGCGTCTTTTTTATGTCGATAATTCTTTGGTTTGATGAACCGCGAAACTTTAGGGTTAAATCTTTTAATCTATAATCAAATCGTCCATCAACTAGAACATCACATTCCTTTAAAAGTTCAAATCTGTCATCATCTTCAAGAATTTCCTCAAAAGTATATCCTGAATAAATCCAAATATTTTTATTCACACTTTTTTTAATATCTCTTACAATTTCAAGGAGCTCTTTGGCATTTTGCATTGGTTCGCCACCAATTAAAGTAAGACCGGAAACATTTTTATCACGCAAATAGTCTATTACTAAATTAGTAGTTTCTTTAGTCCAAAGCTCCCCAAAATTGAAATCCATATATTTTCTATTAAAACAATCTTTACAATTATGTGTACAGCCAGTTACGAAAATACTAGTTCTGATACCAACACCATTTGCAACATCATAAGCTCTTATCTGACCATATCTCATTTTAATCCCTCGCTATATATGAAGAACTCTAGCCTTTATTTCCTTAGTTCTACCTTCATTCCAGAAATTTTCTCCAAGATAACCACAAGTTCTTCTCGTTACATTCATTTTTTGCTTGTCTTTATTATGACATTGAGGACATTCCCATTCATTATATTCGTTTATGATTATTTCTCCATCAAATCCGCAAACATGGCAATAATCTGATTTTGTATTAAATTCAGCATATTGAATATTATCATAGATAAATCTAATCATTTGTTCAACAGCTTCAACATTATGGTTCATATTAGGAATTTCTGCATAAGAAATACAACCCCCTGTTGACAATTTTTGGAAATCTTCTTCAAATCTAAATTTATCAAAAACTGAAATATTTTCCCTAACATCAACATGATAACTATTTGTATAATATCCCTTATCTGTTATATCCTTTATTTCTCCATATTTCTTTCTATCTATAGAACAGAATCTGTGAGTTAAACTTTCAGCAGGAGTTCCATATAGAGAAAATGTCATTCCTGTTTCTTCACTCCAACTGTCAGCCGCTTCTTTAATTCTCTTCATAACTTTAAGAGCAAATTCTTTTCCTTCTTCAGTTGTATGGCTAACGCCTTTTACACACATTGTAGCTTCATACAATCCAATATATCCAACAGAAAGAGTTGAATATCCATTTTCAAGGTATTTCTTAATACTTTCACCTTTTTTAAGTCTAGCAATAGCTCCATATTGCCAATGAATAGGAGAATTATCACTCTTTACATTTTGAAGAAGTGAGTTTCTGAATAAAAGTGCTTTTTTTACAATTTCAAGTCTTTTATCCAACATTTCAAAGAAACCTTCTTCATTTCCTGTATTTAAAATTCCAATTTGTGGTAAGTTCAAACTTACAACACCTTGGTTAAATCTACCTTCAAATTTATAATTTCCATTTTCATCTTTATATGGTGCTAAGAATGATCTACAGCCCATAGGTCCAAATACATTTCCTTCATAATGTTCTCTAAGTTTTTTCGCAGAGATATAATCAGGATACATTCTCTTTGCAGTACATTTTGCAGCGAGTTTTGTTAAATAATAATATTTACTGTCTTCTCTTACATTATTTTCATCCAAAACATAAATCAATTTAGGAAAGGCTGGTGTAATATAAACACCTTTTTCGTTTTTAATTCCTTCTAATCTTTGTTTTATTATTTCTTCAACAATTTGTGCAACTTCATCTTCATATTCAAAACCGTCTTCAACATACATAAATAAAGTAACAAAAGGACTTTGTCCGTTTGTAGTCATTAAAGTATTTATTTGATATTGAATAGTTTGAATCCCTGCTTCCAATTCTTTCTTAGTCATTGCTCTTGCAATATTTTCGATATCTTCTTCATCAGTTAAAATTTCTTTTGCAAGTTTTAAATGTTTTTCATAGCTCTTTCTAAGATATTTTCCTAGATGAGCAACATTTAAGCTTTGCCCTCCAAATTGACCTGACGCAACCTGTGCAATTATTTGAGTCATAACTGTACAAGCTACTTGGAAAGACTTTGGAGTTTCAACCATTTTACCATTAATTACTGTTCCATTATCAAGCATATCTCCAATATTAACTAGACAGCAATTGAACATAGGTTGAATTAAATAGTCCATATCATGAAGATGTATAGCTCCTTCGTCATGAGCCTGAACAATATCCACAGGAATTAGCATTCTTCTTGCTATATCCTTTGAAACTTCTCCGGCAATCAAATCTCTTTGAGTTGATGCAAGAATAGCATTTTTATTTGAATTTTCATTTATAACATCTAAATTTGTCTTATCAAGAAGACCCAAAATACTTTCGTCAGTAGTATTTTTAAGTCTTTTAAAAGTTTGCACAGCCTTATAGTTTTCATAAGCTCTGGCAGTTGCTGGATTTCCATACTTAATTAAGCTGTAGTAAACATGATCTTCTATATCATATATACTCATCTTCTTTCCGATTGTTGTTGCAAAAGTTTCTATCTCTGATGCAATCTTTTCAGCCAATCCTTCTTCGTATACTCCTGTACTGCTATGCATAGCTTTATTTATCGCTATTGCAATTTTATTTGCGTCAAAATCTACTTCTTGACCATTTCTTTTTATAACTTTAATCATAACTACCTCCTAAAATACTTCATAAATACTCGATAGTAAGATTATATCATCAACAATATATATTGTCAATCAATAGTTATTAAACTATATATAGTATATTTATTTGTTTTTACTCATTAAATCCCTCTTGAAAAATTTTATAACAATTTGTAGAATGAGAAAATTAAAAATAAAATAAAAAATTTTTTAAAATTTTTTCTCTTACACAAAAAATAAAGTCGATATAAATTTTATACCGACTTTGTTAAATCACTTATCTTTAATTGTCTTTATTCCAAAAGCAAAATATACTATATGGCAAAACCAAACTAGCCCTAAAATAATTCTTCCGATATTTGTATTTTTCATAAAATAGAATCCCGTCCCCATTGTTATTGTAAAAATTATAATAATTTTTAACTTTGTCTTTAATGGAAGTCCTTTTCTATTTACAATTTTCTCTATATTGTTTTTATACAAATTCGTTTCGACAAACCATTTGTGCAACTTTTTAGAACTTCTTGCAAAGCAAAATACTGTTACAACATAGAAAGGAAATGTCGGCAATATTGGTAAAAACACTCCAACTGTTCCTATTGCAAAAAATATCAACCCTATCGCAATCCAAATATATTTTACTAAATTCATTCTATATTACCTCTCATAATCTAATACATTAATGATAACATATTTCATATTGATTGGCAATATTATATTTCAAAGCAATTTCCTTTTTCGACTTTATAAATTACATCTGCAAATGAAACTGTACTCATTCTGTGTGAAATTAAAAATACCATTCCCTTACAATTTTCTCGAATCAAATTTAATATAATCGATTCATTCAAAGTATCCAAGTTGCTTGTCGGCTCATCAAAGATATATACTTCAGCTTTTTTAAGCAATGCTCTCATAAGTTCAAGTCTTTGCATTTCTCCACTTGAAAAAATAATTTTTTCAGAATTTATTTTAGTATCAAGTCCATTTTCAGTTGATAAAATTTTATCTTTTAATCTACATTTTTCAGCAATTTCTAAAATTTCTTCATCAGTAATCTTATCATTTCCTAAAACTAAATTTTCTCTGATTGTTTGAGAAAAAATTTGTGGAAATTGTGGAATATAAGCAATTTTTTCTTGTAATTTTTTGCTATCAATCTCTAAAATATCATCTTCATTTAAAAATACTTTTCCATTTTTAGCCATATACCATTTCATTACAATTTTCATAAGCGTACTCTTACCAGAGCCACTCTCTCCAACAAGTCCGACAATTTTTTTATCTTCAAAATGTAAATTCAAATTTTCAAAAATTAATTTATCTCTATTAGGATAAGAGAAATCAACATTTTCAAATTTTATTTCATCTAAATTTACAATTTCTTTTCTTCCGTCATTTACACCCGGCTCTTCTTCATCTAATAATCTAAAAGTATTTCTTCCTGCCTGTAATGCACGTCCAAGTCCTAAAGGAAGTCTGCTTAACTCTAAAAACGGAGCAAAAGATGAACTAAATACAGCCAAAGTTATTACAGCATTTTTCACAGTAATTAATTTTCTATTTATAAGTACAAAGTCTGCATAAGCAAAAGCTAAAACTCCAAATCCTATAACTAAAAAACTAAAGGCGAATTGTAAAAAGTTTAATTTTGAAACCTTTCTTTCCTTTTCATTCACAATCTTACTTTCTCTTTCAAGATTTTTAAATCTCTCTTTTTCAACTCCAAGTTGTAGTAAATCTTTCATACCTTTTAAACTATCTAAAAAATATGAAGTATATGATTTTCTAAATTTCTGTTGAATTTCAAGATGAGGTTTTAACTTACTTGAAAATACATTCGGTATAATAACTGCAAGTGTAAAATAAACAGCTATTGCTATTAAACTTAAAACAAAATTATGAGATAGAAAATATATAAAAAGTAGTATTGAAACGATAGTTCCTGTTGTAATAGGAGCTAAAGTATGTGCAAAAAACACTTCTAAAGCCTCAACATCTTCTCCTATAAGTTTTAACAATTCTCCACTATCTTGTGAATCAAGTTTTGAAGGAGCAAGTCGTCTAAGTTTAGAAAAAATTTCTCTTCTAAAATCCGCCAAAACTTTAAATGCAACAAAATGTCCGAAATAATGCTCCCCATATCTAAAAAGCCCTCTTGAAATTGCAAGTACAACCAAAGCTACAAGAGAATATATTTTTAAATCTTCACCATTTAAAACTCCAAATCCTAGTGAAATAATTTTCGCCGGAATGTAAACTGTAATTAAAAAGCCGAAAACGGCAAAAAATACTGCTAACAAAATAACAGGAAGTAATCTTTTCATAAAATTTATAAGTCTTACAACTAATTTTATATTATCTTTCATTTAAAATTTCCTCCATTTCATTTTGTTTATCCAATAATAATTTATATTCAAAGTTTGAAACATACAAATCACAAGGTTTTCCAAAATCCCAAGATTTTTCTTGTCCCATAAACAACACAAAGTCTGCCTTATGAACCTGTTTCATCTTATGGGAAATAAACATAACTATTGAATCTTTTGAAATAAGTCTAATCAAATCTAAAATTGCATTTTCATTTTCCATATCGACACTTGAAGTCATCTCATCAAAAATATAAATCTTTCTATTTGCAAGCAAGCCCCTTGCACAGATAATCTGTTGCCTTTGTCCCGGAGAAATCAACTTTCCATTTTCTCCAATAATAGTATCAAAACCATTAGGTAAAGTTTTTACAAAATTTAAAATATTTTTTTCTTCAATCCATTTCAAAATTTCATTTTCAGATAATTTTGTCGCTTTCTTTAGATTGTCCATAATACTTTCATTAAAAACATAACTATCAGGAGAAATGTAAAAACCTAAAGAATTTATATCGCCCTTTGAAAAATCTTTCAAAGATTTTCCGTCAAGCAAAATTTCTCCAGAATAATTTTCAAGATTTTTAAATAAAATTTTTGCAAATGTACTTTTCCCAAGTCCACTTTCTCCGGCAATTGCAAATAAATTTCCTTTTGAAATTTCAAAATTTATATCATCTAAAATTTTTCTTTCTCCATAAGAAAAAGATAAATTTTTAAATTCAATTCTTTCAACATTTTCAAGTTTAATCTTTGAGTTTTCAATCTTTTCTTCTAAATTTGCATTGTCTAAAAATGTAAAAATTCTGTCTGCCATTTTAGTATTCATCATAAGTAAATGCATACAATAGCCCAATTCTCTAATCGGAGTAAAAAACTCGGTTGCAATCAAAATAAAAAATATGAAATTAAAAATTGACATATTCCCTTTTGAAATTGACATAACAGCTAAAAATCCTGAAATTGCAATTCCAAGATACATAACGCCGTCCATATATCCGACAGATTGAAGTTGAAACTTTAAAAGCTCCATTGTAGAAAGTCTAAACTCTTCTGCACTTTCATTAAATTTTTTCTCATAAATTTCATCGGCACTATAAGAATAAAGTGTATTAAGTCCCTTTAAATCGTCCATAAACAAATTGCTAACGTCCATATAAGTTGACCAATAATGTTGCATAATCTTTGCAGAACGCTTTTGTATCAAAATAATTGAAACCGGAATAAAAGGAATACTAATCAAAAAAACTAGACTTCCAAGTGGATAAATAAAAAATACAATAGCTAAAATTGTCGCACAATTAAGATATGTCCTTAAAGTCGTTGACAAATAATTGCTATAAAAAGTATCCAAGCTGTCAATTCCCTGAGATGCAACAGTAAGCACGTCAGCATAAGAATATTTTTTTGAAAATTCTTCATTATTCTTTGAAAAAACATTGAAAAATTTATTTTTCAAACTATCTCTTGCAAATTGTGATGCCACACCTTGATAATTTTTAGAAAAAATTGAAATTATAAATCCAAAAATATTTAGTCCAATGACAATTAATGCGTAACTAAAAAGATTAAATTCAATCCCGTTACATAAATTAGAAAATCCCTTAGCAATAACGCCAAAAGAAATTATCCTCATCAAAAATTGAATCCAGGCCAAAAAAGAACTTAAATAAACGACCTTCATCTTATCTCCAAGCTCTTTTTTCAATCTGTTCTTCAATTCTTTTCGCCTTTCTCGACTTATCTTTTGCTTTTGAATTTTCGTACTAAAATCACTATCCATAAAAAACTCCTATAAAAATTAATATAAATTATTTATATGATAACCTATTGATTTAAAAAAATCAAGAAAAAAGGTCAGAGAGTTTTTACTCCCTAACCTTAAATTTTTTCTATTTTAGTTTTTTATTTTATTTTTCTAACTTCTTCTAAAACTCTATTAATTGCCTCTTCTGATGACATTTCAAAATTTTCCATTTCTTTTCTTGTTGAAAACTCGATTATATTTTCACCTGCTTTTTTACCAACTGTAATTCTTAGAGGAATACCGATTAAATCTCTGTCGTTAAACTTAACGCCAATTCTTTCTTTTCTATCATCAAGCATTACTTCAACACCTTGTGATTCTAATTCGTCATGAATTTTTTCTCCAAGTTTCATTTGTTCTTCATCATTAATGTTTACAACTGTAACTATCGCATGGAATGGAGCAACTTGAATCGGCCAAATAATTCCCTTTTCATCATTGTTTTGTTCAATGATTGCAGTAATACTTCTTGTAATTCCAATACCATGACTTCCCATCCAAAAATATTGGCTAACTCCATTTTCATCTAAGAAAGTTGCGTTTAATGCTTTAGAATATTTTGTTCCTAATTGGAAGATATTTCCAACTTCTATTCCTCTTGCAAATTTTAACGGATAGCCACTTTCAGGGCAAACATCGCCCTCTTTAACCATAAGTAAATCTTCAACGATTTCTCCGTCAAAATCTCTACCGAAATTACAATTTATATAGTGATGACTTTCTTTATTTCCACCAACTACAACATTTTTCATAAGAGTAACTCTTTTATCTAAAATTTTTCTAACTTTCAAATTTACAGGTCCTGTATATCCTGCAAATGTTCCAATTTTTGAAATCATTTCATCGTCCATCATTTCAACTTCATGTTCAGGTACTCCAAGATAGCCACAAAGTTTTGTCAAATTAAGCTCTCTATCTCCCGGGATAAATACTATAACAGGTTCTCCTGCAACAACTAAATCAACAGCTTTAACACATTTTTTAGTTTCTTGTTTTAAAAAGTCGGCAACTTCTTCTATCGTTTTACAGTCAGGAGTGTAAACTAATTCAAGTTCTTTTTCTTCTCCACTTTCATCAACTTTATAAACAACTTTTGCCTTTTCGTCAGTTGCTGAATATCCGCTTTCATCACAATAGCAGATAACTCCCTCTCCTACATCAGAAAGAGCGATAAATTCATGTGAACTGTTTCCTCCCATTGCTCCGGAATCTCCGGCAACAATTTTGTAATTAAGTCCTAATCTGTTAAATACTTTTTCATAAGCCTTCCACATTTCTTTATATGATTCCATCATCATTTCAGGGCTTACATCAAAAGTATAGGCATCTTTCATTGAAAATTCTCTTGCCCTATTGATTCCAAAACGCGGTCTTTTTTCATCACGATATTTAGTTTGTATTTGGTAGATATTTAAAGGTAATTGTTTATAACTTTTTATTTCCCCACTAATTAAAGTTGTAAAATATTCTTCAGCTGTTGGTCCAAGGCAAAACTCTCTTTCATTTCTATCACTAACTTTAAACATTTCAGGTCCAAAAGTTTGCCATCTTCCTGACTCTTCCCAAATTTCTTTTGGTTGAAGTGCAGACATCAAAATTTCATATCCACCCATTCTATCCATTTCTTCTCTTACGATATTTTCTACTTTTTTAATTGCTCTATATCCAAGTGGAAGATAAGAATAAATTCCTGCAGCAGACTTTCTAATCATTCCTGCCCTTAAAAGCAATTTATGGCTAATAATTTCTGCCTCTTGTGGGTCTTCCCTAAGTGTAGGCATATAGTATCTTTTCATTTTCATAACAAAATTCCTCCGTAATATATTTTAAGTTTTCAGCAATAAAAAAAACGGCTAACATCTCCAAGAGACGAAAGCCGTGGTACCACTCTAATTTATACTCAAAAGCTATAAGGCACAACCCTGTACTTTTAATACAAGCTCAAAGATAGGTTCAATTTCCTCTGTAAAAGTTTTTCACCAAACAACTTCTCTCTACATACAGATAAAAAATTTACTATTTCTTTTCATCACTAAAATCTAACTAAGATTAATTTATTATATTAAATTTAGCAAAAAAAGTCAACTGCATTTAACTTTTTCTACATATAAATATTGTTATGATACAATTGATGTGAGACCAAGGGTACAAAAAAAAGAGAATATCCTATATAATTAAAACAACAAAAAAAATAACCAGAAAGGAACTCTCTTTTATGAATAATATTATATCACAAAATCAAGAAAATATAAAACACAACCAACGTTATATCCCTCATTTACTTCAAACAAGATACCATGCTGTTAAAACTTACAGAAATGGTAATTCTGTTAGCTTTGTTTGCAGAAGATATAAAATATCTAAAGCCTCCCTTATGCGTTGGAATAAAAGATTTGATGGCTCTATTGACTCCCTTAGGGATAAATCTCATAGACCTTTATCTAAACACCCTAATTCTAATACCGATACTGAAATTTATTGGATTAAAAATCTCATTAGAAGAAATCCTAATATTTCTTTGATTGAACTTTATGCTAAACTTAAACTAAATAAAGGTTATACTAGACACCCTTGCTCCCTTTTTAGATTCCTTAGAAAACTTGGCTTTTTTAAAGATATTAAACAACCTTCCAAACCCTATGTTCCTAAACCTTATCACACTCCTACTAAAATTGGTGTTAAAATGCAACTTGATGTTAAATATGTTCCCAATTCTTGTTATGTTGGTAAATACCCTGACAAATTCTACCAATATACAATTATTGATGAGGCAACTCGTGAAAGGTTTATTTATCCTTTTAAGGAACAATCTTCTTATAGTACTGTTACTTTTGTTAAAATGGCTATTAAACACTTTGGTTATACTCCTGAAATTATTCAAACCGATAATGGCTTTGAATTTACACATTTTAAAGATACTAAAAGAGTTCATCCTTTTGACAAACTATGTAATGAATTGGGTATTAAACATCAATTAATCAGACCTAGAATACCTAGACACAATGGCAAGGTTGAAAGAACTCATAGAAATCCCATATTGTAAAATTAAGTTAGCCAGTAAGAATAGAAAAAAACATCTCAAAGAGGTATAATAGTAATTGACAAAAAACTAAGAAAGGAACCTCAATGAGATGTATAATAATTGTAACACAAAACACAAACATTTAACAATAGATTTAAGAAAATTAATAGAAAAATGGAAAAAAGAAAGAAAAAGTAATAGAGAAATAGCAAGACTTTTAGGAAAAAGTCCTCAAACAATAAATAATGAGATTAAAAGAGGATCTGTAATTCAAAAAACTTCTAATGGTAAGTTAAAAAGTGTATATAAAGCCGATTTTGCACAGTTAATTTATGATAAAAATAAAAAAAGATGTGGTAGAAGATTAAAAGTACATTTTGAGATTAGAGATAAAATTTTACATTTTTTAAAGCAAAAGCATTCTCCAGAGATGATTTCAAAAACAAAAATAGATAAAAAGGTATCAACATCTACAATATATTACTGGATAAATAAAGGATTTTTTGGATTAAAAAGAAGTATTTTAAATTATCCTAGGAAGAAAAAATCAAAGAATATATATAAAGGAAAAAGAGGTATTGTATTAGGAAAATCAATAGAAGAAAGACCAGAAAGTATAAATGAAAGAGTAGAAATAGGACATTTTGAAATAGATACAGTTATTTTAAGAAAAGAAAAAGGTAATTGTTTACTAACACTAACTGATAGAAAAAGTAGATTTGAAATAATAAGATTAATACCTGATAAGACATCAAAATCAGTAAATAAAGCATTAGAAGAAATACTTAAAGAATACAAAATAAAAAGTATAACAGCAGATAATGGATTAGAATTTGCAAGACTTTATGAGGTATTTGACTATGAAAATATATATTATGCTCATCCGTATTCAAGTTATGAAAGAGGAACTAATGAAAATCATAATAGACTAATAAGAAGATTTTTACCTAAAGGAACAAAAAATACTACTCATCAAAGAGTAGCATTTATTGAAAATTGGATTAATGACTATCCTAAAAAAATATTCAATTACAAAACGCCTAGAGAATTATTTTTATGTGGCTAATTTATTCTTGCAATTTAGGAAAAAATAATAACATTACTACTATTAATAAAAATCAATTTTATCATTTTTTTTCGCAAAATTTTTTAAAAAACCAATAAAAATTAATGATAATATAAAATAAAAAATCCCCAAAGAAATTTCAAGAAAAATATTTATAAATAAAAAATTATAATCAATTTTATTAAATACCATATATGATACTCTAACTATTCTTTTCAAAGGAAAAATATAAGATATATATTCTATAAAATCAGGAAAAATAGCAGTAGAAAAATTAACACCGCTCATAATCATTATTAAAAAATTACTAGAATTAAGTATGAAATTTAAATTATTAGTAATTAATCCAAAAAATGAAATGAATAACGAAAACATTACCATAGAAAACATTGCTGTTAGGACTAATACTAGAAACACTATTAAATTTATATTATTAAATCTAATATTAAATATAATACAAGAAAAAAATAACCCTAAAATTGTAGTAATTATAGACATTATATATGGGAAAAATGCTTTTTCTAAAATAAATATAAACATATTCCTAGAAGATAAAAATAAATTGTAAAGTCTACCATTATATTTTTCAATCTCAAATGTAATGCCTAATGTAAATATGCATATATTACCACATAATAAAAATGAATTATTTAAAATCAATATTTCAAAATTATTAATTTTTCTCGCAAAAGAAACCAAAATTACATAAAAAATCAAAGAAAAAATAGGATATATAAATTCTATTAACAAATATTCTTGTAAAGAATATATTATATATTGTTCCTTAAATAATAATAACGATTGTTTTATAAATGTTTTCATTTAGTACATCTCCAAATTCCCCTGAATATTTATTTTAGAATCAAACATTTTTGATACTACAACAAACAAACATACAAATAATAATAAAGTTACAAATAATTTAAATATAATATCAAAGCTAACATTAACTGGTTCTATTTTTAATGACATTCTTATAAGTTTAATACTATATGTAATTGGAAAAATCTTACCAATAATTTGTATCTGATATGGTAAAATATTAACAGGGAAAGCTAACCCACAAAAATAAATAATTGGTATTTCTAATAAATTCATATATAATCCCGTTTTCCTTGAAATAGTTAAAAGATATGAAAAAAACATTGATATTATAAGAAAACAAATTATTGTCATAAGTAAAGCGAAGCAAAATAGATATGGATAATATATAATAAACTTAGTATTAAATAATAATTTAGCCATAAAAAAACTAACAAAAAAAGTAACCATAGCTAGAAAAGTGTTCCCTAAAATTTTTATAAATATTAATAATTTAAAATTAACTGGAGAAAGATATATTGAAACTAATGTTCCATTTAATTTTTCTCTCATTATATCTCCTATAGATGAAAAACACATACAACTCCAAATAGACATAACTGATGAAGTAATAACTATATAACCCCCTAAATTTGTTATATTAGATTTTTCAAATATATAATATAAAAAAATTAAATTTAATATCGGACTAATTATTAATGTATATTTAAACATCGATCTACTAAAAGAATTTATAATCTGTATTTTAAAAGTATTAATAAAAATGTTAATATTTTTCATTTATTTCTCCTAGAATCTTAATATATGCGTTTTCAAGAGTTGGCTCTTTCTTATAAATAGAAATAATTTTACAATCTCTAATAAAAAAAAGAATATAACTTAGAATTTCAGGAATATCTAAATGTTTTATAGATAGCAATACATTATTACAAAAATCTAAACTAACTACAACCTCTTTTATACTTTTATTCTTTCTTAGATAAAAGATTATATCTTCCTCTATACTTTCTAATAATATCTCAGTTTCACAAATATTAAAAGTTTTTTTCTTTAATTCTTTAGTCGTGCCTTCAACAACAGTTATTCCTTTATCTATAATAGAAACTCTATCACATAGTTCGTCAATTTCTTTTAAATAATGAGAAGTCAAAAAGATAGTTTTTTTATTTTCTCTAAGATTAGTTATTATATTTTTTAAATCTTTCGCTCCTACTGGATCTAATCCAATCGTTGGTTCATCCATAAAAATAATCTCAGGATCATTTACAAGTGATTTTGCAATTAATAACCTCTGAATCATGCCTTTAGAAAATGTTTCAACTTTTGAAGAACCATATTCTTTTAAACCTACTATATCTAGTAATCTCTCAATCCTTTTTTTTGAAATTTTGCTATCTATATAATATAAATTAGAAAAATATTCTAAATTTTCTTTTGCTGTTAACCTTCTATATAATCCACGCTCTCCCTCAAAAACAAAGTTTATTTTTTGAGAAAAATATTTAGATTCGGTAATAACATCATATCCCATGATCCTAACATCACCAGATGTAGGCAACAATAAAGAAAGTAAAATTTTTATAATTGTAGTCTTTCCTGCCCCGTTTTGTCCTAAAAGCCCATAAATTTCGCCTTTATTAACGGTAAAACTAACATCCTTAATAACCTGTACTATTTGTCTTTTTCTCTTAAAAATTCCTTTTTTAAGATAAAAATCTCTCTTTAAATTTTTAACAAAAATTATATTTTCCATAACACCTCTTTAAATATCTATAGAATCAAAAATATCCTCTTCAACTAAATTCTCATAATGTCCACTATGAATATGATGTCTTAAAAATGACTTAATCAAATAAATAACATCTGGAAAATTGATTATCAAATGTAAAATTATACTTCCAATTATGTTATTAGAAAAATAATATAATAATGAAGACAAAAATCCAATGACTAATTGATTAATATAATCTTTTAACTTAAAGCTATTCCCCCAAGGTAGTAAAAAATGACCCAAAACAAAATAAATAGAGCTAATAAATATACTAATATATCCATATCTAAAATATATACTAATTAAGTAATATCTAAAAAATAATTCTTCTGATATACTTGCACCTATCCTATTAATAATTTGTAAAAAATAATATAATTTGTCATGATATAGGGATTCCTGTATAACCATATTTGACAATAAGAAATTAAACTCTTTAATATTTATAAAAATATAAATAATACCTATAACTAATGCTAATATAATACTATACGTAAAATCTAAAGTTATATTTATTATACAATATTTGTGAAAAATTATTCCAATGATTAAATATGGTAAAAAATATCCAATAATTCTACAAAAATAATAAAATTTATTTGTTTTGTTTAGTCTTCTAATATTTCCTAAAATTAGCAAAATTAATACCCAATTTATAGAAAAAATATTAGTATCCTTGGTAAAAAAAAACAATGGAAAACAGATAGAAATTAATCTGATACTTTCTCTAACACTAAAATAATCAAACTTTTTCAATAATATTTTTCTCCAATAATATATTTAAAAACAAAAAAATATCTTCTGCTATATTGCTTTCCATTCCACTCTTATACTCATCAAAAATCTTTTTTGCCAGCTCATAAACTGTCACATCCTTACCTATATATTTTAAGATTACAATCCCAGTATAATTTATTTCAAAAACACTTTCACCTTTGATTATATAGATATTATCAGAAATTTTTCTTATTTTTATACCTTCACTCCGTTTATATAAACTTAAATTCATATTCATAAAACGATATCCTCCAACATAATCTCTTCCAATCTTTGTTCAATATAGTTTAATGACTCAACTATAGTAGTTTTTATCTTAATATTATCATTTAAATCACTAATAAAAAGTTTTTTGAATATAACCTTATCAACATCTAGATTATAAAAATTCACTAGATTAAAAAACTTTAAAAAAACCCACTTATCTCTATCTACAAATTCTCCAAAGTTAAATATTACAATCTTAGCATATATTTTAAATATTTCTCTTGCACAAAAAAGAGCTGTAATAATCTGATTTTCTTCTAAATTACCATATAAATCTTCAGTTAAATTGTCTAATATATTAAACAATTTTCCTTTATAAATTTTAGAAAATTTTTTAAAATCTAAATTATTATAGTATAATTTGAATAACTCATCATTTTTTATACACATTGAATAAAAAAATCTATTAACAATACTATTAAGTTCTTCTATAGAACAATCAACTTTTATAATATTATCTATTCTAATATTGTCATCAATTAAAGAATTATTAATTTTATTTATAATATCTTCAAAAAAACTTTTTTTATAGTATTCTACGTCTAATTTAACTTTTTCTAACTTAAAAAAATTAGTTTTTTTAAATTCGTTAAAATATGTATAGTCTGTATTTTGAAATAAATTGTCATCTCTAATTACAAATACATCCAAATCTGATTTTTTATTTCCCATTCCTTTAGAAAACTTGTTCTTACTACCCTCTATAACAGAACCAGATAAAAATACACAATCTGTACTATATAATTCAATAACCGATTCTAATTTATCAACTAAAAATTCATCACCAGTAATATTTAAATGTTTCATTGAATAATCTCCTATAATAAATTATATCAAAAATTGTATGAACTAAATATAAAAATATATCTAGTTCATATAATTCATGACACTTAAAGTATAATTTATTTACCTATACTTCCATGTTCTCCAGATAAAGATGCAGGAATATTAACTTCCTTAATCAATGGTTTTTGGTATTTCAATATATTCACCTCCTTACTATAAACAAATAATAAATTTACAAACAAAAACACACATATTTTTTTATTTGTAAATAATTGATATTGGTAAATTACTATTTATAATTCTAATCTCATCTATAAATTCTTTTCTATTTATTCCTTGCAACTCTACTATATCATATCTTAATTCTATCAATGTTCCCATATTAGAAGTTCTTATAGAATATAAGTAGAACTCTTTTAAATATTTTTTAAATATTGGTTCCAGTTCATATAGAAAATCAATATCTTCAGAAATTGTAATCTTCAACTGATATATATTAATATCCAACGATAATTTCCTATATAAATAAATCGATATTAAAAATAGAATTAGTAAAAAAACAGATACTATAGTTATAAAAATCATACCTTTCACTATAAATAACTCTATAACATATAAAAAAATTTCAAAATATCTATAATTAAAAACTTTGTTTCTATTCAAATAAAATTCTAATATCCCATATTGTAAAATTAAGTTAGCCAGTAAGAATAGAAAAAAACATCTCAAAGAGGTATAATAGTAATTGAACA
>NZ_JACVDA010000021.1:23769-25935 GCF_016552165.1 Parvimonas parva | reverse complement strand
TTGTTCAATTACTATTATACCTCTTTGAGATGTTTTTTTCTATTCTTACTGGCTAACTTAATTTTACAATATGGGTTTTTCTTTGTAATTTCCTAATCTCATTATTAATTCTAGTCATTAAAGACTTAACTTCCGATTCATCATTAAGATTTTTTATTTCCAGATTATATCTCTTTTCAATTTCTTTAACAAGAGAATCTACATACATATTCCTAACTTCTGATAAATTACTCTTTATAAAATGTGAATTATCTAAGAAATGTTCATAAACTTCTCCATCAGAAATTCCTGTTGCATCATATAATTTACAATAAGTAACTGTAACATATTCTGAATTGGTTTCATTTAATTTGAAATTTCCAACTAATTCATCACTTGTTACCAATTCATATTCTATATTTTCGTTAATCGGTTCATACACATCATCTAAAAATTTGTATGTTTCAATATCAATAATGTATTTTTGTCTTAAGTATTCCATAAGCCCTCCTAAAAAAAATAAATGTTTGTACTTCTCCATGGTACTAATTAATTTATACCACTTTAACGAAAAGAAAAACATTTATTTAAAATTAATTACTAAAAGATAGTACTATTATTGATAAAGTTACTATTAAAACGCCAATAAATAAAGTTACTGTTAATGAAGTTGATAAAAACAAAACAGAAAGAATAACACTCCAGACACTAAATGTACTATTAAATGCCATTCCTTTTGAAACTCCATTTAATTTCATAGATTTATAGTAGAGCAAGTAACTTAGTCCTGCAAAAAAACCTGAAAATATTAAATATTTTAAAATTTCAAAATGTCTTATTGTAACTACAAACCCACTAAACAATCGTAAAAATGGTAAAACTAAAAATAATATAGTTAATCCTGAAACAATTTCTCTTATATTTAAAATTATTTCTTCTTCAAGCTCTTCTTTGTTTGCAAAATTTATAATCGTAGCCTCTAACCCCCAGCTAAAACTTGCAATAATAGAAAATAAAATTCCTAAATAAAAATGTGGATAGTTACCTGTAGGTTTTGTGTATGATAAAATAAAAGTTCCAACTATACAGCCTAAAATACATAATAAAGTTTTTAAATTTACTTTTTCTTTCAAAAAAACAGCTGATAAAATTGTTCCAAACATTGGACATAATGCAGAAATAGGAATTGCATAAGCAGAACCTGCTAGAGAAATGCCCATAATATATGAGCATTGTCCAACAGGTCCACCTATCAAGCCTGCAAAACAAACCATTTTTCCGGTTTTTGTTTTTAACGCAGGTAATATTAACTTTAATTTCCTAAAAACTCCATTATATCCTAGAACAAATATCCCGGCAAACAAGTCATTAAATCCGGCAAAAACTAAAGGCAAGAAAAATAAAATTCCAACACTATAATTTTTTAAGTATTCACTTCCTGTAATAAGAGATAAAATTATTCCATTGACCGCCCAAAAGAATCCTGAGCTAAGTCCTATAAATTCGTTTTTAAATTTTTTCATCTATGGTTTTACTCCATTAGGAAAAATTTCTTTATCCAATTCTCTCAAATTATAAGTATCAATTATATTAAGTAACTTTGAACCATAATTCGGGTCAGTAGCATAAGTTCCGGTTAATGCTTTTGCAGCTTGTTCCGGAGTCTTAGCAGCTAAAACATTTCTATACCAGTTAGTAAGCCACTTAGTTCTAGTAAATAGATTTGCATAATATTCAAACGCCTCATCATATCCTGAAAACTTCATAAACTTATCTGTAATATAATACTTTTTTCCATTTTTATCATATTCAGCAGTTCTTATTTCATAATATCTTTCAGGAGGTGTATCATCAGCTGCCTTAATACCGAACAAATTATATATTGGCGCCGGGGATAATCCGTCAGTTCCAAAACCAGTTTCTAAACAAGCTTGAGCGACAGCTATTGAAGGAAATAATCCCTTACCTTTAACAGCCTTTAAAACTCCAGGTGTTACTTTCTTTATAAACTCACTTCTACTACCTATAGGTTTGGATGCACTCCTAGCAACTCCATTTTCATCTATATTATATCCATTTATTTTGGTATTTACAGCCATAGCTCCGCTTTCGCCTAAATAATATTTGTCTCCGTTATAGTTTATAAATTGACTTGATAACATCTTTCCATCTACAAAATAATACCAA
>NZ_JACVDA010000021.1:0-23674 GCF_016552165.1 Parvimonas parva | reverse complement strand
CCCTAAATAATATTTGTCTCCGTTATAGTTTATAAATTGACTTGATAACATCTTTCCATCTACAAAATAATACCAATAGCCATTTACTTTTTCCCAGCCATTCTCTTTCATTTCTCCATTAGATAACAGATAGTACCATACGCCATTATATTTTATCCACTTATTCTTATATAAGTTTCCATCTTCTCCATAATAGAACCACTTATTATTTTTTTGTTCCCAATGTTCTTCTAATTTTTTCGCTATGCCTTCTTCATCTATATAATATCCATTTATTTTGGTATTTACAGCCATAGCTCCACTTTCACCTAAATAATATTTGTCTCCGTTATAGTCTATAAATTGACTTGATAACATCTTTCCATCTACAAAGTAATACCAATCGCCATTTACTTTTTCCCAGCCATTCTCTTTCATTTCTCCATTAGATAGTAGATAGTACCATACGCCTTTATATTTTATCCACTTATTCTTATATAAGTTTCCATCTTCTCCATAATAGAACCACTTATTATTTTTTTGTTCCCAATGTTCTTCTAATTTTTTCGCTATGCCTTCTTCGTCTATATAATATCCATTTATTTTGGTATTTACAGCCATAGCTCCACTGTCGCCTAAATAATATTTGTCTCCGTTATAGTTTATAAATTGACTTGATAACATCTTTCCATCTACAAAATAATACCAATAGCCGTTTACTTTTTCCCAGCCATTTTCTTTCATTTCTCCATTAGATAGTAGATAGTACCATACGCCTTTATATTTTGTCCACTTATTCTTATATAAGTTTCCATCTTCTCCATAATAGAACCACTTATTATTTTTTTGTTCCCAATGTTCTTCTAATTTTTTTGCTATGCCTTCTCCGTCTATATTATATCCAGCTATTTTGGTATTTACAGCCATAGCTCCACTTTCGCCTAAATAATATTTGTCTCCTTTATAGTTTATAAATTGACTTGATAACATCTTTCCATCTACAAAATAATACCAACAGCCATTTACTTTTTCCCAGCCATTCTCTTTCATTTCTCCATTAGATAACAGATAGTACCAATTTTCTTTATAATCAACCCAATTTGATTTTACTCTTTTTTCATTTTGTATAAATATCCATTTACCGTTATTTAACTTTTCCCAATTTCCTTCCGTATCAGCTCTCAATATATTAGAACTTAATAACGAAAATCCTAAAATTCCTAAAAGTAAAATTCTTTTTTTAGTTCTCATAACTACCTCCTAATAATTATTCAAAAATAATTATTCACTATGGTCAATTTTATCATATTTTTTATACAATATCAACAAATAGCTAAAAATAAGGATAAAAAATTACAAAATTATTACAAAAGTGTTACAAAATTATTAAAAATTTAATTTGTTTAAAACTAAAAACAATTTTCCAAATGAAAAAGGAGAGATAACTCTCTCCTTAAAAATCAAATTTAACTAATCAATTATTTTACTTCATAATCATAATGAATATCGCCATTTAGTAAGCATTGGTTATAATCCTTCATAATAGCTTTAGCTTCAAATGATAACCAAAGAATTGCAACTAAGTTTGGTAATACCATTAAAGTATTGAAAATATCTGCTAATGACCAAACGATAGCAACTTCTCCAAGAGAACCGGCTACGATACAGATAAGAACTACAAATCTGTATGGCCATAATCCAGCTTTACCAAATAAGTATTTGATATTTGATTCTCCGAAATAGTACCAACCAACGATTGTTGTAAATGCAAAGAATGATAAACAAACAGCTAAGAAAATAGCTCCACCTTGTCCAAATGCAGTTCTAAATGCTTGTTGAGTTAATTGAGCTCCAGCTAAGAATTTTCCGTCTGCTCCCTTTACATTGTAAGCACCTGTTACTAAGATAGAAAGTGCTGTTGCAGAACATACTAAAACTGTATCAATGAATACACCGATAATAGCTGTTAAACCTTGTTCAGCAGGGTGTTTTACATTAGCAACCGCATGAGCATGTGGTGTAGAACCCATACCAGCTTCGTTAGAGAATAATCCTCTCGCTACCCCTTTTTGAACAGCCGCTTTAACTGCTGCCCCAGCGATACCACCGGCTACTGCTGTACCACTAAATGCACTCTTGAAAATCCATGCGAAAGTTGGTCCAATTTCGTTAGCAAACATAATTAAAATAACAATACTTCCTAAGATATAAACAACTGCCATTATCGGAACTACTAATTCAGCAAATTTTGCAATTCTGTCGATACCACCTATGAAGATTAATCCTGCTAAGATAGCTATAACTACCCCAATCATAGCTGGGTTAATTCCTTCAAGTCCTTGGATACCTTTAATACCTGATGCTATTGAGTTTGATTGAACGGCATTTCCCATAAATCCTAAAGCTAATACGATTGCAATAGCGAAGAATCCAGCTAAACATTTAGCGAATACTCCAGTATTTTTCATACCTTTTGATATGTAATATGCAGGTCCTCCTACGAATTCTCCATCAATTTTAGATCTATATTTTTGAGCTAAAACTGCTTCTACGAAAATTGTTCCCATTCCAAAGAATGCTGATAACCACATCCAGAAAATTGCTCCAGGTCCACCTGCTGTAATAGCAGTTGCAACCCCTGCAACGTTACCAGTACCAACTTGAGCAGCTACTGCTGTTGCTAGTGCTTGGAATGAAGACATTGAACCTTCTTCTTTTGGTCCTTCTTGTTTTTTGAAAAGTCCACCAAAAACTAGTTTGAAAGCCTTTCCCATTTTTGTAATTTGTGGGAAACCCAAAATAAATGAAAGGAATAATCCCGCAAATAGCAATCCATACATTAATATATTACCAGCGATAAAATCGTTTATTTTGTTGATAGTATCAACAAGTGCTGAATCGCTAAGTAATACAAAACTTGATAATAAGTTCATATAATACCTCCTATAAAATTTATTAACTGTATTATACTATTAATTTATAAATAAGTCAATACATTTTTGGGAAAACTTTTGTTTTTTTATTATCATTTAAAAAAACCTCCAAAAAAATATCTATAAATATGTTATAATAAATACAGTTTTATGGTTATTGTATAAAAGTATATTTATTTCATCATATTTGTCATTTAAAGATTATTTAAAGTGAAAATATATTATATTATTTCATATTTTTACAAAAAGTAAAAAGGCATATAACTAAATATTTCAAGTTATATACCTTTTCCTAATTAAATCTAAAAAATATTTCTATCTAACTTTATCAATATATTTTCCGTATCCTTCTTTTTCCATATCAGCTAATGGAATAAATCTCAAAGATGCTCCATTTATACAATATCTTTTTCCACCTTTATCTTTTGGGCCGTCATCAAATATATGTCCTAAATGTGAATCTCCACCTTTACTTCTAACTTCTGTTCTTTTCATCCCATGACTTTCATCATTTTTATAATTTATATTTTCGTCAATCGGTTTTGTAAAACTCGGCCAACCACAACCTGCATCATATTTATCCCTTGAAGAGAAAAGTGGTTCTCCTGTAACTATATCTACATAAATTCCCGGCTCATCAAATTTGTCATATTCGCTTGAGAAAGGTCTTTCAGTTGCAGAATTTTGAGTAACTCTGTATTGTAAATCTGTTAGTTTATTTTTCAATTCTTCATCACTTGGTTTTTTATATTTTCCGTCTATTCTTTCAAGTGGTTTATCTGCAAGCCCTAAATCAATATGACAATATCCACCAGGATTTTTCTTTAAATAATCTTGATGATATTCTTCTGCTACAACAAAGTTTTTAAGATTTTCAACTTCAACAGTTATCGGTTTATCGAAATTTTTTCTTTGCCCATCAATAAATTTTTCAACAATAGCTTTGTCGTTCTCATCAACAAAGTATATACCAGTTCTATATTGCCTACCTGCATCATTACCTTGTCTATTCACACTTGTAGGTTCAATTATTCTGAAATAATGTTGTAAAATTTCTTCAAGAGAAATTTTATCTTTATCATAAACTATATGAACTGTTTCTGCGTGGCCGGTATGTTTAATTCTTTCATAGCTTGTTTCTGAGCCACTTCCATTTGCATAACCAACAGTAGTATCTGCTATTCCTTCAATTTTTGAAAAGTATCCTTCAATGCCCCAAAAACATCCACCGGCAAGATAAATTTCACCTTTATTTTTGATTAAACTAACATCAATTTTTGGTTTTTCCATAGTTTTCTCTCCTTTTTTTGCTTTTATTTTATATGTTGATACAAGTCCTATTATAAAAACACATAAAACAAAAGGTATTAAATATTTTTTCATAAAATCATCCCCTTTCTGATTTTATGAAAATATACCCAGTAAAAAATAATTATAATCAAATTTGATTATTTTTTATTTCAAAAAAGGAAGTTGTTTCCAACTTCCTAAAAATTATTCTGAAATTATTTTTACACTTGCACTAACTCCAAGTCTTTCAGCTCCAAGTTCAATCATTCTTAAAGCTGTTGCCTTATCTCTAATTCCACCACTTGCTTTTACTTTTGCATTTTCTCCAACTGTTTTTTTCATAAGTTCAACAACATATTCATTGGCACCTTCAGTACTAAATCCTGTTGAAGTCTTTACATATTCAGCTCCGGCTTTAACACAAAGCTTAGAAACTTTTACAATTTCTTCATCAGTTAATAGACAAGTTTCTAAAATTACTTTTAAAAGTGCTTTTCCTCTTGTAACGTCAACAAGCGCCTTTATATCGTTATATACAAAGTCTAAATCTCCTGATTTTAACGCTCCGACATTGATTACCATATCAATTTCAGTTGCACCGTTTTTAATTGCATTTTCAGTTTCAAAAACTTTACTTTCTGTTGTCATTGCTCCTAAAGGAAAACCTACAACAGTACAAACTTTTGTATTTGAGCCTTTTAAATTTTCAGCACATCTCTTTACATGACAGCCATTAACGCAAACAGAAAAGAAGTCGTATTTTTTAGCCTCATCACAAAGTTTGTCTATCATTTCATAAGTAGTATCTGCTTTTAAAGCAGTGTGATCCATATATCTATTTAATTCCATTATGCTATCTCCAATGCTAATTTCATCATAGTTGTAAAACTTTTTTGTCTTTCTTCAGCAGTAGTTTTTTCTTCAAAAATAAATGAATCTGAAACAGTTAAAATCGTAATTGCATTAACTCCTGCATAATTAGCATTACAATAAAGAGCATAACTTTCCATATCTACTGCAAGAACTCCCATTTTTGCCCATTTTTTCCAATCATCAGGTGATGCATTGTAAAAAATGTCTGAACAGAATACATTTCCTACATTAATATCAATATTTTGTTCCTTAGACGCTTCATAAGTTTTTCTTAAAAGCTCCCAAGAACAGTTCGCTGAATAAGTTCCGTCTAATTTATATTGATGAGCAAAATTTGAGTCAGTTGATGCAGCCATTGCAACAACAACATCATATAATTTTAACTTATCGCTATAGGCTCCACAAGAACCGATTCTAATTAAATTTTTAACTCCATAGAAATGGATTAATTCATAAGAATAGATACCGATTGACGGTGCTCCCATTCCACTTCCCATAACAGAAACCTTTTTTCCGTTATATGTTCCTGTATATCCTAACATTCCTCTTACATCATTGAAAAGAGTAACATCTTCTAAAAAATTTTCTGCAATAAACTTCGCTCTTAAAGGGTCCCCCGGCATTAAGACAGTTTCTGCAATTTCTCCTTCTATCGCTCTATTATGTGGTGTCATAAAAAACCTCCTAAAATTTCATATTCGACTATAATCTTAACATAAAAATGTCAATTTTTCAAGAATTTAGATAAAAAAGCCGAATTGCAAATATAATCCGGCAAATATTAACTCTATTTCATAACTTCTCTAACTTTATTCGGTATCATTACAACTTCAGACTGAATAATTTTTACTTTAACTCTAACTAATTCAACATTTAGCATTGTTCATTTAACTCCAACAACAACTCGTGAACAGTCTTTTTGAAAACAGGATGAACTTTTTCAGGACTAATTTCGTCCATTGGTTCTAAAACAAAAGACCTCTTTTGTATTTCAATATGCGGAACTTTTAAATCCTCTTCATCTATTATCAAATCTTCATAGAATAAAATATCTAAATCTATAATTCTAGGACCCCATCTAATCAATCTAACTCTACCCATTTCAAGCTCTATTGCCAAAAGTGTTTTTAAAAGCTCTCTAGGGCTAAGCTCAGTTTCAGCTATACAAACAGCATTTACAAAATTATCTTGCTCCGTATAACCGTAAGGCTCAGTTTCAATATATGTTGAAATTTTTTCAACCTTAACTCCATTTTTATTCATATTTTCAACAGCCTCATCAAGATTTTTACGACCATCTCCCATATTACTTCCTAAAGCAATCCAAACTTTACTCATCAAAACCTCCTATTTTTTATATGCACCAAAATTAATATCTTCACTCTTATCAGCCATTCTAATCGAATCACCAATCAACATTGCAGAAAAATGCTTATTAAAATCGTGAACTCTTAAAATATTCACTCCCTTAAAAGATGCAATAGCACTCAAATAAGCAGATGCTAAGTCAACATTAAACAATCCTTCTTCAGTTTTTATATCCGATTCAATATTATTTTCAGCTAAAATATTTACAACAAATCTCTTTCTTGAAACACCTAAAAATGATAAATATCCCATGTCATGAATTCTGTCTATTCCTTTAATCAATTCAAGATTTTCTCTTTTTGTAAGAGCAAAACCGATACCCGGGTCTAAACATATTCTTTCCTTTTCAACACCTTTTTCAAGTGCAATCTTCAAAGTTTTATTAAAACTCTCTTCCATCATATCTAAAATATTTAAACTTTGTAAATATTCCAAGTCTTTGTCAGTCATAAAAGCATTCTTTCCAAACTTTGGAAAAATTTTAGAGCCGTCATGTTCAGGTCTTATGATAACAGGATTGAACATCATAACATAACCAACATTTGAATTTGCAATTACATCAACCATTTTTTCATCGCCAAGTAAACCCGTAATGTCATTTATAATATCAGCTCCAGCATCTATAACCGCCTTTGCAACTTCAGACTTCCAAGTATCAACTGAAATAATAACGTCCATTTCAGATTTTATAGCCTTTATAACCGGAACAATTCTTTCGATTTCCTCTTCTACGGAAATCAATTTACTTCCTGGTCTAGTTGATTCTCCACCTATATCCAAAATGTCTGCTCCACCACGAACAAGTTCCTTCGCTCTCTTAACAGCCATTTCAACATCAAAATATTTTCCACCGTCAGAAAAAGAATCCGGTGTAACATTTAAAATAGCACAAAGCTTAGTTCTATCTCCATTTTTAATTGACTTATCCCTAAACTTAAATTCTATATTCGCCATAAAGCACCCCCATATAAAACAATTTCCTTTTCTATTATAATAAATATGAAATAAAATATCAAGAAAAAAGGCGAGAAAAAATCTCGCCTTTGATTAAATTTTGTATTAAATTTACTAAACTCTTTCTACAAATAATTTACCAACTTCTCCATTAAAGTCAACTTCTTCTGTATCTAAGTTCTCTACGAAGTTTAGTTCAACCCCCAATGTTTCTTTCATTATAAATTCTTTATAATTTTCAATTGCTTTTTTAAGCCTGTCTGTGCAAGTGTATTTTATTTTAATTTCATCAAGCACGTCGAAGTCGTTTGACTTTCTCATTTGTTGTACTTTTGAAACTATTTCTCTTGCAAAGCCTTCGTCAAGTAATTCATCAGTTAAAGTCGTATCTAAGATTACAAATAGATTATTTTCCATTGTAACGTCAAATCCCTCTTTTGCACTAACTTTTACATCGACATATTCTTTTAAGATTTCAGTTTCTTCTCCATTTAATTCTACTGAAACTGCGCCTTTTTCAAGTTTTTCTAAAAATTCTTTTGGATTTGTTTCATTTAAGAAATTACCAAATGCTTTTATTTTTGCACCAAGAATTTTTCCACAAACTTTGAAATCAGGTTTTAACATATAGTTCATAAATTCGGATAAATCTTTTTCGAATACAACTTTTTTAACATTAAGTTCTTCCATAATCAATTCTGTTAAGTCGCCAATTTTTTCTTCTAAAGCATAATCAACAACAATTTCAGAAAGTGGTTGTCTAACCTTTATTTTAACTTTTTCACGACTTGCACGTCCAATTGTTACAAGATTTCTAACGATATCCATTTTTTCTTCTAATTTTTCATCGATTAGTTTTTCGTTATATTCAGGAATGAAATCTAAGTGAACGCTCTTTTTGTCAGTTAGGTTACAATACATTTCTTCTGCGATAAATGGAGTTATCGGAGCGATAATTTTTGAAATTCCAAGTAAAATTTCATAAGTTGTATTGTAAACAGCCTTTTTATCATCATCAACTTCTGTTTTCCAGAATCTTCTTCTATTTCTTCTGATATACCAGTTTGAAAGGTCCTCGATTACAAAGTCGGAGATTGCACGAACAACTTTTGTAACTTCAAACTTATCCATATTTTCATTATACATTTTTAAAAGATTGTTGAAACGAGATAATATCCATCTATCAATTTCAGGTCTTTTATCATATTCAACAAAAAATTCTCTTGGGTCAATGTCGTCAGTTCCGGAATAAAGTTGGAAGAAGTTGTAAGTATTCTTAAATGACCTAAAGAATTTACTTTCAATTTCTCTAAGTCCCTCAACGTCAAACTTTGTTGGTACCCAAGGTGGTGAAACATAAAGTGAATAGAATCTTACTGCATCGGCACCGAATTTGTCAAACAATTCAATCGGGTCGATAGTATTTCCACGAGATTTACTCATCTTTTTGCCGTCTTTATCTAAAATTAAATCATTTACCAAAACATTCTTATAAGGAGATTTTCCTGTTATAAGTGTTGAAATAGCAAGTAATGAATAGAACCAACCACGAGTTTGGTCTATTCCCTCGCTGATGAAATCTGCAGGGAATAATTCATCAAAGTTTTCCTTGTTTTCAAATGGATAATGATGTTGTGCAAATGGCATTGCTCCAGAGTCAAACCAAACGTCGATAACGTCCTTTTCTCTTGTCATTGTGCCACCACATTTTTCACATTTTAAATGAACATTATCTACATAAGGTCTATGAAGTTCAATATTTTCGTCAATATCTTCAATACTTCTTTGGGCTAATTCTTTTCTTGAGCCGACACTTGTACAATGTCCACAATCACATTTCCAAACATTGAAAGGTGTTCCCCAATATCTTGAACGGCTAATTGCCCAGTCATTTAAGTTTTCAAGCCAGTTTCCAAATCTCTTTTCCCCAACAAAATCAGGATAGAAATTAACAGCCTTTGCATTTTCAATTAGTTTTTCTTTAAATTTAGTTACTTCGATGTACCAAGACGGTTTTGAATAGTAAATTAAAGGAGTATGACATCTCCAACAATGTGGATAATTATGTTCTACTTTTTGTTTTTTAAGCGCCTTATTATTTTCAAAAAGATATGTGATAATATCTGCATCACATTCCATAACGGGCCTACCCTCATATCTTGTAGTGCTAAACTTACCTTCTTCATTAACCGGATTGATTAATGGAAGATTATATCTTCTTCCTGTTTGATAGTCATCTTCCCCAAAAGCAGGAGCAGAGTGAACGATACCCGTACCATCATCAACAGTTACATAGTCGGCAAGTGTTACAAAGAACGCCTTTTGTTTTACTTCAATTTCAGGAATAAGTTGTTCATATTCCCAATATTCCATATCTTTTCCTAAGAATTTTTCTACAACTTCATAATCTTCACCTAAAACTTTAGTTGCTAAATTTTCAGCTAAATAGAAAAACTCATCTTTATATTTTACTTTAACATAAGTTACATTCGGATTGACAGTTAAAGCCACATTTGAAGGAAGAGTCCAAGGAGTTGTTGTCCAAGCGATGAAATAAGCATCTTCATCTTTCTTCTTAAATTTAGCATAAACTGTTGTAGTTTTAATCATTTCATAACCTTGAGCAACTTCGTGAGATGCAAGACCGGTTCCACAACGTGGACAATATGGTAAAATCTTCGCTCCCTCATACATTAAACCTTTTTTAAAAATTTCATCTAAAAGATGCCAAACAGATTCAACATAATTGTTATCAAGAGTTATATAAGGGTTGTTCATATCTGCTAAGAAAGCCATTCTTTCAGACATTTCTCTCCACTTACTTTCATAAACAAATACAGACTCTCTACATTCCTTACAGAATTTTTCTACACCATAATCTTCTATTTCTTTCTTACTTGAAAGCCCTAATTTTTTTTCAACTTCAATTTCAACAGGAAGACCATGAGTATCCCAACCGGCTTTTCTCTTAACCTTAAAGCCCTTCATTGTTTTATATCTACAAGTCATATCCTTTAAAGTACGGCTTATAACATGATGAATACCGGGTTTACCATTTGCAGTTGGTGGACCATCAAAAAATATGTAATTCTTTCCACCTTCTCTAGCATTCACAGACTCATGCAACAAATCTATTTTTTTCCAATATGCTGACGTTTTCATTTCTCTATCCTTAACGGATTCTTTTGAAAGCTCTCTAAACTTTGCCATATATACCTCCATTTTTATTAGTTTTTATAAATTCAATAAAAAAGTCCCTAAGAAAAAATCTTAGGGACGAAATATCCGTGTTACCACCCAAATTATTTAAAATCAAAAATTTTAAATCACTCATTAATCTTTAACGGAATTACCCAAAAACTCCAAGTTGATACGAATATGTTTCATAAAGCAATTTTCACCAAACACTGCCTCTCTAAATTAATTCACAAATTCCGTCCTCTTCAACGTTTAATCTCAAAATATGTGCTATATTATACTACAAAAAAGCAAAAAAGTCAAATACTTTACATTATGGAATGAAGTATTTTTGTTATGATACAATTGATGTGAGACCAAGGGTACAAAAAAAGAGAATATCCTGTATAATTAAAACAATAAATAAATTAACTAGAAAGGATATGATACTCCTACTAAAATTGGTGTTAAAATGCAACTTGATGTTAAATATGTTCCTAATTCTTGTAAGGAACAATCTTCTTATAGTACTGTTACTTTTGTTAAAATGACTATTAAACACTTTGGTTATACTCCTTAAAATTATTCAAACCGATAATGGCTTTGAATTTACACATTTTAAAGATACTAAAAGAGTTCATCCTTTTGACAAACTGTGTATGGTGTTCCTGAAATAATTGTTTGTTCAATATTAGTACCAATGATTTACAAAAGTTTACAAAAAATTCTAAAAACAATTTAATTAAAAAGACTAAGTTTATAATAAACTCAGTCTTTTTTAATTACTATTTATTTCTTTTCTTTGATGAAATAACCAATCCTGCCATTCCAACTAATACCATTGATATACTTGAACTCAATCCTATTGAAGTTTTCTTCATTTTTGGTTCTCGCTCCGGTTTTGGACTTGGATTTTCCGGTTTCGGTTCAGGCTTTGGTTCCTCAGGCTTTGGTTCCTCAGGTTGTACAACTTCCTTATCATCTGTTACTATAAGTTTTCCGTCTTTAAACTCTGCCTTTCCGCTTGTCAATATTGTTTCTACTTTTACATTGCCATTTTCATCAACTGTAAATACAAAGTCTGTTACTACCTTTAGTCCCTTTGGTGCTACTTCTTCGTGTAATGTATATTTCTTTCCAACTTCTAAGCCTTTTACTTCATGATTCTTTCCGCTTTCTGTTGTCCATTCATCCACTTTCTTTCCACTTGTATTTTCACCTTCAAAGATTTGTATTTTTGCTCCTACTACTTCTTTTACAACTGTGTCGTCATCTCCAAGTTGTACTTTGCTTACTACTATATCTTTTTTCTTTGGTTCTTGTGGTTGTACTACTTCCTTATCATCTGTTACTATAAGTTTTCCGTCTTTAAACTCTGCCTTTCCACTTGTCAATGTTGTTTCTACTTTTACATTGCCATTTTCATCAACTGTAAATACAAAGTCTGTTACTACCTTTAGTCCATTTGGTGCTACTTCTTCGTGTAATGTATATTTCTTTCCAACTTCTAAGCCTTTTACTTCATGATTCTTTCCGCTTTCTGTTGTCCATTCATCTACTTTCTTTCCACCTTTATTTTCACCTTCAAAGATTTGTATTGTTGCTCCTACTACTTCTTTTACAACTTTGTCGTCATCTCCAAGTTGTACTTTGCTTACTACTATATCTTTTTTCTTTGGTTCCTCAGGTTGTACAACTTCCTTATCATCTGTTACTATAAGTTTTCCGTCTTTAAACTCTGCCTTTCCACTTGTCAATATTGTTTCTACTTTTACATTGCCATTTTCATCAACTGTAAATACAAAGTCTGTTACTACCTTTAGTCCATTTGGTGCTACTTCTTCGTGTAATGTATATTTCTTTCCAACTTCTAAGCCTTTTACTTCATGATTCTTTCCACTTTCTGTTGTCCATTCATCTACTTTCTTTCCACTTGTATTTTCACCTTCAAAGATTTGTATTTTTGCTCCTACTACTTCTTTTACAACTTTGTCGTCATCTCCAAGTTGTACTTTGCTTACTACTATATCTTTTTTCTTTGGTTCCTCAGGTTGTACAACTTCCTTATCATCTGTTACTATAAGTTTTCCGTCTTTAAACTCTGCCTTTCCGCTTGTCAATATTGTTTCTACTTTTACATTGCCGTTTTCATCAACTGTAAATACAAAGTCTGTTACTACCTTTAGTCCATTTGGTGCTACTTCTTCGTGTAATGTATATTTCTTTCCAACTTCTAAGCCTTTTATTTCATGATTCTTTCCGCTTTCTGTTGTCCATTCATCTACTTTCTTTCCACCTTTATTTTCACCTTCAAAGATTTGTATTTTTGCTCCTACTACTTCTTTTACTTCGTTATTATCGTCTCCAAGTTGTACTTTGCTTACTACTATATCTTTTTTCTTTGGTTCTTCTGGTTGTGGAATATCTTTTTCAACTATTATAGTTTCAGCTTTATCATTTTTGCCTTCATTATGATTGATGATATGTTTTTCTAATTTACCTTCTTTTTCCAATAAATTATTATTTGATTCAACTTTTACTACAACTGTGTATTTACTTCCACCATTTAATGTAATTGTTTCAAACTTAACTTTAGTTTCTCCACTTCCACTTTCTGGAACATCAACAGTCACATTACTAGAACCTACCTTTTTCCATTCATTAGCATCTAGTGGGAATTCATATAAATCTGCCTTAAAAGTATATTTTTGACCACTTGGTAAATTTTTATACGTTATTTTATCTTCAACAGTTTTATCAGTTCCAGCCTTATCTTTAGTCAAGTTCAATTCTTGTCCAACTTTAGCAAATTTCCCATCAAATCCTATTGAAGTATTTATGACAGCTTTTTCTTCAATCTTATCTTTTACAACAAGTTTAGTTTCTCCTTCAACTTTTGATTCGTTTTCTGTCGGAACTTTCGTTTCTTTTCCGTTTTCAAAGAATTTTAAATCAGAAATTTTTCCGTCATTATCAACTGTAAACTTAATATCTGTTACAGTTGTATATCCCTTTGGAGCTGTTTCTTCATGGAATATATATGTTCCAGCTTTTAAGGAAATCTTTTGAGAAGTTTTTCCGGAAGTCCAACTTAAATCTTTATCAGACTCTTCTCCTAATTTACCCTTAACTACTTGTCCATCAAGAGTTTTTATTTGAATTTTCGCTCCCTCAATTTCTTCTCCTGCTAAGTTTTGCTTACTTATAGAAATTTCCTTTAATTCTTCTGGTTTTGGAATATCTTTTTTAGTATTGGTTACTTTTACTGATGTCCCATCAGGCTTACTCTCTGATGTGATAAGCTTATTATCTTTAAACTTTATTTCTCCATCTTCGCTTACAGTGAACGGAGTATCTTCGAGCGTTGTAAAGCCGTCCGGTGTTTTTATTTCTTTAAGGATATAAGAACCCGCGGATAGATAAACAGGCGTTGGTTGTTGACCCAAGCTATTCCAAACCATACCCGGAACATCTATACCTTTATCAGTTGTAATTTTTAAACGTGCACCAGCAAGTGGGTTGCTATTTTGATCAATTTTATAAAAATTAAAGACAAAATTGTTAGGCACATAATCCACTATAACTGTTTGTTGTTCGTCTTTGACATCCCTGTGTGTTGCAACTGGTGTAGTCCCTTTCTTGGCTTCGCCGTCAACTACATCCTCCTTACGATACACTTCCTCTAGAACTGTAAATTCATTTTTATCTAGTTCAAGGTTTTCTTTTGTAAATGAAAGTTCAACATTTACAACTCCCTTAGACTTCCCATCTTTAACTGTAAACTCCGTACTGTTCTTAGACACAATCTGATTTTCATCATGGTTCTTTATAAGGGTTGCTAAAGCAACATAGGAACCATCTTCAAATCCTGAATATGAAATCTCATCGCTAACAGCTAGCTTTGTAGAATCTTCACTACCTTTTTTTACGGATACACGCTTACCTACAAATTCTTGATTTTTCTTGATATTCGCAGTTGTTTCAATATAAGGTACACTTTTGTTGCGTATAGTGATCAAGTTATCTTCTATAGTAAACACATCTGTTCCTGTAGTTGTAGAGAAAATTTTACCGTTTTCTTCAACAGTGAAAGCAATATCCGTAGTAAGCTTTCCATATCCTTCAGGTGCTTTAATCTCCTTTAAAGTATAATTTCCAGGTTCAAGTTTAAGTTCTGTCGGTGCTAAGAGAGAATTCCAAATATCTTTTTGAACACCATTCTGTAACACCTGTAACCTCGCTCCTGGCAAGGCCTCTTGTTTCGCTTCGTCTCCGGTAACCTTTTGGATTTTTACGGAATACTTTTTAGGTTCTGCTTTTTTATTAATAAGTTTAATAGTTGTATCCTTTTGCTCTACAAACGAATCATTCTTTTTGATGCTTACTTTCCCATCTTCTGAAATTCTGAAGGTAATAGAAGTAGCAAGGTCGTAGCCCGTAGGAGGAGCTAATTCTTCAAGTTGATAGTCTCCTACACCAAGTTCAAGTTTCTTAGATTTTCCATCACTCATCCATGCTGTCCCTACTCGCACACCTCCGCCATCAGCAAACAAGCGCTTAATGGCAAGTTGGGCTCCTTTAAGTGGAGTATTACCATCCTCTTGTACTTTTAAAATAGATATTTCATGAGTTTTACCATCACTTTTACGGTTTTCAAATTCAAATAAACCATCCGCTTTTTTGGTAACAATCGGTTCATCATATCCTTTTTCAGACCACCTGTCTCCGTTAGCTTTTACTTCGTTAACGCTATAACTAGCAATGCTGTCCTCATCTTTAATGTTAAATTCAACATCTTGTCCTTCCCATTTCTTTAGTTGACCTTTAACAGGGTTTCCGTTTTGCATAAGTTGGAAATATACATCTGGTCTATTTGCAGCATCCACGTGTCCACGCCAAACTTTCTGTACCTTAACGATACCAGGTTTTACTTTTGTTTTTTTGTTTACAATTTTATACTCTTTTTCGCTTATTTTTTGAACTTTCCCAGCTTCGTATCCATCAGCTACCCAATCTTTACCGTCTTTATTAACTTCTTTTACGGAATACTGACTCAATGTTTTCTTCGCCGGGATAGTAAACTTGGTTTGATCATTTTCAAGCTTCTTTGGGTCACCCTCTGGAGTTCCATTTCTTAACAGTTGAATATATACATCTGGAGTTTTGGTTCCGGTAGATACATTTTCCCACTCTTTTTTTACAGTGATATCTACCGGTTCATCCTTAAAGCGACCAGTAACTAAGGCTTGATAGCCTGCACCTGAAACAAAATGTGGCTTGTAGCCGCGAAATTCCATATCTTTGTATGGCACATTAATTTTATGCAAATCCTCTCTTATTTTATAAACTGCTCTTTGCTGAGCTTCTGAGTAAAATCGATAAAAAAGGTATGGATTTGCTTGCGGATGAACATTGTATCCATCTGTTATAAACCAAATCTCATTCTGAATGACATTATAAAACTCATCTCTAGCTTTACCCAAGTCGTTTCCCCAACATTCTTTAATAATATCGGTTGGATCTGCAAGATACATATATATAAGCTTGGTAAATTTCTCCCAGTATTCTGACTTAGTTTTTGCTAGAGCGGAATAAGTGTGATTGCCTTTAAGAAGTTCATAATTCGTCTCTTCATTCAAATCTCTAATTTGCTCAAAAATACCATGTGGCTGATCATCGTCGGAAATAAAAGGAATTTTCTTACCAGAAGCTATACAGAATGCAAATTCTTCTACAACCTGTCTAGATTCATCGGAAGTTACCATCCCTAATCTATTCTTCGTCCCTACCGAATAATATTTTCCATCAGCTGATACTCCGTAACCTTCATTAGGAAATCCCGCTGCAGATACAGTAGGGGACACAGTAAGTAATGAAGTAAGTAATGAAGTAAGTAAAAGCGTGATCGCTACAACAAAGCTTAATATCCCTTTGCGTCTAGATAAATATTTTTTTCTAAATTTGACAAAATTTGTCACTATAGATTTTTTCACTTTTTATTTTTTCCTCCTTTTTGTGAAGCAAAATAGACTACACAAACTAGTTAATATGGAAACTATTAATCCATATTGGTTCGATGTAGCACTACCTAGTTCAGGTAGCTTTTGCTCCGGCTTAATCTCTGGTATTGGTGTAAGCGGAATAGCTGCACTTCGGCTTTTCACAGTCACTGGAACAGAGACGATACGACTCGAGCCATCCTTAAAGATAACCTTGACCTTGCCTTCAAAAGTGTCTGCTGTTTCACTTGAGACTTGCTCGATAACTTCTACTCGGCTGCCTTCCGGCAATCCGCTGATATTATCCGTCAAATCCACTTTCTCGCCTTGGTAGACGACTTCTGCTGTGATTTGCTCCGGCTTAATCTCCGGTATCGGTGTCAGCGGAATCGCTGTGCTACGGCTTTTCACGGTCACCGGAACAGAGATGATACGACTCGATCCATCCTTAAAGATGACCTTGACCTTGCCTTCAAAAGTGCCTGCTGTTTCACTTGAGACCGGCTCGATAACTTCTACTCGGCTGCCTTCCGGCAATCCGCTGATATTATCCGTCAAATCCACTTTCTCGCCTTGATAGACGACTTCTGCTGTGATTTGCTCCGGCTTAATCTCTGGTATCGGCGTAAGCGGAATAGCTGCGCTTCGGCTTTTCACAGTTACTGGAACAGAGACGATACGACTCGATCCGTCCTTAAAGATAACCTTGACCTTGCCTTCAAAAGTGCCTGCTGTTTCACTTGAGACTTGCTTGATAACTTCTACTCGACTACCTTCTGGCAATCCGCTGATATTATCCGTCAAATCCACTTTCTCGCCTTGGTAGACGACTTCTGGAATTGCACGAATCTCTGTATATACTTGATTATCCATTATGGTATCAAAGCGTAATTGCTTCAAGTTGTCATCTTCATAACCAGAACCATTCATCCCATAGCGTCTATCAACATGGAAGCCTGGCAAGTCATTTACAAGTTTTTCAAAGTAAGTTCTTGAACCATGGCCATTAGCTGATGCTCCAACATTAATTGCTCCTTCAAATGTTCCTACACCTGAAATCACATTATCATTGTTAACGATATAGTGAACCGCTTTTCCCTCTTTGGTTAGTTGATTTCCTTTGTCAGCTACATCGTAAAGCCATTTATGAAATATACTTCCTTTAATCTTAGGGGCATTAAAGGTATAGGTTTTTTTATACCACTTATAGCCTTTATTACTAGCTTCTATCAAACCTCTTTGCGCTAAATATCCGCCTAGAGAATGGCCTGTGGCATACAAATTACGGATGCTAGGATCCGTATTCAATTTTTGCAATAAGTCATCCAGTACTTTCGCTTGACCGGGATTCGAACCAAAAAAGATATTTATATCATCATCTGCATCATTTACACCTTTGGTACCTCTTATTCCAAGTACTTGAACAGTGTTATTTTCTAAATATGGATAAACGCTCCGAGTTTCAAATAAAACTGCATCAAAACCACCACTTAAATGATAAATTTCTTTCACTTTCCAGAACTTAGATAGTTCCTTATGCATCATAGAATATTCAAGCCTATTTTCATACAAGTTTTGCAAATCTTTCGTTTCATCCAATACTTGACGGATGTAATTATCTTCCCGATAGACTAGCTCCATGAACATCACCATATCTCTAACAGATACATCCCATACGAGTGGGTGGCTATCTACCTTGTCATTAACACCGTCCCCATCTGTATCATAAAGCAGGGGATGACTAACATAACCATAATAGGTTCTTCCGTCTTTTATGTAAGTGTAGATTTCTGAAGCGTTTACTAAGCCATCACCATCATCATCTGCATTTGGATCCAAGATTTTACCTTTATACAAAAGTGAATCTACTTTCCCATCTTCCAAACGTATCTCTCCTTTTGAAATCAGTCTAGAAGTCTCAGATGTTAATGGGATTTTCACAAGTTGATCCGCATACACAGGAGGCGCACAAAATAATATTATCCCCATAATAATGTAAAAGCTTCGTTTTTTCATTTTCTCCTCCTTTCATTTTTAATTTATCATACTACAAAGACACCTTTGCACTGTAAATAATATTTTACACATACTATTATATATATATATATATATATATTTGTCAAGTATTTTTCAGAATTAAGTACTATTATATATATTGTCAAGTGTTTTTCAGAGTTAAATACTGTTATGATACAATTACATTATGGAATGAAGTATTTCTTTTATACCTCATCTCGACCGTTTCTTTTATTTCGTCATTTCGAACGAAACGAATGAAGTGAGTGAAATGAATCTAGCACTAACTTGTTTGCTTTAAAACATAGTAGGTATGAGGTAAAGATTGTCCAAATCTTCGATTTGGGTACAATCGACTGTGTAAATCTTCATACACGGTACTATCCTTAACTTTAGCCATAAAACAATACAACAATTTATCGATATTTTCCATTTTAAAATTTAATAACTATTAATTTATTTAATACTAAATTTGTCACAAAAATAAATTCTTCTAAATATAAACAATTAAATGTTTGTAAACATATTTTTTAGGGTATTAAAATAAATAGATTTTATAAATAATATTGGAGGTAGAAATGAATATTTATGAATTTAAAGTAAATGACATTGATGGAAATGAAGTTTTAATGGAAAAATTCAAAAACAAAGTTTTACTTATAGTAAACACAGCAAGTGCTTGTGGTTTCACTCCTCAACTTGAAGGACTACAAAAATTATATGATGAATACAAAGATAAAGATTTTGTCGTTTTAGGTTTTCCTTGTAATCAATTTAAAAACCAAGACCCTGGAACAAACGAGGAAATTAAAACTTTTTGTAGTTTAAACTTTGGAGTAACTTTCCCAATGTTTGAAAAAATAGAAGTAAACGGAAAAGACGCTCACCCATTATATCAATTTCTAAAATCTAAAAAATCAGGAATTTTAGGAAATAAAATAAAATGGAATTTCACAAAATTTCTTATAGATAAAAATGGAAATGTTATTTCAAGATTTGCTCCTACAACAGAGCCAAAAGATATTGAAAAACATATTTTAGAATTACTATAACTAAAAATGCGTTACAAATTTGTAACGCATTTTTCATTACTTAAAATCTTTCAATTCTTCAAAAAGTTTTTCCGTTTCTTCGATTGTTCTTTTATTTATATAGATTGTCTTTTTGTTTTTTCTGGTTATTTTTATTATTTTATCAACTTTGTTGAATCTGTAAAGTCTTATATTTCCTTCTCCCTCTAAAGAGAAATTACCATAAGCCTTTTCTTTAGTAGCCCCACCATTCATTCTAATAGCTCTTTTATTAGGAAATTTATCAAGCAATTCTATATTCTCAATATCACTTTGTTTTATATTATCTTTATAAAGCATCGTTGAAATTTTAACAGTATCTGAAATTTCAACTTTCCAGCCTTTTTCAAAACTTAAAGCCAATGCAATTATAATAACAAATGCTACAAGTATATTCGAGAAGACAAACAAAATTTTTCCTTTTTTGTTTCCACGATTAATAACGGTATTACCTGTATTCATAGGATCGGACACTAAAAATCTTGGGTCGTTCGGATTTTTATATCCAAAAATATCATAGTATTCGTCTTGATCTTCAATAAATTTATCATCTTCTATATTACTGCTTATTTCCATATCAATTTTATTAACAGTAGATATAATATAAAAGATAAAAAATGTAATCAGTATTATACTTGCTACAAAAGGAAGAAAAGAATATTTATCCATTTTTTGTAAATATATTAAAACTAAAAATAAAACAGAATATACATTTACTAAAGTAAAAATTTTATTTTGAAGTTTTATAATTTTAATTTTATTTATATATAAATTCTTTTCTTTGTTATCGCTTATTACTGATATTTTAGTCTTTCTCCAGAAAAGTCCCATAAATATCATTGCCATTAAAGTTGTTGACAAGCAAATAAACAAAATTAACTCCATATCGGAAAAAGTTCCAAAAATAGAGAAACCAACAACAAAAACTATCAATGGAATTAACCAAAGGAAAATTGGAAGTTTTTGTTTATCTATTTCCTTTGCAACGGATAAATCCACATACTTTCTAGTAAAACTCGCAAAGTTCTTTTCCTTTTTTAGCTTTCTCATTTGTTTTATATATTTATTCGCTAAAACCCCAAGAGAAATTATATAAGCAAATATTATTCCAATAAAAAATAGAATTTCTATATCAGTTTTAGTAAGTAGTGGTAAAAATGAAATTATAAAAAACACTAAATGAAGTAATTTAAAACTCTTTAACCCTTTTTTACTAATCTGTTGAACTTCCTCACTATCTACCTCATTTATAGGAATTGTAGTAAGCAAAATTTTTCCATTATTGTAAGAAAATCCCTTCTTTTGTGAAAAATAACTTATCACAAAAATCATCCATAGACATCCAATCAAAATAAAATCGTAAATCATACTAAAAACTCCTTTCTATAATCTCAATTAAAAAGTCTTTGCTAAGACCTCTCATCTTAACCTCATTAATTAAATTTTGTAAATTATCTTTAATATTTTCAACATTTTTTTCATCACATCTAACATAGACAATCGAGCCTACACGTCTATCAATCTCAATAACATTTTCACTTTTCAATATTCCATAAGCCTTATTTACAGTCATTGGATTGATTCCAAAATCTTTTGCAAGTTGCCTTACAGACGGTAACACATCACCATTTTTCAAATTTCCCTCTGCAATTTCTTTTATAATTCCATTACAGATTTGAGTATAAATCGGAACTTCCGATAAAGTATCAATAAAAAACATTTTTTACCTCCTTGTATTATATATAATAATACAGATAATATAAAAAGTCAATAGCTAATTAAAAATTCCCACAAAAAAACTGCTACAAAATGTAACAGTTTTTAAAAATTTTATTCTTCATTTAAAGCTAAATTTGCAATAATGTTTATAAATGAACAAATCCCAATCAACAACATAGCTCCCATAACACTTCCCCATATTGTATCTTGAATATCCACTATTGCATTTAACCCTGCAAGTCTTTGATACATAAACAAATGTATCAAAATAGAAATAGAACACAAAGTCATACTAATTATAGGTATAATTTTTATTAAATTTCTATTTAGTTTATCTCTTAACAACATAGCAATTATAGGTAACAAAATTGCTATTACTCCAACTACTATACTAACTTCAGTTTCCATAACTTACCTCCTATTAAAGTTTTCAGTTTATTAACTGTTATAAGCATTTTATCATAAAATATATTTTTTTGCAATGATATTAATTCTTGTATATTTTTAATCAGTAAAAAATTTTTACAATGCAAAACATCTAGTAACTAGCAAAAAAACACAACCCTAACGAGTTGTGTCAGAGTGCAGATAAAGCATTAGTTTTGTCTGCGCTTTTTTTATGTATTTTTGTTTTTAGTTAAAAATTACTTTAGAATTTATTAAAATCTTAAATTTTATATAAATTTCTCTGAAAATTAAAAAATTAGGTCTCTTTCTACCTAATTTACTCATCATATTTGCTAATTTTTTCATATTTAGGCACGCAAAAGTTAGGAGAGCTTTTATTTGCATTTTTGCTTTCCCTTTCTCATTTGTACTTTCTACTTTTTTATTATTTCTTTTCCATCGGTGGGACTTAATTCCTTTTTCCCTTTTAATTCTCTATCTTTTTTTATTTCTTCATTTAATTGACTATGATATTTCTTTGCTTTCTTTTCTATCTTTACTTCTATATTCTTATGTCTATTTGCATGTGCTTTTACATGTGTCGAATCTACAAATTGTATCTTTTCATCTACAAAGCCTTGTTTCTCTGCTTGCCTTAATATATTTACAAATATCTTTTCAAATATATCTGTATCTTTAAATCTTCTCTTGTAATTTTGTCCATATGTTGTAAAATGTGGTATCTTATCATAAAAATCATATCCTAAAAACCATCTGTATGCTACATTTACCTCTATTTCTCTTATTGTTTGACGCATACTTTTTATTCCAAAAATGTATTTTAAAAATATTATCTTAAAAAGCACTATTGGATCTATACTTGGTCTGCCATTATCTAAACAATATTTATCTTCTATCAAATCATAAATAAAGGAAAAATCTATTGTTTCATCTATTTTCCTTAAAAGATGACTCTTCGGAACTAAAGAATCTATACTTACCATTTGCACTTGATTTACTCTATTTTCATCATTCTTATGTAGCATTTTAAACATCTCCCTTTATATTATTATACCACTTTTTAACTCTTTTCTCCACTAAAAAAGTGCCAATGATTTCTCATTGACACCTTTGTCATCAGTCTGAGAACAACTTTTCAGTTGTTCTATGGTTGCGGGAGCAGGATTTGAACCTACGACCTTCGGGTTATGAGCCCGACGAGCTACCAAACTGCTCCATCCCGCGATATAAAAATTTAATTGGTGCCGAGGACCGGAATCGAACCGGTACGATGAGTTAACATCGCAGGATTTTAAGTCCTGTGCGTCTGCCAGTTCCGCCACCCCGGCACAATTGGCTCCCAGGGTGGGGCTCGAACCCACAACCTACCGGTTAACAGCCGGGTGCTCCACCATTGAGCTACCTAGGAGTTTGGCTACTTTCTAATCTTCCAATACGAAATGTATTAGTACCTTCGACGTTTAAGAGCTTAACTTCCGTGTTCGAGATGGGAACGGGTGTATCCTCTTAGCTATCGTAGCCATACTTTTTTTATTTTACAATATATTACGTTAAGCTCTGAGCTTTCGCAGTCGAAACTTACAATTTTTAAAAATTTCATAATTAAAAATTGAGTTTCTTTGCATCTGACCTACGACGCAATCATAGATTGCTGTTAGGTCATTAACTTCCGTGTTCGAGATGGGAACGGGTGTATCCTCTTAGCTATCGTAGCCATACTTTTAATATAAAGTAAAATTTACTCTATATACTATTATAAGTTTCAAACAAAAAATTTGAAACTTAATTTAAATATTTTGTAATATATTTCGTTGAAATCCTCTAATTAAAGAGTATATATTTCTGGTCAAGCTTTCGATTTATTAGTATCAGTTAGCTTTGATGTTGC
>NZ_JACVDA010000020.1 GCF_016552165.1 Parvimonas parva | reverse complement strand
ATAAATGGAAGTTGGTATTATTTTGGAAATGACGGATATATGTTAGAAAGCCAATGGATAGGAAATTATTATGTAGGAACAAACGGAGCAATGCTTGTAAATACAACAACACCTGATGGATACAAAGTAGATAAAAATGGAAAGTGGATAGAAGAAAGAAAAGCAAGTTGGAAAAAGAACGATACAGGTTGGTGGTATGAAAATGCCGATGGAAGTTATCCTTATAATGATTGGAAAGAAGTAAAAGGAAAATGGTATTACTTTGATTCAAGAGGATATTGTGTAATGAATACATGGATTGGGAATTACTATCTTGGTAAAGATGGTGCGATGCTTGTAAATACGACAACACCTGATGGATATAGAGTAGATAAAAATGGAAAGTGGATAGAAGAAAGAAAAGCTACACAAAATAATGATAAAAGTAATAATAAGTATCATAATACAGAAAGGTATAAAAGTTTGATAGCACAAGGATTTACAGAAAAAGAAGCAGAACTAGCAGAAAGAATAAATGAATATAGAAGAGAGCTTGGACTTAGAGAGTTTAGTATATCTAAATCACTTACAACGGTAGCAAGAACTCATGTAATAGACTCTAATACTTATCATCCAGAAAACCAAAAAGATGAAAGAGGTATCCAAGGTAATGGGCATTCATGGTCTAATCATGGTTCATGGAAACCAGTTGTTTACACTCCAGACCATAAATATGCAGAACTTATGTGGTCTAAACCTAGTGAACTTACATCTTATAAAGGTTCTGGATATGAAATCGGTTATATTACTGCAAATGCTTCTCCAAAAGAAGCTTTAGCTGGTTGGAAAAGTTCAACACCACATCGTAATGTAATAATTGGAAAAGGATCCACTTGGTCTGAATTAACTGTTATGGGAGTTGGAATTAACGGCAATTATTCATTTATATGGTTTGGTGTTGAAGAAGACCCTGCAGGATACTACTGGAAAAACCAAAACTAATATTAAATAAACTTTTACTTTTTTAAGCTTTCATGAAAACTCCAATATAATTTAATATAGATAAATGAGAGAAATTTTTTAAAGATTTCTCTTTTTTTATACAAAAAATTAGCCAATTTAAAAGAAAAGGAGAAACAAAATTGATTTAAAATAATAGAAAAGATAAGGAAAGATAAAAATAAAGAAATAAAGGAGGACAAAATGGAGAAAACAAATAATTTAAGAACTAGAATTTTTTCTTTTTTAATGCTTTTTTCAATCCTACTTACAAGTATAGGAAATAATATCTTTATAAAAGCAAAAGAAGAAAGTACAGAAGAAAGAAAAAAAGTAGTAGTTGAGTTAAAAGAAGTAGAAAATGGCTTTTTAAGATTTAAAGGAAGCGATAAAAAAGAAAAAGAATTTGTATTAAAAGAAGAAATTACACAGATAGATGTCTCAGCTTATGCAGATAAAGGCTATTACTTTGCAGGATATAAACTATTAGACGAAAATGATATAGAAATAAGAGAAGATAAAAATCTTTTTGTAAAGAAATTTGCAAATCATATAGAAATATTTACAAAAGATAGTAGATACAAGAAGATAAAAGTAGCAGCAAAGATGATAAGCGAAAAAAGTGAGATAGCAAATAAAAGTCCGTATGATGAAAAAAGTTTTGATAAAGAAATAAAAGATAAGATAACAACAAAAGCAGTACATGAAATAACAAAAGACGGATTTGTCATAACCCCAAAACAAAAAGAGTATAAAGGGAAAATGCAGCCTAGAGTAGAAGAAAAAGACTTACCAGAAGGAGAGATGTATTTATATGGAGATTTAAGAGTAACACACCATAGTTTTTCAAGTCCTTGTCAGTTTTCAGTCTCAAATATAAAAGGCTTTCCAGAATTTGAACTTAAATATCACCCAACTTATGGAACAGGATTAAGATGCAATAAACCAGGCTGGCCGACACCAGCTAATGGACAATATAAATTTAAAATATATCGCTATGAACCTACTAATCCATATTCGCCAGATTATGCACAATATTGGGTAGAGTTTGAAGGATATAGTTCAAATAGAAGAGATGCTTTTTATGAAGGTTCACAACATATCAAAGGTGATGGACCTTTTGTATCACAAGGTTGTGGCGGATATATTTATGTTAAGAAAGATACAATTATACCACCTCCAGATGGCTATAGAATAAGAATTAGAAAAGCTGATGAATATAACAATACAATAACGAGTTCATATGCAAAATTTAAAATGTGGTATGAGGATGAAGAATACCTTTGGGGTGGTGGAGAGCCTAGTGATTCAAGAGCAGAAAGTGGGCAAAACGCATGGATGTATACAACAACAAATGGATATACTAAATTTGACACGTGGAATAAAGCACCGGGAACTAAAATAAAATATAAAGAAGTAAAAGCACCAGTTGGCTATATCAAAAGTTCTTCAACATATTCTGATACAATAGAGGGTGGTGGTAAAACTTCCACACTTACAGTTAAGAACAAAAAAGATGAACCACCAACACCCCCAAGACCAGAAAAGAAAATATATAGATTCTATAATCTTAAAATTGTAAAAAAAGATAGTGATAGTTATAAACCATTAAAAGGTGCTGAATTTGAAATAAGAGAAAAAAATACAGGAAAACTAATTGAGACAGTAACTACAGGTTCTGATGGATCGGCAAAAACAAAAGATTTAGATTCATATTTACCTTGTATAATAAAAGAAAAGAAAGCACCAGAAGGCTATGAAAAAAATGAAACATCTTATACAATAAATAAATCTGATTTTTCTTATAGTTATGAAAAAGATTATGAAGATATGACATTTAAATATTATAAATATGAAAAAACAATATATAATAAAAAACAAAAAACAAAGTTAAAACTTGCAAAAGTTGGAGAAGTTTTAAAAGAATATAAAGATGAAAAAGTAACAATCAGAAATAAATCATATAATGTAAAAACTCCAATTTTTAAAAAATCTTTTATAGCAGGAGCAAAATTTGATATAAAACAAAATGGTAAAGTTATTAAAACAGTTACAAGTAAAACTGATTTTATTGAAGTGGATTTACCACTTGGGAAATATCAAGTAGTAGAAAAAGAAGCTCCAACAGGTTTTGTAAAAACTTCAAAAGTTTATGATGTTGACTTAACAGGAAGTAGTGAAGTGATAAGTAAATCGCTTGAAATTGAAAATGAAAGAGAAAAAGTTAAATTTAATTTAACAAAATCTTTTGAAAAAGGTATGTTTAAGAATGAAACATACGCAGTTTTTGGACTTTTCACTAAAGAAAAAGAAAATACATTAGAAAAAGATACACTAATAGAAGTTTTAGAATTTGACAAAGAAAATTCTACAAAAGAATTTAAAAATACAATAAAAGGAAAATATTATGTAAAAGAATTAGACAATTCTAGTGGATATAGAAAAGATGAAAAAAACCACGATGTAGATTTATCTAAAGAAAAAGTTGCTACAAAAACAATAATAAATAAATTAAAACGTGGTGGAATAAAAATTGTTAAGTTGGATGCCAAAAACAAAGAAATAAAATTAAAAGATGTTAAATTTAGACTATTAGCAAATAACAAAGAAAGAAAAGAAATCGGAGTTTATACAACTAATGAAAACGGAGAAATAAATATAGAAAATCTTGAACTAGGAGAATATATTTTAGAAGAAATCCAAACAAAAGATGGATATATCTTAGATGAAACTCAAAGAATTATAAGAGTTAAAGAAGATAATAAAATAACTATGGAAACAGTTGAAAATGACTTTACTAAAGTTGAAATATCAAAAACAGATATAACAGGCGAAAAAGAATTACCAGGAGCAAAACTTAAAGTTGTAGATTCTGAAGGGAAAACTGTTGAAGAGTGGGAAACAGATGGGAAACCGCATAGAATTAACAAAATGAAAGTTGGAAAGTATAAATTAATAGAAGAAATAGCTCCTGATGGATATGTTATAGCTAATGAAGTTGAATTTGAAGTAAAGGCAACAGGAGAAGTACAAAAAGTTGTAATGAAAGATGATACAACAAAAGTAAAAGTACAAAAAGTTGGTAAAGATGACGAATCAAAGCAACTTGAAGGAGCTGAGTTTGTTATAGAAGAAGTGGAAGAAACAGAAGAAACAACAGATAAAAAAGAAACTGAGTCAAAAGATTTAAGTTTTCTAGATGAAAAGCGTAAATTTTTAGTTAAAAAAGAAAATTTAATTGAAGAAGATTTAGAAAAATTACTTTAGGAGGAATAAAATATGAATTTAAAGAAAAGTCTTATAACAGGAGCGTTAGCATTAAGTTTAGTATGTGGTGGACTTTATGGAGGATTTAGAGCCTTTGCAGATAATGAAGAAAAGAAAAAAGAAACTACTGAAGAAACATTGAAAGATGAAAAAGGGAAAGTAGTATATAAATTCAAATCACAAGCTGAAGCAGAAAAAATAATTGGAAAACTAAAAGCCGGTAAAAAATATCGAATCAGAGAAGTAAAAGCACCTGACGGATACGTTAAATCTGAACCTATTGAATTGACAGTAAATAAAGACGGAAAAGAACAAGAAATCAAAGTAGTGAATGATTTTACTAAAGTAGATTTTTCTAAAACGGATATAACAGGCGAAAAAGAATTACCGGGAGCAAAACTTAAAGTTGTAGATTCTGAAGGGAAAACTGTTGAAGAGTGGGAAACAGATGGAAAACCGCATAGAATTAACAAAATGAAAGTTGGAAAGTATAAATTAATAGAAGAAATAGCTCCAGATGGATATGTTATAGCTAATGAAGTTGAATTTGAAGTAAAAGAAACAGGAGAAGTACAAAAAGTTGTAATGAAAGATGATACAACAAAAGTGAAAGTACAAAAAGTTGGGTCAGATGATGAAACTAAACAACTTGAAGGAGCAGACTTTGAAATTGTAGAAGTAGAAGACAAGAATGACTAGGAGTTAGATTATGAAGAAATTAAAAAGGTTACTTTTATTAAGTCTTTTAATTCCTTTTCTTTTAACTAATAAATCAAGTTTTGCAAAAGAAGAAGATAGAAAAGTTGAAACAGTTGAACTAAAAGAAGTAGAAGAAAAAGAAGAATCAATTAAAAAGACTGATAGTAAAAAAGAAGAAAAAGAAACCAAAACAAAAGAAGAATCTGATTCTAATAAAAATAAAGATAGCAAAAAAGAAAAAGTGGTATATAAATTTACATCACAAGCTGAAGCAGAAAAAATTGTAGCAAAGCTAAAAGCTGGAAAGAAATATATACTTCGTGAGATAAAAGCACCTGAGGGATACCAAAAAGCTAAAGATATTGAGTTTATAGTTAGAAAAGACGGAGTTGAACAAGAAATCAAAGTAGTTAATCAAAAGATAGAAAAAGAAATTCCAAAAAAGAAGAAACCAATGTCAAAAACAGGTATTGGAAAAAATATGCTACTTCCTTTTATGCTATTAGTATCAGGAATAGGTGGAGGTTTATTTTTCTATATCAAAAGGAAAAATACGGATAAAATAGATTAGAGTTAGTAAGAGAATATACAAAGTTAAAGGGAAGTGTAATATCTTCCCTTTATTTTTGAATTTATTAAGAAATGCAAAAAACAAGCTCATATTTTAACTTATATGAGCTTAAAAAATTTTTTTAATGTAATTATATTAAAAAATAAAAAAAGTAAAAAAAGGTGGTATTTTGGAGCAATTAAAAGTTGTTGAGCTTTTTGGAGGAATTGGAGCAATAAGAAAAGCATTAGAACGTCAAAAATTTGATTTTAAAGTAGTTGATTATGTAGAAAATAATAAATTTGCAGTAGATTCATACAATGCTTTATTTAATGAAGAATATTATCCTAGTTCAGTTGTAAGATATGAAATAGATATGCCTTGTGATTTTCTTTTTCATGGAAGTCCTTGTCAAGATTTTTCAATAATCGGAAGGCGACAAGGAGGGAAAAAAGATAGTAAGACAAGAAGTAGTTTACTTTTTGAAACAATAAGAATTTTAAAAGAAATGAAATATAAACCTAGATGGGTAATTTGGGAAAATGTAAAGGGAGCTTTATCTGAAGAATATAGCTCTTTTTCTTTTTATTTAAAAGAAATGGAGAAGTTAGGGTATCAAAATAAATTTGAAATTTTAAACTCTATTGATTTTGGAATTCCTCAAAAACGTGAAAGAGTTTTTGTAATAAGTTTTTTAGGAAAAAATGAATTCGATTTTTCTAAGCTAGAAAAAAAGAAAATGGAAAAGTTAGAGGATTTTTTGCAAAGTGATTTTGATGAAAAATATATTGTAACTCAAAAATCTATTTTAGATTGTATAGGTAAAAAGACAACTACACAAAAAAGAGCAAGAATTATTAAAGATTATGTTTATACAATTATGATAAAACAAGTAAGACTACCAAATTCTGGACTTGTAGATTTAAAAAATGGGAAATATAGATTTTTAACTGAAAGAGAATGTTTTAGATTAATGGGTTTTGATGATGAAGATTTTGAAAGAATTTTAAAAGTAGTTAAAATTGATAAAAACAAATTATCTAGTAATTTATATAAACTAGCAGGGAATAGTATTGTTGTAAATGTACTAGAAGCAATATTAAAAGAGATTCGAAGATTGGAGGATAAAGATGAAAAAATTTCATTATAGTAATGAAGATATACAAAAAGTTTTAGAAATACCTATTACAGAAGTAGCATCTTCTATGGGTCTTAATCTTATAAAGCAGGGAAATGTATATACTACCAAAGAAATGGATAGTTTAAAAATTTATCCAGGTACAAATACATTTTTTAGATTTTCTACTGAAGAAAGTGGAAATGTAATTAACTTCGTTGAAGCAATTCAAGGAGCTAATTTTAATGAAGCGATGAAATTTTTAACGGATATGAGTGGTTTTTCTTTTAATAAATCTTTAGAAACTAATAAAATTTTTGAAGAGAAAAAAGATTTTAGATTACCAAAGTTAAATAAAAATATAAAAAGAGCATACGCATATTTAATAAATTCAAGAAAAATTTCTAAAGAAGTAGTAAATGAATTTGTAAAATTAGGAATGATAAGAGAAGATATAAATCATAATGTGCTATTTATAGGGAAAAACAAAGAAGGAAATCCTAAATATTGTACTTTAACAGGAACATTGAGCGATGTTAAATATAAAGGAGAAGTTGCAAATAGTGATAAAAAATATGGTTTTAAATTAAAAAATAATTCAAAAACTGTTTTAGTTTTTGAATCTCCAATAGACCTTTTAAGTGCAAAAACTATTTTTAAAGCTAGAGGAATAGATAATAACTACTCATATATTTCACTCGGTGGGGTTAGCACATTAGCTTTAGAAGAATTTTTAAAAGAGGAAAAAATTGAAAAAATAGTTTGTTTTTTAGATAAAGATGTTAGAGGAATTGATGCAACTGAAAAAATAAAATCTATATATGGAATAAATTATGAAATTATAGACGCATCTAATTCTTATGGTGTATATAAAGATGTAAATGAATGGTTACAAAATACTGCAATTAAAGATATGAAGTTTAATATACAATCTCCTAATATCGAAGAGTCTAAAAATTTAATCGAAGAAGATAATAAATTTGATTTAAAAGAGTTTCAAAAAGAAATTGAAAAAGAAATATTATCAGATACGAGTAAGTATGTTGATTTTTTAAAAGTTATGGGAGAAAATTCTATGAAGGATATAAATACTCAGTTTATGATTTATGAGGTTTATCCTAATGCAACTATTTGTTTAAGTAAAGATGAGTGGAACGACTTAAATAGAAGTTTAATACAAAATCCTAAACCTATTGAAATTTTAGAAGATAAAAATATTGTAGAAATATATGATATAGAGGAAACTGAAGTTTTAGATGGGTTGGAAGATAAATATATTCCTAATTTAAATAAAAAGGATATAAATTTAAGAGTTTTAGATAATATTTTATACATTAATAAAATTAATTTTAATAGAAGTGAATCTGAAATAACTAAAGTGGAAAAATTAATAAATTTTTATATAGACAAAATAAATTTGAACTTATCTTCAGAACAAAAAGAATTTTTTATTGAAAGTTTAAAAATTTCTATGCTCAATAAGTTAAAATTAGATTACAATCCAAATACAAATTTATTAAAAAATACTTTAAATACAGTAAATAGAGATGCTTTGTATAAATTAAATAGATATTTAAATGTTTTTAATAGAAATATTATATCAAATTTACAAAAAATTGAAATAAAAGTGCTGACAAAAGATAAAAACAATGATATAATGAAACTATCAAATATTAATACTTTAAAAGGAGAAATTCAAGATGAAAGAAGTAATAATAAACAACATAACATTCAACGAACAGAATCTACCATTGCTATTGAAAATAATAAAAATGACAGAGGAAGAACTGGACAATTACGAACACGATACTTGGAAAGAGCTGATAATCAAAGAGGAAGAAAATGGGATATGGACAACGGAACTTTATCAAACAGATTACCCGGATTGTCAAACAATTCTAACAGAAATTCCTTTGGAGTACGATTTTCCTTGCCTAATAGACGTGAATATAGATTCTTATGGGGATTACAACACAATAGAAGAAATGGAGAAAATAAGAATAGAATATCCACAGAAAATAGAAGCCTTGATGAAGAAAAACGAATTGAAGAATATTCCGAAAATCTTAGAAATGCCACGTTGGATAGTGGAAGAAACATTGGAAAGGATAATGGAGGAGAAAATACAAGAGATGAATTATTCAACACAGAATTTTCCAATGACAATAGGAGTAGAGAGAATGTTATTTCTTCTACACAACAGAGATATAACCAAATACATTTATTTGATTCAAATGTGGATGAGCTACAACGAACAGACGAAACGCAACAAGTTTTTAGACCACATAGTAGAAATGCAAAATCAAGTGGAAGAATACTGGAAAATAGAATGGAACAGGAGAGTAGAAAACTTGAAACATCACAAGTCTTATCCAACAATGACAGAACTAGAGAAAGAAAATTGGAAGATAGGGACAACGATGGATATAGAGAGAGAAATAATGTATCAAATAGTCCTAGCTTAAATATTGAAAAAGAGAAAGTAGATGAAAATTCATCTGCTTTTTTTGATGAAATAAAAAAAGATAAAATTATTCAGCATAATGTAGAAACAAAACAAATGAGTTTTACAGATTTATCAAATGATGAAAAAATAGAAAGCAAAAAAGAAATTCTGATAAATAATGGCACAGGTAATGATAAAAATAATATTGAAAATTTTGAAATAAATAAAAATAAAGATAATGAAGTTGATAAATTCTTAAATGATAAAAATAATAGTGGAAACTATGAGATATACAAATTATCTGAGCATGAAAAACAAATTGAAAGACAAGTAGAGCAAGAAAGCTTTATTGATAAGTTCAATCCAGAAATTGACCAAATGATGGATAGGTATGATGTCCCAAGAGAAGCAGCCGAAAACTTATTGAGGGGGAAAGAAGATTTAAAGAATCTAGGCTATGAACCTAATAAGGAAAAGCTAAGTTTTGCTAGAAATTATGACTTGAAAAATCATATCTACTCAGAATACCTAACACCATCAGAAAGACTAGATAAAAACATCAAAGCTATTAAAATGCTAAAAAGACTTGAAAATGAAAATAGGAGTCCAAGGGAGTATGAACAAGCATATCTAGCTGACTATTTAGGTTGGGGTGGTCTTGCCGATGTTTTTGATGAAACTAAAGTCGGTGGACAATGGGAAATTGCTAGGAATTTTTTAAAGGAAAATTTAAGTAAAGAAGAATATCAACAAGCAAGAGAGAGTACATTAACAGCATTTTATACTCCTAAAATTGTAATAGACAATATGTACACTATTTTGCAAAATTTAGGGTTTAATGGTGGAAAAATATTAGAACCGGCAATGGGAATAGGTAATTTTTTAGGTAATGTACCAAGTGATTTAAAAAATAATACTATTTTTAGAGGTGTAGAATTAGATAGTATAAGTGGTAGAATAGCAAGACAATTATATCCTAATGCAAAAATTAAGATTAAAGGTTTTGAAGAAACATATTTTTCAAATAATTTCTTTGAAGCTGCAATAGGAAATATACCTTTTGGAAATATAAAAGTAAATGACAAAGATTATAATAAATATAATTTTTTAATACACGATTATTTCTTTGCTAAAACTATTGATAAAGTTAAAAAAGGTGGTTTAATTGCCTTTGTTACTTCAAGTGGAACATTAGATAAAAAAGATGATAGTGTTAGAAAATATATCTCTAAAAAGTGTGAATTTGTTGGAGCGTTAAGATTACCAGATACAACATTTAAAGGAATGGCTGGAACTACTGTTACAAGTGATATAATTTTTCTTAGAAAAAGAGAAGAAGAAAAGGAACTAGAAGAATCATTTTTAAAACTTGATACTGATGAAAATGGTTTAACTTATAATAAATATTTTGTTGACAATCCTAATATGGTTTTAGGTAAAATGGTAAAAGAAAGTGGAAGATTTGGAGATATAGTTGTTTGTAAAAGTAATGGCGAAAGTTTAGAAAATTCTTTTAAAAATGTTGTAGAAAATTTTAAAAATTTCAAAAAAGATTTTGGACAAATTGACCAAAATAATAATTTGTTGGAAGATATAGATAAAGAGGAATTAAATGTTGATTTGGAAAACATTAAAAATTTTACATTTATTGAAAGAAACAATAAAATTTTTTATAAAGAAAATGAAGAACTAATTTTACAAAATTTAAATAATTCTGATATTCAAAAAATTAAAGATTATATAGAACTTAATAATTCTTTAAGAGAAGTAATAAGACTTCAAAGTGAGGATTTTGATGATTATACTATAAAAATAGAACAAGAAAAACTTAATTCTATATATGATAATTTTTATAAAAAATACGGAAGTTTAAATACCAGAATAAATAGAAAATTACTTAGAGAAGATTCAAACTATCCTTTGGTTTCATCTATTGAAGTTTTAGAAGATAATAAATTCAAAAGGAAATCGGATATATTTTTTAAAAGGACTATAAAAAAATCAATAGATGTAACAAATGTTGATACTCCACAAGAAGCATTAATATTATCATTATCTGAAAAAGGTTCTGTAAATTTAGAATATATGGAAAATTTATGTGGTATTTCAAAAGAAGATTTAGTAGAAAATTTAAAAGGAGAAATCTTTTTAGATATAGAATCTACATTTGAATATAATGAGCAACATATAAAAAACAACTTACAAAATTTAGATAAAGCTAGATTTGTTTCTAAAGATGAGTATTTAAGTGGAGATATTAGAGAAAAAATAGACTTAATTGACCAATATTTACTTAGATATTCCTATAAAGAAGTTGAAAGTTTAACTCCTGAAGAAAAACAAGAATTTGATTTGTTAAATTATCAAAAAGATAGATTAGAAAGAGTACTGCCAAAAAGTTTAAAAGCGAATGAAATTAATGTAGAACTTGGAGCAAGTTGGATACCTCCAAGATACATTAAAGACTTTATGAAAGAAACTTTTAAAATGGATTTTAAAGAAAGAAAAAGTATAGATGTGCATTTTAATAATTTTACTGGAGAATGGAAAATATCAAATAAATCTGTTGGTCAATTTAATTATGTAGCTAATAGAACTTATGGAACTAATAGAATAAATGCATATAATATACTTGAAAAATCATTAAATTTGCAAAACATAATGATTTATGATGTTGATTCTAATGATAAAAAAGTGTTGAATCATAAAGAAACAATCTTAGCAAATGAAAAACAAACAATGTTAAATGAAGAGTTTAAAAGATGGATTTTTAAAAATATTTCAAGAAGAGAAGATTTAGAGCAGATTTACAATAGAAAATTTAATTCTATAAGACCTCGTGAATATAATGGAGAAAATTTAACTTTTAAAGGTAAAAATGAAAATATTACCTTAAAACCTCATCAATTAAATGCAATAGCTAGAATTTTATATGGTGGTAACACATTATTAGCTCACGTTGTAGGAGCTGGAAAAACTTTTGAAATGATAGCGGCAGCAATGGAAAGTAAAAGAATAAAGCTTTGTAATAAATCACTTTTTGTTGTTCCTAATCATTTAACGGAACAAATGGGACGTGAGTTTATGACTTTATATCCGGGAGCTAATATTTTAGTTACTACTAGAAAAGATTTTGAAAAAACAAATAGGAAAAGATTTTTAGGTAAAATTGCAACAGGAGAATATGATGCAATAATTATTGGTCATAGTCAATTTGAAAAAATTGCAATGTCTAAACAATATCAAGAGGAATATATACAAAATATTATAAATGAATATGAAGATTTTATTAGGGAAAATAGATTGAATAAAGATGAGGGTTCAAGAATAACTGTAAAACAATTAGAAGCTAAAAAGAAAAATCTACAAACAAAATTACAAAAAATTCACGATGATTCTAAAAAAGATACTGATACTTTGACTTTTGAAGAATTGGGAATAGATAGAATGTTTGTAGATGAAGCACATTCATTTAAAAACTTAGGAATAAAAACAAAAATGGGAAATGTTGCAGGAATAAGTACAACAGATGCACAAAAATCAAATGATATGTTTATGAAATGTCGATATATGGACGAAAAAACAAATGGAAAAGGGATTGTTTTTGCAACAGGAACACCTGTATCAAACTCTATGACAGAACTTTATACAATGCAAAGATATTTACAATATGATACATTGAAAGCAAAAGATATAGATATTTTTGATTGTTGGGCAAGTACTTATGGAAAAACTGTTACTTCATTAGAATTATCTCCGGAAGGAACTGGATATAGAAGTAAAACACGTTTTTCAAAATTTTATAATCTCCCAGACCTTATGAATATTTTTAAAATGGTTGCTGATATAAAAACTGCTGATATGTTAGATTTAGATGTTCCAAAATCAAAATTTACAACTATCAAAACTAAACCTACCGAAGAACAAAGAGAAATATTATCTATTTTGTCTAATAGAGCAGATATTGTAAGAAACGGACTTATAGAACCTACTGAAGATAATATGTTAAAAATTACTAATGATGGGAAAAAACTTGCATTAGACCAAAGGCTTATAGATGATTCTTTAGAAGATTATTCAAATTCAAAAGTTAATATTTGTATTAATAACGTCTTTGATATTTGGAATAAAACTAAAGAAAATAAATCAACACAATTAATATTTTGTGATATGTCAACTCCAAGTAAAACTTTTAATGTTTATGATGATATAAAAAGCAAATTAATAGAACGTGGTATTTCAGAAAATGAGATAGCTTTTATTCACGATGCTAAAACTGAAAAAGAAAAAGAAACTCTTTTTGAAAAAGTTAGAAAAGGAGATATTAGAATATTAATTGGTTCTACTGCCAAATGTGGGGCAGGAACTAATATTCAAAATAAGTTAATAGCAATGCACGATTTAGATGTACCTTGGCGACCTTCTGACTTAGAGCAAAGAGCGGGTAGAATTGTACGTCAAGGGAACGAAAATAAAGAGGTTGAAATTTTTAGATATATAACTGAAGATACTTTTGATGGGTACTTATGGCAAACTATTGAAAATAAACAACGATTTATTTCTCAAATAATGACATCTAAATCTCCACTTAGAAGTATGGACGATGTAGATGAAAGTACACTATCTTATGCTGAAATAAAAGCTCTTGCTATTGGAAATCCATATATAAAACAAAAAATGGATTTAGAAGTTGAAATTGGAAAATTAAAACTTTTAGAATCAAGTTATAATGCTAATCTATATGATTTAGAATCAAAAGTAAAAAATGATTATCCTATTGGCATATCTATGTTAGAAAATTCAATTAAATCAGTTGAAAATGATATTAATAGAGCTAAAATATCAAATAATAAAGAATTTAATGGAATTTTTATATTAGATAAAAATTATAAGATAGAAAAAGAAGTTGACAAAATTTTATTGGAAATATCAAAAACAATAAATTTAACTAACAATAAGATTAAAATAGGGAAATATGAAAATTTTGACTTAGAAATGTTTTATGATTTTCAAAAAAACAATCATTATTTAAAATTGTTAGGAGATAAAAACTATGAAACTAGGCTTTTAAAGACTGGTGGAAACATTGAAAAACTTAATGATTTAATTTTATCTATAAAAGACAATAAAAAAATATTAGAAGAACATTTAAAAAATAAAAAAGCTGAATTTGAAGTAGCTAAGGAAGATATAAAGAAACCTTTTGCAAAAGAAGAAGAATTAAAAGAGAAAATATTAGAATTATCTAAGATAAATAAAATTTTAGATTTAGATGGAACAAAAATTTCTTTAGAAGATGAAAAAGATTTAAATAAAACAAAGGAAGAAATTTTAAATTTGTATAACAAAGTTAATAATACAGATAAGTCCATAGATAATTTTGAAGATATTTTTCCAAATAGTAAAGAGATTTTTATAAAGGATAATAAAAATAATTCATATTTTAAGTTTGATTTGGAAACTTGTTCATCAAAAATAAAGATAGATAATAATGTAGTAGAAAAAGTATATGAATATGATGAAGAATTAGATTTAAGTCCTTTAACTCAGTTAAAAAATGAAATAAAATTATTCATTGAAGATTTTAAAACTTTAAATATAGATAAAGTTGAAAATATTACAAAAACTTGGTGTAGATAAGTTGTAAAATGTTTTATATTGCGGTATAATATAATTAAGATAGTGGTATGAGAACTAGGGGTAATATACACCTCCACCCAGAGCTGAGGGGTCAGAAGTATCAGTCATAGCGAAGTATATAACGGTTTTTAAATTTTTTCGTTGGTCTAGTTTGAACGCTCGTAACGTAATGTATTTATTGCATAGGGGATAAGATTAATCAAACCAAAAACACAAAAAGGCAGCTCTATCAAATAGAGTTGTCTTTTTTATTACTAAAAAGGAGATTTTATGAATAAAATAAAAGAAATTTTAGATTGGTATAAGCAATTTAATAATACAAATGTATTAATTAAAACTAAAAATTATGATTTTGAATTTGAAATAGAAAATAAACATTTACCACATTTATTAGGGTTACATTATTCTTCTATAAAGAGATTAACAGGAGATAGATTATATAACTTTATTAAAGGTAAAAAAGATGAAGAAATCTATAAAATGATAAAAGAATATAACCCAAGCAAATTAAATAATATAAAAGAAAGGGTAAATAATTTTAAATATTTTATGGAAAATCTTGATAAAGCAAAATTATTTGAACAAACAAATAAAAATAGCAAACTTAAGAGTAATTTTTTGTTAGTTAAAACTAAGGATAATAAATTTTTGCAACTAGGAATAGCAAGAGATGTTGAGAACTATGAATATTTAGAAACTTTTATAGTTAGAAATAATGATTTGTATATAAAAAATAGTAATTTATCTGAAAAAGTTGAGAGTGTTGAAAAGTATGATATGCTAAAAAATAAATTTGTTCCTTTTTCGTTTGATGAAATAAAGAATGAAATGCTAAATAGTGTAGAATATGGACTTAATGAAAATGAAAATATTAAATTACATAAAGAAGTTAATTTTGATAAGTTGACTTCTTTTAATTTTGAAAATTTTACATTTTATCCAATTAAAAAATTAGAAGAAAGTGAGATTAATGATTTCTATGATAACAGTATTTTAGATAGTTTAAATTATTTAATGATTAGAGAAAAATTTAAAATTAATTTAAATTCAAATAGAAAAAATAATGATGTAGAAAATTATTTCAAAGAAAAATTTGATTTGATAGGCAAAGATGCAATAATTAATGATTTTATTAGTAAAATTCCCTCAAAATATAAAGATTATGATTTGTTTTATTGCAAAGAAACTAGAAGTTTATATAGCATTTCATATAGTGGTTTAGCTAAATATAATAAATATGATAGTACAAAACTTAGAGAATATATTACAATTAATTTAAACAAGTCTTTGAATATAGATAAAGGTGTTCGATTATGAAAAGTTCAAATATAAATCCAACTTTAAAAAGTTTTCTAAATAGAAATAAAATAGCTATAAATTTCGATGGAGATTTATGGACAATTTTTCAAGCTGATGATTTTGTAAAAGAAAAATTTAAAGAAAGTTTTGAAAATATAGATATTCCTCCTTATGATCTTAACTTTAGAATTTTTTATGCAAATAATAAAAGAGATGTATTATATTTAAATAAACAAATAAGGATTGAATATAGAGATGATACAAAGTATAGTTCGTTTGGTTTGTTAAAATCTTTAGAGCAAGATAAAGAAATACTAAAAAACAAAATAGAAAATTCAGAATTTGATGAAAAAGCTGAGGAAAATGCTGAACTAATACAAGCTAGAGACATTCTTAATATTATTTGTAATATAAGAAAAGAAAAATATTTAAGAATACCAACTACAATAGAGCAACAAGAAGTAAAGGAAGTAGAAATATTAAAAAACAAAAAATATGAAAATTTTAGTGGGGTAGTTTTAAATAAACCAATTTATAAGATTAAACAAAAATATTTTCAATTCAAGATAAATATTGAAGGAGAAATAAAATTGATTTTATGTTTTGAAAAGAAAGTGTTTAAATATATAAATCTTTTGAATGAAAATGATAAAATTTTTTTAAGAGGAGTTAATTTTTCTAAAAAAATTATAAAGATGTATAAACTAGATAAAATAAACGATGAAAAAACGATAAGTAAAATAACTTTGATAGATAGATTAAATGTATTTAAAAATAGAAAATAGCTTTGGTCAATTTGACCAAAACTATTTTTTTACCTTGAACTACCACGAATTAAATCATAATTAGAATAAGCAACATATAGATTAGAAATATCTTGATTTATTTTATCTAAATCATCATCTAAACTTTTCTTTTCAGATTCAATCTCTTCTATCTTATTTATTAATTCTTCATCACTTGGAAAATTTTCTCCATAAAGTGCTGTTAAATATTCTTTTGCTTTTTGGAATTCTAATATATTACTTTTATATTCAGCTCTAAATTCATCTGATGTATCTTCTTTTAGAGATTCTTCATAAATAAATTTGTATTTTTGATAAACATTTAATACTTTCAAATTATTTATTTCATTTGTAAAATTTTTTTTAAGTTCTTTATAATTTGTAAAAATTTCAGTTTTTTTGCCTTTAAATTCATTGATTTTTTCTTCTAAATCTTCCTTGCTATGTATGTTCATTTCAATCAAAAAATCGACAGTTTTTACCATATCTTTTAAATTTCTTATCTCAGCCCAGTATTTTAAACCTCCATTTTCTTTTGCTTGAAATTTATCTGTTTTTGTATCAATCATTTTGTTAAACTCAGCTTTTTTAAAATTATTTTCTATATTATCAAAAGTATAATCTAATTCTGAATTTTTTCTTTTCTCAATATTAAATTCAAATTCTTCTTTTGAAATTTTATTTTTAATTCTATCTCTAATTGTTATTTCTGTGTAATCTTCTCCTAAACTTTTACTTCTAATATATTTTTCTTTATCTTTATGTTTAAAAGCGATGTGTTTTCCAAATTTTATTTCATATCCTTTTTCTCTCATATTTTTTATAAATTGATTAAAATCTTTTGAATAGAAAATAGATTCATCAATATCATTTCTAAGTCTTTCTTTCCAAGAATTTCCACGTTTATAACTTTGATATTCTTTATAAGATTTAGCACCACTTTTTCTAGTTTTTCCACGCCTTTTTTGAAAAAATTCATCTATAACTGATAGATTATATTTTCTACAAAGTTTATCACTTTCATATCTAATTTTATGATAAGTCCTTTTATTACTTACATATCCTTTTCTAGTTTTATAACTTACATTATTGAAAATTATATGATTATGAATATGTTGTCTATCGATATGTGTTGCAATAACATATTCATATTTTCCATCTAAAATTGTATCTGCTAATTTTCTTCCAATCTCGTGTGCTTGTTCTGGAGTTGTTTCTCCCGGAGCAAAAGATTGAATTAAATGTCTAGCTAAAACTGTTGCTCTTGAGTTAGATTCTTTTATGGTTTGTAACATTTCTTCACTTGCAAAATCTTTACTACACATAAAAGTAGATGACAAAAATTTATTGTTTGTTTTATCTGGATTTAAAATATAATCTATTGCCTTTTTTAAAGTTTTATTTATAGGATGTATTTTAGTTACTGCCATTTAATTTTTTTATATCTCCCTTTTTTACCTTTGTATTTTTAAATTTTTTTCTAATAAAGAGTATATCTTTTTGATAGTCTTTTCTTAAAATTTCATAATCTTCTTGTAGTTCTTCAATATCTTCTAAAAAGAAATTTCTAGTTTCATTACATCGTTTTGCAATCTGATTTATGTTGTTTCCGATTTGTGATAAGTTATATGAAATTTCTTTTAAAGGTGTTATATCTACATCAAAAATTAATTCTTCATCAACACATTTTAAAATAAATTCTTGAACACTTTTGCAATTAGATTCTTTAAATTTATTTAAAATATATTCATATTCTTCATCTGAAAATCTTAAATGTATGTTATTTTTTCTTTTTCTATTTTCCATAAAATTCCTTTCTATTATTTTGTTTTTTTCTTTGTTTTTATGAAAAGTCGGGTCTTAGGGTGAAACCCTAACCAGATAAAAAATTTTAATTTTTTTGTGTTTGGGAACCCAAACACTGTGCTGGCTACTCCACTTTTCACTTCGTGAAAAGTGTCCTTTTGATTTGTTAAAAACAAATCCCAACGAACAATTTAGGTGCATTTTTCTCTTACTTTCTTCACTATTACTATTTATATGTTCCATAAAGGTCATATTCGCGTCTTTTTTCTTCATTACTTAGTACATCATAAGCCTCGTTTATTTGCTTTATTATTTCTAAAGCTCCTTTGCTATCTTTATTTAAGTCTGGATGATACTTTTTAGCAAGTTTTTTATAAGCTATTTTAATTTCTTCTAAGGTAGCATCTTTTTCTAAACCTAAAAGTTTATAAAGTAGGGGAGGCTCATTTTTTTCTTTTTTTAAATTTTCTTCTACTTTTTTATTGTATTCTTCTTCTGTAAATTCATATTCACTTTCTTTCTCAAATTTACTTTCATAATTAGTATATTTTTTATAACTTTTTCTATAATCATATTTTTCATTAAGAGCAGATTTTGGAATCCAATGAGGGTATCTTCCTTCAGCATTTTCTATATTATTAAATTGAATTTCTATGATGCACTCAATAGCCTTTTCTGTTTTTTTACCCGTATAAAATGATACTTCTTTTGAGATTGTTATATCAAATTTTTCATCAAAATTACTGAGTACATCTTTCTCTAAATCTTCTTTTATTTTTTTATACATCCAATCAGATATTATATATTTTTTATCTAACCTTTTTTCCTTTGGATTTTCTTTTTGGTCAAATTGACCAAAATTATTTTTTGAATTGTAGATTAGTCTTTTTCTATTAAGCATAGGTAAACTTAAACTAAAATCTTCAAAAGGATTTTCTATAAGCTCATCTAATTCTATACAATACAAATCACATTTCGCAAAGAAAAACATAAATCCTATAAGAATAATTATTACATAATGAATAGCTGTATTTACAGTCATATTTTTAAAAATTAATAACATATTATAGTTTGGATTTTTACCTTCTGCGAATTTAACTAATTCATTTAAAACATAAAATGAAAATTGTAAAAAGTAGTATGAACTAATCATAGAAATTATAAAGTTATATAAAACAACTGGATAAACTAAAAATCTATTTTGACTAAATAAACTTAAAATAAAATATATGATTACGCAAGCTATAATTCCTACAACCAAACTTAATAAGAAGGTTGAAGATTTATTATAAGATATTTGTGCTATATAATCAGAACTATAAAAAGCAACAACTAAAAAAATTATGCAATAATCAAAGTATGAGAATACAGTTTTAGCAATAGTAAATCCTAAACCAAAAATTCCTATCCAAATTAAAAATGCTATTAAAAATATTGTATTCATAAAATCCTCCTAAAGTATTTTTATAATTTTATTATATAATATATTTTTCTAAAAATCCAGACAAATATTGTATAAAATTTTGGTCAAATTGACCAAAACATTTATAAATGTTTAAATTTTAATGAAAATTTTTTATAAAAAGTGCTGACATGTTATTAATAATATGTTATAATATAATTACAATAAGGAAAGGGGATATAAAAATGAAAGAAAGTGTTAAAGTTAGATTTGCAATTGATAATGTACTATATGCTAAAAGCGGAGAAAGATTTTCAACATTTGTTATAGCTGTTGCTAAAAATAAAGTCATTTATGTACCCGATTTCAAATGTGAATTTGGAGTTTTGAGAGATGAACACAGCTGGACTTATTGTTTAAATGCAGAAATAGAAAGAAAATATTTCAAAACTTATAATAGTAATTCGCAAAAATTTGAAAACTTATTTTTTGAAGAAAACGATATAACTTTTGAAGATTTAGAAGTTTTAGCAGAAAAGCAATTAAATAGTGAATGTGCTTTCAAAAAACATTCTTTTATGAAGATGTATGAAAAGTGTAATGTTAAAATTTATTAAAAAAGGAGATACAAATTATGAAAAAAGAATTTGATTTACAAAAAGAAACTATATTTTTAAGCGATTTCGATTGTGGGAAAACTCAAAAAATAAAAATTGTATTCAATAAAAAAGAATACTTTATAGATTTAGATAAAAATGCTTGTGATTGTATCGTTACAATGTACGATAATGAAAATTCAAAATATCAAAGCAATTTCTTTCATCATATAATCGTAAAGAGTGATGCAATGCTAAGCAAAGATGTTTTTGAAAATTTTGTTGAAATTGAAAAAGCACAAAATATTTTTCAAAAATTTTGGAGGATTTTAAAATAAAATGGAGAATAAAGATAAAAAAAGAAAAGGTTACAAAACTGCTCAACAACAAAAAGAAGCTGACAAAAGATGGATTGAAAAAAATAAAGAATACAAAAACTATTTAAACAGACGTTCTAATGCTAGGGGTTTTATAAGAGCATTAGCTAAAAAAGAGGATTTGGAAGAATTGCAAGAATTAATTAAAGAAAATTTAAAAAAATTTTAATGAAAATTTTTTATAAAAAGTGCTAACAAACAAATTAAAAAGCGGTATAATATATTTAGTAAATAAATTGTTGTTAAATTCTTAAAAGCATTAAAAATACATATTTTTTGAGTTTACATTATATAAATTTTATAGTATAATATCTTATATTAAATTTTATATTATGGGGAGTTTTATAAATATGAGTTTAGATTTAAAAATTAGATATTTACCGCACACTTTAAATACAAGATATTATGCTTGTAAGACATATAGAAATTGTGGTGATGTTTCATATGTTTGTCGAAAATATAAAATTTCAGTTTCATCATTGATGCGTTGGAATAAAAGATTTGATGGCTCTATTGAATCCCTTAAGGATAAATCTCATAAACCTTTATCTAAACATCCTAATTCTCATACTGAAAAAGAAATTAAACATATAAAAGATTATCTTAGAAGAAATCCCAATATGTCAATTATTGAATTATATGTTAAATTAAAAACAAAAAAAGGATATAAACGACATATTAACTCGTTATATAGGGTTGTAAAAAAGCTAGGTTTAAGGGTTTCTACTTATAACACAAAAAAAGAAAAAGAGAAATATATACCTAAAAAATATGATACACCAAGTATGTTAGGAATTAAATGGCAACTAGATGTAAAGTATGTGCCTAAAACTTGTTATGTTGGAGAAATTCCTGAAAAGTTTTATCAATACACAATGATTGACGAAGCTACTAGAGAAAGGTTTATTTATGCTTTTAAAGAAAAATCTAGTTTTTCAACAATTCAATTCGTAAAAATGGCTATTAGGTATTTTGGATATAAACCAAAAATTATTCAAACAGACAATGGTTCAGAATTTACACATTTTAGAAAGACAGATAAAATACACCCTCTTGATAGACTTTGTTTTTATTATAATATAGAGCATCAACTTATTCGTCCTAGAACACCTCGACACAACGGAAAGGTTGAACGAAGCCACAGAAATGATAATCAAAGATTTTATAAGGATTTAAAATTTTATTCTTATGAAGATTTGATTTATCAAATGAAGAAGTATTTATATAGGTCAAATAGAATACCAATGAAACCGTTGGGTTTTCTTACACCTATTGAAAAAAGAAAGCAATTAATTTTGCAAATTGCAACTTAAAATATAATAATTTATTATTTACAATTCGTTTTAATTTTTTTAAGATATATTATTTGTATATCTGTATCTATTTTAAATCACATTAAAGTATTTAGAAAATTATTTTTCTTATAAATCTAGATACTGTCTATAATTTGAGTTGAAATTATCAATTCAACAAAAAATCTTATATTCTATTTTTCACATCTATTGTTGACCTACAATGTTTTCTATATTTGTTATTGAGAGATTTCATTATCAACCAAACCAAAAATAATTGGTTATAATGAGCTCTTAAGATTAGTTCATTATAACCGGCAAGGAGAAGTTTATAATGAAACAGAAAAACCCGAAAAATACGCAAAATTTCATTACATCTAAAAAGCATGTAAAGGAAATATTAAAATATACGAATATCAATAAACAAGATAAAATAATAGAAATTGGGTCAGGAAAAGGACATTTTACCAAGGAACTTGTGGAAATGAGTCAACGGGTGAATGCTATAGAGATTGATGAAGGTTTATGTCATGCCACGAAAAAAGCAGTTGAACCTTTTCAGAATATAAAAGTTATTCATGAGGATATTTTGAAGTTTAGCTTTCCTAAAAATACAGACTATAAAATATTTGGTAATATTCCCTACAATATTAGTACTGATATTGTAAAAAAGATTGCTTTTGATAGTCAAGCGAAATATAGCTACCTTATTGTAGAGAGGGGATTTGCTAAAAGGTTGCAAAATACCCAACGAGCTTTAGGTTTGCTGTTAATGGTGGAAATGGATATAAAAATTCTTAAAAAAGTGCCACGAGCATATTTTCACCCTAAGCCTAATGTAGATTCTGTATTGATTGTACTTGAAAGGCATAAACCATTTATTTTAAAGAAGGACTACAAAAAGTATAGATTTTTCGTTTATAAATGGGTAAACAGGGAATATCATGTTCTTTTTACTAAAAATCAATTAAGACAGGTGCTGAAGCATGCGAATGTTACTGATCTTGATAAATTATCCAATGAACAATTTTTGTCTGTTTTCAATAGTTACAAATTATTTCAATAAATTAAAAATAATTAAGCGTTCTCTAACTTTAAGAGAACGCTTAATCTTATTACATTGAAAAATGCATTCTATTATTTTCAATTATTATGATATAACATAACTATCATTTTACTTATTTGCATATTTGCACGAAAATATAGTTATCGACGACTATTCTGATAATAGCAACTAATATAGTCAATGATAACTCAAAATTTATTGATATAGTAGGTATATGTGCAACTAATTAGGGAAGATTTTAGCTTGCCATTTCTGAAACAGCTAAAACAAGTATTGCGTAAAGAATGCGCCAGTCTTCCCATGGACTTAAAATGCTTGCTTGGGGCACACATAAAACCCCTTGAACAATCTATTGACAGAGTTGAAGGACTGTCGGAGATTCTAAGACGAAGTAATCCTAAAATGGCCCTATGCCATACAGATATTCATAATTGGAACTTGATGCAACGGGATGAGCAGTTAGTTCTAATTGACTGGGAAGGCTTGAAATTGGCTCCAGTAAAAGCTGATCTCATGTTTTTTGTTGATAAGCCATATTATGATGTATTTATGAACATATACCTGAAATTACACAAAGATTTTTTAATCAATACGGATGCTTTGTTATTCTATCATATTAGACGTAAACTAGAAGATATATGGGAGTTTATTGAACAACTTTTATATGACAATCAAGAGGATAAGGAAAGAAATGAAACTATAAAAGTTCTTGATGGTGAACTGAATAACTTAGTGTTTTGAAAAAAGAATAACGTATTATTAAGCTAAATAATATTGGAGAAGAAAATGAATAAACAAGAATTATATCAAATTGCTTTCAGTATAATTAATCATAAAAAGTTACGGAACTTTGGAACTTCAGGGCATGTTGCGTGCGCGTTGGAGACAAATAGCGGTAACATCTTTACAGGAATATGCATTGACTTGCCCTGTTCTATTGGCTTATGCGCTGAACAGTCAGCTATTGCTGAAATGGTAAAGAACAATGAAACTGCAATCAAAAGGATTATCGCTGTATTTGAAGATGGGAGTATACTTCCACCATGTGGAAGGTGCAGAGAGTTTATTGCACAGATAGATAATCAAAATATAGAGACCCAAATTGTATTACCTGAAATGGAAGAAGTGTTGCTGAAAGATTTATTACCAGAAAGGTGGGATGGCAAATGGAACTGAAAAAGATAACTAGCAGGGTCTTTTATTATCCACATCAACCAGAAACTGATAGGCCTATGTTGGCATACTTAAATGGAGATAAAATTGCACTTGCCATTGATGCAGGAAATTCAGCAGACCATGTTGATGAATTTTATAAATCCCTAGAAATCGAGGACCTAAAGAAGCCAGATTTTACTGTCATCACTCATTGGCACTGGGACCATACCTTTGGAATGCATAAAATTCACGGATTGTCCATTGCACACCATAAAACCAACGAGTTTTTGAAACAGGAAAGAGCCAAACTATCTGACAGTGCATATATAAAATTTTTGATAAATGATGATGAGTGCCTAGCTAGAGAATATGTAGATAATAAAAGAATTATTGCCGTTCTATCGGATATCCAATTTGAAAAAGAGCTTACCCTTAATCTCGGTGGAATAACCGCAATGATTTTTCATACGGTTTCACCCCATTCGGAAGATACGGTGCTTATCTATATTCCTGAGGAAAAAATATTGTTCTTGGGAGATTCAACAAGCGAGGATTTCTACGATGATGGGTATATGGATAAAGAAAAATTAATGTCATTAACAAATTTGATAGAAAGTTTCGACTGTAAGTATTGTATTTTAAGTCATGCAGAGCCTCTAACTAAATCAGATTTATTAGATTACTTAAAATCCATTCTAAAATAATAATCCATGAGGTGTATTGATATGTTCCCGTCTACCGATAGCCCCAAAAACGCAGTGGATATGTTCCCGAGAACGGACACACTCAAATGACATTCATACTGACCACTCAAGCCATGTGGAGACGGTAGCTCTGTTGTCCAAACTAAATGTCGATAAGCATATAAATATTGAAATTGAGCTGGATGAGCTTGATTTGACAAGTGCTGAAAGTAAGGCAACATATGCTCAAATCAAAGAATATGTTTGGAATAAATTTCAATTAAAAGTTTCAACATTATATATTGCACAGATAAAAAGGAAATGTGGAATAGAATTACGAGAACATTACAACAAGTCTAAAAAGGAGAAACAAATTATTCCACAGTGTACACCTGAAAAAGAAGAAGCTATCATGGATGCCTTGAGACACTTCAAAATGATTGAATAGAAAGGAAGTTTATATTAATCATTACCTTACTGATGAAAAGCCTAATAAGGCGATTATTAAATTCGCCCTGCCTATGATTACCGGTTCATTTTTCCAACAGGTCTATACTTTAGTAGATTCTGCTGTCGTTGGTAAATACGTTGGCGAAGCAGCACTTGCTTCTATTGGAGTAAGCTTTGCCCTCTAATAGGCATAGGAGTAGCAGCTTTAATTAAATTCATTGTCTACAGCAAAGGCAAAAATGCAAAAAAGTTCAGACAGGGAAAAGAGTATGGTTCAGCAAGATGGGTTGCATAATATTAACTGAACAGGAGTGATATATAGACACGAGAAAAGGAGGA
>NZ_JACVDA010000001.1 GCF_016552165.1 Parvimonas parva | reverse complement strand
CTATCCTAAAAAAATATTCAATTACAAAACGCCTAGAGAATTATTTTTATGTGGCTAATTTATTCTTGCAATTTAGGGACTTGTATATTAAAAAATTTTTTGAAAAATTTTTTAAAAAAGTGTTGACAAAGCAAAATAAAAGTTGTATAATATACAAGTAATCGTAACGGGGTGTAGCGCAGTTTGGTAGCGCACGTGGTTTGGGACCATGGGGCCGGGAGTTCGAATCTTCTCACCCCGACCAATTCTTATGAGTTTTCTCATAGGAATTTTTTTTTGCAAATTTTCTAGCCCAACTTCGTTGACTTGTCAACAATAGTGTAGCCGTAGGGTCATATTGAGCCGTTTGCGTAGTAAACATGTCGAAGTATCTTCATTCATGCTACTTTAGTTACCTTTAGTCAATTTTATTTTATAAAAAAAGTAATTTTAATATGTTTAGTATAACAAAAATATAAAGGAGATATAAAATGAATTTAGAAAAAAATACAAAAATCGGAGAATTAACTCAAAAATATCCAAAAGTTAGAAACTTTTTAAAATCTTTAAGCGAAGAATATAAAAATCTTGATAATGAAGAACTTTTTGAAATGATAAAAGACATTACAACACTTGAAATGATTGCCATAAAAGGTAGCTTTGAGTTTGAAGATTTAAAAGAAAAAATAGAAAATTTTATTAATGCCTAAGCACTAAAAAAGAGAAATGAAAAAATCATTTCTCTTTTAGTTTATACTCTCTAAAAATTTACAAATATCTATATATACTTTCTCTTTATCGATTTCGTTTAATATTTCGTGGCGCATTTTAGCGTAAAGTTTTAATTTTACATTCTTTATGCCAAGCTCTTTATACATTCTGTAACTCTTTAAAACGCCTTTTCCATATTCTCCAACAGGGTCAGCTTTACCTGAAATAAAAAGTATGGGTAAGTCTTTTCTCACCTTTTGAACATTATTTTTATCAGATATTTCTTTTATCAAAGTCATTAAATCCAAGTAAAATTTATTCGTACAAAGAAAACCACAATTTTTATCCAAAATATAGTCCTCAACAACTTTTTCATCTCTTGAAAGCCAATCAAAATCAGTATTTTTATCCTTTATTTTGGAATTATATCCCTTAAAAGCAAGTTTATTTACAAATTCACTCTTTTTAGTTGCCCCTTTTGAACTGAACATTCTAGCTAACAACATAGCCATTCTATGTTTCATTCCATAAATTCCGGTAGTCCCACAAATGATTGCTCCGTCAACTTGGTTGGAATATTCATTTAAAAAATTTCTAACGATTATAGAGCCCATACTATGACCAAAAATTACAATTTGCCTACCGGGAAATTCATTTTTTATATACTTATTAAGTGCATAGACATCTTCAACGAGTTTTATATTCCCTTTTTCATCAGCAATATGCCCTTGAATTTCATCATATTCTACACTTTCTCCATGTCCTCTATTATCCATTCCAAAAGTTTTTATTCCTTGCTTTTCTAAAAATAAAGCAAAGTCTTTATATCTCTTTATATGCTCAGCCATTCCGTGACAAAGCTGTAAAATCATTTTAGGATTCTTTAAATTTTCAGCAAAGTCAACACAATGCAATCTCTTTTCATCAATACTAGAATATATGTAAAACTCCTTCATAAAACACCTCTAACGATATGATACCTTTATTGTACCACAAAACCTTTGAAAAATACAGTTTTATAAAAATTTATTTGAAACAAAAGTTAAACAGAGTACCGTACTTTAAGATCACACAGTCGATTGACCCCATAAAAAAAACTCATTTCTAGTAAACTAAAAATGAGTTTAAAAACTAAAGCGCTTCTGCGTGATATGAACTTCTTACTAATGGTCCTGAATTTACTCTTAAAAATCCCATTTTAAAAGCTATATCTCTATATCTGTCAAATTGTTGTGGGTGAACATACTCTTTAACAGCGATATGGAATTTTGTAGGTTGTAAATATTGTCCAACTGTTACCATATCACAGCCGACATCTCTAAGTGCTTGGAATACTTCTACAACTTGTTCTTCTGTTTCTCCAAAGCCAACCATAAGTCCTGATTTTGTTTTAAGTCCACATTCTTTTGCGTATTTTAAAACTTCTAAACTTCTTTGGAAGTTTGCAGCAGGTCTTACTTTTGGGTAAAACGCTGGAATTGTTTCAACATTGTGGTTTAACACGTCAGGTCTTGTTTCATAAATTATATCCAAAAGTTCTTTTCTTCCTGACATATCCGGTATTAAAAGTTCTATTGTCGTTTTTGGATTATATTTTCTAACTTGTCTTACAACTTCGGCGAATTGATGCGCACCTTCGTCTGGAAGATCATCTCTGGTAACTGACGTTACAACAGCATGTTTTAATTGTAGGATTTGAACTGCTTTTGCCAAATTTTCCGGTTCGTTTAAATCAACCGGATCAGGCGTATGTCTTGTTACGTTACAAAATGTACAATTTCTTGTACAGTTTCTTCCAAGAATCATAAAAGTTGCAGTTCTTCTTGAATAACATTCCATTTTGTTTGGACAATTTGCTTCGTGACAAACAGTATGTAATTTCAGTCCTTCAACCATACTTTCAACATCTGATGTATTTTTATCTCCCTGAATTTTTAATTTTAACCATTCAGGCTTTCTCATTATTTCTGCTTTTTTTCTTAGCATATTGCACCTCTTAAAATAATTTAATTATGTCGCCAATGAAAATTTCTTTATCCATTGACTTAATATATCTATCAATTTCAATATCTTTAAGTGCCTCTGCAACCGACTCTTTAGAACATTGAACACCTCTTAATATACTACACAATCTATCTATACCCAATTCACTAAAGAAATCTCCCTCAATAGAAATGTCTTTAATTTTATCATCTTCAACATCAAGCCCTATCTCAACAACTCCACAAGAATATTTTTCAGCTTTTCTATTCTTCTTTAGTGAGCCATTTCCGTAGTTCCATTCCTTTGTTGCAAAAAGAGAATCACGAATTTCGTAAATTTTTTTCATCTCTTCTTCGGTTAAAATTGTAGTATTTGTAATTCCATATTCCCCTTTTATGTATTCGATAGCTTTATCCATAAAAGTTTCAACGTCCATATCAACCATATCTCCGATAAATCCAACCCTTGACCTAACTGATTGAACGGCTTTTCCTTTAAACTTTATATCTCTTGATTTTAATGAATTTGTCAAATTATATAAATTTGCTTTAAATAAAAATGTTCCGTGATGTAATATTTTTTCTTTATTTTGATATTGAGCATTTCCACTTACCTTTGAGCCGTCTATCTGAATATCATTTCTTCCCGTAAATTCAGCATTAAGTCCTAGAGAATTTAAAAAGTCAACAACAGGCTTTGCAAATTTTTTAAAAGAAGAATCTACATCTTCTCCTGTTTTTTTAGTGATAAAACTATATTGCATATTTTCCGTATCACAATATATCGCACCACCACCTGATAATCTTCTAATTACGTCCATATTGTTTTCGTTTGTAAAGTCCAAATTAACTTCCAAGTCAATATTTTGATACCTTCCAATCAAAATACAAGGTCTATTTCTCCAAAGCATAAAAATATCTTCATCATAATTTTCCATTAGATAAAGCTCTATAGCGTGATTTAACGCAGGGTCAAAGTTTTTATTTTCAACAAAAATCATATCATCTCTCCATAAAATTAAATTTTTTAAATCAAATATATTTTACCACAAATTAGAATATAAAAATAGTCCTAAGCAAAAAGGAAAATCATTTTGATTTTCCTAAATTTTTAAAAACTTTTTTAAATTTTGCAAAATTACTATTGCAACCAAAACTACAATACCGGTTAAAACCATTGTTCCACCGGGTTTTAAACCTCTATAAAATGAAATTGTAATTCCTGAAATTGTAAATATCGTTCCAAACAAAACAGAGTAAATAACTGTTTGAAAATAAGATTTTGAAAGCCTTAAAGCACAAGCAACAGGCACAACCATAAGTGATGAAACCATTAAAACCCCAACAGTTCTTGATGCAATAGAAATTGTTAAAGAAATTAAAAATGTAAAAACTATATTAACAGCTTGAACTTTAATTCCTGCAAGTCTTGCTCCAACTTCATCAAAAGAAACATACAAAAGCGCCTTATATAAAACTACAAAAGCCACCATAACAACTATGAAAACAAGTGTAACAAGCATAACTTCAAAGTCGCTTATCGCAACAATACTACCAAATAAAAAGCTGTTGAAATTGGCAGCACCCTTTACAAAATCAGAAAGCACTGCTGCAAGTCCAATCCCCAAACTCATAATTATAGCAGTTGATATGTCCGAATTTTTTGGAAAATATCTTCTCATAATTTCTATGGAAAAACTTGCAACTGCACAAGATATTATCGCCGTTATAATTGGATTAACTCTAAAGATAAGTCCGATTGTAACCCCTGCAAGAGAAACGTGAGATAGAGCATCTCCTATCATAGAATTTCTCTTATTTACCATAACAACCCCAATGCAAGGTATAACAATGGATAACATAATTCCAACTAAAAAAGCTCTTCTCATAAATTCAAGTTGAAACATTATCTCACCACTACTTTCTTATCTTTTATTTCCACAACTTTTGTAAGATTGTCCTTCATAATCTCAAGCTCGTGAGTTACAAGCAAAATTGTAATTCCATGTGCGTTGTTAAGATGATTTAAAATCTTAAAAAGTTGTTCTTTACTCTCTTTATCTATTCCTGTCGTAGGCTCGTCAAAAATCAAAATCTTCGGATTGTTTATCAAAGACTTTGCAATCATAATCCTCTGTTGTTGCCCCCCGCTCATTTTATTTATCGGTGTATGTGCAAAATCAAGCATATTAACCTGTGCCAAAGCTCTCTTTGCAAGTTCAATGTGTTTTTTTCTTGAAAATTTTAAAAATCCCATTTTATCATAAAGATTTAGAGTTACAATCTCTAAAGCCGTTATCGGAAAATTAGGTATGCTATTTGCATTTATTTGTGGAACATAACCGATTTTGTTCCAATCTTTAAAATTTTTAATATTTGAATTTGAAATAACAATTTCTCCACTTGAAGGTGTAAGCTCTCTTAAAATCAGTTTTAACAAAGTAGATTTTCCACTACCATTTGCCCCGATAATAGCTATAAAATCCCTCTTTTGAATATCAAAAGATAGATTTTCTAAAATATTCACGCCTCCATTATAAGAAAAAGTTAAATCTTTTATAGAAATAATACTCTCCAAACTATTCTCCTACTTTGTAGCTTCAACTAAAGCCTTTAAATTTTCTTCCATCATTTTAAAATAGTCTTTATTTTCCTTAGCTTGTTCTTCAGTTTGACCTTCTATTGTATAAAGCATCTTAACTTGTCCACCAATTTCCTTTGCAATAGTTTCTTCAACTTTACTTTCACTAAGTTCTTCATAGAAAACATATTTTAAGCCCTCTTTTTTAGCTTGTTCAACGATTGATTTCATCTTTGCTAAATCTGGTTCTGATTCTGAATTCAAACCTTCGATTGCAATTTGTTTTAAACCGTAATCATTGAAAAGATATGCAAAAGCCTCGTGAGAAGTTATGATTGACTTTGTTCTTGAATTTTTCAATTCATCAGAATATTTTTTATCTAACTCATCAAGTCTATTTTCAACCTTTTTTAAATTTTCTTTATAGTAACTTTCATTAGCCTTATCCATAGAAATAACTTGCTCGCAAATATTCTTTGCAACAACCTTCATATTTCTAAGACTTAACCAGATATGTGGGTCATATTTCCCATGACTATGATGCTTTTCTTCCTTTTCAGTCATAGGTTTTACAACGTCTTTATTTTCACCTTTATGTTCATGTTCGTGTTCGTGTTCGTGTTCGTGCTTATGTTCGTGTTCATGATCCTCACCTTCTTCATGATGATGCTCTGTTTCTAACAAATTAACACCCTTTGAAACCTCAACCAATTTCAAATCTGTAAGTGCTAATTTAAATTTTTCAGTCCAAGTTTCCAAGTTTAAACCGTTTACTAAAATAACACTACCTTTATATAAGTCTTTCATATCCTTAGCAGTCGGCTCCCAATGATGAACACCTTGTCCATTTGGAATTAAATTTTTAACTTCCATTTTATCTCCAACAATTTCCTTCGTTATGCTTTGTAGTGCATAAAATGAAGTGTATATTGTTTGTTTTTCTTCTTTTTGATTATTTTTTACATTATCTTTGCCACAAGCTGTAAAAAGTGATATAATAAGGACAAAGGAAATGATTTTTGATAAGATTTTTTTCATAATCTACTCCTTTAAATTTTGTTTTGCGAATATTTACATTTGCAAATAAAACGCATTTACATAAACATTATTATATAACTATTTTAAACAAAAATCAAGCAAAGGAGTTATTTATGAAAAAAGTTTTTTTGAAAATTTTAAAAGATAATGATTTAAAAATCACAAAAAACAGATTAGCTATACTAAAAGAATTACAAAAAAGAGAAGTTCCGACAACAGCCGAAGACATTTACAACGCAATCTCAACAAAAGACGAAAAATATAGCATATCAAGTGTTTACAGAGCATTAAATCAATTTTGCGAAAAAAATATTGCAAAAAAGACCGCAGAAATTGACGGAACAACATATTTCCAATTAAACAACGGACATATACATAGCTTGATTTGTGAAAAATGCAAAAAAATAATTCCGATAAATCATTGCCCGATACATAGATTGATAGACGATATTGAAAACAAAACAGAATTTATCGTAACAGGACATCACCTAGAAATAAAAGGAATTTGCAAAAATTGTAGGGAAAAACTGTCAAAAGAAGAACTTGAAGAAATAAAACATTCAAAAGAAGAAGAAAAACATCATACACACACTTGTAAAGACGAACATTGCATATAAATAAAAAATTTTTTAAAAAAGTATTGACAAAAATTTTATAAACTGGTATAATATACAAGCATTGAAAAATGATAAAGTTTGGTGGGTGTGGCCTAGCTGGTTAGGGCGTCAGATTGTGGCTCTGAAGGTCATGGGTTCGAATCCCATCATCCACCCCATTTATGCAGGAATGGCGGAACTGGCAGACGCGCTAGACTTAGGATCTAGTGTCATTGACGTGGGGGTTCAAGTCCTCTTTCCTGCACCAAAGCTCGAGAAATCGAGCTTTTTTTGTGCTTAAATAAAAAAGAAAAAAACTAATTTCATTTTTTCCTTTCTTGCATTAAAAAAGCAACTATCATTTTTGATAATTGCTTAATTTTTTTGTTTTATTTTAATTTCATAATAAGAACTTTTAATCCGTTAGTCGATTCAAACTCTGGAATTAAAGTAAATCCAAAATTTTCATAAAAACTAATTAATTTAGGATTATCTTCACACTCAAGCCATACATATCTTGCACTAATTAAACTCTTTACTTTTAACAAAGTATTATAAGCTAAAGTTAATAATTCATTTCCGCTTATAGCATCTCCGTTTAAACTATTTGAATAATTCTTTCCTAATTGTCCGATTAAATAGCTATTTATATAATAAGATCCATTCTCCAACTTTTCACCCTTTTTACATAATTTTCTTTTTTGACTATTTGATAATTTTCTATAATTTCTATCTCCAATAATTAGCTTTTTATTAGCTAAAGAAAAATATCCAACAAGAGTTGAATTTTTAAACACTAAATGAGTTGTAGAAATTGATGATTTTTCAAATTGTATAGCTTTATCATGTAAAAAGCATTCAACATCATTTATTTCATCCGATGGAATGCTTTTAAAAGTTTTTAATATTCTATCAGTTTTCAAATCCCCTAAACTATCTAAAAGATCTTGTAGTAAAATTATTTTAAATTCCATATTATTTTTTAACAAACATCTTTCTTATATCTTCGGTATTACTAACATTAGAAGATTTAACATTTACAACTTTTGCCTTACTATCCTTATCTAATGCTTTTAAAAGATTGTCTACTGATTTTCTATTAAATTTCAATTCACTTGTAAAACTCTTTGTAGCCATATTAACCTCCTAACCTTATTTATTTTTTCACACAAATAAACTATCTAATGTACTTATATTATACCCTATAATTATAAAGCTTTCAACACATTTTATAGTATATTTTGCACTTTTTGTATAATATTTTTAACATTTTTTAATCGTTGTACTATACATAGAAATTAACGCTTATTTGTAAATAAATATAGAGTGATTATTTTTAATCACTCGCGCATTAAAAAAGCAACTATCATTTTTGATAATTGCTTTTTGTGTTATTATCCTTAACTAATAAGGCTTATTACATTTTTAATATACTTTCGGTTAAAACTTTAGAAAAATTTATTCCTTTTCGCTTACTTTTATGCTAAAATAAATATGAGTTTATGATTCTTGTGTAAAAGAATATTTATTTCATCATATTTACCTCTTTGAATTTATCAAAATGGAAATATGTTCCAATTATTTTAGTAAGGAGTAATTATGAAAAAAGTCCAAAACATTGAAAAGACAGATTCTAATTTTAAAGATTATATTTTATTTGATATAGAAACGACAGGTCTTAGCAGAACTAAAGATTTTATGTATATGTTTGGAATTTGTGAAAAAAAAGGTAATGAGCTAATTTATTCCCAATATTATATCGAAGATGAGAGCGAAGAAAAAGAGCTTATTTTAAAAGTTAATGAAGTTTTAAATTCTAAAAAAGTTATTTCATATAATGGAGATAGGTTTGATTTTCCTTTCATTAGAAAAAAAATGGAAAAATACAATATTCCTCAAAATAGTTTTGAAAATGTGGATATTTATAGACAATTTCAAAAATTAAACTTTTTTCTTGATGAACCAAGTCTTAAAGCGATAAATTTAGGAAAAAGATTGGGTCTTGACGTTCACGACCATGTAAACCAAGAGGAAATGCCGAAAATTTTTCAAATGTATCAGGAGCTTAAAGATAAAGAAATATTATCTAAACTTATCTATCATAATTATATCGACCTTAAAGTTTTAAGCTACATTTATGAATACAAAAAAAATATTTTGGATAAAATTTTGACGATAAAAAACAAAAACTTTTCAGGAACGATAAAAACAATTTATCTTCAAAAGAACAATCTTGTTACAAGGCTTACAAATACAGAAAAGAAAAACATAAATTTTCATCAAAAAAGCTACAATATAACAAGCAATTCTGATGAAATAAAAGTCGAATTGGAATTAGAAAACGGAATAATCGAAAACAATACAAAAGCAAAAGTCTTTAAATCAAAGTACGACAACAAACTCTTTAAAGACTCCAAAAACCTAAATGAAAATTTCATTCTAATCATAAAAGACAAAAAAATAATAAAAGAAAACTTACTTTTTCTACTAAATTTAATTTAAGAGAGCTTTAGGAGCATTCAGTTAGGGATTTATGGAAATAGAGTTAAATAGATAAGGAGAAAAAATGTTTATATTAGAACTATACCAAGATGGAATTAGCACAGAGCTAGGACTATTTGACACCATAGAAGAAGGAAGAAAATTTATATCTCAACTTAAAGGATACAAATTTGAAGAGATAGACGGATTTGAATACGAAACTATAAAGCTGGATTCAATCTCAGACTACATGGAACTAGAAATAAATGGCAACATAGTACCACTAACTAAGTTTATGTTTACAGAAGATGGCGATGTAGAAGTATATTGGAAAGAAATTCCAAACCTATCTAAAAAAGGAAAAGGAATCGTAGAAGGTGCAACTAGAGTGGATGCCTACACAGTAGCGAATTCAGATTTAAGAGAATATATCGAAGCGAGAGAAAATAATTATTTAGAAGTAAAGAAAAATCTAGAAAAGAAAGGCTACCAAGTAGAAAGAGCCTACTTCGGATCAGAAGACGGAGAAGCAATCCTATTTAGAAAAAAAGATTCAGAAGATTGGCACTTCTTAACCCATATGGATCCGGAATTCACAGAAAAATTTGATTTAGATGAATGTTTAGAAATGGTAGAAGAAGATAATTAACTTGAAAGCAAAAAGCCACCACTCGGTGGTTTTTTGTTTCTAAATTATATTTTTTCAAAATAAAAAATGGGCTTAAAGGAGCATTCAGTTATTGATTTATGAAAACAAAGTTTAACTGATGACCTTTAAGCGGTAAAAAAATAACGACCATACAAGAGTAAAAATGCTCCTGTGTGGTCGTTTTCTTGTGTTTAATTATATCAAGTACCAAAAAGCTAATTTATTCTTGCAATTTAAGAAATTTTAGTCAATATTTTTTTATTTTAAAAAGTGCTATAAAAAACTTGACAATTATATATATATATATATAATGTATATATAATGTATATATAATTAATAAAGAGATGTTTATTTTTAGCATTTATTGAAAGGAGAAAAAAAGTGCAAAATCAATTTTTTAAAAAAAGATTTTTATCATTTTTATTAGCAATTATCATGATTGTTGGATTTTTACCGTTTAAACACATTTCTAATGCTGATGTAAAGGTAAATGAAATTTATCTTGATAGTGCTAAGGGTGATGATAATAGTGACGGTACAAAAGAAAAGCCGGTGAAAACTTTTGCTAAGGCAATTGAAAAGGCTAAAGACGGTGATACGCTTAATGTTATAAGCCTTACTGAAAAAAATCTAACAGTTAATAAAAAAATAACATTAAAATTTCTTGAAGATGTAACTATGCAAGGAAGTGGAACTGCTATTACCTTAAAAGATGGAGCACATCTTTGCGTAGCTGAAGGAAAAACACTTAACATTAATGGTTATAATAAAGGAATTTTAGTCGAAAAAGGAGCAGAAATAAACGACGGAAATTATGTATTTAAATTTCCTGATAATGGTTTTGCTTTTGAAACAAGTGGAAATATTGTAGGAACAAGCAAAGACAAGCTTAAAATGGACATAACCAATGGATATTTTATGTTTCATAGTAAAGATAATGAATTAAGAAATGCTACTATTAATCAGAGATATGAGGGAGATAAGTGGCAACTTTATGAATGGAATGGTTTTAAAGCTTTTAATTCAGAAATCAATTTATATAGACTACCAGTATATTTTAAAGGTCCTTTATACCTTGATAACACAAAATTTGTAATAGACGGAACGGGTGTAAGACATGAAACAGGGGCATATTTTGAAAACTCTTGGGAAGTAGGAGTATTTCATTTTACAAATAATTCTATTTTTGAGGTAAAAAACTTTAATAAACATTGGAGATCAAAAGGCATAACTTTTGGTTATGGCAATAGAGTGCTTGTAGATAATGGAGCTAAGATAGTTGTAAAAAATAATGGAAACGGTGGTTTTAATGCAAATGAAGGTATAGCAACCTTCAATGGTGGCTATCTTGAAGGAGATGGACATAGTGGTTCATTATTTGGAGCACAAGATAAAGCAAATACTAAGATAGTTTTTGGGGCAGATTCAGTTGTAAATACACCGATGAAAGCCGACTCTGATAATGGGCTGGGTCAAAGTGGAACAAACTACATTGTAATAGGTGGTTCACACAAAGTTAAGTACTCTCCTAATTATCAAGGAGGACTTGCAATTCCAGTTAATGGAGAAGAAAATGGTAATGAAAAACTTACTTGGTTTCAATTAAAAGATAAAAGTATAGAAAAGCTTACTCCAATAAATAAAAATGGAAAAACTTATGATTATTCTGTAAAAAATCCATCCGATGATGGCAATAAATATGTCTGGACTCCAGCAGCTAAAGCTACTTTTAAATTAAATAATAATGATGCAAGTTTTAGCGATAAAACTAATGATGATAAAGAATTTAAAACAATAAGAGGTTATAAACTTGATGATGTTGTAGGAAATGTTAATCCTGGTGATCCAACAGACAAAAATGGGGTTAAATTTTTAGGCTGGTACTACAAGACAGATAAAGGCGAAGAAAAAGCATTTGATTGGAATGGAAAACTAACTACTGACACAGAAGTTTATGCAAAATGGGAAAGAAAAACAGCTATTTATCATAACGGAGCTGGTAAAGACTATATATCTTCTGTAAGTAAAGATGCAAAAAATATAGAAGTTTTATCTTTTGATGATATTTTAAAAGAAAAAGATGATTTTAAAGTAGAAGGTAAAAAATTTGTAGGCTGGACAACAGCGCCTGACGGAAGCGGAAAAGTTTATAATGCAAAAGAAAAAATAGATTTTAAAGATAAACAAACTCAAATAGACCTTTACGCAAAATACACAGATGATGAATATAAAGTTTCTTTTTCAGCAAATGGAGGAACTTTTAGTGAAAATTCAATCTTTAAAACTAAAACAGATGTCTTTACCATTGAAAAAGATAAAAATGGCGGCGATGTTGCAGTATTGAAGAAAACTGCAAAATACAATGATAAGTTATTTGATTTGTTAAACGGACTTGACCATAACAGTTTAAAACCAGATATAAATGCAACAAAAACAGGTTTTATTATTGGAAATAAAGATAACTGGTCAACTACAGCAGAACCTGGCGGAACTGGAATAAGATTTGATGATTATACTTCATCTTTTTTTGGACATTCATTTACAGTTAAAGGTAAAAATCCACAAATAACATCAGATACAACTTACTATTTAACTTGGAAAGATGATCCGAATATTCCTAATGAAAATAAAATTTCTTCACAAGAAACAATTGACTCTGACATTTGGTCAGGCAGTAAACAAACAAGTAAAGATATAAAAATCATTTCTGAAAATAAAGAATTTTCTTTGACAGGAGAAGTGAATGTATCTTCTATAAAAGAAAAAATGAAAGCAATTGAGGAAATGTTTAATAAAGAAGAAAAAGACTTTGATAAAATTTCCCTAATTGGAGCAACATCAACTTTCACTGCTACTTTAACTTTACCTAAAGAAGTAGAAGCGCCTAAAAATTTACAAGTAGAAGCTAAGGGACTTGGAGATTGTTTTGAAGTTAGTGAAACAAAAGTAAATGGGCAAAAAATAACTGTAACATTTAAACTTAAAGACGGAATGACTGATTATAAAAAATTAAAAGAAGCAGTCTTATCTACAGGTGATAAAGATAATACACTTTCAGTAACAGTTAACGGGCTAAAATTAAAAGATTTTGATAAAATAAAAGACGGTGAAAAATTCACGATTAAAGGAGAAGTTAAAGGAGAATTTTCTTCAGTAGCAAAAGAAGAAGATACAATTAAAAAATTCGACTTTAAGTGGACTGGAAAACAATCACAAGAAGGAAAAGATGTTGAAGCAAAAGATGATTCTACTATCCAATATACAATAATGGTTTCAAAACCTGTTCAATTAACTCTTGATGGAGATTTACTTGTTAAAAAAGGAGAAGAAGCATATAACACAGAACATGACATGGTTTATCCAGTAGATAAAGAGGACTTTTTAACATTTGATGGAAAACTTGATGTTTCTTCAATTAAAAATCAAATACAATCTTTAAAAGATGACTTTGATAAAAACAATAATAATTCTTCAAATGAAATAACAACTAAAGATGTTAAAAGTGAATTTATAGCAGAGCTTACAGTTCCAGAAGGATTAGAATTACCAAAAGACTTAAAAGCTACTTTAACTGAAAATAATCTTTTTAAAGTTGAAAGCACAGAAGCTAATGGAAACAAAATCACCGTTAAAATGACACTTAAAAAAGACTATACTAAATTTACTGATTTATATACAGATGTAACAAATGTAAATGATAAATTAGATTTAGAAATTCCAAATATTAAAGTAAAAGATACAGCTAAAGGTAATTTAACAGTAAATGGAAAAGTAACAGGTACATTTATAGGAGCCGCAACAACAAAAGATTTAAAAACAAAAGTATTTAATTATCAATGGACTGGAAAACAAATACCAGACGGAAAAGACTTCACTCAAAGTGAAGACGATAATGACTCAATTAATCTTACAGTTAATCTTCCACAAGAATTTGTTTTAGATGGAGATATTTTAATAGGTGATGATACTGAACATAATGCTCTTCATGGAGTAAAACGAGGAGAAAACCTTGAATACACCGGAAGACTTGATGTAAGGAGTATTAAAAAGCAAATACAATCTTTAAAAGATAATTATGCAGGAAATTCAAGCGCTATAACAACAGAGAATATAAAAAGTGAATTTATAGCAGAGCTTACAATTCCTGAAGGTTTAGAAATACCAAAAGACTTAAAAGCTACTTTAACAGAAAATAATTTATTTGAAATAAAAAATGGTGATGTTAAGCGTGATGGAAATAAAATCATTGTAAAAATGACTTTGAAAAATAAAAATTACACTAAATTTACTGATTTATATAAAGATGTAACAAGTGTTTCAGATATATTAGATCTTAAAGTTTCAAATATCAAAGTTAAAGGAACTGTTAAATCAAATGATAAGCTAACAGTTATAGGAAAAGTTATAGGAAAATTTACAGGCGTTGCAACTAATGAATCTTCTAAAAAGGAAGTTTATAATTATAAATGGACTGCAGAGCAAACTGAAGATGGAAAAGACTTTTTAATTAAAGATCAAAAAGATAATAAAACAATTCAATACACAGTAATTGTAAAAGAAGAAACAAGACCGGGTGAAAATCCAGGTAAAAAACCGGATGAAAAACCGGGTGAAAATCCAGGTAAAAATCCAGATAAAAATCCGGATAAAAAACCGGATAAAAAACCGGATAAAAAGCCGGATGAAAATCCGAAAGATAAACCTTCAGCTAATAAAAAACAAAAACTTGTAAAAACTAATATTTCACAATCTTCAATATTATTAGTTTTGGCAAGCGGAGTTTTAGTATCATTTGTAAAGAAAAAGAAAAAATAATTTTCATATAATTAACAATGTTATATTATTTACTTTTTTATAATTTAAATTTTGGTAAATAATTATAAAATTAAATTTATAAATTTTTTCTTTAAATTAAAAATTATTAAGGATTAACTTGTAGTAAAATATTAGTTAATCCTTTTAATTTTATCTATTTTATATAAAAAATTTTAGTAATATAACAAGTTTGTTTGGTTGTATTGTATATTATTTTATATTAAAATAAGATAAGGCAAGTGATATTTTTGAATGAATTAAAAATATTTTTATATATTTTTAGAGACAAAAAATGAGAATATAGATAAAAAATATGAAAAACTAGTAAATAAATTTAAATTAAATAGTAAACTAACTGATTAAGGCAAGCAGAACGGATGGGTTATCCCAATGGTTGTATGTTTAGTATTTTCACTATTAAGACAAAAGCTATGTTTAAAAAGAGCATTAAACAAAAATAAAAAATAAGCTATGAGATAAATTTCTCACAGCTTATTTTTTTGCTTTTCAGCGCTTTATTACTTATTATCAAAGGTAATTATTAAATTATTTTCTTCTTTTCTTAAAAGATACTGCAGATAGTGCTAAAGTAAGAAGTGAAAATAAAGAAGAAGTAGCTTGTACATTTGTTTTTGGCACTTTGTTTTTATTGCCATCTTTATTATTGTTATTATTGTTGTTCTTGTTGTTATTATTGTTGTTATTGTTACTATTGTTGTTATTGTTGTTATTGTTGTTATTGTTGTTGTTATTATTTTCGCTATTTTGAACAACTATTGTAGTTTTTGTAAAACCTTTATTAAACTTAAACTTAAATTCATGAGAACCTTCTTTTAAATTCTTAGAAAAAGCTTCATTAAAACTTATAATTGTACTTCCTCTTTTTAAAGTGTAATTTGAAGGAGAAATAAGCTTTCCATCTAGATAAGCTGCTTTAAAATCAGTTACATCTGTTGAAATTCTAAAAGAAATTCTCTTTTGTTTTGATTTATCAAAAACTTGATTTTTTCCGTTTAACACTTTAATATCTTTATTTTCTGTATTTTCCCTTTCTTCTTGTTCTTTTCTTTGTTTTTCTCTTTTTTCTTGTTCTATTTGTGCATTAAGCGCCATGATTTGAGCTTTAACTTTTTTTATTTCTTCTCTTAAAGATGAAATTTCTTTTGTTAAAGTTTCCATTTCGCTTTTTGCTAACTTAACTGCTTCCTCTTTAGTATTTATATCTTTTTCTAACTTTTCTTTTTTAGCTTGTAACTCTTTTTGTTCAGCTAAAGAAGAATTAAATCTGTTAGTAAGATCTGAAATTTCTTTTTCTAAATTACCAATCTTTGTATCATTTTCAGTTATATCCTTTGTAGTTTCTTCTTTAGTTTTATCTAAAACTTTCTTTTCTTCTTTAATACTTTGATTTTTTGTAATTTCTTTATCTCTTTCGCTTTCAAGTCTTTTTGATTCAAGTAAAGCAGTAGTCTTTTCTTTTTCAGCATTTGATTTTTCTTGCTCTAAATTAGCTTTTTCTTTTTCTAAATTACTTTTTTCTTCATTTAAAGTTGCTCGATTATCTTGTAAAGTTTTTAACGTCTCACTTAAAGCAGTTTTTTCAGATAATTTTTGTTCTAATTGACTAGTTAATTCCTTTATAGATTTATCTAAAGTGTTTTTTTGACCTTCTAGTTCTTTTCCTTCATTTTCATATGGTTCGTTTATTTCTTTTATTTTTTGTTCTTTTTCAGCAGTTTTGTCTTTTTTAAAGTTTTCAAATTCTTTATTTTTTTCTTCTATTTGTCTATCAATATCTTGTGTATTTGATTTGTTTTGTTCTTCTTTTTGAGCTTTTTCTTTTTCTTTTTGTTGTTTTTTATTTTTTTCAGCTTGTATTCGTTCAGTAAGCTGTTCTATTTCTCTAGTTACTGTTTCTATTTGTTGTGCTACTCTTTGAGAATCTTCTGCCTTATCAGGTCTTCCTAACAAACTCTTTTCTTTTTTTTCAAGTTCTTGTTTTTCACTTTCCTTTTGTTTTTTTTGTTGTTTAAGATTATTTATTGTACTTTCTAATTTTTGTATTTCTGTATCTTTTTCTTGTTTTTGATTTTCCTGTTGCTTTTTTTGTTGTCTTAATTTTTCTATTTCAGAGTTTATTTCTTTTTCTTTAGACTCTAGTTCTTTTACTATATTTTTTTCTATTTCTGCAGACTTTTGTTCTATTTCATTTTTTTTATTTTTATGAGCTTCTAATTTGTTGTTTATATCTTTTAATTCTTCATCTTTTTTTGCTTTTTCTTGATTTAAAGTTTGTATTTCTGTATCTTTTTCTTTTATTTCTTTATCTTTTTTACCAATTTCGTCGTTCTTAGCATTTAATTGTTCTTCTTTTCCTTTTATTTCTTTATCTTTTTTACCAATTTCTTCAAGTTTTTTATTTATTTCTACATCTTTTTGTTGTTGTATCTTAACTTGTTCTTTAATTTTCTCGTTAAAATCATCGATTTTTGTGTTAGATTCTTTTATTTTTGTTTCTTTTTCTTGTAAGTTTCTATTTGTTTCTTCTAACTTTTTACTTAATGCAACTTTTTGTTGTTGTAATTTTTCTTTTTCTAACTCTTTCTTTTCTTTATCTGAAGATAAAGTGCCAGATTTTTGTAGTTCGTCATGATATTTGCTTTCTGTATTTGCTTTTTCTTGTTGCAAAGATTTAACTTCATTTTGCAAATTAGAAAGTTTATTTTCATTAAGTTTTTTAGTTTTTGCTTCTAAGTCTTTGTTTTTTTGTTCTAAATCTTTTTTTAAATTGTTTAATTGTTCGTTATTTGTAAGTTTTTGTGCATGTACACTTTGTGTTACTAAAACTGCAGCTGTTAGTGATAATCCTATAATTTTTCTAGTTTTCATAAATTATTCTCCTTATTTTTTGATTTTATTTTTTAAATTTTATTTTCATTTTTTCATTAGCGATATTATTTTAACATTCAAATATGAAATGTTTATGAAATGAAAAAAAATTTTTAAATCTTGCATAAAAATTAAGGTGCTACAGCTGAAAAAGAAGTCTTTGAAATTACCTTTGATAGTCTTTTGGAGTTCTTCTTTACTTTAGATGCTGACTATAGGAAAGATGCTGTGTGGCTTATGAATGGTAAGACGGCACTTTTCCTGCACAAACCATCTGGATACAGTGGAACTATATCGGAATAGTTGATATTAATCATAATATAGAAAAATCGGCATAACTAGTATTTCTACTAATCATGCCGATAATTTTTTAAGAAATTAAATCCCTAATTTACAGCCCCTAAGAGAGCTTATTTCCTATGGTCAAATTTATTTAATTCTAAATTACTAATGATACTTAATAATTAGACTTTATCTATGCTATGACAGGGTTTCTCCTCTTTTTTTGTTAAATTATTTTCTCTTTTTAAGAGCAAATGCGCCAACAGCTGATGCAATTAAACTTAATATAATCGAACCTTGGCTTTCTATTCCCGTTTTTGGAAGTTTTGCCTTTTCTTCTTGTTCTTTTCTTTGTTTTTCTCTTTCTTCTTGTTCTTTTCCTTGTTTTCCCTTTTCTTCTTGTTCTTTTCTTTGTTTTGCCTTTTCTTCTTGTTCTTTTCTTTGTTTTGCCTTTTCTTCTTGTTCTTTTCTTTGTTTTTCTCTTTCTTCTTGTTCTTTTCTTTGTTTTGCCTTTTCTTCTTGTTCTAAACTAGCCAATAGTAATTTTTTCTTTGCAATTTTTTCTCTTAGATTTTTAATCTCTATATCTAACTTTTTGATTCGTTCATCTATCTCTTTTATTCTATCTTCGAGAGCTTTTCTATCTAGTTTCACTTCTTCTAGTGATACTGCCATTGGCATAGCACTTTTAAGTCCCATTTTTTCTTCTAGTTTTGAAAGTTTTTCTTTTAGAGTTTTTATATCATTTGCTGTCTTTTTACTTAAAGCATTGCTATCATTTTTTTCTTTTTCTAATTTTTCTATTTCTTTCTCATTTGCGACAATTTTTTCTTGAATTTTTGCTTTTTCTTTTTCAAGATCTTTAATTGCTTGCTCTTTGTTGTCTACAGCCTTTAATTTATTTTGTTTTTCTTTAATGGTATTTTGAATATTTTTAAGATTTTCCTCTTCTGCTTGCAAATCATTTTTTGCGTTTTCCAAAACTTTTTCTTGTTCTTCTTTTGCTACTTTAAGCTCATTAACCTTTTTTTCAGTTTCTGGCTTGTTTTTCTTCATATCTTCAATACCTTTTTCTAAACGCTCAATTTTTTTGTCAAGTTCAGCTTTTTTAGCCTCTAAATTTTTATAATCTTTAAGCTTTTTTTGTTTTTCTGAAATTTCTTTTCCAAGTTTTTCTTTTACTTGTTTTATAATATTTAATGCACTTTCTCCACCAATTCTTTTATTTTCAAGTTCTTTTATATCTTTTTTTAATTGCTTAATTTTGTCGATTACACCTTTTAGTGTTTTATTATTTAATTTTTCCTCAAAATCCGGATGTTTATCTATCAATTGTTGCAATTCAGCCTTTTTCAATTCATAACTAGCATTAACAACCTTTAATTGATCCTCAAAATTTTTTTTGTCTTCTTCATTTTTATTTTCATTTGCTTTCAAATCAGTGATTTCTTGTATAAGGCTTGTCTTATTGGCAATTATATTGTTTAAACTTTCTTGAATTTTTTCTCTTTCTTCTTTAGCTTTTGAAAGCTCTTGTTCATACTTAGCCAAATCAGCTGTATATCTTTCTAAAAGAGCATTTTCTTTTACATAATCAGCTTCCTTTTTCTTTAATTCTTTTTTTGCAGATTCAAGATTTGCCTTTAATCCTGTTACTTTTTTTGAACTTTCCTCTTCTTTTTGTTTTTCTGTTATTAAGGTGTTTTCAATAGATTTTTTATTTGCTGGATCAAGTTTTTTTATTTCATCTATCATTTGATCTTTTGCATTGAGATCTTTTGCTAAAGTTTCTTTTTCTTCATTAGCTTTTTGAAGTTTTTCTTTTAAAGACTCAAGCATTTTTTTATTTTCTTCTTGTTTACTTTCAAGTTCTTTGATTTTATTTTTTAATTCATCAATTTCCTTAGCTAATTTATCATTTCCCTTGGATAATTTATTATTTCCCTTGGATAGTTTATCAGAAATTTCAGATTTTTCTTTAAGTAATCTTTCTCTTTCATTTATTTTTTCTGATAATTCTTTTTCCATTTTCGCTATTTCTTTTTTTATAATCTCAATTTTATTTTCGATCTTAGCCTTGTAGTCAATTTTTGTAGGATTTACCTCAACATTTTCTTTAGCTATTGCCAAATCTACTTTTGACAAAAGTATGCTTGACGACAGGGCCAAAACCATTGCGCATTTTTCTATTTTTTGTTTTTTCATAATTTAATCTCCTTAATTTTTAATTTTATTTTTTTTATTTTATTTTTATTTTTTATTTGTGATATTATTTTAACAATAAAATGTGAAATATTTGTGAAATAAATATGAAATGTTTATGAAATGAAAAAATTTTTTTAAAATCTCGCTTGGATAATTATCGTAAAAAAGTGCTGTTATGTTTTTTTGTAAAAAAAAAAGCATCTAAAACTAGATGCTCAAATAAATTTTACTAAAATTTCTTTCTGCTACCGGGTTTTACAAGTTCGATTTTTCCGTCAGCACAAAGTGGACATTCTTCTTTTTCAAAAGCTTGTACATTCAATGCGATTGCGGGAAAAAGTGGATATTCGATATTTGATTTTCCATTTGTTCTATCTACGATTGATGCGATTCCTACAACATTGGCTCCATGTTCTTTTAATACTTTGATTGTTTCTAATGAAGATTTTCCGGTTGTAACTACGTCCTCAACTACAAGCACATTTTCTCCCTCGTGGATGAAAAATCCTCTTCTTAATGTCATTACATCATTTTCTCTTTCGGTAAACATAGCTCTAACGCCTAATGCTCTTCCTAATTCGTAAGCAATTACGATTCCACCCATTGCAGGTCCAACTACTGCGTCAACTTTTACTTTCGCATCTTCTATTTTTTTCTTAATTACTTTACAAACTTCTTCTGCTTTTTTTGGATACATCAAAAGTTTTGCACATTGAACGTATTTGTCGCTGTGTTTTCCTGATGATAATAAAAAATGTCCTTCTAATAACGCTTCGCTTTCTTTTAATAATTCTAATACTCTTTGTTCCATAATTTTCCTCCTATACTAAAATTAAATAATCCCTCTTATTTCTTGTAAGTTTTTTATGTTTTGTTCTTTACAGAATTTTTCCATTCCCTCAATTATGTCAATGCAAACTTTCGGGTTGATGAAGTTCGCTGTACCGACTTGCACTGCTGTTGCTCCTGCCATAATAAATTCTATTGCATCTTTCCAATCCATTATGCCACCCATTCCAATTACAGGAACATCTACAACTGAGGCAACATCTCTAACCATTCTAAGTGCTATCGGTTTTATGCAAGCACCTGAAAGTCCTGCTGTTACATTGTCGAAAACTGCTTTTCTTTTATAAATATCAATCGCCAATGCATTGAATGTATTTACAAGTGAAAGGCAATCAGCTCCCGCCTGAACGCAAGTTTTTGCCATTTCTTTTATATTTTCGGCGTTTGGAGATAGCTTTACCATAAGGACTTTGTCTGTATTTTCTCTAACTTTTCTAACAATTCCCTCTGCTATATCGCATTTTATTCCAAAAGCCATTCCGCCTGATTTTACATTCGGACAAGAAATGTTCAACTCAATTATTTTTATATTTGTCTTATTGATTAATTCAACAGATTTCAAATAATCTTCTAGCTGTGAGCCTCCAATGTTGGCCAAGATTTGTGTATCATAGCTTTCCATAAAAGGTAAATCTTCTTCAATAAAAGTCGGTACGGACGGATTTTGAAGTCCGATACTGTTCATTATCCCGGCAGGTGTTTCGTAAATTCTAATTCCCGTATTTCCGTCTTTTCCTGCAAATGTAAGTCCTTTTGTTGAGATTCCACCGAGTCTGTTTAAATCGATATACTCTGCATATTCTCTACCAAAACCAAAAGTTCCTGAGGCTGTGATAACCGGATTTTTAAACTTTACTCCACAAATATCCACTTCTAACATTAAAAATTCACCTCCTTAACTTCAAAAACGGGTCCCTCTTTACAGATTCTTTTCATTCCGTTTTTTGTTTTACAGCTACAAGCCAAACAAGCACCTACTCCACAACCCATTCTGCTCTCAAGTGAAACATAAACCGGTATGTCAAGACTTAAGTTTTTAATGGAATTCATCATCGGATTTGGTCCACAACAATAAATTACATCATAATCTTCTTTTATTATTTCTGTTATGAAACCTTTATGTCCAACACTTCCTGTATTTGTTGCGATATATGTATTTTCTGTAAACTCTTTAAATTCTTCAGTAAAATATGTTTCATCTCTAAAACCTGCGTATAAATCAGTTTTAGCATCTAATTTTTTTGCCAAATACAACATCGGTGCAATTCCGATTCCTCCTGCAACAAGTGCAACTTTTTTGCCCTTAAACTCATCAATAGAAAATCCGTTACCTAAAGGTCCTAAAATTTCTATAAAGTCGCGGGCTTTCTTTTCGGACATAATCTTCGTTCCCTTGCCGACAACTGCATAAAGAAAAGTAAGCTTGTCATCTTCCATATCGCAGATGCTTATAGGACGAGGAAGCATGTTCCCGTCCTCAAAGCATTTAACCATATAAAATTGTCCAACTCTAGCTTTAAACTCTCCCTTAACCACCATTTTATAAATATCTGTGGCAATTTTTTCGTTTAAAATTATTTCAACTTTTTCGTATGATTTATTTTCCATAAATATCCTTTCTCATGTTTAAAACAGCCTCTCTAGTGTAGTGAGCAAATCTTTTTTCGCCGTCTTCAAATTTTTGGTAATATTTTATGATACCTCTTGAAGAGTTTACAACTCCACCATTAAAGTCGTTCAAATAAGTTCTAATGTCCTCTGCCTTTGCTCCTTGCGCACCATATCCAGGTAATAAGAAGAAAATATTTTTATATCTTTCTCTAATTTTTTTAGCCTCTTGACTATGAGTTGCTCCAACAACATAGCAAAGTGGAGAATATCCACATTCTGAAGTTAAACTATCAGCAAATTTTTTAAGCTCATCCCCAACTTTAAAATAAAGTGGTTCATCTTGATATTCAAGACATTCAATGTCCTTTGCGCCCTCGTTTGAAGTTCTAAGTAAAACGAAAACTCCCTTTTCACCCGTCTTTAAGTAATCTAAATACGGAGTTATGCTATCCATTCCCATATATGGGTTAAGAGTGATGAAGTCTGCCTCAAACTCTCCTTTAAAATGCGCCCTTGCATATTCCTTTGCAGTACTTGCAATGTCGCTCCTTTTAACATCGCCGATACTTAAAAGTCCTTTTTCTTTAAGATATCTTAAAGTTCTTTGATATGCGATAAGACCCTCAAGTCCGTTTGCCTCATAGTATGCGATTTGTGGCTTGTAGATTGCAACAATATCACAGGTCGCATCAATTATTTCCTTGTTGTATTCAAAAATTATGTCTGAAAGTTTTTCGTGTTTTTGTTTTATATAGTTTGGAATGTAGTCCAAATGACTGTCAAGACCAACACAAACAAATCCTTTTTCTTTTACTGCCTCATATAATTTATCTATTATCATTACATTTCTCCTTTATATTTTATTTCTCCGGCTTTAATTGTCATAAGCACTTCTCCGTAAAGCTCCATTTTATCAAATGGTGTATTTTTACTCTTTGATGCAAATTTACTTGCATCTACAACAATTTTTTTATTCTCATCAACTATAACCAAGTCTGCGTCATATCCCTCTTTGATTAAGCCTTTTTTAATTCCCATTAAATTTGCTCCACCGTAGGACATAACTTTTGAAAGCACTCTCATATCGATATTTCTTTCTTTTACAAGCTTTGTATTACAGATTGCAAATGCCGTTTCAAGCCCAACAAGTCCTGGACTTCCGTTTGCCTTATCCTCCATTGTATGTGGTGCATGGTCTGTTGCGATAGCATCAACAGTTCCGTCCAAAATTCCCTCTATCAAAGCATCTACATCAGCCTTTTCTCTTATCGGTGGATTAACTCTGTATGAATTATCCCAAAGCGCAATATGATGAGGAGTTATTTCACAAGTAACACGGACGCCCTCTTTTTTTCCACGTCTTACAGCCTCTAACGAATCAACCGTACTTACATGGCACATGTGTATTCTTCCATCAAGTCTTTTTGCAAGGTAAATATCCCTTAAAGTCATTAAGTCCTCTGCAATTCTGTAATCAACCTTTGAAAGTTCACTTTCGGCGTGAATCATAATCACCTTATCAAACTTTTTCGCCTCCAAAATCGCCCTATACATTGTAGTTTCAGAAAGCACCCCTTTACCATCATCGGATAAAAATTTTGCATTTTCAAATTTTGAATAATCAACTAAATTTTCTCCGTCAAAGTTTTGAGTTACTGCAACAATCTGATTTATATCAACTAAGTCAAGCTCCTTAGCTCTTTTCATTATGTCGTTGTAAGTTTCAAGGTCGCTACAAATCGGTTTTGTATTTGCCATTGTGTTTACAGTTGTATAACCACCTCTTAGTGCAGAAAGTGAGCCCGTCTTTAAATCTTCCTTATAAGTAAAGCCCGGATCTCTAAAGTGAACATGTAAATCCACAAAAGCCGGCATAACAGTCTTTCCATTTGCATCTATAATTTCATAACTTTCATCAAAACTTAAATTTTCTCCAATTTCTATAATCTTTCCATTTTCAATTTTAATTTCTCCGGATTTATTTGTATCCTTATCCACTAAAACAGCATTTTTAATTATTTTTTTCAACATTCCCTCCACAAGTATATAAGTTATCACAATAATTACATCTGTAAATTCCCTTTTCTCTATTAACTAATATAAATTTATTTTGAACATTTTCGTGGCAAGTTATACAACGTGGGTTTTTACATTTTATAAAGCCCTCTACCTTTTCAGGTAAAATCATTGAAAGTTTTTCTTTAATTTTTTCATTTTCAATTATATTTACAGTTAAAGTTCTGTCGATTAATCCCAAAATCGCAAGGTCAACATCTATTACATTTTCAATTTTTATCATATCTTTTTTTCCATATTTTTTAGAATCGGCATTCATTATAAGTGCCACTGTGTAATCAGCTTTATCCAATTCTAAAAGTTTAAAAATTTCATAACCAAGACCCGGTTTAATATGGTCGATTACAATTCCGTTTGAAATACTATTTATATTTAACATTATTTTACCTCCAATAATTTTAAGATTAGCGCCATTCTGATTATCATCCCAAATTTAACTTGATTGAAATACTTTGCTCTCGGGTCAGAATCAACCTCAGTTGCAATTTCATTTACTCTTGGTAGTGGGTGAAGAATTATCATATCATCTTTTGCATTTTTCATCTTTTGATTATCTAAAATATAAGTATCTTTAAGTCTTACATAATCAGCCTCATTGAAAAATCTTTCTCTTTGAACTCTTGTCATATACAAAATATCAAGCTTATCCATAACTTCTTCAATAGTTCTAACTTCTATAAACTCAACATTTTTTTCGTTTAGATACATTTTTATATATTCAGGAATAACAAGCTCAACAGGTGAAATGAAGATGAATTTATTTCCCTTGAACTTTGAAAGAGTCTTTACAAGAGAGTGAACAGTTCTCCCAAATTTCAAATCCCCACAAAGACCGATAGTCATATTTTCCAAAGTTTTCTTAGTTTGAGAGATTGTAAGTAAATCTGTAAGAGTTTGAGTTGGGTGTTGATGACCGCCGTCCCCTGCGTTAATGAAAGGAACAGGAGTTACTTCCTTTGCAAGTTCAGCAGAACCCTCGTGCGGATGACGCATAGCAATTATGTCTGAATAAGAGCCAACAGTTCTTATAGTATCTTGCAGGCTTTCTCCCTTAGTTGCTGATGAAACCTTTGGGTCAGGAACTGTTATACAACTTCCACCAAGTCTAAGCATAGCCGCCTCAAAACTAAGTCTTGTTCTTGTTGAAGGTTCAAAGAATAGAGATGCTAAAACTTTACCTCTACATTTTTCAGAAAATTTTTCAGGATTGTTAAAAATTTCTGCCCCTAACTTCATAAGCTCAAGTAATTCTTCACATGAAAAATCTTCACTACTAACCAAATTTCTAAATTCTTTCATACATTTCCTCCTATTAAATTTATTTAATCATATTTTGTTACAAAAAAAAGGAAATAACAAAAGTTATTTCCTAAAATTAAAATTATTAAAGACAAATATTGAATTAAAAGAAAAGCCGGTAATCCAACTTTTAAAAAATGAATTTCCGGCTAATATATTAAAATTATTAAAATGAGAAAATTTAAAACCAAAAACAGAAAAGTCGGTTAAGTAAGTCTTATTGATATTAGTAACCAATTTTTTAACTGTATTTGACATAAATTTTACCTCCGTTCAATTTTTCTTTGATTATTATACACCAATAAAATTATATTGTCAATACATTTTTGACAGTTTTTCAAAAAATAATCTGAAAAAAATTATTCCCAACATTCTATATTTAAGTAATCAAACACTATATTCGATTGTAATCAAATCAATTTAAAGCAATGAAAAGTCCTCCATTTTCCAAATTTCTGTTGCTATGTCTGTGTAAAAGTCTTTTTCGTGTGAGATTAGGAAAATTCCTCCTTTATATTCTCTTAAAGCTCTTTTTAGTTCCTCTTTTGATTCAGGGTCAAGGTGGTTTGTAGGCTCGTCAAGCATTAATATATTTGTCTTTTCATTTAATATTTTACAAAGTCTTACCTTTGCCTGTTCTCCACCACTTAGTACCCTCATTTGTGATTCAATATGAACAGTTGTCAACGAACATTTTGCAAGGGCGGCACGAATTCTAAATTGCTCCCAGCTTGGAAATTTTTCCCACATTTCATCGATTGGAGTCTTGTTGTTATCATAATTTTCTTCTTGTTTAAAATATCCGATAGATAAATTTTGTCCGAAATGAACAGAGCCTGAAATAGCTTTGATATTCCCTAAAATAGTATTTATAAGAGTTGTTTTCCCAAGTCCGTTTGCACCGACAATTGCAATTCTGTCGCCTCTTTCCATGCGAAGATTTAAGGGTCTGCTTATCGCCTTATCATATCCGATTACCAAGTCCTCTGTTTCAAAAATCAACCTACTCGTTGACGGAGCAGTTTCAAAATAAAATTCAGGCTTTGGTTTTTCTCTAACAAGTTCAATTTTTTCCATTTTATCAAGTTTCTTTTGTCTTGACATCGCCATATTCCTTGTAGCAACTCTCGCCTTATTACGTTGAACAAAGTCCTCAAGCTCTTGAATTTCCTGTTGTTGCTTTTTATATGCAGACTCCAATTGTCTTTGTTTTAACTCTTTTAATCTTAAAAATTCATCATAATCCCCAACATATCTATTTACTTCACAATTTTCAACATGGTAGATTAAATTTATTACCGAGTTTAAAAATGAAATATCGTGAGAAATCAAAATAAATGCATTTTCATAGTTTTGTAAATATCTTCTAAGCCAATTTATATGCTCCTCGTCCAAGTAGTTGGTAGGCTCGTCAAGAAGTAAAATATCAGGCTTTTCTAAAAGCAATTTTGCAAGTAGAATTTTGGAACGTTGCCCACCTGAAAGATCTGATGCAAGTCTTTCAAGCCAGTCTTTAAGTCCCATATTATGAGCAATTTCATCAATTTTTGAATCAATCATATAAAAGTCATTTGTTTCAAGAAGTTCTTGAAGCTCGGAAGCCTCAAGCATTATATCGTCAAGCTCTTTACCGGTTAATTCGCCCATCTTCATATAAATATCATTAAGCTCACTTTCAACTTCAAAAAGATATGAAAAAGCAGATTTTAAAACATCACGAACAGTCATTTCAGAAGAAATTACAGAATGTTGGTCAAGATAACCGATTCTAACACGCTTTGCCCATTCAATAGTTCCTTCCTCAGCCTCAAGTTTTCCCGTAACAAGATTTAAAAAGGTACTCTTTCCCTCTCCGTTTGGACCGACAAGACCGATACGCTCTCCTTTTAAAAGTCTAAAATTTACATCTTTAAGTATTTGACGCCCACCAAAACTATGGCTTAAATTCTTTACAGTTAAGATACTCATTTTTTTCTCCTTTGTATGTTATAGCTCTACATATTTTACCATATTTTTTCATTTAAGTAAAAATTTTAAGGACTGATTTAAAAGAAAGTATATTCCAACAAAAAAAGCCGTCATTTCTGACGGCAATTTTTTTAATTAAAGTCTTTTAAGCATCTGATCTTGAAAATCCGTTTTTCATTTCACAACTTGCTGTGAAAAGTGTTTTATCAAGTAAATCATTTGTTTGGTCTTTTACAAAGTCTGTTATTTCATCATTTGCTTTTTCTAAAAATTCGTGAACATTCTTTATCTTTGATTTTTTCTTTAAAAATTCTTTATCATATTTATTTAAAATTGTACGACATTTTGATTGAACTGCATTTTGATATCTTTCAATATGAGATGCAGTTGATGGGAAATGTGCATCACAAATTACTCCGATAATACGATTTATCCAATAGAAATTATCTGTTGTTGGAGTAAGTGTTGTATTTTCCAAATATTCAGGTGTTTTTGTAATATTTGCATAATACGGAACGATTGCGTTAAATACATTTGATCCAAAAGATAGCCACTCAATACTTCTGATTTCTTCAGGCATGTATGGTCTTATTTGAACTAAAGCCAAAACATCATTACGATTTATACCTATAGGTCTAAATTTTCCTTTTTGTGATAAGTCTCCACTCTTTAGATATGGGTCGTAAGGAGTTCCTTGATAGTGATTAGACATAATATATTTAACATCTTCTATTGTAATCTTCTTTTCAGGAATCATACACCAAGGAAGATTATCACTATCCGGTCTAAAACGAGGATTTGCTCCACTCCAATCGAAAGTATTCGGATTAAAATATTTAAGCATTACCCAAGCACGAGGTGTATTGTAAGTATGATCCGCATCGGAATGGCTTCCAAAAGCAATTCTCGGATTGAAAGGATCTTTATAGTCTTTATCTTCATCATAGTCAAGACCTTCTTCAAAATCATCAAGAATTTTTTCAAGAGACATTTCAGTAGATAAGTCAAGGAAATTTTCTTCAATAAATTCTATCAAATCTGATGAACACATAAAGTCATTCTTTTCTCCATAAGCATCTTCAAAATCAAAATGATCAAGTCCGAATTGGTTCGGCATAACAACATAAACATCGTCAGGAACTCTTCTTGCTATCCAATGATGACCGCCTATTGTTTCAAACCACCAAATAGAATCAACATCTTGAAAAGCAATTCCGTTACTTTCATAAGTTCCGTATTTTTCTATTAGAGCGCCAAGCCTTTCAACACCTTCTTTAGCACTATTTATATATGGTAGAGTAATTACAACAAAGTCTTCTTCCCCTATTCCACCTTTTTTTATAATACCCGGTTCAAATTCTACTAGAGGATCCGCTCCCAAAACCCTTTCATTAGTAGTAATAGTTTCTGTTGCAGTCATTGAAACATTTTTTTCATTAACGCCACAAGCTCCCCAAACTCCACGCCATTTTTTTACATTTGGAAGACAAGTATAACGCATAGGGTTTTTAGGTAATTCAATTTCACAATCTGTACGAACAGATTTGTAATGAATTGGTTGATCTTTAGGTTCAACAACAATAAATTTTTTTGATTTAAACATTCCTGCTGAAGAATCTTCAATACGAGCAACTAAAGTTGACCCATCATAACTTGCTTTTTTTCCGATAAGAATTGTAGTACACATAACAAACCTCCTTAAAATTATGTTAATAATAATTATTAACCATACTTATATTATAACTCAAATTTACAAAAAAGTAAAAATATTTTTGTTGTTTCACAAAAAAAAAACAATTAACGGTTTCTCCATTAATTGTCTTTCATAATATAAAACTATTTATTTTTTAATAATCTATTAACTTCTTTTTGAACTTCTCCATAGTTGTAACCTGCATTTTCAAGTTTTGCACGTCTTAGTTCTCCGTTGCCCCAGTTTCCCTGTATGACCTCTTTTGCTATGTCATTTATAGCTTTTTCGTTTATGAAAGCTCTGTAATCAACCCAGCCTTTAAGCTCCTTAACATAGTAATAACTTCCCCATTTTCGAGTTAGAGTTACTTCTTCGTTTTGGTGTTTTTCAGTCGTTCCAATCATACTCTTATCTTCACAAAACCAGGGCAGACTATCTATCGAATAGACTCCTTTTACCTTGCTTTTTACATTCAAAAGCTCCATATATTCCTCTCCTTGTTGTTCCTTTAATCTATACACATAAAAATGTGGTTTTCCTGCATTTATCCACAATCTATCGTGGTTATCCACAGAAATTCCATTTGCAGAATAATTACAGTGGATAATTCTATTTTCATCAATAAAAATTCCCGTATGACCAAAACTTCCACTACTATTTCCCTTTCTTCCCCAAACAAAAATATCACCTCTTTTAGCATTCCAAGGAACATTGTCCGTAATTTTTTCAAAACCGTTTTGCAAAAGCCAAGAATGTTCACGCTCCGTATCTATCGTCCAGCCATTGCTACTTGCTCCACCACTTCTAAGAGCATAGTAAATCGAAGATGAACAGTCGTAACTATAAAGTCCGTTTCTGTTTTGCATGGAGTAGGAAACATTGCCTTTTCTATTTTCAAACCATTGTATCGTCTTTTCTATATCTATCATAAAATCTCCTATTTCAGTTTAACCACCAATTCATTTATTGCCTTTGTCAACTCATCAATCTTCTTTTCAAACCTGAGTAACAAAAATACAGATAAAACTACTGGAAAACCAACATTTGAGATATTTGAAATTATATTTTCCATATTAACCCCTTTCGTTTATAGTAAAAAAAGACCAAAAGGTCTTTTTTACTAAAGCACTGTAACTTCTTCGTGACTTGTTGAAATTATATCCGCCTTTTTAATTCCAACAACTTTTAAGTCGTCTTTTGCTAAAACAGACTTAAAATCAAAAGCCTTTATAATATCAGAAGCCTCATCAGCTGAAATATTTTTAATATTTGCAATTGAAAATTTTGCATTTTTTCCGTCCTCTAAAGTTAGAGTTAAGCTCAATGTCTTTCTCATATTCTACCTCCTAAGCTAAAGTTGTTTCTACAACTTTGATTGTTGCAGTTTTTGTTCCATCGATGAATTTTTCAACAAATTCACCTAATTTTTTTAAATTCTCATCAGAACATTCACTTTGAACATCTTTTACTGTTATGTTTCTTTTTTTAGAATTAGCAAGGTTGAAACTAACCTTTAAATACTTTTTAGCCATATCTTTTCTCCTTTTTTTATTTTGTTGTAAGCCTTACACTTATATAATAAAATTTAGAATAAAAAAGGGGGGATAAATAAAAAAATATTATTCCTTTAACTTGTTTGGTTAGTATAAATATGATAAAATAAATATGAATTTACGATTCTTGTGTAAAAGAATATTTATTTTATCATATTTACCCCTTTAAATTTATCAAAAAGGAAATATGTTCAAATAGTTGATAATAAGAGATTTGGAGGCAATATGAACAAAGGACTGCTCGGAATTTTTTCCTATATAATTTTATTTATTTATACGATTTTTACAACCCTTAATTTATATATGATATTACAAAAAAAAGATACAGAAAGAAGTTTTTTCAACGTTTTTCTAATGCCGTTATTGGCATTATTTTATTTTTTAGCATTTAAAAACCACAGTATTTTTATATATTTGGCAATTTTTTCTTTTTGGCTTGGAGATATATTCTTCACAAAAAAAATCAAAAAAAATATAATCTTAGGCTTTAATTTATTTTTTATTGGAATAATTTTTTACATAGTAAAACTCGCTACTCTAATAAAAATTTCAAACCTAAACTACTTGATGACATTGTTTATTATCATCTTGTACTCTGGACTTGTATTTTTTGAAATTGCAATTTCCTATGAATATGCTAAAAAATACTTTAAAAGAGATATAATATTTTTATACATTTTTGCAGGTTTAAACTCAATACTATGTATATTTACAATTTTAACAGCAATTTCTGCTTATCAAAACGGAATATGGTATTTGATTTTAGGAAGTAATTTATTTTTACTTTCAAACTCAGCTTTTTCCTACTCGATATTTATAAAAAACAATAGATTTTTTAATATATGTGCTACATTAATTTACTCAATCTCACAATTACTAATAATTATAGGATTTGGAATATTTTTAATTTAAACGACTAGATAGTCGTTTTTTTGTGGCTAAGTTAAATATACACATAAAAAAAGCATTAAGCTCTTCGCTCAATGCTTTTTGTTTTTTAGTATTCTTTTTTCTTTAATGCATAAGCACCTAAAATAGCACTTGCAACTAATGTGCCGATACTTGCTCCGGCGATTGAAGTTTTTACCATTTTACTTGATTCAGTTTTCACTTTTCCATTATTATCTTTTTTACCATTATTATCTTTTCCGTTGTTGTTAAAATTATCATCTGGCTTAGTTGTGTCATCAGGTTTTATAGAATCATTTGGTTTATTATTATCTTCCGGTTTTGTTGTATCGTTCGGTTTATTACCAGGCTTATTTGTATTATCCGGCTTAGTTGTGTCATCAGGTTTATTTGGTTCATTAGGCTTTTGTTCGTCTGCATAAACTATTGCATATTTTGAAAAATGTGTAGTTTCAAATGTTACAGACTTTTCATCTTGAGTAAATGCAATTTCTTCAAGTTTATTTTCTTTTTCGTTTATATAATAAACTTTTTGTGCAGTCTTTCCTTTTTCTTTCTCGATAGTTACTTTGAAACTTCCATTTAAGTCAACTTTTTCTCCCTTAGCATTTACTAAAGAAATATCGAATATTTCTGAATTGCCTTTAATAAGTTCGTTTTCAGTAATTTTTTCAACTTTCAAGCTAATACCGTCTGTAATGTTTGGAGATTCAACAGTTACTTTTTCAGATTTTAAAGTTTTTAGTTCTCCAATTTGAATTCTAAGTTGACGTTTCAAACCTAATTCAGAAATTTCATTTAAGAATTTTCCATTTATTTTGGCTAATTTTGTTCCAAATCCACTATAAACTATATTCTTAGAAATTCCATATCCGTCTTTATGAATTGTAAAAGTATTTTCTCCGTCTTTTACATCAACTTCGATATATCCATCTTTAGATAAGTATGATTTGTTTTTGTCGCTAAATCCGATTGGTTCTTTTACAAGTTTAAAATCTTTATCGATTATTGCAATCTTCAATATATCTTTTTTAGATTTCTTTAATTCTCCAAAAACTTCCTCATCTTCTTTTGGTTTTTCAGCCTTTTCTCTTAAAACAACAACTACTTTAGCTCTTAATTTCTTAGGATTTCTAACGCCGTTTGGTAAAACTAAATCTCCATAAACAGTGTATGTTCCTGCTGTTGTTCCAAGTGTTGAGAAGTCCCATTTAACTGGAACAAAAGTTTCAACTATATCAGTATTTTCTTTAGCATCTACTTTTTCAACTAAGTCAGTATTTAACATTGCATTAAATGGAATATCCTCAAAACCGTAGCCCATAACAGATGTAGGTAAAAGAGAATTTATACTTCTAGGAGTTGTACTTGTTTTAGCTTTTAATTTTATAACCAGACATTCATTGATTGCATCTTTAAATTTAGTCTTATATCCCTCTGTAAATGGATACCAAGCAGAATTTCCGTTTTCAGTTAAATATAATGAATGTAATTTTTTATCTAACGGCGCAGATTTAAACTTAAATTCTTCTTTTAAATCATAATCATTACTTTCTATTGTAGCTCTATATTCTTTATTTTTAGCGTCTATATCAAATGAAATAAAACCGTCTTTTGATTGTAAAGTCTTTTCTCCAAATTTAATTGTTACAGGAGTTTTTAAAAGATTTCCCTCTTCATCTGAAATGGCGATTTTTAAAGTTTCATAATCCCTTTTATTAATCAATTCACCCTTAGCTTTAACTTTTGGTTCAGCAGGTTGTGATGGTTCTGGCTCTACTGGAGTGGTATTACCTTTAGCTTTTACAACTAAAACTAAACATTTATCCAATAAGTCTTTTTGTGATGATTTTACTTCATTAGTTGTATATATAGTTTGATATTCTTTAGTAGCATCGTTATATGAATATATACTTCCTAACATTTTATCATGATAATTAGATTTGAATTTAAAATCATATTTCAATTCGTATTTATCGCTATTTAAACCTACAACATATTCTTTATTTTTCGCATCTATTGTAAATTCAACATATCCATTAGTTGCTTTTCCAGTTAAGTTTCCAGCTGTAAAATCTAATGCGTCTGTTACCAATTTACCTTCTTCATTCACAACAGCAAATTTTAAAATTTCATAGAATCTCTTGTCTTTAAGTTCTCCTTTAATTTCACTTGGTTGTGATGGATCTGGTTTTGGTGGTTTTGGAGTATCAGGTGTTTCTTCTCCACCAGGTTTGTTATTTTTAACTTTTATTGTAAAGTATTTTTCGTCAAGATTTTTAATTTGTTCTTCTGTTAAATCTTTTAATTTTAAGCTTTCTCCATTAAAGTTAATTGAATCAAGTTTTCCTTTACGAGTGCTAGTATCATATTCAGTAGAAAATTCATAATTTCCAACTAAAGTATAATCTCCATTTTTAAAGTTAATTCTGTATGAATATTGCTCTCCATTAAAGTTAATAACATATAGTCCATCTTCTAATTTTGGCTCTAAACTTGTTCCGTAATCTGAATCAAATTTAAATAATCCATCTTTTTTAACAACTTTATTGCTGTTGTCAACAACTTTGATATATAATTTATCCCCAACAACTCCCGCTTTCTTTCCTGTTGGTTTTGGTGGTTCTGGTTTTGGTGGTTGTGGTGGTTGTGGTACATCAGGGTCTGGTTCTGGTTTTGGCGGTTGTGGAGGAACAATAGGGCCTGAACCTTTTGCTCTAACCACTATCACAAGCTTTTTACCAAGCTCTGTTTCAGAAAGACCTGACAAATCTTCATTATTTATATATCTGATAGTTGTAGTAGTACGTTTTTCAACAGTTAAATCTCTTTCAGTTTCAAACTTTTCGCTGTCAATTTTAATAGTTGTACTGATAAAAGTAACAGGATTAATCTTTGTACCATCAACAGTTAAATATCCATTTTCAGAAATTATAGTCTTTCCAGTTGAAGTTTTAAAGTTAATAGCCTCTGTTACTAAATCTCCCTTTTCATCAATTATTGCAAAGTTTAAAACATCATATCCCTTTGCGTCTTTTGTTACTTTACCTGTAACTTTTTCTTTATCCCTTTGGATTTGAACTTTTAACATATTAGGTAATTTTTTTGTAACGTCGGCTCCAACAGTTGTTGTAAGCTTTTTATTGAAAATTTTAATCAAATCTCCGTTGATTTCTTCAGACTTAATATCTTTAAATAAATCATTTTTAACTGAATCAGCTGTTGCTAATTTATTTTTATATTCTTCGAATTTTTTCAAAGTATCTTTTGAGAAATAATTTTTAACATTATTTTCTTCTTTTAAAAGCTCTTCAATAACCTTAGCATCTTCTTTTTTAAGTTCATCTTTAGATAATTTTTCAAAATAAGACTTAGCTTTTCTAAAATTTTCTATATTATTATCCAATTCAACGTCATTTCCTGTAACAAAAATTTCGTTTAAACTTGGAAGAGTTAAAAGCACTTCAAAATTATCAATCTTATTACGAGTTAACTCAATTCTTGTAAGATTTTTTAAATTTTTCAACGCTTTAATATCTTTGATATTATTATTTCCTAAAGCAAGTTCTCTCAACTCAATAAGACCTGAAAGGGAAGAAATATCTTCAATTCTTTCAAAATTTCCTTGAGCATTATCTTTTTTATTTGTTTCAAGTTTTAAAGTTTCAAGTTTTTTACAATTTTCAAGAGCAGAAATATCTTTAAGTCTTGAATAACTCAAATCTGCATATTTTAAATTTGGCATATTCTTTACAAAGTCGATTGTAGTAATCTTTGTACCAAATAAAGATAAATGTTCCAAATTTACAAGTTTTTCTAGAGGTTTAGTATTTGTAATTCTGGATTGGTTTAAGTTTAAAGTCTTTAAACTTGTCAATTTTTCCAAAGGAGTAATATCTTCAATAACTTTATTTCCTTCAGCATTATTTCTAAGGTCTAAATATTCCAACTTAACTAAATCTGTTAATGGAGAAATATTTATAATTCTTTGATTAACAAGGCTTAGTTTTTCAATATCCTTGCAATACTCAATTCCCTTTAAATTTGCAATCTTAACAGTTCCCTCTTGTGGATTATGTGGAGCACAAATCTCAGGACTAAGTGCCTTGATTCCTGCAAGTTCCGATTTTTTAAAAGTATGTACTTGAGCATCTGATTTTTCAACAGGTGTGTGATTTCCCTTTGATGCTCTTATAACAGATAACAATCCTCTTTTTAGATTAATATCCGGTACATCTACAATTTCATCAACTTCTTGTGCATTTACATATCTGTAACTTGAAATGCCTTGAGAAATTGGAGAAACAAAACAAAGGCTTAATAAAAGCGCAATTGCTCTTTTTGAATTTTTCATAATTACCTCCTAAATTAAATATGTCAATATTTTATATATACAATAAGAATTATATCATTAAAACAAACTTTAGTAAAATAGAAAATGTTAATAGAAGGAGTGTTATTAATAAGATTTTATTATGGTAATACTGGGGCTAAAATGCCCTTGTACGTCATTTCGACCAAACGCAGTGCTTGGAGGAATCTCACACTTAAAGGTGTGGCTCTTACTCTTTTTCAACCAAAGTTAAATGATATAAAGATTTTAACACTCAATTTTTTTTTAAAATTTTTGTGCTTTATAGTTTTTTAATCGAAATGTCGCAATATATAATTAAAAGTAAATTTCAACAAAAAATTTTTTCGTTGTGTTTTTAGTTTTTTTATGTTAAAATAAATATGAATTTACGATTCTTGTGTAAAAGAATATTTATTTTATCATATTTACCTTTTTAAATTTATTAAAATGGAAATATGATAAAATAATTTCAGTAATTATTTGTTGGAGGTATTTATATTGGAAGAAAAAAATTTCGGAAAATTTAAAAAGGACATTGGTTTGGAAAACTTCCTTTGTCTCGGTTTATTTCTAACATTTTTCATTTTGATTGGTAGAAAAATGGGTGGAATAAATATGGTTAAAACTATGATGAATACAGGTTTTGACCTACTTATTAATGTATGTCTTTATTTAATGGCGATTGCCGTATTGGCTGGAGCAATTTCAGGACTGTTCTCTGAATTTGGAGTTATAGCACTTGTAAATAAATTTCTGTCAAAAGTTATGAAACCTATTTATGATTTACCAGGTGCATCATCTCTTGGTATGTTAAATTGCTACCTTTCAGATAATCCGGCTATCTTAACATTAGCTCATGATGATAACTTTAGACGTTATTTCAAAAAATACCAAATGCCTGCTCTTACAAATCTTGGAACTGCTTTTGGTATGGGACTTATCACTACAACTACAATGATGGGAATGAATGTTAAAGGTGCTGTTACAAGTGCATTAATCGGAAATTTAGGAGCCATTGTTGGCAGTATCGTTTCTGTTAGACTTATGATTCATTCTTGTAAAAAAATGTATGGAACAACTGAGTTTGTAGAAGTAAATAGCAAAGTTGAAATTCCTGAAAATTCAAGAATCGTAAGAGAAGGAAGTGTCGGCTCAAGGTTTATCCAATCTATCCTTGACGGAGGAAAAGTTGGTGTTGATATGGGAGTTTCAATCATTCCGGGTGTTGTAATAATCTGTACTTTAGTTATTATCCTAACAAAAGGGCCGGGGGCAAACGGTATTTATACCGGAGCAGCTAATGAAGGTGTCGAAGTTCTTCCTTGGATAGGAAAAAAATTGTCCTTCATTTTAACTCCATTATTCGGTTTCAGTTCACCGGAGGCCATTGCCGTTCCTATAACTGCTCTTGGCTCAACAGGTGCTGCAATCGGAACCGTTACAAAAATGGCAGAAGTTGGTAGAGTTAGTGGAAACGACATCGCAGTATTCACAGCAATCTGTATGTGTTGGAGCGGATATATCTCAACACATATCGCAATGATGGACGCTCTTGGAACAAAAGAAGCAACAGGAAAAGCATTAATCAGCCATACAATCGGCGGACTTGTTGCAGGTGTTGCCGCACATATTCTATATATGTTGTTCAATTTATTCTAAATAAATAAAAAATTTTGGTAGCATTTCAAATGCTACCTTTTTTATGCCTTAATTTATATTTAATAAAATTATCCTTTATATCTATATCATCTGATGAAGACTTAAAATCAAACGAACAAGTTGAACAAATATTAAAAGAACTAGAAGTATTATTTCAAAACAATATAAAATAAAGGAGTTAAATTCACTCCTTTATCTATTTCTATATTTATTTAGTTTGTCCTATCTGTCATTTTTTCTTTTAGAAATATACATTCCCAAAAATCCAACCGCTAATAGTAATGTAGAAGACCCTGCGATTGCGGTTTTTGGTATTTTTGTTTCCTTTTCTTTATTAATTTCAGGATTTTTATTTTTATCTGCATTTTCAGAATTTTGTTTATTATCTTCTTTGTTATTGTCTTTATTGTCTTCTTTATCGTCTGGTTTGTTATTATCCGGTTTGTTGTCTTCTTTATCGTCCGGTTTGTTATTGTCCGGTTTGTTATTATCCGGTTTGTTATTGTTTTCCGGCTTAGTGTCCTCAACAGTTGATAAATCAGTTCCGCCTGGATAAGATCCTTTTGTTCCGTTTGCTGAATTTTCATCTGTATCAACTACATTCGATTCTACAACAACATCTTGAAGTTTTAACAATAATTTTCCTACATCTTCAGTTTTTTGCCTATTGTTATTTATTTTATATTTCGCAGTAGATTCCGCTAATGTGATGTCGGCTGTTCCGTTATCTTTTGTAGCTTTTAACTTATAAACCAATTTTAAAGTTTTATTTTGTTCAAATGCATTTTTTATATCTTCTTCACTTAAATTCCAATTAACTTTAGGAGAACCTGATATAAGCCAACCTCCTCCTTTTTTAAATTCAGCTTTGCCATCATTTTCAAGAATTTGTGCTTCGAAATTTTTATGAAGTTTATCTTCTATGCTTATTTCTTTTATTATATCTTTAAATTTTTCAGCTAGTTTGTTGTCATCAGTATTTAAAAATTTGCCATTTTCAGACATTTCTTTTAAGTATTTTTCTAATTTGTCTTTTTCCTTATGGCTTCTATCTATAACATCAACAGAATAAAAATTTATATTTTTATTTTTAGCAATTTTTGCTTCTCCTTGGGCTGATAAATTGTGATTGTAGAAGATATATTCTCTTGGATAAAAAATAGTGTCCATTGCAGTTTCAATCACTTTAACAGTTGCTTTATTAAGCAATTTATCTACACCTTTTGCATCTTCTTTTTCTATTTTGTTCCTCAAAGCATCCATAATAGTCTTTTTAAATGGAAATTCCTTACTTACAACTTTTATTCTTTGATAACTGTGATTATGATATCCCTCTCCAACAGTTTTTGAATAATCAAACTTTGAAGAATCTAATTTGTTACTTTCAAATTCTTTTAGTTTTATATAGTCAAAAGCAGAATCTAACCCAAAAAATTTAAAATAATCAGCTAATCCAAGTTTATCTTTTATATTGTCAAAATTATGAATTCCAAGTCTATTCAACATAGTTATAAAAGCATTAAAATCTTTAATCATATTAGCTTTTTTAAATGTTTTTTCAACATAAAAAGGCCATGGAAAAAATGGACTTTCACCCACAACATCTCCTTTGATTGTTGTAGTTTTAGCATTTTCCTTATCTTTTATATCATAACTGAAAGTTGCTTCTCCTTGAGATAAAAGTACAATATGTTGACGCTTCCCTGATTTTTGCTCATTGTCAAAAATCTTTTCAGCTTTATAAATAGCCTCTTGCATACGAACGCCATAATTGTAATTATTTTGGGCTTCATTAAAAGCATTCTCAATTTTTTCATCTACATTTGAAGGTTTTAATTCAACTGAATCTTTAACTTGACGATAAAAACTGATTAAACGTACTGAATTAAGATTGCTGTATTTGTCATCTTTCAAAAGAGTTTTAACTATTTTTTTAATTTTCTCTTTTGCACCTCTCTTTGTTTCTTCAGTCATCTTTTTAGAAACATCTAAAAGGATAATGACATCTGAACCGTTATGAATTTGTTTCGGCGTAATTGTTGTTGTAACTGTTACAGACTTATCTTTTTCAACAACTGCAGATTTTTCGATATCGAACAGTTTTGTATGTTCAACATCTCTTCTCTTTACATCTTTGTCCTTATCAGATATTTCTTTATCAGTTCCCTCTTTCTTTACCACAAGTTCCTTTTTTTCTTCTACAACTTTATTTTTTGACAAATTACCCTCATCTGCCAAAAGTTGTTTTGGTAAAAAGTTAATTACAAAACTTAGCAACAAAATAAGTACTAATAATTTTGATTTTTTCATATTGTAAATCTACTCCTTAAAAAATTTTTATATAAAAAATTAGCTTAAAACCATTAAAAGTTTATTTATCAATAAATAAATAATTAATTAATTATAAATAAAATCTCAAACCTTATATACTCTCCGTAATATAATAATATATTTTCACATTAATTTCAAGGGATGACGGTCTTGTAATATCTGTGAGTCGTTTTAAAGTGATTGTTATACTAAAAAACTCATCTTTCGATGAGTCTTTTAAATCAATTTATTTTGTTTTGCAATTTTTTTAATTTTTTCCAAATCGCTTTTGTCGTATTCTTGGCGTAAATCTCTTATCGCTTTGAAATTTACCATTACTGTATTTTCCCTTTTTTCAATCGAAAAAGTTCTAATCTTTTCCCATTTATATAGCTTTGCGATTAATTGCCATGGGTGAACAAGTCCTTTTTCAGTTATTCCTGCACTCATTATGCTTGTGAAGAACGCAAGCCACCAAGACATTATAACGACATAGCCACTCAAGTCGTTTCTAAATTTGTAACCTAAAGAGAGCATTACAACCAAAACGATTAAAAGGGTAAAGAATGTAAATTTTGTAAATTTCGCCTTTACTACACAAGTTAGTCTTCTATACATATTGAAAACACACAAAAGCAAAGGTAATAAAATTATCGGTAACATACTAAAACTCCATTTTTATACTTCTTTTAAAAAGATTTTCCAAAACTTCCTTTGGATTCTTTTCATTATATATTATTTCGTAAACTGCATTTGTTATCGGCAATTCAACATCGTACTTTTTAGACAAATCCATTAAAGCCTTCGTTGTGAAATATCCCTCTGCAAGTTTTTCAAACTTTTCACCCTTTACAAACTTTTCTCCAAATTTTCTATTATTGCTAAATTCAGAAAAAACAGTCGCCTCATAATCACCAAGATGACAAAGTCCATAAGCACAAGTTTCATCGCCACCCATTTTGCCGATAAGCCTTGCAATCTCTCTCGTTCCTCTTGACATAAGCGCACCTTTTAAAGAGCTTAAATTCATTCCGTCAAGCATTCCGGCAGCAATACCTATAACATTTTTAGCACCTGCGCCAATCTCATTTCCCAAAAGATCAGTTCCGTAGTAAAATCTGATTAAATCACTTGAAAAACTGTCAACTAAATTTTTAACCAATTCCCTATCATCAGAATCTATTACCATACAATTTGGAATTCCATTTGTAAAGTCTTGAACATGTCCCGGTCCAATCCAAACGCCACAAGAGTAATTTTCTCCCAAAATGTCCCTTACAACGGCAGTTGGAGTAAAGCCCGTCTTTATTTCAATTCCTTTCATACAAAGAATGATTGGAATATTTTTTTCTTTAAAAAGTTTTTCATTTTCGATAAGCAAATCTCTAAGGCCTTGAGTTCCAACAGAGATTATGATTAAATCTTTATCGAAAATATCTTTTATATTTGTAGTTAAAGCAATGGATTTTGGAATTTCAAGAAAATTATTTTTTCTACTTTCTAAAAAATTTTGCATATTTTTTGAATTTTCTCTACCATATAAAGTTACATCGTTGCCTATCTTATCCAAATACCAAGCGATAAAACTTCCCCATCTTCCACAGCCTATAACACCTATTCTCATAAAAACTCCTAAACTTCTTCTAACATATCAATTCTTCTTTGATGACGACCACCCTCGAAGTCCTCTTCAATGAAAGTCTTGACAATATCCTTTGCAAGTTCAATCCCCGTAACTCTTGCACCCAAGCAAAGAACATTTGCGTTGTTGTGCTTTCTAGTCATTTTCGCAGAAAAACTTTCGCTACAAAGCCCTGCTCGAATACCTTTAACCTTGTTACAAGCAATAGAAATCCCGATTCCCGTTCCACAGATTGCAATACCCAAAGAATTTTCGTTTTCTAAAACTTTTTTACAAACAGCTTGTCCAAAAAGTGGATAGTCCACGCTTTTAGTTTCATCTGTTCCTACATTTATCACATCATGGCCCATTTCTTCCAAAAATTTTACAAGCTCATTTTTCATTTCAACCGCTGAATGGTCATTACCTATTATTATCTTCATAAAACTCTCCTTAAATATGTTATTTACTCACCTTATAATAATATATTTCCAAGTTATAGTCAAGTAGTAACTTATAAAGATACTAAAATATAAAAATATAAATTTAAGTAACTTTATAATTGACTTAATATAAAAAAAGGAGTATAATTATGTCATAGAATTAGCAAAACTTAACCCAACTACTGTATGCCGTCATATCTAGGAGGAAAAATGTACGATAAAGAACAAATTGTAAAAGACTTTAGCCCTTTGATAAAAGCGAGTATAAAAAAATATTTCAAAAATCACACAAGCTATGAAGATGCGTATCAGGACGGAGTTGTAAAAATTTTAGAGCTTTTAGAAAGCTATGTTGGTGGTGGAAAAGTTTCACTTGAATGTTATTTAAAATATCAATTAAAATTTTTTTATATGCAAAAATTTGCCAAAAGAAAAAGAGAAACAGAAAAAACAATCACAAAAATCTATCAAACAAAAGACGATGAAACAATCGAAGTCTTAGACCTAATTGTAGATGAAAGTGCCAACACCGAAAATGAAATAACAGAAAATGAAATGAGCGAAAAAGTAAAAGAAATTGTAAATACCCTACCCAAAAAACAAAAACAGGTGATAGAATATAAATTTTATGAAAACTTAAAAAACAAAGAAATCGCAGAAAAAATGAAAATAAAAGAAGACACAGTCAAAGAATATTACAAAATCGCAAAGAAAAAACTAAAAACAAAGTTTTTAGAAAATGACGTCGATGTTTTGTGAATTTTAAAGAACTCTACGGAGTGCTTTCGGACTGTAAACAAAAAAAGTGTTAGAACAATTCTAACACTTTTTTATTTTTTTATTTTCTTTTTCTCTTAACTACTACTAAAGCCATAGTAGATAGAATTAAAGGCATAAAAGATGCACTTTGTATTGAAGTCTTTACAAGAGAAGGATTATTTCTTCTATCTTTATCTTGTTCTTCTTTAGAGTCTTTAACTAAAATATAAGTTTCAATACTTCCTTCTTTAAAGTTAAATTTAAATTTATGTTTTTCACAAGAAAGTTGTTTTATAAATTCATCTTTAAACTCAATTATAGTACTTCCACTTTTTACATCATACATAGATTTATCAACAAGTTTATCATCTACATAAACATCTTTAAAATCTTCTACTTTTGGAGATAATTTAAATATTAATGTTTTGTTTTTATTTTTATCAAGCCCTTGATTTTCTCCAAATAAAAATTTTATTTGTGTTTTTTCATTTGGTGTTTTAGGGTCTTCATGACCTGGATTTGTAGGATTTGTAGGATTTGTAGGATTTGTAGGATTTTCAGGATTTACAGTAGAGTTTTCTTTTTCTACAACTGTAACTGTAGCTTTTTTTGTTACACTTACATTTTTATTTGTTAATTTAAATGTTATTGTATATGTTCCTACTTTGTCTTTGTTAAATCCACCTTCATCTATAATTTCAACTTGTTCTTTTAAATCGTTGTTTTTATTATCTTTTGCTTTAACGATTAATGATTTAAGATCTAATGTATCGTGTTGATGTATTGTAACATTTTTAACTTCAAGTTCTATATTTTTTTCTTCAGATGGTGTATTTGGTGTATTTTTAACCCATTTTGCAAAAATTGTAGTATCTGTTATTATTTTTTTATTAAAATCAAACTCTTTTGTTAATTCTCTATCTTCATACCAACCTTTAAAAGTATAACCATCTTTAGTAGGATCTTCTACTTTAGCTAATTTATTTGCACTTAATAGATTAACTTTTATAATTTGATCATCAATTTTACTTCCATCAAAAGTTTCAAACTTAACAGTTGATACAATTTCTGTAGTATATAAAGCACTCATTACCATATCATCAGCTGATATAATATGAAGTTTTAAATCTTTATATCCTCTTGCAGAAATTATAATTTCATCATCTCTATTAAAGAAAGTTTTATCCTTAAATGCAATACTTACCTTATCTAAAGTTTTATCAAGATTTTTATATTTTCCATCTTCTTTTGTAAATAGATAATGTTTTATTTCTTTTCCATTTCTTCTTATAGTTATAAGATTTATTTTATTTACATATTCACTATCTTCTTTTTTATAGCCGATTGAATTAATACAATTAACTTTCATAGCTGATGAATCTTCAGATGAAATTTCTCCAAGTAGTGGTTCTTTAGGCTCTTTTGATTTATCTTCTTTTATCCATAAAGCTTTTAGAGTTATATCTTCATTTATGGTAATTTTTTCTCCTGGAAGATGTCTTTTTCCGTTAATTTCCCAAGCGTCAAATTCCATATCTCTTGGAGCTAAAAATTCACAAACAGGAAGTTCATATTCTTCTTTTACTAATTTTTTAACCTCTTGCATTTCTCCACTACCACCATTTTTATCAAATGTAATTGTAGCTTTTTTAGTTAATTTTTCTTTCCAAAGAGCTTTTATTGTTATATTTTTAGTAATTTGATATTGATGTCCTACCTCTGTTTTTTCATTCATATATTCCCAACTATCAAACTCCATACCTGAAGGTGCTGTAAAAGTACATTGTGGAACTGTAAAAATTCCTCCATTTTCAACTTCTACATCTTTCATTTCTCCACTACCACCATTTTTATCAAAAGTAACTTTATAAACTACCTTTTTACCTTCAATATTTGCACTTATTGAGTAATAGATGTCATTTCCGACAAGGGTATCCATTGTTATTTTTACAACAACATTTTTATATTTACTTGAAACAATAGTTATAGTATCATCTTTATCTAATTTTCCAGTAAATGAAAATTGTAGTTTTTTATTTGGATTAGATGCGAAATCTGTAGAGTCAAAGCCTTTAACATCAGTTATTTCACTTATCTTTCCTTTGTGATTTACAATAACTTTTTGGACTGATTTTAAATACTCATCTGTTTTATTATCATTAGAATAAGTTATAAAATGAGTAAAATCATTTACATTTGTAGTCATTAAAAGTGGATTTGGCATTATAGGGTCAAGTTTTTCTTCTTGTGGATTTTCATTTTTCTTATCTTTCCAAAGAGCTTTTATTGTTAAATCTTTATCTGCTTTTATTGTATCTGATACATTTTTTCTTTCATTATTTACTTGCCAAGCGTCAAACTCTTGATTGTCCGGAGCTGTAAAAGTACACTCTGGTAATTTATAATCTTCATTAGCTTTTACTTTTACAGCTTGCATTTCTCCACTACCACCGTTTTTATCAAAACTAATTGTAACTTGTTTCACTTCTTTATCAGATAGTGTATTAACCTTGGCTCCTATCATATATGTTCCTTTAGTTTCAGGTTCATCCCAAGCACTGTTAAACATTTGGAAAGAATTAATTCCATCTTTACCATCATCCATTCCAAGTGCAATTTCTCCATCTAGTTTTGTAAATGCAATGTAATAATCACCATTTACTTGAACATTTGAAATAGAAAGTTTGTTCCAGCCTTCTTTTTCAAATGTTAAATCTTTTGAAAATAAAATATTACCAGGAAGTTCATCTTCAGTATTTTTATCATAAATAGAAATTCTATATTTACTATTAGCTAAATCTACATCTTTAGTTTTTGTAATAAAATATGAAATTTCTTTTATATCTACAAGTTTATCATTTGAAATTTTATTTGCAAATGCTCTATCCTTTAGGTCCATTCCTGAAAGCGTAGTTGCGTTTTCATCTGTATAACCTACATTTAACTGACCTTCTGAATAAACTTTTTCTAAAGACATAGTTACAGTTCCATTTCCAGGAATTTTAATATTTTTTTCTAATCTTTTATAACCATCGCTTGTTGCAACTAAAGTGTAATTTCCAGATGTTAAGTCTGTAAATCTAACAGTTTCTCCGTTTTTTTCTGCTATAGGTTCTAATTTTCCCTCTTTATAAAGTTTTACATTTCCTTTTATTGACTCATAATTAGAATCTTTTACATTAACTGATATAGAAACTTTTTTAAAATTATCTAAATAAAAATCTTTATTTACATCATTTGTAAGGTCTATAACTTCTTCTTTGTCCTTATAGCCATCTGCACTAGCTACTACAGTATATTTACCGGCCGGAAGCTTTATACTAAATTTACCTGTTCCGGCTTCTGTATTAACAGTTTTTCCTGTTTCTTTAATTGTAATTTTTCCAACTAATGAAAGTATATCTTTTTTGTTGTTTTCTTCACTTAAATTTTCCATATTTAAAAGCTTAAATGGAGATATATTGTCATTTTTTACATCTTTAGTATTTATAGTAACATCGTCAATATACCAACCTCCGCATTGCTCAGGATCTGCATTTCCTTTATCACTTCCTGCATCAAGAACAAATTTAACTTTAAATTTATCTGTTAAATATTCTTTTTTAATTTCAACACCATTTGTAAACCAAGCATGTTTTATATGCTTATCTACTTCATTTTCATCTAAAGTATAAACTTTATCCCAAGTTTGTCCATCATCTTTTGAAAAATAAATTTCTCCTATATCTTGATTATATGAACCATAATCATCAATTTTTCTTTTTCCACTTGAACCAAACCAGTTTTGGTAATAAAGCGTAGCATCTTTTAAAGTTGACAAGTCCATAGTTGGAGAGATAAGTGAATATTTTGTGTTAGGCTTTCTATGATCATTTAAATTTGTCGCCCAAACATTCATACCGTCATTTTTACCTAAGGATTGATTAATAGTAGGTTTTTTATATTCTGTACTATATTGATCTCCATATTCTAATTTACCAAAATCCCATTTCGTTTCTTTATCACTTTCTACACTAGTCCATCCATCTTGTTCTTTTTCAAAATCAAAACTTTTGAATTCTTTCCCTTCTGTAAAAGTATGAGATAAAATTTTAGAAGGTTCACTTTTATTTTCACCAATCTTTGCAACAGCATAGTAATAATAAGTTCCTTTTTGTGGCTTTGGAGTATCAACTAAATCAATAGAATATTTTCCAAATCCATTTTTAGAATCTCCTTTTTCAACTTTTTTTATAAGTTCAAAAGGTCCATTTTCATTTGTTGCTCTATATAATTCATAAGATGTAATCTTTTCATTTTTTATAGGAGAAAATGTGTAAGTTAATTTACCATCTTTTTTATTATTTAAATTTAAATCTTTACTTGGAGTTTGTGGTATTTCTTTTGATGCTTCTTCTATTTTTATATCATCAATATACCAACCATTACCACTACTTTTATATTCTCCATTAGGTCTAAATCCAAACATTACACAAATTTTCTTACCCTTGTAAGCTGAAAGGTCAATGTATTCATAGGCCCACTTTTCTTTTGAAGAATTTTTATAAATTCTTTTTAATTCCCATTTTAAATTATCCGGATCACTATCTTCTTTAGCTTCTGCAATCCAAACCTCAGCAGTATCAAAAAAGGCAGATTCGTAATTTCCAAGGTCATAAAAATGTTTAAAACTTAAAGCCGGATTTCTAGTTTCTTCTGTTAAATCTATTGGAGGCATAACAAAAATAGAATTTCCACGAACATTTTTATAAGGTTCTATCCCTATTAATTTTTTATTTGCTTCATCTTTTTTAATATTTCCCCATTTAAATAATTTTGATTGTCCGCCCAACTCAAAACCTGAAGTATCTTTTTCAAAATCTTGTGTATAACCAATTCCAATTCCATTTTGAACTTCAAAAGAAATTTCATCGCTCTTAGTTATTTTTTTATTAATATCTGTAGCTTCGATATAATATTTTCCATTTTTAACATTTTTAAATGTACTAACTGGAACATTTATACTATAATAACCAGAAAGTCCATTTCCATTTTTAAGTTGCATATCATAAGATTTATATTCACTACCAACATTTAAATAAAGTTTTACACTATCGACTCCAACATTATCTTTTACATTTGCATCAAAAGTTGTTTTATATGTTGTAAAAATCTTACTAATCGGAGTGTGATTTATAACTGGTTTTTCATTATCCACTCCCTTTGTAAGAATACGACCTTGTAAAAGTTTCATATTTGAAATATCTATATCTTTTCCCTTTTGTTGACCTACAGAAAGCTTAACTGCATTAAGAGCATCAACTTTTCCATGCCCATAACCATGGTTTGGAGTTGTTGTATAGTTATTGTCTTTTAAAGGTGTTGCAGTTTCATTTAAAATCTTTTCAATTTGATCAACACTTAAATTTGGATTAGCTTTAAGCATCAAACAAACAACACCTGTAACATGAGGACTTGCCATAGAAGTTCCAGTATAAATTGTATATTTTCCACCAGGAATTGAAGATAAAATATTAACTCCAGGCGCAACAATATCCGGCTTAAAATTTTCTGTATAGTTAGATTTCCCTCTTAGAGAAAATTTTGCAACTATTTCATCTTGTCTAATAGCTCCAACTGCATAAGCTTCTGGATATGAAGCAGGTGTCCCTATAGAATCCTCCCCTCCATCATTAAATTGACTTACATTCCCTGCAGAAAATACAGGAAAAATTCCTGCTTCTCTCCATTTTTTAACCATATCTTGATAAAATCCATCTGTTGAATTACCACCCCATGAGTTATTTACAACTTTTGGAGCCATTTCTGGATGAGGTGTACCATTTTCATCTTTAGGTGCCATAATCCATTCACCAGCTTTTAAAAGCTTAGCATTATCTGTTTCACCATTTGAATCAAAAACTTTTACAGCCATCCACTTAGCACTTGGACAAACACCTAAAAGAGAGTTTTCTCTTTGGCCCAAGATAGTTCCGCAAACATGAGTCCCATGTCCTCTATCATCATAAGGTTCTTCTTTATCTCCAGTCTTTTCAGTTACAACATTATACCAAGAATATTTTTTTAAATTTTGGTCATTTCCTCTATAATTATTTTTAATTGCAGGATGACTTCCATCAACACCAGAATCAATTACTGCAACAACAACATCGTTATTAGAATTTTCAACTTCTTTTTGTGCCTTATCTGCACTAATCATCTTTAAATTCCAAGGGATATGCTTTTTTTCCATACTAAAAAGAGCATTTCTATCTTCAGGAACATTATTTGGAAGCTTTGGAATCTTCACTTTTTTATTAATAGAAATCTTTTCTACATCAGACATTTTTGAAATCTTAACCAAAACTTCTTTTTTACAAACTACATTTATACAATTTATAATAAAAAATTGTTCATAATTCTTTACATTACCATCTTTTTTACCACGTTCAAGAATTTCTATAATAGACTTTTGACTATCTTCTTTTAACTTTATAGACTTATCTACCATATCCTTTCTTATCTCATTTTGAATTTCTTCCTTAGATGCATTAACATTTTCTTTTTTAACAACATCTTTAATTTTTGAAACATCAACTTGTTTTTTCAATTTGATAATTGCATCGACAAAATCGTCATCTTTGTAATCTTTTAAATCTTCTATCTTTTTTCGAAAATCTAAAGAATTACTTTCAGTAGCAAAAACACCACTAAAACTTGTAAAAATCAAAGAACAAAATACCACAAAAGATATTACCCTTTTAAAAATTTTCATATAATTCCTCCTAAAAATAAAATAAAATTAGCATAAACTAACAAAAACATTTTATACGATTTAAGAATGATTGTCAATACTAAAGAAATAACAAATGATGAAATTCCATAGAAAAAAAATAAGATTTCTATAAATATATAACGATAATTTTTCTATGAAATTTTTACAAAAATATGGTACAATATAATATGTATATTTATTTAAATTTTTAAGGAGAAAAAATGACAAATTTTATAGATGAAAAATATGATGTTGTTGTAATCGGTGCTGGACATGCCGGTTGTGAGGCGGGTCTTGCAAGTAGCAGACTTGGTCTTAAAACAGCGATTCTTACAATAAGTATGGATTCAGTTGCAGATATGCCCTGCAATCCAAATATAGGTGGTACAGGAAAGGGACATTTAGTTCGTGAAATCGACGCTCTTGGTGGAGAAATGGCGATTAATATCGACAAAACTTTTATCCAATCCAGAATGTTAAATACTTCGAAAGGTCCTGCCGTTCACAGTTTGCGTGTTCAGGCAGACAAAAAAATGTATCACACAGAGATGAAAAAAGTTTTGGAAAGCGAAAAAAATATAGACTTAATTCAAGCAGAGATTAAGGAAATCTTAACTGAAAACAATGAAATAACAGGAGTTTTGACTACTTCAAACGAGATTTTCCCTGCAAAAGCTGTTATAGTTTGTACGGGCACTTACTTAAAATCTATGATTTTAATGGGAGAAAATTGTTATGAAAGTGGTCCAAACAACTGGAAATGTTCGGCTTTTTTAAGCGAAAGTCTAAAGAATTTAGGTATTCCTCTTAGACGTTTCAAAACTGGAACTCCTGCCCGAGTGCATAGAGATAGTATCGACTATTCAAAAATGGATATTCAAAAAGGCGATGAAAATATAATTCCCTTTTCTTTTATGAATGAGGGAAAGGATATTGGAAATCATAAGGAAGATTGCTTTTTGACTTATACGACTTTGGAAACTAAAAAAATTATCGAGGATAATCTTCATAGAAGTCCAATGTATGCGGGTATTGTTAAGGGTGTCGGCCCTAGATATTGTCCGTCTATTGAGGACAAAATTGTTCGCTTTAACGAAAAAGATGAGCATCAAGTTTTTATTGAGCCTGAGGGCTTGGATACGGCCGAAATGTATGTTCAAGGGGTTAGCAGTACCCTACCTCTTGAGGTGCAAAAACAAATGTATAAGAGCATTTTAGGTCTTGAAAATGTTAAGATAATGCGTCCTGCTTATGGGATTGAGTACGATTGTATCGACCCTACTATCTTAAGAGCGACACTTGAACACAAAGACATTAAAAATCTTTTCTTTGCCGGACAAATAAATGGTAGCTCGGGATATGAAGAGGCGGGAAGTCAAGGTATCATTGCCGGAATAAATGCGTCTTTGAATATTTTAGGAAAAGAGCCTTTTATTCTTACAAGAAGTGATGCATATATCGGTGTTTTGATTGACGATTTGATTACAAAAGGAACTGATGAGCCTTACAGAATGATGACTTCACGAACTGAATACAGACTTTCTTTAAGACAAGACAATGCAGATTTAAGACTTACAGAAAAGAGTTTTAACATAGGTCTTGCTACTAAAGAACGTTTTGAAAAATGTATAAATAAAAAGAATTTAATCGAAAATGAAATCAAAAGATTAAAAGAAAATATCCTAACTCCAAAGGAAAATATCAATAACACTTTGGAATCCTTAGGAAGTATGAAACTAAAAACAGCTGTTAGTCTTTACGATTTAATCAAAAGACCTGAGCTTGACTACGAAATGATAAAAGACTTGGATACAACTCGTGAGCCTTTGGACAGAGAAATTAAAATGCAAGTCCAAACTATGATAAAATATGAGGGATATATCGAAAAACAAAGTCATCAAATTGAGGCTTTCAAAAAACTTGAAAACAAAAAACTTGAAAATATCGACTACAATTCCCTATCAGGTCTTAGAATCGAGGCTGTTCAAAAACTTTCAAAATTCAGACCCGAAACAGTTGGACAGGCAAGTAGAATTTCAGGAGTTAGCCCGGCAGATATAAATGTTTTGCTTATACATCTTGAAACCATGAGGAGAAAAAATGGATAATTTAAAAACTTTGACCCAAAAAGAGGATATAATTTTAAGTGATGAGGCTTTAGAAAAATTTGAAACTTACAGAAAGTTAATTGTTGAGTGGAATGAAAAAATAAATTTAACGGCAATAACTGACGAAGAATCGATGAATATAAAACATTTCTTAGATTGCCTATTGCTTACAAAAACGGGATTTTTTGAAGATGATAAAAAAGTTTTAGACGTTGGAACAGGAGCCGGTTTTCCCGCAATACCACTTAAACTTTATAACGAGAAATTAAATGTAACAATGCTTGACAGTTTGAATAAAAGAATCAAATTTTTAAATATTGTAATTGGTGATTTGAATTTAAAAAACATTTCTGCAATTCATGGACGTGCAGAAGAAGTTGGCAGACAAGAAGGCTATAGAGAAAATTTTGATATAGTTAGCTCAAGAGCGGTTGCATCTCTTTCTTTACTTTTAGAATTTACAATCCCGTTTTTAAAAGTTGGTGGACTTTTCCTTGCGATGAAAGGTCCGTCATATCTTGAAGAAGTTGAAAATTCTAAAAACGCATTAAAAAAATTAAATTGCAAATTGGAAAAAGTTTTGAATTTTAAAATTTCACAAAACGGAGAAACTTCTGAAAGAAATATTTTAATTATAAGAAAAATAGAAAAAACTTCTGAAAAATTCCCAAGGAATATGGGACAAATAAAGAAGAAAACTTTATAGAGGAGGTATTATGAGTAACGAAATAAAATCATATTTAGCAATGCTTATTCAATCTGTTTCTATAGGTTTTTCATTTTTATTCATAAATATAGCGTTAAAAAGTACAAATACCATAAATTTATTGGCTCATAGATTTACAGTAACATTAATCTGTATGATATTATTTATGCTTTTTAAAAAAGAAAGTTTGAAAATAAAAATGGAAGATTTAAAACGCATTGCCCCACTTAGTCTAGCGTTTCCGATTATATTTTTCTTAAACCAAACAGTCGGTTACACAATGGTTACTTCATCACAATCAGGAATAATCTATGCACTTACTCCGATTTTAACATTTATATTTGCAAAAATATTCATAAAAGAAGAAAACAATTTAAAACAATTTTTATTTATGATTCTTTCTATTTTAGGAATAGCCTTTATAAACTTAATGAAAGATTCAAACAGTGCGGATTTTAATTTACTTGGAAATATTATAATTTTAATTTCAGCAGGGGCATTTGGGATATATAATGTATTTGTTAGAAAAATATCAAGCAAATACTCCCCTATTCAAATAGCTTATGTAGTTAATTTATGTGGATTTGTGTTTTTTAATGTAGTTGCAGTTGGAGATGGAATAATGAATAAAAATTTGCATTTATTTTTTAACGGATTTACAAATGTAGAATTTTTGATTTCATTATTTTATCTTTCAGTCATAACTACATTTTTAACTATGATACTTGTAGCTTTTTCTCTTTCACATTTAGAGTCAACAACAGTTTCTCTATTTCAAAATGTAACAACGGTTGTAAATATATTAGTTGGAGTTTTTATCTTTGGAGATTTGCTAACAATTTATGATCACATAGGAATAATTGCAGTACTAATTGGTACAATAGGATTCAATCTTGCAAGAAATAAGGGTAATAGTTTAAAATCGTAAAAAATTAGACTTATTTTAAATTTTATATGTTTTTGATGTAATTATATGAATTAATGAAAAATATTTAAAAAACGAGGGTGTTTTTGCCCTCGTTTTTTTGTGTAATTTTATTTTTTTATTAAAATTTTATTTTTAATTACTTATCAAATTCCAATAGAAAAAGACGGTGTAAAAACCGTCTTTCAATTCATAGTTATTTTTTAATTACTTTATAATTCTTGTAGCTCCACAGAATGTATTTCCAAAGTAACTTCCAAAAAGATTACTTACGATAACACCTGTTCCAGGACTTGATGCGTGAACGAATTTATTGTTTCCAATATAGATTCCAACGTGTCCAACACTATCTCCACCATTGTTAAAGAATACTAAATCACCTTTTCTCAATTCTGATGCTGAAATTCTAGTACCGTCATTAATTTGAGTATATGATGTTCTACTTAAATTAATTCCAACTTGTTTGTAAGCATAATATACTAAACCTGAACAGTCAAATCCAACATTTGGATTAGCACTTGCCCAAACATAAGGCTTTCCAACTTGTGCTAAAGCAATATCTACAACTGTTTCAATATCAGCGCTATAAGATTTATTTTCTTGTTTTGGCGCTGGAGTTTTATTTTCTTCTACCTTTGGAGTTTCAGCTTTTTCTTCTACCTTTGGTTGTTCAACAACCGGTTTAGTTTCAGAAAGATATGATTTTATAACATAAGCAGTTTGTCCGTTAAATTCAAATTCTACCCAGTCTCCTTTATCAATACCGTTGACTTTTTCACCTTTTGATAAAAGTCCAAGTTTGTTTGAAGTTGCTGATTGTTCAGCTCTAACGTTTAAAGTTTCTGTCGCATAAAGACTTACTTTTTTAACAGGAGCTTGTTTAGGTTCTTCCGCTTTCTTTTCTTCCACCTTTGGAGTTTCAGCTTTTTCTTTCTCTTTCTTTTCTTCAGGTTTTTCTTCAGGTTTTACTTCAGTTTCTTTCTTTTCAGGCTCAACTTTTTCTTTAGTTAATACTGAAACGTCTATAACCCCAACTTTTCCATCAACAGAAACAGTTGCCTTTTTATCCCCACTCATTTCAACCTTAACAACAGCACCTTTTTCAATCTTTGCTATTGGTGTTTCTGTTTCGGCTAAAACAGGTTTTAATTCAACATCTTCTTTTATGTAAAAAGAATTTTCTTCTAATTCCGGCATTATAGTATCTTCTTCAGTAACTAATGAATATATATCATTTCTATTTGATAATTTTTGTAATCCTAAAACAGAAGGAGCCGTAACAAAATTTTCTGATTTATTACTTATCGAATTGTTTATTTCTTCAATACTTGTACTATGAATTTTAACTTCAACCTTTTCCATTTCATCTGCATAAGAATTTGCTACCGGTAAAGCAGTACAAACTAATGCACATAACATAGATGTTGTTAACACTTTTTTTAGTTTCATAATTACCTCCTAACTTATAGACTTATTTTACAACAAGCATTGAAAAAAGTCAACAAAAAGTTACAAAAAAATTACAAAAAGTTACAAATCGGTTACAAAAATTGTTTTTTGTTGTTTTTAATGTTTCACGTGAAACAATTTAAAGAATTTAATTTCTATTTTTTATTCAATCATTTAATGACGTTTTTAATCAAGTGCTATCACAAGAATATTATTCATAAAAAACAAAACCGAATGTTTCACGTGAAACATTTTATAAATTTTTATTTGGATTTAAACTTTTTAAAAGAAAATATGGTATAATTAATATAGCTTTAAGTATATAAAGGTATATTAATTATAAAAGGAAGATATTATGAAAATTTTTGATGCTTTTAAAAAGAAAAAAGAAATGAGAATAATCTCTGTCTTTAATCAAAAGGGTGGTGTAGGAAAAACTACAACCGTTGTAAATTTAGCATCGGCTTTGGGTTTTAACAAGAAAAAAGTTCTGGTTGTAGATATGGACCCTCAAGGCAATTCAACTTCAGGCTTAGGTGTTGAAGATGTTAATGCTACTGTTTATGACGTTCTAACCGGAGAAAAAGACATAAATGAAATTATTTATAAGACAAAATCTGAAAATGTTGACTTAATTCCTTCAAATTCAGACCTTTGTGGTCTTGAAATTGAGCTTTTAAGTGCTGATAAGAAAGAATTTTTATTAAAAAGTGAATTAGAAAAAATTCCTCAAAATTATGATTATGTTCTGATAGATTGTCCTCCGTCTTTAAGTATTTTAAGTATAAATTCTTTAGTTGCATCTCAAAGTGTGCTTATTCCAATTCAATGTGAATATTATGCACTTGAGGGAGTTAGCCAGCTTATGAATACTATTAATATAATAAGGAAAGGTTTAAATCCTGAACTTGAAATTGAGGGAGTTCTCCTTACAATGTACGACTCAAGAAATAATCTATCTGACGATGTTAAGGTCGAAACGGAAAATTATTTCAAAGATAAATTATTTAAGACTGTTATTCCTAGAAATATTCGTCTTGCTGAGGCGCCAAGTTTTGGAGAAAGTATAATCTATTATGATAAAAATTCTAAAGGGGCTGAAAGTTACCTATCTTTAGCTAAGGAATTAATTAAAAATAGGAGGAAGTGATGAAGAAAAAAGGATTAGGTAGAGGTCTTGGCTCTCTTTTAAGAGAAGAAGACTTTATTACTGATGAAAATTTATTAACTGTTGATTTGGATAAACTTGTAGCAAGAGAAGACCAGCCTAGAAAAAACTTTGATGACGACAGTTTAAAAGAGTTGGCAGACTCAATCAAAGCGGACGGAGTTATCCAACCGATAGTTGTTAGAAAAGTTGGAGCTAAATACGAAATAATAGCAGGGGAACGTAGATTTAGAGCCTCAAAACTTGCAGGTCTTGAAAAAGTACCTGTGGTTGTAAAAAATGTTGATGATAGAAAGGCAAGAGAACTTGCATTAGTCGAAAATATACAAAGAGAGGACTTAAATCCTATTGAGGAGGCAATTTCCCTAAAAACTCTAATGGAGGAATATAAACTTACTCAACAAGAATTATCCGAAATAATTGGAAAGAGCAGGTCATATATTGCAAACAATTTAAGACTTTTAAATCTATCCGACTATATAAAAGAATATTTAATTCGTGGAGAGTTAAGCTCCAGCCAGGCAAGAACTTTACTTTCTTTAGAAAATGAAGATGAAAGAAAGAAATATCTTGAAAAATTATTAGTTAAGGAAGTAAATATTAGAGATGTTGAGAAAAAGGCAAAACAAACTAGAAATAAAAGCGAAGATATTTTTGTAAAAGATATTTGCGAGAGATTAACTGAAGTTTTGGACGCGAAGGTTAAAATTCACGCTAAGAAAAAAGGTGGAAAAATAGAAATTGACTATCTAAATGAGGCAGATTTGCAAAGAATAATTGACAGTTTGATGAATATTTACGATTTGGAGGATTAATATGATTTATGTAGATAATGGAGCTACTACTTTTCCTAAGCCTAAAGTAGTAACTGACAAAATTATGGAATGTTCTTTATATTACGCAGGAAATCCCGGTCGTAGTGGGCATAAACTTGCTATGAAAATGGATTTAGAAATATACGAAACTAGAGAAAAAATTTGTAAACTTATAAACGGAACTGAGCCACTTAATGTAATCTTTACTTTTAACGGTACGGACAGTCTTAATTTGGCGATAAAGGGGGTTTTAGAAAAGGGCGACCATGTGATTACAACTTCTATGGAGCATAATTCCGTTTTAAGACCTCTTAATCAGCTAAAAAAAGACGGTATAATCGATTTAAGCATTGTATATGCAGATGAGCATGGCTATGTGGATACACAAAAAATCTTTGATGCCGTTAAGTCAAATACAAAATTAATCGTAACAACTCATATGTCCAATGTTTTTGGAACTATTGTAGATATAAAGAGCATTGGTGCTTTTTGTAGAGAAAAAAATATAATTTATCTTGTAGATTCTGCACAATCTATCGGAGTTTTGGATATTGACGTTCAAGATATGAATATAGACTTGCTTGCTTTTCCGGGACATAAAGCCTTATTCGGTTCAATGGGAACGGGTGCTCTATATATAAAAGAAGGAATTAAAGTAAGATCATTAAAACAAGGTGGAACGGGTAGCTATTCACATAGTATCGACCAACCTGAATTGTACCCTGACAGCTTAGAAAGTGGAACTCCTAACGGTCTTGGAATCGTGGCTCTAGGCAAGGGAATTGACTTTATAAACGAAGTTGGGCTTGAAAATATCAGAAATCACGAGATAAGTTTAAAAAATCATTTTATAGAATTGTTAAAAGATAATGAGGATATTATTTTGTATGGAACTTTAGACGACAGACAAGGTGCCGTTGTCAGCTTAAATATAAAAGATATGGACAGCTCTGAGGTTTCCTACATTTTAAATAATGAATTCGACATTTATACAAGACCGGGTTTTCATTGTGCACCACTTGCACATAAAAGCCTTGGAACTGAAGAATTAGGTGCAGTCCGTTTTAGTTTTGGGTATTTTAATACCATTGAAGAAATTGAAACTTGTGTAAATGCTTTAATTAGTATAATAGAAAGGAATAAAAAATAGTGAATGCAATATTAGAATTTTTAAATTCATATTCAGGCATATTTTTAATATTAGTGTTATTTGTCCTTATATTTATAGCATATACATTCAACCAAATTAATAAAAAATTAAGTTTGCAAAAGAAAAAATACGATATGCTTTTAAGAGGACGTGGTGATTTGAATATGGGAGAATTGGTTCAAGCACATTCTTCAGATATTTTTGAGCTTAGCAAAAAAGTTGATGAGTTCAAGTCTGAAATTGAACTTGCAAAGAACAAATCAGCCTTTTCAATCCAAAAAATCGGATTTGTAAAATATGATGCTTTTTATGATTTAAAAAATAAACTATCTTACTCAATCGCTATGTTGGACAGCTTTAATAACGGACTATTGCTAACTACAATTTACGGAAGAGAAAGTTGTATAACTTACGCAAAAGAAGTAAAGGCAGGCTCTGTTACTCAAGAGTTGTCAAAAGAAGAACAAACAGCACTAAGGACGGCTTTAGAAAGAAAATGAGAAAGTTAATGTTTATTTTAAATCCGAACGCCTCAGGTTTTAAAAAATTTGATTTTAAAGAGGGTATCGAAGAGTATCTTAGGGGTAAAAAATTAAATTTTGAATATGAAATCAAATGCACTTCAAAAGAGGGAGATTCCGTTTTAATAGCAGAAAATGCCGTCAAAGACGGTTTTACAGAATTAATTGCAGTGGGTGGCGACGGAACGATAAATGAAGTTGGAAATGTGGTTGTAAAAAACAATCTTAAACTTGGTGTAATCCCTGCAGGTACGGGAAATGACTATATGAACAGTTTAGGCGAAACTTGTAATTTTATAATCTGTATGGAAAGAATCATAAAGGGTGAAACAAGATTTGTCGATTATGGAGAATTTTTAGGCAAGTCGTTTTTCAACATTGCATCTGTCGGTTTTGATGCAGAAGTTAATGATTGTGCTTTAAAAGTCAAAAAATTTATAAAAAGTGGTCTTTCTTACAAAATTGCAATAGTTTTGGCTCTTTTCAAACACAAGAGAAAGAGATACAGAATAATCGTTGATGATGTAGAATATGAAGACGACTATTTTCTAATAGCTATTGGGATTGGTAGCAAATACGGTGGAAAGATAAATATATTGCCTTTGGCCGATATGTATGACGGACTTCTTGATATATGTGCTATCAAATATAAGTCAAAATTTGATATAATAAAGAAGATAAAAACAATTGTAAATGCAACTCATGTTAAGGAGGACATTACCTCATATTTCAAGGCTAAGAAAATCAAAATTTTCTCAGAAAATATTGAAATAAACTTTGACGGAGAGTATATGACGGGAATTAATGAGGTTGAATTTGCAATAAGTGATAAAAAAATTGAAGTTATAATGTAGGAGGAAATTATGGATATTTTTAAAGAATTAGTTGGAAAAATCGAAGGAACAAACAAAAAAATTGTTTTTCCGGAAGGAGAAGATGCAAGAGTTTTAGGAGCCTGTGTTAGATTAAAAAAAGACGGACTTATAACTCCGATAGTGTTGGGAAATGTTGAAGAAGTTAAAAAAACTGCCGAAAAATTAAATGTTTCTATTGATGATATAGAAATTATCGACCCATTAAAAGCAAGTGATTTTGACGAAATGGTTGATAAATTCGTAGAGTTAAGAAAAGGAAAGAACACAAAAGAACAAGCCGTTGAATTTATAAAAGACGTAAATTACTACGGAACAATGTTAGTACAACTTGGAAAAGCTGACGGAATGGTTAGTGGTGCAATTCACTCAACAGGAGATACAGTAAGACCTGCTTTACAAATCGTAAAAACTAAACCAAATGTTTCAAGAACAAGTGGAGCAATGGTTATGCTTGGAAAAAATGGAGAAAGATATGTATTCGCCGACATAGCGATAAATATTACATTAGAGGCTAGACAATTAGCTGAAATAGCTGTTGAAACTGCAAAAACTGCCGAAATTTTTGGAATCGACCCAAAAGTTGCGATGCTTAGTTTCTCAACAAAAGGCTCTGCAAAACACGAATTCTCTGAAAAAGTTGCAGAGGCTACAAAAATAGCAAAAGAATTAGCTCCTGAATTAGCATTGGACGGAGAACTACAATTTGATGCAAGTATAGTTCCATCAGTTGCAGAACAAAAAGCAAAAGGTTCAAAAGTTGCAGGATATGCAAATGTATTTATCTTCCCGGATTTACAATCAGGAAACATAGGATACAAAATTGCACAAAGACTTGGTGGATTTGAGGCAATAGGCCCAATCTTACAAGGACTTAACAAACCAATCTCAGACCTTTCAAGAGGCTGTAACGAAGAAGATGTTTACAAACTTGCAATAATAACAGCAGCTCAAAGTTTATAGGAAAAACAAAAAAGTAGGAAATTCCTACTTTTTTTATAGAATAAATTTTATCGTTAAACAACAAGGTTTCCTTAGTATATAACTGATGCAAAACATCACTTAAAGGTACAGCTACTACTATTTTGTAGCTAAAGTTAAGCAAAGTGCTACAAAGTGAAATATTATTTTTAAAATACTTGATTTTATTTTGTTTTTGATGTATAATGCTTTAAGATAATTTAATAGAAGATAGAGGAGCGAAACTTATCAGTAGCTGATTAAATGGATTAAAGCGTCCACAGTGAAAGGAATTTTCGCCGAAGTGTATGGCTTGCTTTAGGGTCATATTGCTGGGCGTTCACAGAATATGTGTTCGACTGTCACGATTTTTATTGTGTTGGGCTATCATTGGAGTATGTATTTTACACCTCGAATGTCCTTCGAGGTGTTTTTTTATCCTATGAATTGAATCCTCTATGAACAAATTATCAAAATATTTTTAGGAGGGTTCAATATGAACAGAAAAAATTTAATTTTTATTTCTTCGGCTGTTCTAATTTTTGTTTTTGTATATGTTTTTGAAACTCAAATTAGAGAGCTTGTAAATGCAAATGGAATTATCACGATAGTTCCACCACTTTTAGCTATTGTTTTAGCTTTTATCACAAAGAATGTAGTCGTTTCCCTATTTTTAGGTATTTTATTCGGCTCATTAATTTTACAAATCAGGTCGGGTATGAGCTTTTTGCCAAGTCTTGTTTTTGCTTTTATGGATTTAATCTCACGTTGTTTAAACTCTTTAGCTGACCCTTGGAATGCAGGAATAATCTTGCAAGTTTTATGTATCGGTGGAGTTATAAACTTGGTTGGGAAAATGGGTGGTGCAAAAGCAGTTGCCGAATCTCTTTCAAAAAAGGCAAAATCCTCAAAAGGAGCTCAAATCATTTCCATACTTTTAGGAATTTTAGTTTTCTTTGATGACTATGCCAACTCTCTAATCGTAGGTCCTATTATGCGACCGGTTTATGATAAAATAAAAATTTCAAGAGAAAAACTTGCTTTTGTTATCGATGCAACTGCTGCTCCAATCGCAGGTCTTGCAATCATTTCAACTTGGATTGGTCTTGAAGTTGGACTTATTCACGATGCTTTTAATGGTCTTAATATTGAAGTGGATTCCTTTGGTATATTTTTAAGCACAATTCCTTACAGATTTTACAATATTTTAATTTTGATTTTTATCGTTGCCAGCGCTTTAATGGTTAGAGAGTTTGGTGCTATGAGAAAAGTTGAATATATAGCAAGAAGAAAAGGCAACGGAAAAACAACTACAAACAGCGAGCAAATGAATGATTTAAAACCTAAAGACGGAATAAAACTTAGCATCTGGAATGCTATTATCCCAATCGGGGTGCTTATCATAAGCTCACTTATGGCTTTTTATTACAGTGGATATTCAACAATTTTGGCTGGAGAAAATAAGGAATTAATCGTGGACTTAACTACAAATCCATTCTCTTTTAGCTCAATTAGAGAATGTTTTTCATCAGCTGACGCCTCAAACGCTCTTTTCCAATCATCAGTATTTTCATCAATAGTTGCCATTTTCTTAGCTAAGGTTAAAAATATTTACACTCTATCCGAGTCGATTGATGAGTGGATAAATGGAATGAAAACATTGATAATTACAGGAGTTATCCTTGTTTTAGCTTGGTCTTTAAGTTCTGTAATAAAAGAAGTTGGAACGGCAAAATTCTTGATAAGTTATCTTTCAGGAGCCTTACCGAAATTCATATTGCCAAGCATAATATTTATTTTAGGCTCAATCATATCTTTTTCAACGGGAACCGCCTTTGGTACAATGGGAATTTTGATGCCACTTGCAATACCTCTTGCACATTCAATTTCCCCTGATATGAACTATATAATAGTTTCAACTTCAGCAGTTTTAACCGGAGCGATATTCGGCGACCACTGTTCTCCAATATCCGACACTACGATTTTATCCTCAATGGGAGCAAGTTGCAATCATATCGACCATGTAAAGACACAAATGCCTTATGCGATTTATATTGCAATAATAACTATTTTATGTGGATATATCCCTGCTGGTTTCGGATTACCTTTGTATGTAATACTACCCGTTGCAATATTTGTTGTAGTTGCAGGACTTAGAATTATAGGAAAGAGAACTGACATAGATGATACAAAATTCGAAGAAAAATTAAGAAAAGAAGGATTTGAAATTTAGGTGATAAGTTTAACTTATCGCCTTTTTTGTATATTAAGATTTTTTTAATTACATTACAAATTTACATTAATTTACTCATATATGATATTAAATACAGTTTTACTATCATTGTGTAAAAGTGTATTTATTTCATCATATTCACCATTTAAAGATTATCTAAATTGGAAATGTGATATAACTAATATAATTTTATGGTTATTGTATAAAATTATATTAGTTTCATCATATTTACTTTATAACTAATATGAATGGAAATATGATATAATATTACAAAGGAGTGATTTTGTGAAGATTTTAATTGTTGAAGATGATGAGAATATTTTTGAAATGCTAAAAAGGGAGCTTTTGCTTTGGAATTATGAAGTTTGTGGTATTTCAAATTTTAATAAAATAGTTGAAGAATTTTTGGACTGCCAGCCACATTTGGTTTTAATGGACATTATGTTGCCATACAATAATGGCTATTTTTGGTGCGAAGAAATTCGTAAGCTTTCCAATGTTCCGATTATTTTCATTTCTTCAAAGAGCGAGAATATCGACATTGTTATGGGTATTCAATTCGGCGCTGACGACTATATCACAAAACCTATCGACTTGAATGTTACTTTGGCAAAGATTAAGGCGATTCTTAGAAGAAGTTACGACTTCACAAAAGACATTGATTTTTTAAACTTTGGCGAAGTTTATCTATATCTTGACAAAAACAAAATAAAATTTAAAGAAAAAGAAATTTCATTGACAAATACAGAAAAATTAATCTTGGAAACTCTTTTTAAAGCCAAAGGCTCTATTGCATCGAGGGAGTCCATTATGGAAAAATGTTGGCATGGAGATGATTATATAGACGACAACACTTTGGCGGTTAATATAACAAGACTTAGAAAGAAGTTTTTTGATATTGAGTTGAAAGATTTTATCCAAACTAAAAAAGGAAGTGGATATTATCTAAATTTTAAGGAGTAAAAAATGGATAAATTGAAAAAATATTTTGTAAAAGTTTTACCCGTAACTGTTGCTACAATCCTAATATTATCTATTTTTTTGATTGTTTTTTTACTTTTAAATATAGACCTGCAAGGCTATTTTTTAGCCTTTGACATTATTGTTTTCTTCTATTTCATCTACTTAATATTTATGGTATTTTTACACAATCGAGAAGAAAATTTAAAACAGCAAATAAAATATTTGGAAAAGAAAAATTTAAGCCTTAGAAATGAATTTTTAGCAAAAGAAAAAGAATTACAGGAATATTTTTTAATCTGGATTCATCAGATAAAGACTCCGATAACTGCCGGGAAACTCATTTGTGATAGCGACGTAGAAAACGAAAATGCTAAAAATGTAAAAAAAGAATTAATCTACATTGAGGATTATACAAATATGGCTTTAAGCTATCTAAAAATGATGAATCACAATACGGATATGGATATTTCTTTTGTAAATTTAGACGATATAATAAGTCCGTTAATCAAAAAATATGCGATTCTTTTCATTTCAAACAATATAAAGCTGGAATACAAAAAGCTGAATACAAGAGTAATTACAGACAGCAAATGGTGTATGGTGGTAATCGAGCAACTTATATCAAATGCAATAAAATACAGTAAAAACGGAGTTGTTTCAATAACTTTTAACAAAGACGAAAATTACCTTGAAATAAAGGACAACGGAATCGGGATAAAAGAATCCGACCTTCCAAAAATTTTTGACAAAGGATATTCAGGCTTTAACGGACGACAAAACCAAAAATCAACCGGAATCGGTCTGTTTTTAGTAAAACAAATCTTGGAAAAACTTGGACAGAAAATACTATTAGAATCAAAAATAGGCGAAGGAACGACTGTAAAAGTCTATTTCAATATGGATTAGGAGAGAATTTTAAACAAATGAAAATCAAAAGGATTGATAACTATACAAACGAATTATTCTCACAAATTGTTTTAAATCAGAGAGGTGCTTTTTTAGTTGATGAAAAGCCTTATGAGGTAGAAATTATTTCAAATGATAGCGCTATTGTTAGAGGTAAAAATAGTAATTTTTTTGAAAAAATTATTGAAGAATTTAGGTACTATTCACCTCATATAACTAATTTTTTTGATGAAGAAAACAAAAAAATTTGTTCCTTTGAAAAAGAAAATATTTTAAAATTGAAAATAAATACAATTCAGCCATCTCAATTTTATGTAGATAAAGACAAAGTCAATGCACTTGAAAATTTTATAAAAAAGTCGGAAGATATTGTAATTCAAGTCGTGAATTACAATGACGAATATGTATGTGTTGACGGACATACAAGGCTTTTTATGGCTATGCTAAAAAATTTTAAAAATGTTTATGCAATAGAAACAGATTTTGACAAGGATACTGCCTACTTTGTTTCTCAAGCAAAAAACAAAAATATTTTTACAATAAAAGATTTAAAACTTGTATCTCATAGTGATTATAAAAAATTGTGGATTGATTTTTGTGATAGCTATTTTAATATAGATTAGGAGAATTTTATGTTTTATGTATATATAATTTCTAATAATTTTAGAAATGTTTTGTATATTGGTGTCACAAGAAATATTGAAAGAAGATTATATGAACATAAAAACAAATTAATTGATGGCTTTTCTAAAAAATATAATTTGAATGTATTACTTTTTTATGAAACTACAGAATATGCTTTAGATGCAATCGCTCGAGAAAAACAGTTGAAGAAGTGGAATAGAGATAAAAAATTTGTCTTGATTAAATCTGTAAATCCTAAATTAAGAGATTTATCAGAAGATTGGTGATTCTTATACGAATCCTTTACAGGACTTACAATTATTTGTAAACAAATAATTGTAATGAGATCTCTCCGCTTCATTCGTTTCACTCATTTCGGTCGAGATGACGTGGTCAGGAAAATTTCTTTACAAAGTGCTATGACGTGAAATATTTAATTTTCAATGCAACTTTTAAATAATATTTGAGACTTCTTTACTTTTAACGTCTAGATATTAAACGAAGTTTTCTCCTTATACGTCATTTCGACCGGAGTGTAACGGAGTGGAGAAATCTCATACTTTTGCTTTAGCAAAAGTAAATGTATCATAGATACATTTAGAAATTTTAATTTTTATTTCTTTTATAAATACTATTGATTGCAAACAAGCAATAGTTGAGATTTCTCCACTTCACTTCACTATGTTCCGTTTCGGTCGAAATGACGTGTTGGGATAATTTATTTGCAAAGAACTTTGACGTGAATTTTTTGTTTTCTATGCAATTTTAAAAAATTTTTGAAGTTTATTTACTAATTAGGAGATTTTTATGTTTTACAATGAAATATTCGATAAAAATATTTTTAATTCTAAACTTGCAATTGCATATGGTTTTTCAAAGGTTGGAGATTATTATATTTTACAATCAGATATTGATGTAGAAAATTTTAATGTGATTGTTAAAATAGGCAAGGACTCTTTTGAGGTAAATGTTATTGAATTACCTTTTAATGAAGAATATATTTTATTCAATGTTTTAGACAGCAAGGGTAAATTCGTTTCACAAATTAGAAAAAAAGTTAATGAACTTATTGAGGATATTGTAAAAAGCTGTTTTACATCTTTGGATTATAGAAAAATATTACTAAACTATGTAAGGGAAAAATACGGAACAATTCCTGAAGAACCTTGGGAAGATAATAATCATGCGACGATAAAGACTTCGAATAGTAAAAAATGGTATGGAATTTTTATGTCCATTCCTTATAAGACTTTGGGACTTGATAAAAGTGGAAAGATTGATGTTTTAAATGTAAAACTTAATCCGGAACTTATAGAAAGTCTGATTGATAAAAAGCATTTTTTCCCTGCCTACCATATGAATAAAAAATACTGGATTTCAATTGTTTTGGATTCAGATGTTGATTTAAATTTAGTCAAGAGCTTAATCGACGAGAGTTTTAACTTAGTTGAAAAATAGTCTAATACTAACCTTGTCGTTAGAACTGTTTTTATCCCCAACATTTCAATAACCTTACAAAATTGTAAGGTTATTTTTATTTTTGTAATGTTAGATAAAGGTTTGGCTTTTAAAAATCTGCTAAAATATTATTGTAAACAAAATTAATACTTTGGAGGTAATTATGAATATATTAGATGTTAAAAATTTAAAAAAGATTTATGGAGGAATGGGTCGTGTTAAGACTGAGGCTCTTAAAGATGTAAACTTTTCCGTTGAGGAGGGAGAATTCATCGCTGTTATGGGAGAGTCTGGAAGTGGTAAAACAACTCTTTTAAATATAATTGCCACTTTGGATAAGGCAACAGAGGGTACTGTTTTAATCGGAGGAAAGAATATCAGCTCTCTTAGCAATTCACAAATTGCAAGTTTTAGACGTGAAAAACTGGGTTTTGTCTTTCAAGATTTTAACTTGTTAGACTCTTTTTCAAACAGAGATAATATCTATCTTCCTCTTGTACTCTCAGGTGTTAAGCCTAGAGAATTGAACGAAAGAGTCGGAGAGATTGCTCCTATTTTAAAGATAAGTGAATTTTTGGATAAATTTCCTTATCAAGTTTCAGGTGGTCAAAAGCAAAGAGTTGCTATCGCAAGGGCAATCATAACTAAACCGGACTTGTTGCTTGCTGACGAGCCAACTGGAGCTTTAGATTCAAAATCTGCCGATGTGGTTATGAAAACTTTCTGCGATATAAATAAAAATGGTCAAACTGTTTTAATGGTTACTCACTCTGTGAAATGTGCCTCTTTTGCTAAAAGGGTAATTTTTATAAAAGACGGTAGAGTTTATCACGAAATTTACAAAGGCGACGATGATAATTTAACTTTCTTAGAAAAAATAAATCAATCTCAAATTATGTTAAACGGGGTGAACGATTATGAACAATAAAATGGCTTTTAAATTTGCTTTTAAAAATATGAGAGCTAATTCTTTATTATTAACTCCATTTTTAATTGCAAGTAGTATTATGAGTGCGTTATTTTTCATAATGTCATCTCTTGGACAAAATAAATATGTTGAAGAAAATTTTGAATACATTCTTATGCTTATAAGATTTGGAAATATTTTAGCCGGAATTTTTACTTTTATATTCATCTTATATGCAAATGGATTTTTAACTAAGAGGAGAAATAAAGAGTTTGCCCTCTACGGAATTTTAGGTTTAGAGAAAAAACATATTGCAAAAATCGTATTTATCGAATATATATTAAACTTTTTTGTAATTAGTATTTTTTCAGTAATTGGTGGTTTCGTCTTAGGAAAATTATCCTTTGTTATACTCAACAGAGTAACAAAAAATATAACTGCAAAAGTAATAGATTATGGCTTTTCAACCCCTTCAGCTATTTTAACGTTCGCTTTTTTGGGAATTACATTCATTTTTATATATTTATTGACAATATTTAAAATCGGGAAATCAACTCCTATCGAATTGCTTTCAAGTCAAAAAAAGGCGGAGGGAGAGCCAAAAAGCAAATTTATCCTTGGAACTTTAGGCTTTATCATCTTGTGCTACGGATATTATATTTCAATAACTTCAGAAGGAAGATTGGAAAGCTTTTACAAATTTTTTCCTGCAGTTATTCTTGTAATATTCGGGACATATCTTCTATTTATAGCTTTTAGTATTTTAATTTTAAAACTGTTAAAGAGAAATAGAAATTTATATTACAAAGCAAAAAATTTCCTTTCAATTTCAGGAATGTTATACAGAATGAAGTCAAATGCAGTTTCACTTGCAAGTATTACGCTCCTTGCAACTTCAATCATCGTTACATTATCCTCAACTTTGACTATAAACTCAGGAATAAAAGAAGTTGCAAAGTCAATCGACCCTCAAGATTTTTTTGTAGAATTTCAAATTGACGATGATAGACAGAAAGATTGGATTGAAATAGGAAATAGAAAAAAAAGAGAAGTTACTGAATTTCTAAATACAATTCTAAAAAATGACGAAAAAATTAAAGATTTGAAAATTTACAAACATATTTCCCTACAACCCGTTTTAAATGAAAATGGAAAACTTGTTCCACTAGGCAAAAAAAGAGCCACAGCTCAATATTTATTCGTTGAAATACTAGATGAGTACAACGAAAAAAACAATACAAATTACACTCTAAAAGATGACGAAGTTTTATACTCATCAAATTTAAAAAGTCTTTACAAACCTGATAATTTAGAATTAGCAGGTCAAAACTACAAATTAGTAAAAATCCCTGATGAAACTCCAAAACACATAGCTGCCGATTCAATTAAAATTATAGTAAAAGACGATGAAACTTTTGCCAAAATGGAAAAAGCGTATGAAAAAGGAGCTGGATATTTTTATTACCTAAGATTCTCTTTTGATACCGAAAATGTAAAAGATAAAGGTGAATTTTTTGAAAGATTACAAAACAATTTTACCTATCGTGATACAGACAAAAAAGATGGTATGAGAATACGCTTTTCATCAAAAGAAATAAATAAAAAGATTATGTATGAAATAAATGGAGGATTTTTATTCTTAGGAGCAATAATTTCTCTAATCTTCATAACAGGAACTATTTTAATAACTTACTACAAACAAATCTCAGAAGGCTTTGAGGACAGACAAAATTACCAAATAATGAAAAATGTAGGACTTCCGGACAAGATGATTAAAAAAAGCCTTAGAACACAAATACTTTGGATATTCTTCTTACCACTCATCGTTGCAATGACACATTCAGCCTTCGCATTTCCAATTCTTTACAATATGCTAAAAGGACTTGGATTAAACAATTCAAAACTATTTGCAATGAACTTCGGGGTAGTCGTATTAGCCTTTACAGTTTTATACTTTATAATATACACAATAACTTCAAGAATATATTACAAAATTGTAAAATAATACTCGATGTGGATATCTTTATATAAACAATCAAAAATCACTGTGAAAATAGTGATTTTTTTGCTTACTTGAAATATAAATTTATCTGTGATAAAATACTTTTGAAATTTATTTTTAATGCGGAGGGGATTATTTTGAAAAAAATTTTTTTATTTACTATATGTTTTATTAGTTTAATGATATTGCCAAAAAGTATTTTTGCTCAAGATAGAATTCATGTTATAACTGTTTCACTTAGCTCAGATGCTATTATTTTAGAAAGTGATGGTCATTTTGCGATGATTGATACCGGAGAGGATTATGAATATCCTGACGGTTCAAATCCAAAATATCCTTTTAGAAAAGGAATCACTACTAATCCTAATGACATAACTGAAGATAGATTATTTGATAAAATAAATGAGCTAGGCATTACTAAATTCGATTTCATTATCGTAACACATTCACATAGCGACCATATAGGTGCTTGTCATAAGGTAATGAAAAAAATTCCTACTGAAAAACTTTATTTGAAAAGATATTCTGATTCAAGAATAACTGATAAGGCTAGGTTGTGGGATAATTTATATGGATATGATAAAGCCTTACAATCAGCAAAGGAAAATAATGTTAAAGTTATACAAGATATTTCAAAAAAAGATTCTGTAATTAATCTAGGAAATATGAAAATTTCTATGCTCAATTATGAAAATGAATATGAGCCTAATCTTCCAAAAGAAGATAAAAATTTAAAAAAAGTTTATGATGATAATTTTAATTCCATTCTTTCTATAGTAGAAGTTAATGGTAAGAGATTATTTTTTGGAGGAGATTTACAAAATGATGTTTATGGTTTAGAAGATAAATATGCTCCGTTAATCGGAAAAGTAGATTTTATGAAATTTAATCATCATGTAGATACAGCTAAATCAAATTCAAAAAACTTTATAAATACATTAAATCCAAAATATATGTTAAAAACATCTAATTATAATGTAGCTGATAATTATCTTAAATTTTTAGATTCTAAAGGAATTAAAGTTTTAAATGCCGGAAGAAATGATGTTACAGCTTTAACTTTTGAAATTACTAGAAACGGAATTAACGATATAACAAAAGTAAAGTATGGTGTTTATAAAGACGGAAATAAATTAAAATTCAAAAATTGGAAAGGTGAATACACAAGTGGTTGGGAGTTCTCTAGAGATAATTGGTATTATGTAAGAAATGGTTCAGTTGTTATTAATGAATGGATTGGTGACTATTACTTAGGTAAAGATGGAAAAATGCTAACTAACACTACTACGCCTGACGGTTACAGAGTCGATAAAAATGGAAAGTGGATAGAAGAAAGACAAGCAACGTGGAAAAAGAACGATACAGGTTGGTGGTATGAATACTCTGATGGAAGTTATTTAAAAGAAGAATGGAAATATATTAGTGGAAGTTGGTATTATTTCAATTCCGAAGGATATATGGTAACAGGTTGGAAACTATTAGGAAATGATTGGTTCTATCTTAAAGATAGTGGTGCTATGGCTGAGAATGAATGGATTGGTGACTATTACTTAGGTAAAGATGGAAAAATGCTAACTAATACTACTACTCCTGACGGTTATAAAGTTGATAAAAACGGAAGATGGATTACAGGAGCTTGGAAATCATATAATGGTATTTGGTGGTATGAATACTCTGATGGAAGTTATTTAAAAGAAGAATGGAAGTATATTAGTGGAAGTTGGTATTATTTCAATTCCGGAGGATATATGGTAACAGGTTGGAAACTATTAGGAAATGATTGGTTCTATCTTAAAGATAGTGGTGCTATGGCTGAGAATGAATGGATTGGATATTACTATCTAGGTAAGGGTGGCTATATGCTAACTAATACTACTACTCCTGACGGTTACAAAGTTGATAAAAACGGAAGATGGATAAAATAAAAAAGGGGGCTATCCCCTTTTTTTGTTTTCGTTTAAGTAATTCTTAGCATCTTTAAAAATTTTTTGTTTTTTAAATCCAAGAACATTCTAAATTACGTTTATTTTTAACACAATCTCTTAAATATAAATTAATCAAGGTTTGATATGGAATACCTGTACTTTCAGCTTGATTTTTGAAATATATGATAGTATCTTCATCAAGTTTTATTGTTACTTGCTTTTTAATTAATTTTGAATAAGGATTTTTTCTAGGATTTAATTTTCTAATATCATATTCTTTTCTCATACTATCAACTCCTTAAATTCCATTTTTGTAAATTTCTTGTTCTGTTCTAGTTGCTTTTCTTGCAGAAATTATTCTAATTTTTTCATCTGCTCCACGATAACAATGGCTAACAATACAAACTCCTTTTTCATTACTCATTCCAATTATTAAAAATCTTTCTTCGTCAAGTGAGTGATCAGGGTCATCAAAAAGAATAGCCAAATCATCTTCAAATACTGATTTCACTTGTTCAAAAGATATTCCGTGTTTATTTTTATTTATTTGATTTTTTGTTTCATCCCATTCAAAAATCATTAAATCACCAACTTTCAACCATTGTATTATAATTATATCATAATTATAATATATTTACAAATTAAATCATTTATCCATATAGATTTCAATCTTATATGGAAATATTTATAAAATTATTCTTTCAAAATTTAAATTTATCTACCTTAAATCTACTCTTAACCACAAAATTTTGATGTTTTTTTACTGGAATTTTTTGTTCTCGTTTAAGTAATTCTTAGCATCTTTAAAAAAGCTAAAAACTATTAATAAAACTATTATTCCTATCGGAAATGCTGAAATAATAGCAATGGATTGTAAACTATACATAGATTTTTCCATAAATATCAATGAAATTGGAAATAGTATAAATACTATTGACCAAAAGACTTTTACTAATCTATGAGGTTCTTCGTTTATTGGTAATTTTTTATATGAATATGATGCTATTACCATTGTTAATGCGTCAAATGTTGTTGAATAAAAAGCTATCATAGTTATAACCAACAACAAAAGTCCTATTTCGGTAAAAGGTAATGTGTCAAAAATTTTAAGGATAGCATCTGAATGACTTCCTCCGTTTGATATAAATCCTGATATATCAATTCCTTTTTTTAATTGTACACTCATTCCATAATTTCCAAGAATTATAAATGAGGTAAAGGTTCCTAAAATTCCCCAGGAATATCCACCTAGAATTGTCTGTTTAATAGTTCTTCCTTTTGAAATTTTTCCGATGAAAAACGGAGTTGCAACACACCAAACCATCCAATAAGCCCAATAATAAATTGTCCAATGTTGTGGAAATGAAGTTTCTCTAAGTGGGTCCATCCAAGTTGATAATCCGATAAAATTTTGTAATAAATTTCCAACTGCACTAAAACCTGTCTCTAGAATATATCTTGTTTCTCCTCCTAAAAACAAAAAGTAAAATAGTAGTGCAAAGAAAAAATATGAACAGAAATTTGCAAGTGTTGAGATTCCTTTCATTCCAAATAAAACTGCAAAAGTATATACAAAGGCAATCAAAAGCAAAATTAAAACGGTTAAAATGGTACTGTTTTGAATGTGAAAAACTTTTGCTATTGATGAAGATAATAATGGTGTTGCAAGTGAAAAAGTAGTCGCCGTTCCTGCTATAAGTGCAAAAACTGCTATCAAGTCTATAATCTTACCAACAATTCCATCAACCTTATTTCCCAAAATTGCTCTACAACCTTCTGAGAATTTTTGTTTTTCTCTTCCTCTAACATGTAACATAAAACCAAAAGCTACTGCAAGGATTATGTAAAAACTCCAAGCTATTGGCCCCCAATGAAATAGCGGATAGGTAGATGCCCATTTTTGAATTCCACCCATATTTTTAATATGTGCTTCATTTGAATATAAAGCCCATTCACATAATGAATAAAATAGAATATCTGCCGCCATTGTGGATGTAAAAATCATAACTCCCCAAGTAAAAGATGAAAATTCTATCTTATCGTCTTTTTTTCCAAGTTTTATTGTCCCATATTTTGAAAAAGCAATATACAAACTGCAAAGAAGTATTCCAACACCTAAAATTGCATAGTAAATTCCAAAATCATCACCTAAAAATGTTCTTATACTTTCCAAAACAAAAGTAGAACTTTCAGATTGAAATAAAAATAATATACTTACTATTACAACTCCTACCAATGGAACAATCGTAGCTATCCAGTCTATTTGATTCTTTAAATTATTTTTCATATTAAAAATCCTCTCCTAATAATTCTTTTACAATCTTATAATAATCTTTGGCATATCTGTATTGTTTAAGAGAATACTCTCCAAACTCGACACCAAAATCTAACTTATACTCACACCAATTACTCCAAAGTAATCCGCAACAAGCAATATATGCATAAATTTTTATTTTAGTATTTTTGAGAACAGATCCTTCAAAGTATATATCAATCAAATTATCAATCTGTTTTTTATCGTAAAGAGAGTATATGCAAAACATTGCAATATCTATATCCGGATCTTGCATAGAGGCATATTCCCAGTCGATTAAACGAAGTGATGAGTCTGTTGAAAACAAAAAGTTATCACAATTTGCATCAATATGAGCTAGACATTTAGTTTTTACATTTTTTTCTATAAAATCTTTTAAAGAAAAAATTTTTTCCTTTGTATCCTTGTAATCAGAATAAATAGATTTTTTATTTTTCCATAAAGATTCATAAAAATTTATTTTTTCAAAAATATCAAATTCGTGATTTACTTTTAAATTCAAAGAATGCAATAGCTTTATTTTTTCCATACATTTTTTTAAATCATCATTATTTTTGTCATCACAAGTTCTTGAATTTTCAATAAACTTTGTAATTTTATAGCCGTTTTCGGGATTGATATAAACTAAATCATCACAAATTCCTTTATCTTTTATAACAGAATACACTTGGGCCTCTTGCTTTCTATCTATAAGTTCTGAAGTTCCCTCTCCTGGAATTCTCATAATATATTTTTCACCTTTAACGGTAAATATAAATGAACGATTTGTCATTCCTTTTTTTAAAACTTTAATTTCCTTAATATCTTCAATTCCAACATTTAAACAATCACATATTATATTTATCGCATCTGTTTGCAAATTATTAGAACCGCTGTCAATTTCTCTTAGCTGTTCGTAAGTATTTATTTCAAAATATTTTTTTGAACTAACAAGTTTTGGATAAATTAAAAATTTATTATCCTTAATCAATGCACTTTCCCAAAATAAATTTCTATTTTTATTAAATTTAACTAAATCAGATACTCTTTTCTTTACAAAATCAGCCTCTTTTCCACAAAGATAAGAAATCCCAATCATTTTATTTCCATTTTCCGTTTCACTTGCAGAAACAAGATTGTTTTTCTTATTTACCTTTACAGTACTATTTTCATCAAGCTCATCTGTAACCATATACCAAGAATATGTTTCAACTTCATTAAATGGATTTTCCTTACACAAAATATCACAAGGAATTATATATGAATTATCTAAATTTTCCAAAACCAAATTTAATGAAAATAAATTATTTTTAGTAGCATACTCCGGATTAATAATAAGTTCAACACCAAATTTATCTATTAAATACTCAAATTTTTCCTTTAAAAAACCTACAACAACAAATATCTTATTTATTCCTTTTTCCTTTAATTGCCTTATAGTTCTCTCTATTAAAACCTCTCCATTAACTTCAAGCAGAGCCTTTGGCATTTCTAAATTTATAGGTACCATTCTCATACCGAAACCTGCGGACAAAATAATGGCACTTTTTGGACTGTTATCTTTTATTAATTTTTTTGAAATATTTGTCAAATTGATATTTTCATCAATATATTCATTTTCCAATAAATTTTTTATAGCCTTATTTACAGCTCCTAGAGAATATCCTGTTAACTTTGACAATTCTCTTTGATTAGTATATTTATTTTTATAAATATGCTTTAGTATATCTAAATCAATTCTGTTCATAAACACCTCTTAATATTACTTTATGAACATTATATATTAAATATTACTAAAAGTCAACAAATTTTATCTAAAATTGAATAATAAATTTAAAAAATTATAAAATTTTTTTGCTTTAAAATTCTAATAACAAATATTTACAATATCTTAATTAAAATAGTAGCTTTTTTTAATAGAATTTTACCAATATTTTCACAAAATATGAAAAAATTTCCCATTTCTGTTGAAAAAATATCTATAAAATGATAAAATAGTTACCAATGGTTTATATTTTAATTTAGAATGGAGAATTTTATGAAAATAGAAAATATGATTTTATTGGTGTTGGACATTCAAGAAAGGCTAATGCCGGTAATAAAAAATAATGAAAGAATAATAAAATACACAGATATTTTGATTAAGGCTTGTAAAGAGCTTAACATCCCGATAATTTATACCGAACAATATCCTAAGGGGATTGGAGAAACTGTTACAGAAATTAAATCCTCTTTGTTAGATGCAAATGCAAAATATTTTTCTAAAAATTGTTTCTCTGCTTATCCGATTATTGAAGATGAGCTTTTGAAACTTAAAGAAAACGGAAAAACTTCTATAATCGTTACGGGTGTAGAAACTCATATTTGTGTTTATCAAACAGTTAGAGATTTAAAAGAGCATTTTGAAGTTTTTGTTCCTTTTGAAACTGTCGGCTCAAGAAGTGAAGAAAATTTTAAAAATGGCTTGGATTTAATTAAAGAATTGGGTGTAAGTGTTACTAATGTTGAAACTATCCTTTTTGATTTGATAAAAACGTCAGAGCATAGTAGTTTTAAGGTAATTAGTAAATTAATAAAATAGGGAGAGCGTTATATGAAAAAGAAATTTATAATAACTTTTGTAATATCTTTAGCTTTATTTGCAGGAATATTTTGGGTAGCTAATAAAGTTTTAGATGTTATGGAAGTTACTTCAAAGGTAGAATTTTTAGGCCATGATTTAGGCGAAGGCAACATTATTGAGCAAGTTGTTGATAATGAACTTTTATTTTTAGTTCTTGGACTTGATAGCGATGACTTTAGTGGTGCTACTACTGAGCAAAACAGAACAGATACGATGATTTTAGCAAAAGTTAATTTTGAAACGGGAAAGGTAGATATTTTATCCATCCCTCGTGATTCAAGAGTTATGGTTAGAGGACAGTTAGACAAAATTAACCACGCTCATCACTTTGGCGGTCTTAAACTTGCTATGAAAACTACAAGAGATTTCTTAAACTTGGATATTGACTACTATGTAAGAGTTAATTTCTTCTCAGTTAAAGATATTGTAGATGTACTTGGCGGTATTGAAGTAGATGTTCCTGTTCAAGTTGACGTAGCAGAAGATAATGTTCATTTAAAACCGGGTAAACAAGTTTTAAATGGAAAGCAAGCTCTACAATTTGCAAGATTTAGAGCAGGATATGCTGAAGGAGATATGGGACGTGTTAAATCTCAACAATTAATCATAAAAGCTCTTGTAAAAGAATTGACTAAACCTAAAAATCTTGCGAAAATTCCTGAAATTTTAGATGTTGTAAAGAAAACTGTAAATACAAATATTCCTTTCTCTACAATAGCAAAATCAGCTTTAAAAGCAGGTAATTTAAATGTAGATAAGATGAATACACAAATTGTTCCGGGTGAACCTGCTTATATAAATAATATAAGTTATTTTATTCCAAACCGTTCAAAATTAAATACAATTGTTAAAGAAATGTTTGGTGATTATTTAATTAATCAAAATAACGGCTCACAAATAAATACTAATAAAAACAAAAATACAAACAACAATACTAATAATAACAACAATAACAATTAATTAGGTTAGATATGGAAAACGAAAGAAAAAAAGAACATATAGAAAATTTTTTAAAGAGTAATTTTAAATCGAACACTTTGTTTGAAAATGTATATATCGAACACTTTGCATTAACAGACTTAAACTTCGATGAAATCGACACTTCGGTTGAATTTTTAGGAAAAAAACTATCTTTTCCACTTCTTGTAAATGCAATGACAGGGGGCGCTGAAACTTCTTTTGATGTGAATGAGGATCTTTCAAGACTTTGTAAAAATTTCAATCTTGCATTTGAAGTTGGTAGCCAAAAGGTAGCTCTAAAAGATGAGGAGCTTGTTGAAACCTTTACGGTGGTAAATGATGTACTGGACAAGAAAAATATTTTAATTTCAAATCTTTCTGCATTATCAAGTCTTGATGATGTCAAAAAAAGCATTGAAATGATTAATGCTGATGCAATTTCTCTTCACCTAAATCCCGCTCAAGAGATCGTTCAGTTTGAGGGAGATAGAAATTTTTTCGGTATTTTAGAAAATATTGAAAATATTGTAAAAAATATTGATGTACCGGTAATTGTAAAAGAAACGGGCTGTGGCATCTCAAAGAAAACTTGTGAAAAACTACTTAGCGTTGGAGTAAAATACATTGATGTAAGCGGTTTTGGTGGAACAAATTTTATTGAAATCGAAGATTTAAGAAGAACAGACTTGGACTTTACAAATATTTACAGTTGGGGCATACCGACTGCAAAATGTATCATAGATTGCAGAAAAATTTCTGATGATTTTACATTAATCGGCTCGGGTGGAATAAAAACCGGAGAGGATATTGTAAAAGCAATCGTGCTTGGTAGCGATATAGTTGCCATTGCAGGAGAAATATTAAGATATTTAATCCATGGAGGATACAAATTCGCAGAAGATTACTTAAAATCTTTGATATACCAAACAAAGATGATTATGTTACTACTTGGAGTAAAAAATATCGAAGAATTAAAAAAAGTTGAATATAAAACATTTGGAAAATTAAAAGATATACTTTAAAAGAGAGCTGATTAGCTCTCTTTTTGTGTTTATGTCAAAGTATTTTGACTTTAAGATACCAATTTCGACCGTAGTAAATCTTATTTTCCAATACAGAAATTTGAAAATATATTGTCCAGTATATTCTCTGAAATATTTTCTCCGATTATTTCTCCAAGTGATTCATAAGAACGTCTTAAATCAACTTCACAACAGTCGATGGGTACCATATTTTTAATATCTCCATAGAAAGATTTTAAAAATTCCAATGAAGTTTTAAGGCTGTTTTCATGTCTAACATTTGTGATTAATGCCTTATCTTTTATTTCTATTTTTCCATCGAAGAACATATCTATAATTGCCTGTTCAAGTTTTGAAATGCCCTCATTTTTAAGTGCGGAGATTTCTATAAGCTCAAAATTAATTTTTTCTTTTAATTTTTCTACATTCAAATTTTTATCCAAATCAACCTTATTTAAAATTCCAATAGATTTAGTTGTATTTGCAAGATTTATTATTTTTTCGTCTTCTTCGTCCAATTCTCTTGAAATGTCGAACAAAACTAAATTCAAATCTGAATTTTCGCTCGCCTCAATTGACTTTTGAACACCGATTTTCTCAACTACATCTGCAGTTTCTCTGATACCTGCAGTATCGTTTATATTTAATTTGATTCCGGCAAGTTCAATATCCTCTTTAATTAAATCTCTTGTAGTTCCTGCAATATCTGTTACGATTGCTCTTTCTTGTCTTAGGATTCTGTTAAGTAGAGAGGACTTTCCAACATTCGGCTTTCCGATTATTGAAACATTTATCCCGTCTTTTAAGATTTTTCCCTTGTTTGACTCTCCAAGCAGACTTTCCATATCGCTTATTAAGTTTTCAGTTTTTAAAATTACATTATCAAGTGGCAATTCCTCTTGCATATCTTCTGTAAAATTTATAGAATACTCTACAAAACTCAAAATATCAAGAAGTTTTTCTCTAAATTCTTTAATTTTCTTACTTAAATGTCCCTCTAATTGATTGATAGCGCTCTTATGAGAAAATTCAGTCTTTGCCTTTATTAAGTCGATAACACCTTCAGCTTGAGAAAGATCGAGACGACCATTTAAAAAAGCTCTTTTTGTAAATTCTCCCTTTTCAGCCAATACCGCTCCATTTTCAAGACATAGATTTAAAACTCTTTTAAGACAGACAATCCCTCCATGAGTGAAAATTTCAACAACATTTTCTCTAGTGTATGTATGAGGTGCAAACATAAAACAAGTCATAACTTCATCAACAAGTTCTTCTTGGTCGTAGATATGTCCGTATTTCATCATTCTGTTGGAGTTTTTATCTATTTCTTTTTTATCAAAAGGAATAAAAATCTTTTTTACAATATCTATTGAATTTTCTCCACTTAATCTTACAATGCCAATACCGGCCTCTCCGGTAGCAGTTGCAATAGCAACAATAGTATTTTCCATATTTTCTCCTTCAACGGGTGGGTGCCCGGGAATATTGTTTCACAATAAAGCAAAAGAACGCCTAAACGTTCTTTTTTGTTGCATATTAAAATTTAGGTTTTATTACAACCTTTCTATAAGGTTCATCACCTTCGCTAACTGTAAATACACCTTTCATATTGTGTAAAGTTGCATGAACAATTCTTCTTTCGTAAGCATTCATAGGTCTAAGTCTCATAACTTTTCTATACTTAATAGCTTTTTTAGCAAAAGTCATAGCCATTTCTCTTATAGATTCTTCTTTTCTCTTCTTATATCCATTTACATCTAAATAAACTCTTTTTTCTAAAGAAGTATTTCTTCTGGCAAAAATATTTAAAATGTATTGGATACTTTCTAAAGTTTCTCCTGATTTTCCGATTAACATCTTGAAATCTTCAGATTTTTCAATATCTATACTGATTGCTTCTTCATCTTCACTAAAAATTAGTTCGCAATCTGTTCCCATTTTTGAAATTAAATCTTTTAAGAAAACTTCTAATTTTTCTATATCTTCATTTTTATCTATATTGTTTTCTTCTTTACAACAAGTTTCTTTAGACATTTCTATTTTTTCATCTTTTAATGTAACTTCAACTAAAGCATCTCTTGAGCCAAAGCCAAGAAAACCGCTCTTTGGTTTTTCAATTACATTAACATCAACACAAGAAATGTCAACTTTTAATTCATCTAACGCAAGTTTTACAGCTTCATCAATAGTTTTTGCTGATTTTGTAACGCTCATCATTTGCCCCTTTCTACTACTTACTTTCTTTTCTATTTTCATAAGCAGTTAAAGCTAATCTTAATAGAATTTCAACAACATTTGTACATGCCCAGTAAAGAGCAAGACCTGCTGAGAAACTTCTAGCTGAAATAAATATTATCAAAGGAAATATGTATTTCATAGTATCCATAGATTTTGCAGCAGGGTTATCTTGTTGGTCCCTATTGCTCAAATCAAGATAAATATATTGAGTAACAGCATTTATCAAAGGAAGTCCATATAAAAGTGGGTCCGGTGCAGATAAATCCTTTATCCAAAAGAAATTTTTCATAACATCAGCATTTGCATTCCCAAAGATATATAACAAAGGTTCTCTCATTACTGAGAACATAGCTAAAACTAGAATCAAGTTGAAAACCATAGGTAGGCAACCACCTAATTGTTTAATTCCATGCTCCTTATTGAACTCCATAAGCTTCATATTCATAGCTTGTTGGTCATGTTTATATTTTTCTCTTATCTTTTGTTGTTCTTTAGCAAATTTTGCTTGAATCTTTTGATTTTTTATAGTACTTAAAAATACAGGGAAAAGTACAACCTTAAAAATTATTGAAATTATAATAATACTAATAGCTAAATATGAAATACTAGCCGGTTCAGTAGGTAAAATTGACGCTACCCCTTCATAAATAAATTTCAATAATGACCCCATTAAATTTCTTAAAAACGCCATTAATTCCTCCTATTTTAGTGGGTCATACCCACCTTTTCCAAAAGGATTACATCTTAAAATTCTCCATATAACTAAAAAAGTCGCCTTGAAAAAATTATATTTCTGATATGCTAAAATCGCATATTCCGAACAAGTTGGAGTAAATTTACACTTACCAAAACCCAAAAGTCCTGAAATATATTTTCTATAAAACTTTATAAGTAAAATCATTAATCTTCTCAATTTAAAACCTTCTTCAAAGCACAATTTATAAGTCTTAATAAAGACTTCTCAAGTTCAATGTAATCAATCTCTAAAGTGTTTTTTTTCGGTAAAATTACCATTTCATAACCTAAACCTAAATCGCACACATTAAGTCTAATAATCTCTTTTATTCTTCTCTTAATCAAATTACGCTTGTTTGCCTTTCCAAACTTTTTAGTAATGGAAACCCCAAACCTAGCTCTTTTTTTATTTGTTGGTCTAATAAAAATAGTGAATTCCTTATTCCAAAAATTCTTACCACGTCTATAAACAGTTTGAAATTCTCTATTTTTTCTTAATCTAATTTCCTTTTTCATACATCATCTTTCTATACATTAAAAAGCACAAATGTGAAGTTTAGAAAAAGGCCACACTAATGTTGGCCTATGCTGATAAAACTTTTCTATTTTTAAGTCTTCTTCTCTTTAATACAGTTCTACCTGCTTTTGTACTCATTCTTTTTCTAAAACCGTGAATTTTACTTCTTTTTCTTCTATTTGGTTGATAAGTTCTTTTCATTATAGATGACACCTCCTTGTTATAATCACCTTTAGGTTATTTAATAAAACACTACCATAAATTATAATCTATTTAGAGTGTAATTGTCAAGTAAAAATACAAAAAAATTACAAATTTTTATACAGATTCAAAGCAAAATTTTTAATTCAGAATACAAGTATTTACATTTAACAAAAAAGATGATATCATTAATTTAAAGTGATATTGGAATTTATTGAAAATAAAAGATTATATTTATAAAGTTTTTGGAGATAAAAAATGAAAAATAATTATACATTTAGAAAATTAATAAGAATACTCTTTTTGCTTTTTATATTTTTGATTGTATTTTATAGTTTACATATAATGCAATAATAAAAAATTAAATCATTTGCTTTTTGCAAGTGGATTTTTTTGTGGAAAAAAATATTTTTAAGGTAATTTTTTGATTAATTTTAAAAATATTTCCAATTTGCGTATTAAATTTAGTTAAAATAAAAAGTTTTACTGTATCAATTTTGTTAAAAAATAGATATTTAACTATTCTTTTTATAAAACATAAGAATTTTTATATGATAATATCAATATATATTAATATTGTTGATTAAAATTTGTATATTATGCCATTATGTCTTGTAATTGGGTTTTCTTTACCTTATTAGTATATCATATTTTACAAAAAAATATAAGTATTTACAGTTAATTTTAAATATGTTATAATAAAGGTGCAAATATAATACAATAATTTTATAAAGTGTATAATATTGGAGGTTACTATGTTTACAAATTTTCAAAGGTACAAAAACGGAGACGCCTGTAGTTTTACTATTTAAATTCAATCTTTTATAATTTAACTGCAATTGATATTTTTAAAAAATCAGTTTTGACAAAAATATTTGAAAAATAAAAATTATGATTACAACAAATGTTGTACTAAAATTTTAGGAGGATTTTTATGAACATCAAAAGGAAACTTTGTTTATTATTAGTACTGTCTTTGGGAATTACTCCAATTTTGACTTCTATAAATAAATCTACATCTTTTGCTAAAGAAAGCAAAACTACTATTGATGAAAATATAGCAAAAAAATTAGGTGTAGACCCATCAGATGTTGAATTTTCTAATATTGATATTGATGCTGTTAACAGAATTCTTTCAAATGACCAATATATGTTTGATGATCATATTGGTATACCATCTGAATCTATAGAGACAACTACTTTTACTTGGAAAGAATTATTATATATGTATAATATTCAACAAGCTTTATATGATGCACATGTAGATGCTATAACAGAAACAGAGTGCAAATTTTTAATCTCTTCGCTTATACAAGGTGCAAGTTCTTCTATCTTAAGTATACTAAAAAAAACATTTGGAGCTAAAGTTTCAATTATCTATATTCTTGCCACATTACCTCCAAAATTACTTGGAATTAGCGAAAAACGTGTCATGACTAGATGGCTAAAGGACGGAAGAGATTTGTTATATAAAGCCTTAGATACAAAGAAGCGTGAAGTTACTATAAAGTATGTAAAATTAACTTGGAAAACTTCAGGACACAGTATAATAACGGGAGGACTTATTTTAAAATAAAATGTATAATTCAATATATAGTCTAATAAAATACGTTGGAGGAAGTCTGTTTATTATTTTAACTTTTATAAATTTTAATTCTTTTATTGAGTTGATAAGGGATGAAACATTAAAAAAAAGTAATAAAAAATATTTAATATTTATAACTATAAATATTATATTAATATGTATTTTTAATTTTTTATTAATACTTTATATTTTTTATGAAAATATATTTAAAAAATAAAATTTTCAGATAAATACATTGGTATTATTTTGGACTGTGAAATTTCATAATAAATATTTTTTAATCCACTTGCAAAATGTGAGTGGATTTTTTATGCAAAAAAATTTTTAACGTAATATTTTTGTTTATATATTTACAATAATTTGCACATTAAATGCAATAAATTTGAGTTTTTTTTGTATTTTTGGTATAATTTAACTGTGAAAGAATGTTTAAATATTTAAAAATTTTTTAGAAAATTATCTATAAATTATTTTTTACAAAATCGTAATATGTGGATAAGTGGAATAAAAATGTGGATAAATTGTTTATTATTTTTTAATAAATTTTGAAAAATTTTTTAAAATTTGTATTTTTAAGCATTTTTTTATAAACAGGATAACTTTTAAATGTTTGTGGATAACTTTTAAAAATCTTTAAATAATTTTTTTGAAACAGTTTTTAAATGTTTAAATTTAAAGCTTTTAAAAATTTTATTCACTGTGGATAAATATGTTAATAACTTTTTTATGAGGAGTAATTTATGTTTGAGAATGAAATAATGGTTGATAGTTTATGGCTTGAGGTTTGTAATGAATTAAAAACAAAACTTGGGGAAAGCCGATTTGCTACTTGGATTGACGTTTTAAAGCCAATTTGTTATGTGGATAACAAGTTGATGGTGCTTTGTCAATCGAATTATATTAAAAATTTTATAAATGGTAATTTTAAGGAATATATTGAAGATGCAATAAATAACCAACTTTTTCCTTTGACTCAAGAAAAATCCGAGCTTTTACCTGTTGTTGCAACAGATGAAGTCTATTTAAATGCGATTAAAAATTCAGGTGGACAAACTTCGTTTTTTACAACTAGTAGTGAAAAGGGGACTAAAAAAGGAAAGTTAAAGAAGATTTCTTCTTCAAATAATTCTTCTTCTTTTCCTGATAAATTTACTTTTGACAATTTCATAAAGGGTAAAAATAACGAGTTTGCAATGGCTGCAGCTGAGGCGGTTGCCAAAAATCCTGCCGGAACTTACAACCCACTTTTCATTTATGGAAACTCAGGACTTGGAAAAACTCACCTTATGAAGGCAATAGGATATGAAATTCAAAAACATTTTGATTGTAAAGTTTTATACTTAAGTAGTGAAAAATTTACGATTGATTTGATTGATTCAATTAGGGATAAAAATCAAAATTCCGAATCTGAATTTAGGAAAAAATACAGAAATGTTGATGTTTTGCTTATTGACGATATTCAATTTATCGCCGGAAAAACTGCAACTCAAGAGGAATTTTTCCATACTTTTAATGAATTATACAGTAGAAATAAGCAAATTATCATTTCATCTGATAGACCACCTAAGGAAATCAAAAATCTTGAGGACAGGTTAAAAAGTAGGTTCAATATGGGCTTAACAGTTGATATTCAACCACCTGATTTTGAAACTAGAATGGCTATTTTACAAGATAAAATTAAATATGAGCCGATAGCTTTGTCGAATGATATTTTAGAATTTATCGCAATGAATATAAAGACGAATATCAGGGAGCTTGAGGGAGCTTTAATCAATGTTTTGGCACATTACAAGCTGAAAAAAGATGCTCCGATGACTGTTGATTATGTCAAAGGAATTTTATCTGAAAAGTTAAATGAAATGAATAAAAAAGAATTGAATATCGACTTGATTAAAGAAACTGTTAGTAATTACTTTAAAATAGAAATTTCTGATTTAAGCTCTAAAAATAGAGCGAGTTCAATCGCTTATCCAAGACAGGTTGCGATGTACCTTTGCAGAAATATGTTAGACTGTGCTTTGGGAAATATAGGTTCTGCTTTTGAAAAGGACCATACGACTATAATGCACGGTGTTAAGAAAATTGACGAAAAGATAAAGACGACAGAGTCCGTAAGACAAGATGTAGAGAACATAAAAAAACTTTTAGAAGATTAGTAAAGCCTGCTAAAGTTAAGTAAAGTAGCGTGTTCAAAAATCCTTCGACTCACTCGTGGCTAGAAATGAGCTAAGAGTGTAAGAGAATGGTAATGTAATATGTTACAAAAAAGTAATTTTTGTTTTAAGGAAATTTTTAGTTATTCAACTTATACTGTTTAAAAGTCGGTGGATAAGTTGTTGATAACTTTTTATAAAATTTTTGTTGTTAATTGTGTTAATAAGTTTGTGATTAATCTGTAAGTTATACAGTAGTTATACAGTCGGGAAATGTGTTGATTTGAATGTTAAAGAGGGATATTTGAGTTATCCACAGCCCCTACTACTATTACTACTAAATATATATATTTTTATGTATGAAAAAAGGAGAATATGATGGAAATAAAGATAATGCAAAACGAACTTTTGAGTTTGATAAATATATCTTTAAGAGCGATAAGTTTAAAAAATAATACTTCTATATTAGAAGGGATTTTATTTATCGCAAAGGATAATAAATTAACTTTAAAGTCAACTGATTTAGAACTTGCTATCGAAACGTCAACTGATTGTAAGGTTGATAAGGACGGAGAAGTTTTACTTAATGCAACTATGATTTCTAATATAATAAGAAAATTACCTAATGATGAGGTAACTATAAAGGTTGATAGAGAAAAAGTCTTTATTCAAAGTGAAAATTCAAAATTCAATATTATTGCAATGGATATTTATTCATATCCTGAATTTCCAACTTTTGAAAATAAGGTTGATTTTACTGTTCAAGAAAATTTACTTAAAGTTGCTACTAAGCAAACTATTTTTGCAGCAGCGATTGATGATTACAGAATTGTTTTGAATGGTGTTGATGTTGAAATTGAAAACAAAAATGTAGATTTTGTTGCTCTTGACGGTCATAGAATTGCAAAGAGAAGTTTTAAAATTTCAGAAAATGTTGAAAATAAGGTAATTATTCCTCCGAGAGCTTTAAATGAACTTTCAAAGATTGTTCCGGAAGGTTCTATTGTAGGCGTTTCTTTGGTTAGAGGAAGTGCAATTTTCACTTTTGAAAATACAATCTTTTCAACTAGAGTAATAGAGGGAGAATATTTAAATTACAGAGCTCTATTCTCTTATGAGCATAAGACTAGGGTAGTTGTTACAAGACGTGATTTGATAAATGCGATTGAAAGAGCGAATATTATCTACAAGGCTGAAAAAGGCGATTTAGTTACTTTCAGCATTGACGATACAAGTATTTTAGTTGAGGGTTCTTCTGAAATTGGAGATTTAAAAGATATTATCGACATTAAAAAAGAGGGAGATGACTTAAAGATTGCCTTTAATTCAAAATATGTTTTAGAGGGTCTAAAGACAATCGAACAAGATACTGTTGTAATAACATTTAACGGTAGAGCCGGAGCTTGTATCATAAGACCGGAAGATGAAAATATTAACTATACTTATTTAGTTTTACCGGTTTTACTACAAGATTATCAATATTAGGAGTTTAAAATGGAAGAAATTTTTATTGAAACCGAATTTATAAAACTTGACCAATTATTAAAATTTGCAGGGATTGTTCAAACGGGAACTGATGCAAAATACTTCATTTCTGAAGGGTTGGTTTTAGTTGACGGTGAAGTTGAAACAAGACGTGGAAGAAAAATCTATGATGGAATGATTGTTAGAGTAATGTTAGAAACTGAAGAAACTGTAATTGTTAAAAAGAGGTAAGTTTGATAGTTGAAAAAGTACATTTAACCAATTTTAGAAATTTAAAGGATATTTCTTTTGATTTTAAGGAAAATATAAATATCTTGGTTGGTAAAAATGGAATTGGAAAGACGAATGTTTTAGAGGCGATTTATTTTTCTCTTGTTGCATCAAGTTTTAGAGCTGTAAAACAAGAGGATTTTATAAGTTTTAAAGAGAATTTTACAAAGGTTGATACCTTTGTTAAGGAAAAGGGATTTGAAAATAAAATTTCTTTTTTATACACAGACGATAAGAAAAAAGTTTTTAAAATAGATGATATTAAGCTAAAAAGTGTAAATGAGCTTTATGATTTTTCAAATGTTTTAGGATTTTTCCCTGATGAGCTTAGAATCATTATGGAAAGTCCGAATTACCGTAGAAATTTTTTTGACAGCTTTATTATGAAAATGATTAAAGGCTATAAACAAAAGTTGAATATGTATAGAAATGTGATTTTTAGAAGAAATTTACTTCTAAAAGGAATGAATTTGTCAAGTTTTTATAAGCAAGAGATGAATGCTTTGACAAAAAAATCTGCACTTTTATGCTATGAGATTGGCTTAGAGAGAAAAAAGATGATTGACTTAATAAATAGAGAAATAAATTCCATTCATCAAAAGTTAGCAGGAGAAACTCTTTACATAGAGTATGAGTCAATTTTATCTGATTACAATAAGTCTGAAAGTGAGTGTTTAAAGGAAATTTTAGAAAATTTTTCAAAGTCTTATAAATTTGATTGCGAGAATAAAACTACAAATTTTGGAGTTCACAAAGAGAATTTTAAATTTATTTTAAATGGAAATGACGCGAAGAGTTTTTCTTCACAAGGTCAAAAGAGAAATATTATAATTACAACTAAAATGTGTCAAAAAAATATCTTTGAAAAGTTTAAAGGTGTAAAGCCTATTATCTTGCTTGACGATTTGTTCAGCGAGCTTGATGAGAATAGAAGATATGAGATTTTAGACTATTTAACTGAAAATCAAGTCTTTATAACGACGACTGATTTGTCATTTGTAAATAATTATAACAATGTAAATATCATAGAAATGGAAAATGTTAGAAAGGGAAGATATGAGTAAAGAAAAAATTAGAGATTATGGTGCGAAAAATATTAAGGTTTTAACCGGACTTGAGCCTGTTAGACTTAGACCTGGTATGTATATCGGTTCAACAGGGGCAAAGGGACTTCATCACTTGGTTTACGAAGTTGTTGACAACAGTATTGATGAGGCTTTGGCCGGTGTTTGTGATACGATAACTGTTAAGATTTATAAAGACAATTCTGTTAGCGTTGAGGATAATGGTAGTGGTATTCCGGTTGAAGTACATCCACAAACCGGAAAATCAACTCTCGAAACAGTTTTGACTATTCTTCATGCAGGTGGTAAGTTTAACAATGATGCTTATCAAGTTTCAGGTGGACTTCATGGTGTTGGGGTTTCTGTTGTAAACGCACTTTCAGAATGGCTTGTTGCCAATGTTAAGAGAGATGGAAAACTTTATGAGCAAAAATTTTCAAGAGGAGATGCGACTTCAAAATTAGAAGTTGTTGGAACTTCAAAAGAAAATGGTACAATTATAACTTTTAAACCAGATAGCGAAATTTTTGATACAACTATTTTTGAAAAAGAAATTTTAAGAAATAGATTTAGAGAAATGGCATTTTTAAATAAGGGTGTTAAGATTGTTTTTACAGATGAAAGAGAAGATTTTAATGAAACTTTCCATTATGAAGGTGGAATTAAGTCATTCGTTGAGTATATGAATAGAAATAAAAATGCACTTCACAGTGATGTTATTTACTTCCAAGGCGAAAAAAATAATTCACAAGTTGAAATTTCAATGCAATATACAGACGGATATTCTGAAAATATTTTAACATTTGCTAACAATATTCACACTCCGGAGGGTGGAACTCACTTAGTTGGTTTTAAAACTGCCCTAACTCGTGCGATAAATGACTATGGAAGAAAATATAATCTAATAAAAGATAAGGACTCAAACCTTCAAGGTGATGATACGAGAGAAGGTCTTACAGGTATTGTTTCAATAAAGCTACCAAATCCACAATTTGAAGGACAAACTAAGGCTAAGCTTGGAAATAGTGAGAGTCGTGGGATTGTTGAAACTTTCCTTTATGATAACCTAATGACTTTCTTGGAAGAAAATCCAAAGGTTGGTAAAATCATTATAGAAAAGGCGCAAAACAGTGCAAGGGCTAGAGAGGCTGCAAGAAAGGCGAGAGATTTAACTCGTAAAAAATCTATCCTTGACAATACAACTCTACCCGGAAAATTATCCGACTGTCAAGAGAGCGACATTTCTGTAAATGAAATTTATCTTGTCGAAGGGGATTCTGCCGGTGGTTCTGCAAAACAAGGTAGAGATAGTAAATTCCAAGCCGTTTTACCACTTAAAGGTAAGATTATGAATGTTGAAAAGGCAAGAATAGATAAGATTTTAGGTTATGAAGAAATAAAATCAATGATTACTGCTTTTGGTACAGGAATCGGAAAAGATTTTAATTTAGATAATTTAAGATACGGAAAAATAGTTATTATGACCGATGCCGACGTTGACGGTGCGCATATTAGAACACTTATTTTAACTTTCTTCTATCGTTATATGAAAGAATTAATCGAACAAGGTCATGTTTATATCGCTCAACCACCACTTTATGGAATCATCAAAGGGGTTAAGGTTGTAAAATATTGTTGGACTGATGAAGAATTACAAACAGGTTTAGATGAACTTGGTCGTGATGCTCATAGAATTCAAAGATATAAAGGTCTTGGGGAAATGAACCCTGCACAACTTTGGGAAACTACAATGAATCCTGAAAACAGACTTTTCCTACAAGTTAAAATCGATGATGAAGAGCTTGTTTCAATAGACGAAACTTTCTCAACTCTTATGGGAGATAAGGTTGAGCCAAGACGTGAGTTTATCGAACAAAATGCTAAATATGTTAAGAATCTTGACGCATAGGAGGAATAAATGGCTGAAATAGAAAATAAATTAAATGTAATAGATGTAGATATTGAAAAAGAGATGAAAAGTTCATATCTTGACTATGCGATGAGTGTAATTGTGGCAAGAGCTTTACCGGATGTAAAAGACGGATTAAAGCCCGTTCATAGAAGAATTATTTACGCTATGCAAGGTCTTGGACTTTTACCTGACAAGGCTTATAAGAAGTCTTCAAGACTTGTTGGGGAAGTAATGGGTAAGTATCACCCTCATGGTGATTCTGCAATTTACGATGCAACTGTAAGACTTGCACAAGATTTCAACTTGCGTTACCCTCTTGTTGACGGGCAAGGAAACTTTGGTACAATTGACGGCGACGGTGCAGCTGCTCCTCGTTATACCGAAGTTAGAATGCAAAAACTTGCTCTTGAAATGTTAAGAGATATAAATAAAGATACAGTTGATTTCGTTCCAAATTATGACGAAAATGAAAAAGAACCTGTCGTTCTTCCAAGTAAATTTCCAAATCTTTTGGTAAATGGTGCTGCCGGTATCGCTGTTGGTATGGCTACAAATATGCCACCACATAATTTAACTGAAGTAATTGATGCGACTTGTGAATATATCGATAATTTCGATATTTCCATCGAAGAGCTTATGCAATTTGTAAAAGGTCCTGATTTTCCGACAGGTGCTAATATTATGGGTCTTGAGGGAATTAAACAGGCTTATCATACAGGACGTGGAAAGATTACTGTAAGAGCAGTTGCAAATATTGAAGAATATAATAATAGAAATAGAATTGTAATTACAGAAATTCCATATCAAGTTAATAAAACTAATTTGATTATGAAGATTGTTGAGCTTATCAAGGATAAGAGAATTGAAGGAATTTCAGACTTAAGAGATGAAAGTAATATGAAGGGGATTAGAATTGTAATCGAATTAAAAAGAGATGCAAACCCAAATATTATTTTAAACAATCTTTATAAACACACACAAATGCAAACAACTTTTGGGGTTATAAACCTTGCGCTTGTAAATGGAGAGCCGAAAGTTTTAAACTTAAAGGAATTAATCGGATACTATGTTGAGCATCAAAGAGATGTAATCACAAGAAGATGTAAGTTTGAACTTAAAAAAGCTGAAGATAGAGCACATATTGTTGAAGGGCTTTTAAAGGCAATCGACCATATTGATGAAATCATCAAGATAATTAGAGCATCTTACTCTGATGCTTGTGAAAAACTTATGGAACGTTTCGGCTTTACTAAAATTCAAGCTGAAAGCATCCTTGAAATGCGTTTAAGAAGACTTCAAGGACTTGAAAGAGAAAAATTACAAGATGAATACAATTCTCTAATCAAAGAAATTGCAAGACTTAAAGAAATTTTAGGAAATGAAAGATTAATTTTAAATATAATCAAAGAAGAACTTTCTGAAATAAAAACAAAATTTGGAGATGAAAGAAGAACTGAAATCAAACCAAACTTTGATGAAATCGAAATTGAAGAGTTGATCAAAGAAGAAGACGTTGTAATAACTCTTACAAAACAAGGTTACATCAAGAGAATTCCTGAAGATACTTACAAAGTACAAAATAGAGGAGGAAAGGGAGTTGTCGCTCTTACAACAAAAGAAGACGACTATGTAGATAGTCTTTTTGTAACTTCAACTCATAGTATGATTTTATTTTTCACTAACAAAGGTAGAGTTTATAAACTTAAGGCTTACGAAATTCCAGAAGGAAAAAGACAAGCCAAAGGACAAAATATTATAAATCTTTTAGAATTGATGCATGGAGAAAAAGTTAATGCAGTAATACCGGTAAAAGATGCTGGAGCTGATGAATACTTAATTATGGCTACAAAGAATGGTACAATTAAGAGAACTTCAGTTGAACTTTTCAAGTCAATTAGAAAAGTTGGAATGAAAGCAATTAACTTAGTTGAGGACGACGAACTTATTCAAGTTAGAGTTTCAACTGTTGAGGACTCTGCAATCCTAGTAACTAAAAAAGGACTTGCAATCAAATTTGCCCTTTCAGATATTAGAGAAATAGGAAGAAGTGGACAAGGAGTTAGAGGAATTAAACTTGATAAAGATGATGAAGTTGTTTCAATGAATCTTGATTCTGAAGGAAAACACCTACTTGTAGTTTCCGAATACGGATTTGGAAAGAGAACCTTAGCCTCAAACTACAAAGTACAAAACAGAGGCGGAAAGGGTGTTAAGACATACAAAGTAACAAGCAAAACGGGATATGTCGTTTCATCAAAAATCGTAAATCAAAATGATGAAGTTATCGTGCTTTCACAAAGTGGTGGAATCATAAGACTTCTAGTTAAAGATATACCTGTAAAAGGTAGAGATACACAAGGAGTTATCATCAAAGACGTAAATAAAGATGATGACAAAATAGTTGCAGTTGCAAAATATGTAAATGACGTTGAGTAGGGAGGTACGAAGTGGAACTAAAAGTTGATTTAAGAAAAGAAGAAGAAACACTTTTTGTTGATTTACAAGGAGATTTAGACATTAACTCAAACAAAGAATTAAAAGAAAAAGTTAATTCAGTTGAGGGCGTTAAAAAAATAATAGTAAATTGTGAAAATCTTTCTTATGTTGATTCAACAGGACTTGGCGCTTTCATAAGCATTTACAAAAACATAAAAGAAAAAGGCGAAGGACTTGTAATAAGAGGATTAAAACCACATATCAAAAAAATCTTTCTTATTACAGATTTAGATAAAGTTTTTGAAATAGAGGAGTAATTATGGATAAAATATTTGTAAAAATTCCTTCAGAAAAAAAATATATCTCAACAATAAGACTTTTGATCTCTTCCATAGCCAATACAATTGCTATGGATATTGAAAATATCGAAGATTTAAAAGTTTCAATTTCTGAAGTTATGAATTTCTTTGTTGAAAAATGTGAATTTGTAGAAATCGCAGTCAATGTTCTTGAAGATAAAATGGAAATAGAAGTAAGCTCATACATTTCAATCTCAGGAATACAAGAACAAGAAGAAAATAAATTTGCTCTACTAATCCTAGAAAGCTTAGTTGACAAAATAGAATTTAAAGAAAAAAGTATATTTTTAGTTAAAAACAAAGGATAGAAATATGAAGAAAAAGGGATATAACAAACCAGATTCAGAAAAAATAAAAGCTCTTTTTAGAGAATATTTTGAAAATCCCACACCACAACTTAGAGATAAATTAATCGAAAAAAATCTATATATGGCTGAAATTTTAGCTAAAAAATATGTAAATCGTGGAATAGACTACGACGATTTGTTCCAAGTCGCAAGCCTTGGACTAATCTATGCCATAGATAGATATGACATCTCAAAAGGCTTTGAATTTTCAAGTTTCGCTATGCCGACTATCGTTGGAGAAATAAAAAGATATTTTAGAGATAAAGGTTGGGTAATTCGGGTTCCAAGAAGAATACAAGAGAACTCTAAAAAAGTTAATAATGCAAAATATCATTTAACACAAGAGCTTGGAAGAACTCCAACAATTAAAGATATTGCCGACTATGTAGAACTTTCAGAAGAAGACGTACTGGAAATTATGGAAGCTAGTAAAGTTTATACACCTCAATCCTTAGATCAAAGTTTTGAAAACTCAGACAGCGAAGACAAAGATACAAACCTAATCGACATAGTTGGAGAAGACGACAAAGAATTTGATTTTGTCGATAACCAAGACTTCATCAAAAAAACTTTAACAAAATTAACCGAAGTAGAAAAACAAATAATACTCGGAAGATATTTTGAAGAAAAAACGCAAGTTGCCCTTGCAAAAGAATTAAACATTTCTCAAATGACCGTAAGTCGCCTTGAAAAAAAAGCACTCGCCAAGTTTAGAGAAGAGTTGAATATGTAAATTTATGAAATAAAAAATCAACGGACATACGTTGATTTTTTTGTTGGGGAATGTCGAAAATTTTATAATAAATAATACGTATAAATATAGTATTTAAAATGAAAGATTTTTAATGATATTTATGTTATAATAATTAAAGAAGTTATTATAACATAAAATAAGTTACTAGCATAGTTATGTAAATTTTAGAATAGGAAAAATATATTTAGTATAAATAGTTGATTTTCATTGCTGAAGAAAAAAAATAGATTAAAGGAGAATATTTTACATGGGAAGTATAATATCAAATATAATTATGGATTCTGATTATAGAATTGACCAATTTAATCAAAAAGAAATTGATGAGCTAGAAAAGTTAGTTTTTACAAAAAAAAATAATAAAGGTGAAGAAGTTCCTTATGTGAATTGTATAGTAAGAAATAAGGATATTAAGTTAACTGGTGAAGAACTTGTTCGTCAATTATACTTAAATAAACTTATAAAAACCTATAACTATCCAAAAGATAAAATAGAACTAGAATATAGCGTTTCTTTTGGACGCGAAAAGAAAAGAGCAGATATTGTTATTTTTGACAAGATTGCAACAACAACTCCTTATATTATTGTTGAACTTAAAAAGCCAAAGTTAAAGGATGGAAAAGAACAGTTAAAGAGTTACTGTAATGCAACAGGAGCTCCTATTGGTGTTTGGACAAATGGTGGTCAGATTTCTTTTTATCATAGAAAAGACCCTAATTTTTTTGAAGACTTGCCTAATATTCCAACTTTTAATGAAAAATTATCAGATATTTTAAGTGGACGTTGGACAATAGCAGATCTTATATCTAAAGATAAACTTATTACAGAGAAAAAGAATCTTAAGGATCTTATCTTAGAAATGGAAGATGAGGTGCTTGCTAATGCTGGGGTTGATGTATTTGAAGAAGTGTTTAAATTAATTTTTACAAAGCTTTATGATGAAATGGAAAGCGGAAGAAATACTACAAGACATCTTGAATTTAGAAACTACGGAGATACGGAAAGTGAATTAAAAGAAAAGATACAAAAATTATTTAATAAAGCAAAAAGTAAGTGGGATGGTGTATTTTCAGAAGATGCTAAAATTTTGCTTAGTCCTTCTCATTTATCAGTTTGTGTATCTTCAATTCAAGATGTAAAATTATTTAACTCAAATCTTGATGTTGTAGATGATGCTTTTGAATATTTAATGGGAAAAACTTCAAAGGGAGAAAAAGGACAATTTTTTACTCCAAGATATGTTATTGATATGTGTGTCAAAATGTTGAATCCCAAAGTTGATGAAACTATGATTGATACTGCTAGTGGTTCTTGTGGTTTTCCTGTACATACTATTTTTTATGTTTGGAAACAAATATTAAAAGAAAAAGGTATTGAGCAAAGTCATCTTTTTACAAGTCAAGAAAAACCTGCTGAATGTACAGATTATGTAAATAGTAATATCTTTGCAATAGATTTTGATGAAAAAGCAGTAAGGGTCGCAAGAACTCTAAACTTAATTGCAGGGGACGGACAGACGAATGTACTACATTTAAACACCTTAGATTATGAACGCTGGGAAGATACCACTAAGACCGAAGATTGGACAGACACTTATAACGAGGGATGGAAGAAACTTAAAAAACTAAGAACAACTAAGAATAGCGACTATTCCTTTGAGTTTGATATTCTTATGGCTAATCCTCCTTTTGCAGGGGATATTAAAGAGTCTAGAATAATTTCTAAATACGAACTTGGTAAAAATACCAAAGGCAAATATCAATCAAAAGTCGGTAGGGATATTCTTTTTATAGAAAGAAACCTTAATTTCTTAAAACCGGGTGGAAGAATGGCAATTGTGCTTCCACAAGGCAGATTTAATAATTCATCTGATAAATACATCAGAGATTTTATAACGGAACGCTCTCGAATACTTGCTGTTGTCGGATTACATGGAAATGTTTTTAAACCTCATACAGGAACGAAAACATCGGTTCTTTTCGTCCAAAAATGGGACGATAAGCTTTGCCCTAAAAAAGAGGATTACCCTATCTTCTTTGCTACAATGGGGGAGCCGAGCAAAGATAACTCGGGCGATAAAATCTTTGTGAAAGATAAAGACGGATTGCCAATCCTTGATACACACGGACACCTTGTAGTAAAGCATGACCTATTTAATCATGATGGAGTAACAGAAGATGGCATAGCCGAAGCCTTTGCAGAATTTGCCAAAAAGGAAAAATTAAGTTTTTTCTAAATAGCCCGTTTGATAAAGAAAAATATGAAAGATTATTAAACGGGCTTGAAGTACGAGAAATCTCACTAAATGAAGTTGAAAAAAATAAAGATTGCAGAGTAGATAGTCAATTTTGGACTACAAAAATTTATTATAATCAGCACTTGGACTACAAAAAAATTGGTGATATATTAACAAAATCTCAATATGGAATTTCAATTGCAATGAATGAAGAAGGAATTGGATATCCTATTTATAGAATGAATGAGATTCATAATTTACTTTGTGATTTAGAAGTGGATAAATATGCTGATATAGCTCTTAAAGAGGCTAAAAAGTTTATATTGAAAGACGGTGATGTTTTATTTAATAGAACAAATTCTTTTGAATGGGTTGGAAGAACTGGAATTTATTATAAAAATGAATTAGATGATAGAGATTATGTTTTTGCTTCTTATCTGGTTAGATTTAATACAAATGATAATATAATTTTACCAGAGTATTTAAATATTTTTTTAAATTGCAAATATGGAGTATTGGATATAAAACGAAGAGCAAGACAATCAATAAACCAAACTAATGTAAACCCTGAAGAAGTAAAAGAAATGCAAATTCCAATATTGAGTATGAAATTGCAGAATAGACTCAAAGAATTTTTAATTAGTGCGAGTAACAAAGAAAAGAAATCCAAAGGCTTGTACTATTCAGCCGAAAAACTTCTCCTTTCCGAACTGGGACTTGAGAATTTCAATCCGTCAAATGAAAAAATATCTATTAAAACTCTAAAGGAGAGTTTCCTTAAGACCGGCAGACTGGATAGTGAGTATTATCAGCCTAAGTATGACGAATATTTACAGAAAATAAAGCTAAATAAACATACTACAATAAGCAATGAATTTGGGTTAATTAAAGAAAAAATGAAAAATGGATTGGGTAGTTATAATTATGTAGAAATTGGAGATGTTAATGTAAGTGATGGTAAAATTAGTCCAAAATTAATAGATGAAAAAGATTTACCAGCAAATGCAAAGATATTGCCCCAAAAAGGAGATTTGTTAGTATCTAAAGTACGACCTAATCGAGGGGCAATATCTATAATAGAGGAAGATTATAGTAATTTAGTTGTGAGCGGAGCATTTGCTGTTTTAAGAGAGAAGAAAGAGTCAGATTATAGGGTAGAAACTTTAAAAACATTGTTGAGAACACCTATTTATTCGGATTGGTTGCTAAAATTTAATGTTGGAACAAGTTACCCTGTAATAACGGATGAAGATATTTTATCTTTACCTATTCCGATTATAAAATCTAATGTTCAAGATGAAATTGCAAGTTATATCAAACAGAGTATGGAGTATTCTAAGAAAGCAAAAGAATTACTTGAAATTTCTACAAAAAGTGTTGAAATAGCTATTGACAAAGATGAAGAGACGGCATATAATTTCTTAGACAGACAGACAGACAGACAGACAGACAGACAGACAGACAGACAGACAGACACTAATTGCCTACTATAATGAGCAAGCAAGCTACTATATTAACCATGCGATATTCAGGCTTTATGAAGAAATCGGTTTGTTTGATGGTTTGAAATCTGTAAATTATACTGTTAAAAATCTTAAGGATACATTTGGCATTAGCGGGAGATTGGATAGCGAATATTATCAAGAAAAATATGACAGGTTATTTAAAAAACTATCATATAACAACTGTGATAAGTTATATAATCTTGTTATAATCAAAAAGTCAGTTGAGCCTGGAAGTGAAAGATATCAGACAAAAGGAATACCATTTATAAGAGTACAGGACTTAACGAAATTCGGTTTAACAGATACGAGTATTTATCTATCAGAGAATGAATTTAAAACTTGTATTAGACCAAAGAAAGACACAATACTTTTATCAAAAGATGGAACTGTCGGCATAGCCTACAAGATGAATAAAGACGAGGATATTATCACATCATCTGCCATACTACACCTCAATGTTAAGGATAAGAGAGTGCTACCTGATTATCTGACGTTAGTTCTAAATTCTGTAGCTGTCAAAATGCAAGCAGAAAAGGATGCTGGGGGTTCAATCATTAACCATTGGAAAAAGAGCGAAATAGAAAATGTAATCATCCCGATTGTCGAAAAGAAAAAACAGGAGCAAATAAGCAAGCTATTAATAGAGAGTGAAACTTTAAGGAGTGAAAGTAAATCTATTTTGGAAAAAGCAGTTAAGTCGGTAGAAATGGCGATTGAATGTGGAGAAGAAAAAGCTCTTTACTATTTAAACTCTAAATAAAATTAAAGAGATAGCAGTAATGTTATCTCTTTTTTTATAAAAAATTTGTATAGACAGATAATAAAATAATTGAAAATGAGTAATTTATTTTAATATCAAAAACCATTGAATCTACACAATTATTGTGATATACTTCTTATAAGTTTTTAATAAATTACAAAGGAGAAAATTATAGGTTATTTTAAAAATTCGTTTAAAGGATTAATCAAAGATTCAAAGGAAAAGAAAGAAGAGTATTCTGGTGACGAGTATTCTCCTACTTTGATTAAAGAAGCACATCTTACTTATTGGAAAAATTTTCACATATGTTAGCTTTAGCACCTTAGAATTACTCAATAACAGAAGGTAGTTTTCTAATATAGATAAGAAATAAAAAAATTCTAAAAAAAGACTTTATGGAGGTAAAATGTAAATGCCAGATAAAAAAACTTCTATTGAAAAAGTGAAAGCAATAGTTGAGGGCAATAGTAATTTTTTTATTGATACAACTGAAGAATTAAATAAATGTATTAAGCATATTTCAAATTTGATTTCAGATTCATACATTCTATACAAAAACAATTCATTTACGAGTTCTGCTTTTTTATCTATTGCTATTATTGAGGAAGTTGGTAAAGTTCACATGGGAATTTATATCAAACCTTCAGATTCTTTTATAAAAAAAGATAAACTTAGAGACCATAAGTCTAAACAGATTGTAGGAGCTAACTATACAATTAGTATGTCTGATAGAATTAATAAAGGAATTTCAATTGAGAAATTTGAAAAAATATTTGAATTAGCTTATTCTGGCAAATTAAAAGAATTGAGAGAAAAAGCTATTTATTGTGATAGAGAGAATAATGATATAATAATACCACAAGATACTATTTCCCAAGAATTTTCGAGAAATATGCTTTTATTTGCAATTGAATCATTTAATGACAATCTAGTAGGATATACATCTTATTCCATGGAAGAGTCAAAGAAAACAGATATACTTTTCGAAAATATTGCTAAATTATAAATTCTGTTGCACATATAGATTTTTATTAGTTAATGACAAAAATAAAAATATCAGTTTGTAGATTTATCAATCCACTTGAATTTCTAGACAATTTGGTATCTGTAAGTATTAATAATAACATGCAGCTATTATTATTTAAAATTTAAGGGATAGTGCGAAAATATAAGAACTTAAAAAAAGATACTTGAAAAAATACACTACTTGCAAGTATCAAAATGCCAATATATTTCAAAATGTCAATATATTTATTTATAGGAAATAATCGTGCAAACGAATGAGTATGTAATCAAATAAAAAATCAACGGAAATCTGTTGATTTTTTATTTGGGGGAAGATAGTTGATTTTAAATAAATATTTCACGTCATAATACTATGCGAATAAAGGCTCCCCCAACACGTCATCTCGACCGGAGTTGAACAAAGCGAAACGAAGCGAATCTAGCCCTAACTTAGATTATTTACAAGTAAATAATCTAAGTTAGGGCTAGATTCATTACACTCAGCTTCGCTTCGTTACAGTCGAGATGACGTATAAGAGAATAGTCTTCGTTTAATAGCTAGACGTTAAAAGTTAATAAGCTTCAAAAATTGTATATTAATTTTTATAAAAATTTTGCCCTTAAATATTGATTTATCCCTTAAAATATGATATATTTTAAGGGATAAAATTATTTTAAGGAGAAATTCAATGAGAAATTTTAATTATTCCAAAATTAAAGATAAAAAATGGGATTCTGAAATTCTATCTTTAGTAGCTTCAATTTATAAGTATCAAGGAAAACAGGAATTGTATTTAAAGCAAAGACCTGAAGAATTAAATAAGCTTATTGAAATTGCAAAGATGCAAAGTACAGAGGCTTCAAATGAGATTGAGGGAATTGTTACGACAAGTGCAAGACTTAAAAAGTTAGTTGAAGAAAAGACGACTCCAAGAAATAGAAATGAACAGGAGATTGCTGGGTATAGAGATGTTCTTAATATTATTCATGAAAATTTTGATGTCATTTCAATTTCAAAGAATTATATTTTGCAAATGCATAAAATAATGTTTAAATATATGGATAATCCACTTGCAGGAAAGACTAAGAATATTCAAAATTACATTACTATAAATTATTCAAATGGAGAGTCAGAAATTTTATTCACACCTCTTTCACCTTTTGAAACACCTGAAGCTTTGGAAAATATATGTAATGAGTACAATAAGGTTATTGGAAATTTCAATATAGATCCGCTTATTGCTATTCCAATTTTTATTCACGATTTTTTATGTATTCATCCATTTAATGATGGAAATGGCAGATTGAGCAGATTACTTACAACCCTTTTACTTTATAGAAGCGGTTTTTGTGTAGGTAAATATATATCTTTAGAGGCTTTGATTGCAAAGGATAAATCAGCTTATTATGAAGCACTTCAAAAATCAGGATTAAATTGGCATGAAGAAAATGAGGATATTTTTCTATTTATGAAATATTTATTAGGTATAATTCTTGCAGGATATAAGGAATTTGAAGATAGATTTTCTATTGTGGAAGAAAAGCTTCCTGCAATAGAGCTTGTAAGAAAAGCAATTTCACAGAAAATCGGAAGATTTACAAAGCAAGATATTAGAGAGCTTTGCCCAACTCTAAGTTTAAGTTCTATCGAGGGCTCTTTAAGAAAATTAGTAGATGAAGGAGAAATCCAAAGAGAGGGAATAGGCAGAGCTACAAAATATATAAGATTAAAATAGTAAAAAGTTGAAAATCAACGGAAACAGTTGCTTTCATAGTGCAGACAAAACTAATGCTTTGTCTGCACTATGAAGACCTACCTTTTATAGACGGTAGGTGTTTTTAAATTATCTTTTTTTCTTTTTAGAAACTATAGATCCAAGTAAACTTAAAGCTGTTAAAGATACTCCAAATGTAGAAATAGATGTTTTTGGTAATTTTTCTTTTTTATTTTTTATCTTTTTTTCTACAACTTTTACTGTGGAAATTTTTTTAACACTTAATCCTTCTTTATCTGTTACTTTAAATGTAATTTTATAAACTCCTACTTTATCTTTGTTAAATCCTCCATCATCTAGTATTTTAACTTTATCTTTTAAATCTCCATCTTCTTTGTCTGTTGCTTTTATTATTAAGTCTTTAAGATCTAAATTTTCTCCAACAGTTATTTCTTTATCCATTACAACAAGCTCTGGTGCGTGATTTAAGACACTTATAGGTTTTATTTTAGTACATTTCCATGTACCCGTAAAAGTTATATCTTTATCTTCTATTGTTTGTTCTTTTTTATTATATCCAAGAAATGTCCATTTTTCATCTTTTACTTTTATTTCTTTTTCTTTTGGCTCTTTTGGTATTATTTTTGTTCCTTTTTTATATTCGTTTTCATCTTTTGGTAATAAATTTAAAATTTCTTGTGGCAAATTTTTTTCATCTTCTGATTTGAATTTATAATTTACTTTATAAGTATTTTCATCATAAGTATTTTTATCATAAATTGCATATACTATAATATCTTGTGTTACTTTTGTATTTTTTGTAAAATCTTGTCCTGTTCCATCTTTTTTTGTATTCCAGCCTTTAAAAGTATATCCTTCTTTAGCTGGATTGTTTGGCATTTGACCTTTATCTTCTGTTATATTATCACTATCTATACTTTTTCCATTTTCAACTTCTACTTTTTTAATAACTTTATCACCATCTGTAAATGTTACTGTGTTATTTTGCACTATGTTATAAGTAAAATTTATAGTTGCAACGGGGCGTGTTTTTCCAAATTGTAGATGGTTCCCATGTGAATCGTAAAATATAAATTGTGCTTGATATTTACCGGCTTTTGTAACTATATATTTACCATCTTTTTTAGTTAGAAAATCACAATCTTCTATTCTAGTAGGTTTGCCATTTATCATAAAACCACCTATGCTTTGAATATCACTTTCTCCAATTTGATTTATAACAAAAGGCATTTTAAATTCACTTCCAACAGAAGCAGTTATTTCACCAAGATTTTGGTTATCAAAAGGACCTGCAGACATATAATTCTTATCATTTTTATCTATTTGAAATTTTACATTTTTAAAGTTTGCGTTTAAGACAACTTCTCTAATTTTATTATTTTGAAAAGCTCTATTAGAAATACCATGCCAGCCATTATTAACTAAAGTAGAAGGAAGTATTACTTTTTCTATTTGATTGCTTGAAAAAGCAACAGGAGAAATTTCAGTAACTCCCTCTGGAATTTCTAAAGTTCCTTTTATTTTTTGAGAGAAAAAAGCTCCATAACCTATTTTTTTAAGAGTGCTTGGAAAAGTTACGCTCTCTATATATTCATCATCTGGCGTTTGATCAGGTCTCTTAAAAGCGACAGAATCTATGATTTCTATTCCTTCTGGAATAACTACATGATGATTTTTTTTTAGTTTTTCTTTTCCTTTATCTGTTAGAGCATAACGAGTAACATTTTCTGTTCCTTGTGGTGTTTGAATCTCAACTCTTCCACCTAAAGTTTTTCCATTATTTGTTGTAAAAAAGTCGTCTTTTTCCCAAGTTATTTCATTATTTTTATTTATTTTTTCATCTTTAACTGTATCTTTTAAAACTATATTATTTTCTTTTATTTCTTTTGCGTTACTACTACTAGCTACAGTTGTCAAAATTAAAGGTATAAGCATTAGTGAACTTTTAAATTTTTTCATTATTTCCTCCTTATGTATAAGATATAATATATTATATATATATATTTGTCAAGAGATTTTATAAATTTAATTATCCAATTATCGTTTTTGATATTAAAAGTTCTAATTCAAATTCTATATTTCTTTGTTTTGTTTTGTTTTGTTTTTATATTTTCTTCAACTTTATAACATAGTTATATACAATCACAAAGTGTTTGTATTTTAAAAGTTTGTTCTACGCTATATAATTTTTTACATTCATAGTTTGAAATTTTAAGTTCTTTTGCTATTTGTTCAACTTTTTATTCTTGCAATTTAGAAATATTAGTAGTTTGATAATTTCTTACAAAAATGCTTTAAATGGTATATACAAAAGTAATTAAATATGTTATACTGTTAAAGTGTTAGGATTAACATAATTAATTATTTTTATTTTAAGGGGGATTTTTCTATGAAGAAAAGGTTTTTGACGCTGTTATTAGCATTTTCATTATTGTTAAGTAGTACATCTGCTGTTTTTGCAAATGAAAATGTTAATATAGGCACAAAAATTGGTAAAACAGAAAGTAAGTATGTTCCGGATGAAAATGCTGAAAAGTCTTACATAGTTGTTTTAAAGGATGATTCAAATGTAGATTTTGCTAGTTTGAGTACGCCTGAAGGAAAAAAATCAAGGGAATCTAAATCAAAAGTATTACTGGATTCTTTTAAAGCAGAGTTAAAAAAGGCTGATATAAGCTATGAAACTCTTTATGAATACGATTTATTATTCGCCGGTATTGCTTTAAAGACTAAGGTAAAAAATATTAAAGCTATTGAAAAAATGGCTCTAGTTGAATCAGTTGAAATTTCAAATGAATTTTCAAAACCTACTGTTAAAGAGAGCAGTCAAGAATTTGGACCTAAGAGAAGAAAAAGAAGTATTGATTCAAACAATTTGATGAAAGTTACTGATGAGCTTAGAAAAAAATACAATGGTCAAGGTAGAGTTGTAGCTGTTTTAGATACGGGTCTTGATGTTGACCATGAAATTTTAAGAGTTACTGATGTTTCAAAAGGAAAATATCCAACTAAAGATTCTATGGAAAAGAAAATGCAAGAAGTTGGTATTAATTATGGTAGTTGGAGAAATGATAAGGTTGTTTATGCACACAATTACAATACAAACGGAACAAATGTAAAGGAAACTATTAAAGAAGATTCTCATGGTATGCATGTTTCAGGTATTTCTGTTGGTAATCCTAAAGAAGAAAAGGAATTTAATGATGAAAATGGAAATAGTAAAAAAGAAAGAATTATAGGAACAGCTCCTGAGGCACAACTTATTTTTATGGGTGTGTTCCAAGGAGAAACTACTTTTTCACATATGTATGCAAAGGCTGTTGAAGACTCTGTAAAACTTGGTGCAGATAGTATTAACTTGAGTTTAGGAGCTGCTAACGGTTCAATTGCATCTGTTGGTAAGGCAATGGATAAAGCAATTTCGTTTGCAAGAAAAATGGGAGTTATCGTTGCTATTGCGGCAGGTAATGACGGACATTTCGGTGCATTTACTGAAAAGCCTCCTGTAACAAATCCTGACTATGGTACTGTTGGAAGTCCTGCAGTTGCAAAAGATTCTTTAGCCGTTGCAGCTATGAATACAACTGTTGAAAGAATTAGAACAATCACTATTGAAGGTGTTGACGGTTTAATTAGAACAGCAGATTTCATCAAAGGTGTTGATGATAAAGGTGATTTAGATGAAAATAAAGATTTCATTGCACCGGGACAAGCTGAACAAACTTATGATATGGTTGAAGTTGGTCTTGGAAATGAAGAATCTGACTATGCTAATAAAGAAGTTAAAGATAAGATAGTTGTTGTAAAAAGAGGGGTTAAAAGTTTTGCAGATAAAATCATTTTAGCTGAAAAACATGGCGCTAAGGGTGTTATAATATATAACCACGAGCAAGGTGGAGACGATATTATGCTTATGGATTTTGGACAACAAAGACCTCAAGTTAAAATTCCTTCTGTATTTGTTGGAAATAAATCCGGAGAATTGTTAAAAACTAATATAAATAAAAAAGTTAAATTTGTAAGACAATTAACTGTCGTACCTTATGCAAAAGGTGGAGAATTAACAGATTTCTCATCTTATGGTTGGGCATCTGACGGTACTTTTAAACCGGATATAACTGCTCCGGGCGGACTTATTTATTCTTCAATAAATAATAATAACTATATGTCTATGAATGGTACTTCAATGGCAACTCCTCATGTTGCAGGTGCTGTTACTCTTGTAAGAGAAAGTTTGAATAAAAGACATCCTGAAATTACCGGAGAAAAAGAGTATGATATTTTAAAAGCTATGATGATGAGTACAGCTGATCCTGTTAAGGAAAAAGGAACTGAAAATTATGTTTCTCCTAGAAAACAAGGTGCTGGTGCTATAAATGTTGAAAAAGCAACAAGTAGTGAAATTTATGTTGTTGATAGCAAAGATAATCCGAAAGTTTGGTTACATGACGTTGATAGTAAATTTGATATTAATTTAAAAGTTGTAAATATTGGAAAAGAAACAAAAACTTTAAAATATAAAACTGTTTTAGGTACAGATGCTACTGAAAATGGAAGATTTGCTTTAAAGACAAAGACTTTAGATACAATTGAAGGAAAAGAAATTACTGTTAAAGGTGGAGAAACTGTAAATGTAACAATCACTGTTGATGCAAGTAGTTTTGATGCTCAATTAATTAAAGAGATGCCAAAAGGATATTTCTTAGAAGGCTTTGTATTCTTCAATGACGCAAAAGACGGAGGAAAAGAAATCAGTATTCCATTTAGTGGATTCAAAGGAAAATGGGCAAATGTACCTCTTTGGGAAAAACCGGTTTATGATTTTAACATTAAAAACAAAGAATTACCAATTTATACAATGCAAGAAAATGTATTTACCGGAAACTTTACTTCACTTATAACTGTCGAAAACAATCCATTTGCAAGAGCAAAACAATGGGAAGATAATAACAGACAAATGTATAATTTTGTTGGAAATATGGGGGAAATTCCTCTAGGATTCAATGTTAGAAATTTTGAATTTTCAAAAGATAATTTAGCAATTTCTCCAAATGGAGATAATAACAAAGACTTCGCTATGTTCAAAGGTGTATTCTTTAGAAATTCACAATATGTTAGAGTTGAAGTATTTAATGAAAATAATGAATTAGTTTACAAAAATGGCTCAGGATATGGAGCAAAGAACAGCAATAACTACAATCCAAAAGTTCCAAAATCTACTTTCATAGAGGCAACTTACTGGAACGGAATGGTTAATAATAAACCACTTCCTGAAGGAAAATATAAATATGTTGTTATGGCAAATTCTGAAGTTGGTGGCCAGGCTATGACTGACCAAAAATTAGAATTTGAAGTTAAGCTTGATGTTACTGCTCCAAAGATTGCAACACCAAAAGTAGAAGGAAATATCTACAAACCTGAAATTACAGATAATTTAAGTGGTGTTGAAGAAACTGTCTTGAGATATATTGATTCAGATGGAAAAATGTGCTGGATAGAATCAAATGCTGATGGTAATTTTGAAGTTCCAAACGGAATTGACCATAAGAATATTTATATTCATACATTTGACTATGCCGGAAATATGGCATCTCTTAATTTAGACGGTTCAGAATATGTTGATCCACAATTTGTTCCACAAGATTTTGGTGCAAATATTAAGCCAATTTTTAGAGTAACAAATTACAAAGATTTTGAAGGAAAACATATAGAAGGTTCAGAAAAATTAAATATGTTCCCAATTGAAATTAATTGGAGAGAAAAAGTTGGTATAAATGTTGAGGGTAAAGCATGGTATGAAATGGGTAATTTTAGTTATATTAATGAATTAGTTAATATTTCTCCAGGAACTCATCAAATTTCTATTTCCGAAATACCTAATGTTTATGAGCCACTAAAAGAAAATACAAAAAATGTAACAGTTGAACAAGGAAAAATTGCTGAAGTCGTATTTGAAACAAGACAAAAAGAAGAAGTAATAGAAAAAGGATATGGAGAAGTTAATATCAGATTACAAATTAATAACTATCCAGATAACTATATGGGACCCGGCGCATCATATGTAATCAAAGATAAAGACGGAAAAGTTCTTGAAAGTGATAGTATAAAGAAATATACAAAATTATATGAATCACCTGCAGTTGACCAAGGAAATCTAAAAGGAATTAATTTCCATAGAGATATTATGACTGTTCTACCTGTTGGAGAATACACTGTTGAATTAACAACAATGGATGATATTTTAAAATTTGAAACAACTTCAATTAAATTTACAGTTGAAGAGAATAAACCTAAGAGAGTAATTTTCAAAGCTCAAGAAATGATTAAAGATGTTGTAAATATTGGATTTGAAGGATTAGATGAATTACCTGAAGGTGTTAAGGTTACTTTGGTAAATGCTGATTCAAAAGAAGAAGTTAAACTTGAACAAAGTAAGTTTAATAAAAAAGTGTTCTATGTTGATGTTGTAAATGGAAAGTATAATGTCAAAGTGGAAGTTCCAGAAGGATATGCAGTTGACAGAGATGCTTTTGAAATTACAGTTTCAAATGATAAAGTTAGAGAAATTGTTAAAATTAAAAAAGCAGTAAAATTAACTGATAAAACTAAAAAAGTTTCAGTTTCAGGATATCATGTGAGTGAAGATTGGACTTTAAAAGCTGAATTAAAAGATAAGAATAAAGTTGAAAAATTAAAAGACCTAGATGTTGATTTATATGACATTTACTTTGTTGATAAAATGGGAAAAAAAGTTACAGTTCCAAAAGGAGAATACAAAGTTTCAATCGCTAAGACTAAAGGAAAAACAGCTGACGATATTTTCTATGTAAATGAAAAAGGCGAACTTGAAAGCCTAAAAGGAACAATGACTCAAGATGATAAGAATGTAATGTTTACAACAAAACATTTTTCAGACTATGCAATTTCTTATGGAAAAGAAGAATCTAAGAAACCAGAAGACGATAAAAAACCTGAGGACAATGACCAACAAGGTGGAAAACCACAAGATGGTGGAAAACCACAAGATAATGGAAATTCAGGACAAAATGCTGACCAAAATGGTGGAAAACCACAAGATAATGGAAATTCAGGACAAAACGCTGACCAAGATGGCGGAAAACCACAAGACGGTGGAAAATCACAAGATGATGGAAAACCACAAGACGGTGGAAAAGATTCCGGAGAACAAGATAAACTTAAGAAAACAAATGTTGATACAAATGTTTTAAGTTTTGTTGTATTAGCAGTTGCATCACTAGCAATAGCATTAGTTGTTAACAAAAAAAGAACAAATAAATAGTTTTTGAAAAAGTGGTTACGATGTAGCCACTTTTTTTGTGGGCTAATGTGGCTGATTTATTCTTGCAATTTAGGATTTTAAATTTTTCCTTAATAATATTTTTATAAAGTTAATAGATATTGACATTTCTTATCAAATGATTTATCATTATGGTTAGCGTTATTAATTAGGAGGATTTATGAAAAAATTTTTTAAAAAATTTGTGGCTTTAGTTTTCGTTATTTCTTTAATTGTTCCAAATTTTACTTTTAAAAGTTTAGCTCAAGAGAACAATAGAGATAAAGGATATGATGAAATTTCTGATTTGTTTGGAGAGGATGATCATAAAGAAAAAAAAGATAAGGGAAAGGAAAAGCCTAATGAAAATTTAGGTGGAGGAAAAGTTGAAACTAAGGAAAATGCAGAGTCTAAAAAATGGGGTGTTAAAGACTTTGTTATCGAGAATGATACTATTTACGGTTTTTCAAAGCTAGGACTTGAAAAATTAAAGTTAGACGGAAATCTTGTTTTACCAAGTGAAAAAGATGGTGTAAAAATTACAAAAATTTCAAGTTTTGCGTTTTATCCTAAGAAAAATGAAGAGATTCCTAACTATTTAGATAGAGAGGAAGAGGGAGGAAAAAAGTCAAGTAAAGATGTTGACGGCTACGAAATTAAAAATTTAGGTTATAGTTTTAATGATACATTATTAAAGTCAGTTGTTATTCCTGAAGGTTATAAATTCATTGGACAAGATGCTTTTGTTTACAATAAAAATTTATCAAGTCTTAAAATTGCATCAACTATTGAAAGAATAAGTGATTATGCTTTTGCTCATATTGCTATTTCAGGTGCTTTAGAGTTGCCTAAGGGTTTGAAGTCTTTAGGAGATTCTGCTTTTATGGATAGTACGATATCCGGAAAATTGATTTTACCTGCAAATTTGGAAAATTTGGGAGAAAGAACTTTTAAAGGTAATTCTATTTCTAATGTTGAATTTATGGGTGAAAAGATAAAGATAATAGGCGAAAAAGTTTTTGAAGATAATAAAATTGAAACAATAAATATTCCTGATAGTATAGAAAAGATAGCAACAGATGCTTTTAATAGTAACTATGGTGATGAAAATTATGGTTATATTGTTACTCTTTGGACTAAGGGAAAAAATAATAAACATAATTTATCAGGAGCTTCTTTTTATGTTGATCCAAGTGATGATAAAAAAGTGCAAAAACTTGATATGAATTATAATATTTGGGAAAATAAAGATTTTGAATACAATAAAGAAGGAAATGCTGTTAAAGGTTTTTCACAAAGAGGTAAAATAAAGGTTAGAAGAAATAAAAAATTAGAAATTCCAACAGAAAATAATGGTGTAAAAATTACTGAGATTGAAAAAGATGCTTTTAGAAATGTAGATTTTGGAAATGAAAGTTTAAGAAAATATGATTTGGAAAGTGTTAAACTTCCAACTCATATAGAAAAAATAGGAGATTTTGCTTTCCAATCAAATAATTTAACAGAACTTGATGTTCAAGATAATGAGAGTTTAGTTTATATCGGAAAAGGCGCATTTATGAATAACAAGATAGAAATGTTAAGTTTGAATGATAATTTAAAAGTCATTGACGATGCAGCCTTTCATATAAATAATATTGATACGGTATTTTTACCTTCAAATGTTGAAAAAATTGGCTTTTCCGCTTTTAGAGAAAATAAAGTTAAAAATTTTTTTTCAATGTCTGATAAACTTACAGAAATTGGAGAAATGGCATTTTTAGGTAATGCTATTGAAAATTTAGATTTGTCAACTCTTCCAAATTTAAAAGTTATTGGAGTTCAGGCTTTTGCTGGAAATTTAATAAATAATATTACTTTTCCTAATAGTATTGAGGAAATAAGAGAGGAATCTTTTAGAAAAAATGAAATCAAAAAAATAGAAATTCCAAATAGTATAAAGAGAATTGCATTTAATGCTTTTAGTGAAAATGTTGGGGATGATACTTTAAAGAAAGTTATTATTAAACTTTCAGACAAAAATACAAATAAAATTCCTGATGGAGAAAATTTTGTAGTAAATTTAGATGAGTTGGCAACAGATAAAAGTGAATTAAATAAAACTTTGGAAAAACTTGGAAAAATAAATTTGGATAATTTACAAGATGAAACTAAAAAATTATTCTTAGAAATTAAAAAAGAAGGTGAAAATCTTTTAGCTAAAGAAAAGTTAAGAGAAGGTGAGATGCTTAAATTTGTTTTTGAAACTAACTTTTTGATTGACAGATCAAATATTGATGTTTTAGTAAAAAAAGCAAAAGAAAGTATTTCAAAATCAACTGATAAAGAAAAAAATAAATTACTTCAAGATAAAATAGATTATGCACAAAAAAATTATGCAAATAGTGCATTAACACAAAGGAAAGTAAAAAGATTAGAAAAAGAACTTAAACTTTTAACTGATCTTGTAAATAATACGGGAGAAATTTCTTCTTGTACTATGGTTCAAGGGAAACATTTATTGAAAAGTCCACTTCCTATTCCTTCTTATTGGATTGGAGTAAATGTTTATTTTGATAAGGATGGAAAAATTCTATATGTTTTAGATATGAGTTATACAATTGGTGAAGGACAAAAGTCTGAACATGGTATTGCTATTGAAAATGTAGATGAGGACAACGCAGGTTATCACTTGCTTGCTATCGACACTCTAAGTGATTATGAGGGTATTGGTTATAAAGATATTTTATCTAAAACAGTTGATACAGTTGGAAATATAGTAAATGTTGAAAAAGCAAAATATCACAGAGAAGGTATTTATAATGCGATAAAAGATGCTTGCCAGGATTATAGTAAAATTAAAAAAGCAAACATAACTGATAAAACGGGTAAAAAAGTTACAGTTAGAGTTTCAGGCTCAGAATTAAAGGAAGATTGGACTTTAAAAGCTGAATTAAAAGATAAGAATAAAGTTGAAAAATTAAAAGACCTAGATGTTGATTTATACGACATTTACTTTGTTGATAAAAATGGAAATAAGGTTAATGTTCCTCAAGGTGAATACAATGTTTCAATAGTAAAAGCTACAGGAAAGACTGCAAAAGCAGTTTATTATGTAAATGATAAAGGTACTCTTGAAAATATTGAATTTACTCAAGATGATAAGAATGTAATGTTTAAAACAAAACATTTTTCAGAATATGCAGTTTCTTATGGGAAAGAAGAATCTAAGAAAACGGAAGACGATAAAAAACCTGAGGACAATGACCAAAACGGTGGAAAACCACAAGATGATGGAAAACCACAAGATGGTGGAAAATCACAAGACGGTGGAAAACCACAAGACGGCGGAAAATCACAAGATGGTGGAAAACCACAAGATGGTGGAAAAGATTCCGGAGAACAAGATAAACTTAAGAAAACAAATATTGATACAAATGTTTTAGGGTTAATTGCCGTTGCGGTTGCATCACTAGGAATAGCATTAGTTGTTAACAAAAAAAGAACAAATAAATAGTTTTTGAAAAAGTGGTTACGATGTAGCCACTTTTTTTGTGGGGGAATTGGCTTAAGCGAAGTAGAGTACAATTCTTGAATATCGTACAGTCGATTGTAACAAAATCAAAGTTTTGGACAATCTTTGTGTTAGACCTACTATGTTTGCAAGAAAACAAGTTAGGGATAGATTGACTAATGCTAGGGATGATGAATGGGTTTTTGTTAAAGAAAAATGGTATTATGCTGAAAAAGGCGGAATAATCGTTCAAGACAAGACAATAAAAATCAACAATGTAGAATACACATTTGATTATAATAGTGTATTAGTTGACTAGTAATAAAAATAGACTGAGTTTAACTCAGTCTATTGTTATTGTGAAACAACAAGGTTGGTGGGCACCACGCTATTATTTATCCCAATTTTTTCTTGAAAAATAAGGAAAGATTAAACCTATCAGTATAAAAATTACTCCTAATAGAGAAAATCCATTGGTATTTTTGATATATACAAAGAAAAATATAATCCCTAAAATCAAGAGCCTTCCGGATATACTATAATTTTCATAGTATTTTTCAAAAGATTTATTTCTAAATATTTTAAATTTCCCTATTTTGGTAAAAAATACTAAGTAGGAACTTATACAAATACAAGTTACAGCTATAATAGTAATATAAAATTTATTCACATTTAGTAAATGTAAAAACGCAATTATAAAACCAGAAAACAATACAACTAAAAATGATTTGTATAAATCTCCTGTACTAATTCTTTTCATTTTTTATTCCTTTAACTATTTTTATTTATTGTTCATCATAAATTTCACTATATCCATTATGAATTTCAAATTCTTCTGAATATAAAGGACCACAAATATATTCATAGTGTCCAGAATCTTTATAAAAAGTTGTTTTATATCTACGATACATCTTTCCGTTTTTTATTTTATATTGAGTAATTCTTCGATAGTAACAAGTAACGGGAGCATTTAATCCAAAAACACTGATTATAGCACCAACTGCAACTCCAACAGGGCCACCAAGAACTATTCCAGAAATAATTCCAGCAAGTACAGAAGATGAGCCTATACTACTAAAACTTCCATCATCAATATCTCCATCTTCCCAATTTTCGTATGCTCTTAACACTACGTTTTTGTTTTCATTTGTTTCTGTTGCATTAGTTTTTAAACTAGGAACAACTATTCCTAAACATAAACTTGTTATTAATAATGTTGAGATTTTCTTTTTCATAATTTTACTCCTTTTCTAAACTAACATATAAATTAAAATTTGTAAATTTGAAAAATACCGATCTCCATTTTTATACCTGCTAATACTTAATTTCATATTAAGCTCCTAATATATTAATTCAAAGATACTAAAGGACTTTTTCCTATTGTTAACTATAACTAAATTATATCATAAATGTAGGAAAAAAACAACTATTTTAATTGAATAAATTTATCTTGTAACTCATTGCTTATTTTACGGATTTATATTACAATAATATAAGAAGAAGTATGTTTTTAAGGAGTTGTTATGATTTATTTAGATAATGCCGCGACTACGAAAGTTCGCGATGAAGTTATAGATATTATGGTAAAATATTTAAAAGAAAATTATGGGAATCCGTCATCTCTTTATGATTTCGGTTATTCTGTTTCGAGGGATATAAATTCTTGTAGGGAAGTAATTGCGAAGTACATAAATGCAAAGAGTGAGGAAATTTTTTTCAATTCTTGTGCGACAGAGGGTAATAATACTGCAATTTTTGGCTCGATTTCAAGTGCAAAGGGAAAGAATATTGTTTCAACAGATATTGAACATTCTTCTGTTTATAATGTGTTTAAGTCTTTAAAAGAGAAAAAAGAGATTAGGACTTTAAAGCTTGATGATAGGGGCTATATCGATATTCAAAGTGTAAAAAATCTTGTTGACGAGAATACAGAAATTGTTTCAATTGCTTATGTTCATAATGAACTTGGGGTTATTCAAGATGTTGAAGGCATTGGAAAGGCGATTAAGGAAAAAAATAAGAAATGTATTTTTCATGTCGATTCTGCCCAGGCCTTTGGTAAGGTTAATATTGATGTTAGAAAATCAAAGATTGATATTTTAACTTTGAGTGGGCATAAAATTCATGCTCAAAAGGGAATTGGTGCAATTTTTGTAAATAAAAATATAAATTTAAGACCTTTTGTTTTGGGTGGAGGTCAAGAAAAGGACTTTCGCTCAGGTACTGAAAATGTAGCGGGTATAATGGGTTTAAAGGTTGCGACTGAATTTATGTATGAAAATCTTGAAAAAAGAAAAGAATATTTGCATCATCTAAGAGAACTTTTAATAGGGGGTATTTCAGAAATCGAAAATCACAAATTTTTGACTAATGAAAATGGCGTTCCAAATATTGTAACGGTAGCTTTTGAAAATATTAGAAGTGAGGTGCTTTTACATTTCTTGGAAAGCGAAAAGATTTATATTTCAACAGGCTCTGCTTGTAGCAAGGGTAAAAAGAGTAGAACTTTTGATGGAATAGGTCTTGATAATAAATATAATGACGGAGTTGTAAGGATTTCTCTTTCGGAGTTCAATACGGAGGAAGAAATTAAAATTTTTATAGAAAAACTTAAAAAATATATTGATGAAATTAGAATGATTATGAGAAGGGGAAGATAATGGATTATTTAATTAGCGTAAGCTTCGGAGAGCTTACTTTAAAGGGCGATAATAGAAAAGATTTTGAAAATAGAATTATAAGAAAGATAAAAAAGGCGATAGCGGATTTTGAAGTTGAAGAATTTTACAAGGAGCAGGGAAAAGTCTATATCAAGGCTGATAGAGAGCTTTTTGATGAAATGATTGAGCAAATAAAAAAAGTTTTTGGGATTTTTTATATTTGTGAAGTTTTACGTTGTGAAAAAAATGTAGAGAGTATAAAAGAGGCAACAAAGACTTTAATAGGTGATTTAAAAATATGTGAGGAAAAAACTTTTAAGGTTTTCGTAAATAGAGTTGATAAGAAATTTACTCCAAAATCTCCGGAACTTTCAAGAGAACTTGGTGGTGTAATTCTTAAAAATTTTGGCAATATTTTAAAGGTTGACGTTCATAATCCACAAATGCCTGTTTATGTTGATGTTAAGGAATATGCTTATGTCTATGTTAAGAGATATAGAGGTTTTGGTGGACTTCCAATCGGCTCAAGTGGTAGGGGACTTCTACTTCTTTCAGGAGGTATCGACAGTCCCGTTGCAGGTTTTGTTATGGGAAAAAGAGGTATGGAAATCGGCGCGATACACTTCCATTCTTATCCGTTCACAAGTGAAAGAGGCGAAGAAAAGGTTAAGGACCTTGCAAAAATTCTTTCAAATTATGTTGGGAAATTTTCAATGACAAGCATAAATCTTTTACCTATTCAAAAAGAGATTGCAAGTAAATGTCCTGAAAAGGAAATTACAATTTTAGGTAGAATTTTTATGATGAAGATAGCTGAAAAACTTGCGATAAAACAAAATTATCACGCTTTGATTACAGGAGAAAGTCTTGGACAGGTTGCAAGTCAAACTATTCAAGGAATTACAGTTGTGGATAAATCTACTGAAATATCAATTTTAAGACCTTTAATTGCAATGGATAAAACTGAAATCATTGATATTGCAAGAACGATAGACACTTACGAAACAAGCATCTTGCCTTTTGAGGATTGCTGTACTGTGTTTTTACCAAAACATCCGGTAACAAAACCAAAGATTGAAGATATAAATAACAGTTTATCTCTTTTAGAAGTTGATAAACTTATTGATGAAGCATTGGCAAATAAGAAAGTGTATGAAATAAATGAACAATAATACGAAAGGTTTTTTATATACGATTTTAGGGGCGATTTGTTGGGGATTTTCTGGATTTTGTGGAGATTATTTGTTTTCTGTTAAAAAAATTTCTCCACTTTGGGTTGCTCCGGTAAGACTTTTAACGGCATCTGTGATTTTATTTGTAATTTCACTTTTTGTCGTCGGTAAAAAAACTTTTGAGCCTTTAAAAGATAAAAAAGACATTTTACGACTTATAAATTTTGGAATATCAGGGCTTGTCGGAGCCCAATTTACTTATCTTATGGCAATTTCCTATTCAAATGCAGGAACTGCAACAGTTTTGCAATATTTGGGAGTGTCTTATTTGGTTATCTATGTTTGTATAAGAAATTTAAGATTTCCAAGCAAGGTTGAAAGTATTTCCCTAGTTTTTGCATTAATCGGAACGTTTTTAGTTGCAACACGTGGGAATATCAACAGTCTTTCCATAAATCCGAATGCTTTGTTTTGGGGACTTCTTGGAGGAGTTGGACTTGTAACTTACAGCTTAACACCGGTTGTGCTACTAAAAAAACATAATTGCTTTTCTGTTTTAAGTTATGCAATGTTTTTTGGTGGAGTTTTTTTGAGTTTGATTTTAAGACCGTGGAATATTGCTGTTGAATTGGATTTTTTAACAATAATGGCATTTTTAGGACTTGTGGTAATTGGAACGGTAATTTCATTTTTCCTTTATATGAGCGGAGTTAATCTCATAGGCCCGATAAATGCAAGTCTTTTAAATACCTGCGAGCCGTTGTCTGCAATTTTATTTAGCGTGGTGCTTTTGAATTTAAAATTACAATTAATCGACTTTGTCGGCTTTGCATTTATAATATCAACAGTTTTCATCTTGAAATTAGGAATGAGAGGAAAGTAATAGGAAATCTAGTGAATAATTTAATTTTATACTCAAAAAGGGGTCTTTTCGACCCCTTTTGTAATATATTTTTCTACCGAAAGTTTTAGTAAATTCGGTTATTTTTAAAATATCTTCTATAAAAACTTTCTTTTTATTTGAATAGTAATTCATTTATTCAAAAACTTTGTCGCTTTTGCTTTCCAAAACTTTTGAGCTAAGTCCTATAAACCAGGCAATTATCATCGGGATAACCCAGCCAAGACTTAAGTTGTAAAGCGGAAGTCTTGAAACTAGATTTGTAATAAGAGGTAGGTTTATATTTACGCTTTGTAGGGATTCTACAACGGCTATGAATGTTACGACATAACAGATTAGTCTGTATGTGAACTTATTGTATGAAAAATATTTTTCAGTAAGTCCAAGTAATATTAAAGTTATTGAAACAGGATAAATCGCAATTAAAACCGGAACGGAAACTTTTAGGATAGTGTTAAGTCCAAAATTTGCAACTAAAAATGATGCTAAAGTCCAAAAAATTATCCATTTACTATATGAAACTTTTTCCTTTGTTAAGCCCTCAAAATATTTACTTATACTTGTTATAAGTCCGATACAAGTTGTAAGACAAGCAAGAGTAAAGATACTTGCAAGTAATACAATTCCAAATTTACCAAAAACATATTGAGAAACAGTTGTTAAGATTTCAGCACCGTTTTTTGCATTTTCAGTCAAGCCTGAAGTTGTCATTCCGATGTATGCAAGCATTGCGTAGATTACAAAAAGGAAAGCGCCGGACACCAAACCAACCTTAACAGTATAACCTACAACTTTGTTTTCGTCCTCAACTTGAAAAGATTTAATCGCAAGAGAGATTACAAGACCGAAGTTTAACGCTGCGATTGTATCCATTGTATTGTAGCCTTCTAAAAATCCCTTAACAGTTGAAGAATTTGCATAATCTCCAACAGGGCTTGTTACGGCATTTGGATTTTTAAAAAGTACGCCTAAAAACATTATAGTTATTAAAAGTAGAAGAGAGGGTGTTAAAAATTTTCCCATTCTTGAAACTAATTTGCTTGGCTTTAAGCAAACCAAATAAGCGACAAAGAAGAATACAAAAGTATAAACAAGTCTTGAAAGATTTACTGAAACATTTTCCGGTAAAAATGGAGCAACTGCCATTTCAAAAGGTAAACTTCCGGCTCTTGGTATTCCAAGTCCAGGCCCTATTGCCATATAAATCATTGTTGTAAAAATTATCGCAAAGTATTTGTCAACTTTTCCGGCAAGATTTGAAAGACCTTTTGTCTTTGCGACACATACAACACCCAAGATTGGAAATACAACGGCAGTTATACCGAAGAAAATTAGACTTTGAAAAGCAGAACTTCCCGCTTGCTTTCCAAGAAGAGGAGGGAAGATTAAATTTCCTGCTCCGAAAAATAAACCGAATAGCATTATTGCTACACTAAAAAATTGTTGTTTTGATAAATTGTTTTTCATAAAAACCTCCTGAATTTGAATTTGAAATTGTATTGTTTGTTGTTTCTTCGCAATAAAAAAGTCCTTTGTTCTAATAGAACAAAGGACGAAATATTTTCCGCGGTACCACCTTATTTTTTCAAAAAATGAAACACTCAAACATCTAACAATGTCGGGTTTTTGTAACGCAAACCACTGCGGGATTCCTTACTTAATTCACGAATCCTTTAAAAAAGATGATTTTCAAAAATCTTCCGTATTAGTTCTCACCAAACACTAACTCTCTGAAACTTTCAATTTTCTACTCTTTCTTTCAAATTTATTATTATGTTAGATATTTTACCACTTAAAAAAATATTTGTCAATATATTTTTGTGATTTTCTTAAAAATAACTTAACAATATTACATTGATACTTTGGTTTAATTTTTATAAAGTGAAAATTTATGTTCATCTGTTGATTTTATTTGTATTTAGTGATAAAATTATTGACACACAAAAGTTTTAGGAGGTTTAAATGAAGAAACAAGATGTAAATTTACAAAAGTTGAATATTTTTTCTGATTTATCTGATGAAGAAATTGATGATTTTAAAAAAGAACTTAATATATTAAAATATAAAAAGAATGCTTTTTTGTTTAAACCGGAAGATAAGGCTGAAACAATGTATATTATAGCAAGTGGGAAGATAAAAGTTTTTACTATAAGCAATTCAGGGATTGAGCAAATGCTATATATTTATCAAAAAGATGATTTCATCGGTGGACTTAATCTTTTAAAGAGGACAGCATATATTTACTACGGACAAGCTATTGAGGATACTTTGGTAATTTCACTTTCAAGGGAATGTTTTGACAAAATTATAAGTAAATATCCAAAGGTTACGATAAAATTTTTAGAGGAGTCATTTTTAAGAATACGACATGCAGAAGATTTGGTAACAAGACTTATAGAAAATAGAGCAGAGCTAAAGGTTGCATCTCTATTGCTAAGCCTTGCAAGAAATTTTGGTGTAAAAAAAATTGACGGAATTTTACTGGAATTAAATATAAGCCGTGAAAATATGGGATCCTTTGCAGGACTAACAAGAGAAACCGTAACTCGTAAACTTGCAGAACTAAATGCAAATGGAGTTATCGAGCTTATCGAAACAAAAAAAATACTAATAAAAGATGTAGATTACTTAAAAAATATACTAGAGAGATAATGGAAAATTATCTCTTTTTTTGTAAAAAAATGATAATAGTATTTCTGAAAGAAATAAAAAAATTTACTGATTGATTATTTTTACAAATATCGTTAGATTTTTTTTAAGATAACTCAACCTTAGTTATTGACTTATTTCTTTTTAGGTGTTAAAATTTAGTTGACTAATAAAAGTCAAATAAATTTTAAAAGGAGATTTATATGAAGGGATTTTTAAAAAAATTTTTAGTTCTGACTTTGGCAGTTGGAATGTTAGGAGCTTGTTCTCCAAAACAAGCAGAACCTAAGAAAGAAACAAAGGTTGAAAAAAAAGAAGGCACTGAAAAGAAAAAAATTACAGTTTTTGCTGCAGCTTCAATGACTGAAACAATGGAACAAATCAAAAAAGTATATGAAGAAAAACATAAGAATATTGAATTAGTTTATACTTTTGATTCTTCAGGTACATTAAAGAAACAAATTGAACAAGGTGCACAAGCTGATATTTTTATCTCAGCAGCTCAAAAACAAATGAATGCTTTAGATAAAACTAAAACAGCGGACGCGAAAGTTGTTATTGATGAGGCGAGTAGATTTAATCTTTTAGAAAATAAAGTTGTACTTGCAGTTGCTAAGGGAAATCCTGCAAAAGTTGAAAAATTTGAAGATTTAGCAAATGATAATATCACAAAAATTGCGCTTGGAAACTCTGATGTTCCTGTTGGACAATATTCCGAAGAACTTTTGAAAAATTTAAACATTTGGGAAAAAATTCAACCAAAAGTTACTTTAGGTAGCAATGTGAAAGAAGTTACAACTTGGGTTAAAGAAGGCGTTGCAAGTTGTGGTATAGTTTATGCAACTGATGCTTATTCAGCAGGACTTGAAGTTGTTGCTACTGCAAAAGAAGGAATGATTAAGACTCCTGTTTTATATCCTGCAGCAGTTTTGAAAAATTCTAAGAATGCAAAAGAAGCTAAAGAATTTTTAGAATTCTTAAAAGGCAATGAATGTAAGGCAATTTTTGAAAAAGTTGGCTTTGCAATAGCAAAATAATTTAAAAAATATTTTTAAAAAATAGTAGTACGAAAGGGAAGTGTTTATGGATCTTTATCCTCTTTTAAATTCGCTGAGAATTGCATTAATATCTTCTGTGATAACTTTTTTTATCGGTATATTCTTGGCATATTATATTTCAAAACTTAATAGATTTGTAAGGGGAATTTTGGATGTTATCCTAACACTTCCTTTAGTATTACCACCGACGGTTATCGGATTTTTCATTTTGAGATTATTATCTCCGAGAAGTGCAATCGGAAGTTTTTTCTTGGAAAAATTTTCAATAAGACTTGTTATGAACTGGTATTCTGCAATCTTTGCAACTGTAGTCGTAACTTTTCCTCTAATGTATAGAATAGCCAGAAGTTCTTTTCAAAATTTCGATATGAATTTAAAATATGTTGCTCAAACACTTGGAAAGAGTAATACTTGGATTTTTTGGAGAATTACTTTACCTAATTGTAAACAGGGTATTTTAGCGGGACTTGTTTTAAGTTTTGCAAGAGCCTTGGGAGAATATGGAGCGACAAGTATGGTTTCAGGCTACACTCCAAACGATACGGCAACAATTTCAACAACTGTTTATCAACTTTGGAGAACGGGAAATGACGCTTTGGCTTATAGATGGGTGCTTGTAAATGTTGTAATTTCATTTACAGTTCTTGTCGTTATAAATATGTTGGAAAAGAAAGCGGTTAAAGATTAAATAAAAATTGGAGTAATTTATGATTTATGTTGATATTGAAAAGAATTTTGGAAAATTTAATTTAAGAACGAAATTTGAATTTGACAATGAAATAATGGGACTTTTGGGAGCGTCAGGAAGTGGAAAAAGTCTTACTTTAAAATGTATTGCAGGAATTGAAAAACCCGATAAAGGAAGAATTATATTAAATGATAGAGTACTATTCGACTCTGAAAAAAAGATAAATATTTCTCCAAAGGATAGAAAAATAGGTTATTTATTTCAAGATTATGCCCTTTTTCCAAATATGAATGTATATGAAAATATTAAAGTGGGTATAAGAGAAAAAGAGAATTTTGATAAATTCATTATAGAAAAACTTGAAGAGATGAGGATTTCTCATTTAAAAGATAAAAAAATTTATGAAATTTCTGGTGGAGAAAAGCAAAGAGTTGCTCTTGCGAGATTACTTATAAATAAGCCGGAAATTATACTTTTAGATGAACCTTTTTCTGCCTTGGACGACTATTTGAAATGGAAAATAGAATTGGAAGTTGGGGAAGTGTTAAGAAAATATAAAATTCCTACAATTTTAGTTTCACATAGTAGAGAAGAAGTCTATAGACTTTGTAAGGAAATTTGTGTAATGTCAAGTGGAAAAAGCGAAGAGCTTATGCAAAAAAAAGAGCTTTTTAAAAATCCAAAAACTTTTTCGTCCTGCCTTATTTCAGGTTGCAAAAACTTTTCCGAAATTGAAAGAATTTCAGAAAATAGACTTTTTGCAAAAGATTGGAATGTTGAACTTGAAACTAGCGATGCAATTTTAGAAAATCATAAACTTTTAGGAATTCGTGCTCACTTTATTGAATTTATAAAGTCAGATAAAAATTCATTTGAAGTTGAAGTTGATAAGGTTATTGAAGATGTATTTAATTATATAATCCTAGTTCGTAAAAAAGGTGCAAGAAAATCCATAAGGGTTGAAGTAACAAAGGATATTTGGAAAAAGGTTGAAAACGAAAAAAATCTTTTTATAACTTTTAAAAAAGAAGATTTAATTTTGCTTGAAGAGAAAAATAATTAAATAAATCGAGATAGGAGATTATATGAAAGATAGATTTGGAAGAAATATCACCTACCTTAGAATTTCAGTTACCGATTTGTGTAATCTTAGATGTAAATACTGTATGCCCGAAAGTGGGGTTGAAAGGCTTTGTCATAGTGATATTCTATCCATTGAAGAAATTGTTGAAATAGTTAAAATAGCATCGAAAAACGGAATAAAAAAAATTAGGTTGACAGGCGGGGAACCTTTGGTTCGTCGCGGTTTTATTAATTTGTGTAAAGAAATTTCTAAAATTGATAAAATAGAAGATATTGCAATAACGACAAATGGAGTTCATCTAAAAGCTATGGCAGATGAACTTTTTGAAAATAAGGTTAGAAGAATAAATTTTAGTCTTGACACTTTGGTAAAAGAGAAGTACAATGATATAACTCGAAGAAATGATTTTGACAAAGCTATGGAGAGTCTTTTTTATGCGATTGAAAAAGGTTTTAAGGTAAAGCTTAATGTCGTTCTAATCGGTGGCTTTAATGATGATGAGGTAGAAAATTTTGTGAATTTAACCAAAGATTATGATATAGAAGTGCGTTTCATTGAGCTTATGCAAATAGGTGAAAGTGCAAATTGGAGTAAGGATAAATTCATTTCAAACAAGATTGTTTTAGATAAAATTCCTGATTTGGAGTTTGAAGGAGTGTCAGGCGTTGCAAAAATTTATAAAATAAAAGGCTATAAGGGGAAAGTCGGTCTTATAAGTCCAATAAGTTGCTCTTTTTGTGAAGATTGCAATCGTATAAGACTTACAAGCGACGGGAAACTAAAGCCTTGCCTACATTCAAGAGATGAAATAAATCTTAAAGGGCTTAGTGGCAAAGAATTAGAAGAAATTTTTAAAAAAGGAATTTACGAAAAACCTGAAAAACATCATCTTGAAGATGGAAAAAGTGAAAGTACAAGAGATATGAACAAAATCGGAGGATAGAATGGAAGAAAAAGTTTTAACTCATATTAATGATCAAGGTCGTGCAAAAATGGTCGATGTTGGCGAAAAGGAAAAGACAAAAAGAATTGCAAAGGCATTTGCAAAAGTTAGATTAAATGAAGAAACTTTTAATATCGTTGTAAACAAAAAGGCGAAAAAGGGTGATGTTCTAGCCGTTGCACAAGTTGCTGGAATTATGGGAGCAAAAAAAACTTCCGATATTATTCCAATGTGCCACCCGATAAACTTGGTCGGTGTCGATATTGAATTTAATATGAATTACGAAAATTTTGAGATAGAAATCATTGCGACTACAAAATGTGTCGGAGAAACAGGGGTTGAAATGGAGGCTTTGTCTGCCGTTTCGATTACAGCTTTGACGATATATGATATGTGTAAGGCTGTTCAAAGAGATATTGAAATAACGGATATAAAACTGTTGGAAAAATCCGGTGGTAAAAGTGGAGATTTTATAAGGGGGAAAGATGAAAGTTTTAGCAGTTAGTATAAGCGAAAAAAAGGGAACGAAAAAACATCCCGTAGAGTACATAGAATTAATAGAAGATTACGGAATAGACGGCGATGCTCACGCAGGAAAATGGCATAGACAAGTAAGTTTGCTTGGAGTTGAAAGTATGGAAGAAATGAAAAAGAAACTTCCCGAACTTTCAGCAGGAGATTTTGCAGAAAATATCTTAACGGAAGGAATTGTTTTGTATAAATTACCGATAGGAACGATTTTAAAAATTGGCGAATGTACTCTTGAAGTTACACAAATAGGAAAGGAATGCCATCTAGGCTGTGAAATCAGACATTTGGTTGGCGACTGTGTAATGCCGAGAGAGGGAATTTTTACAAAAGTAATCAAAGGTGGGAAAATAAAAGCAGAAGATAAAATTCAAATCGTAGAAGGAACTGTTTAGGCAGTTCTTTTTTTGTATAGATAAATTAATATAGAACTAAATTTTAAAATAAAAAAATTTTTATAATCTTGTTTGTGTAAATTTTTTCAATTTGTAATTTTATTCAAAAAACTTTTTACATTGCACCAAGATAAACCGTTGAAAGTTGCTTGTTAGTTAGATAAATTGATATTAGAAATGAATTTTTTTCTAAAAATCAAGGGCAAAAATGAATAAATATACAAATGGAAAAGTATGTATTATTTTGAACAATAAACTTTAAAAATGTTTTCAAGGTACTTGATTATTCTTCATAAATATTGTATAATTATAACTAAATTTATAACATAAATACATTTATTGATAAAAAACGATTTAATTTTTATCTTTTAAAGAAATTTATTTTTTTGCTAAAATTTTTATTTTTTAAATTTTAGTTCAGTTTTTATTTCTTTTAACTTTAGCTTGTTACGTAAATGTAGTAATGCTTTGAATGTATTTATGATTTTATAGAGAATAATACTAAAACACAAGTTTAGGGGGAGAGTATCAATGGATGAAAAAGAATTACTTTTGGAAGTAAAGAACTTACATACAAGTTTTAGAATCCGTGATGAATATTTTGACGCAGTAGATGGCGTTGATATGAAATTATTCTCTGATGAAGTACTAGCGATAGTAGGGGAAAGTGGTTGTGGTAAATCAACTTTAGCTACTACTATTATGGGTTTACATAATCCGAACTTCACTCGTTCAACAGGCGAGATTATTTTTGAAGGAAAGAATTTAGTAGGTTTGTCAGAAAAAGAATTTAATGAAATTAGAGGAGAAGGTATTGGAATGATTTTCCAAGATCCACTTTCATCTTTAAATCCTTTACAAAGAATTGGAAAACAAATCGAGGAAGGTTTGATTTATCATACAAAAATGAATGCTGAAGAGAGAAATGCTAGAGTTTTAGAATTGATTGAACAAGTAGGTATTCCTAATCCTCCTCGTGTTGCTAGACAATATCCACATGAATTATCAGGTGGTATGAGACAAAGGGTTATCATCGCTATTGCACTTGCTTGTAAGCCAAAGATTATTATAGCCGATGAACCGACAACTGCACTTGACGTAACAATTCAAGCACAAATACTAGACCTTTTGGTTTCTATTCAAAAGGAAATTAATGCCGGAATTATTTTGATTACTCACGATTTGGGAGTTGTTGCTCAACTTGCAGATAGAGTTTGTGTAATGTATGCAGGACAAATTGTTGAACAGGCACCTGTTTTAGAGCTATTTACAAATCCAAAGCACCCATACACAAGAAGTTTATTAAACAGTATTCCTCAAATGGATGCAGATGATGAAGATTTATATGTTATACAGGGAATGGTTCCTTCACTTAAAAATTTACCAAGACAAGGTTGTAGATTTAAAGCTAGAATCCCTTGGATAAAAGATGAAGAACACGAAGAAAATCCGACAATGCACGAAGTTGCACCGGGACATTTTGTAAGATGTACTTGTTACAAAAATTTTCATTTTAATGAAAAGGGGGATAATTAATGAGCTTTTTAGAAATTAAAAACCTAAAAGTTCACTACCCAATCAGGGGAGGTTTTTTCAATAAGATTATAGACTATGTTTATGCTGTTGACGGTGTTGATATGTTTATTGAAAAGGGAAAAACTTATGGACTTATAGGAGAAAGTGGTAGTGGTAAGAGTACTATCGGTAAATCTATAATCGGTCTTGAAAAGATTACAAGTGGAGAAATTATTTTTGACGGAAAACACCTTACTAAAAGAATGGTAAGAAAAGATAAAGAATTTACAAGAGATGTTCAAATGATTTTCCAAGATAATATGGCGAGCTTAGACCCTAAGAAAAGAGTTATAGACATCATTGGAGAACCTTTAAGAAACTTTGAAAAGATGACTGTAACTGAAGAAAGAAAGAGAATTTTAGAACTTTTAGATATAGTTGGTATGCCGGAAGATGCTTTGTATAAATATTCATTCGAGTTTTCCGGTGGACAAAGACAAAGAATAGGTGTTGCCAGAGCTATAAGTTTAAATCCTAGACTTATCATCGCTGACGAACCTGTTTCAGCACTTGACCTTTCAGTTCAAGCGCAAGTATTGAACTTTATGAAAAAGATTCAAAAGGATTTAGGTTTATCTTACCTTTTCATTTCTCACGACCTTGGGGTTGTAAAACATATGTGTGATTATATCAACATTATGTACAGAGGAAGACTTGTTGAAAGAGGAACAAAGGAAGATATCTACAAAAATCCACAACATATCTACACTAAGAGATTAATCGCTGCAATCCCTGGAACTGACCCAAGAGTTAAAGACGAATTAATCGCTAACAGAATAAAAGTAGAAGAAGAATATAAAGCTTTAGAAAAAGAGTATTATGATGAAAATGGTAAAGTATTCGACTTAATTAAACTTTCAGATACTCACTATGTAGCAAAAAAGGAGGTAAAATAATATGTGGAAAACCGTATTAAGAAGATTCCTTCTAATGATACCTCAATTAGTAATATTAAGTATTTTAGTGTTTATTTTAGCTAAATTAATGCCGGGAGACCCATTCACAGGAATGATTACTCCGACAACTGACCCTAAACAAATAGAAGCATTAAGAATAAAATATGGTTTCTATGACCCATGGTACCAACAATATTGGAGATGGATTACAAATATGTTCCATGGAGATTTCGGTACAAGCTATACATTTAAAATGTCTGTATCAGCTCTTTTAGGACAAAGAATCGGAAATACTTTCTGGTTAGCATTACTTTGTTTGATATTTATGTACACATTAGCATTACCACTAGGTATTTTATCAGGTAGATATAGTGGTTCAAAATTTGATAAAGCAGTTACATTCTACAACTTTGTAACCTATGCGATTCCTGGATTCATTTTCTATTTGTTAATGATTCTGTTATTTGCATATACATTGCATTGGTTCCCAGCATCAGGTTCAGTTGACCCGGGATTATCAGGTTTTTCTTATATATTAAATAGATTACATCATATGTTGTTACCTGCAATTTGTTACGCTTTAATTGCTACAACAGGAACTGTTCAATATTTAAGAAATGAAATTATAGATGCAAAGAGTTCTGACTATGTAAGAACTGCAAGAAGTAAAGGTGTACCTATCGATAAAGTGTATTCACATCATATCTTTAGAAATTCACTTTTACCAATCGCTGCATTCTTCGGTTTTCAAATAACTGGTTTGATTTCAGGTTCTGTATTTATGGAAACAATATTCGGTTATCCTGGAATGGGTAAATTATTCATCGAAGCTGTACTATCAAGAGATTATTCAGTATTAACAGCATTGATTATGATTTTTGGATTTTTAACTTTACTAGGAAGTTTGTTATCAGACATCATTATGAGTATAGTTGACCCAAGAATAAGAATAGAATAATAGGGGGAGTGATAAAATGAGTAAAGAAAAAGAAATGAAAAAAGATACTTCCCTAGATAAGAAAAATGTTACACCTAGTGCATTTAAAGTAATTGTTAGGGAATTTAGAAAAGATAAATTAGCAACATTTTCACTTGGAGTGTTTGTATTAATACTATTAACAGTATTTATCGGAAGTTTGTTCTTCAACTTAGAAGATGTTATGAGAGTAAACCTTATGGACTCATTCTTAAGACCTGGAGAAGAAGGATACTTCTTAGGAACTGACCAAGCAGGACGTCCACTTCTAGGACAACTTTTCATCGGAACTAGAAACTCAATCATCATCGGTTCATCAGTAACTTTCTTAACAACAGTTACAGGTATAATTGTTGGTTTGATTATCGGATTCTACGGTGGTATAGTAGATAATATCATAATGAGAATTATAGACTTTATCCAAGTATTACCAGTTCTTATGATTATCATCGTATTCGTAACATTAGTTCCATCATACAATATGGTTACATTTGTATTCATCATGAGTGTATTCTATTGGTGTGGTATTGCCAGACTTGTTAGGTCAAAAGCCCTTTCAGAAGGAAGACGTGACTATATAAGCGCATCAAAGACAATGGGAACACCATCATGGAAAATAATGGTTGGAGGAATATTACCAAATATCAGCTCAATCCTAATCATTGATGCAATCTTAGGATTAGCAGGAAATATGGGTATTGAAATTGGACTTACATTCCTTGGATTCGGTTTGCCACCTGGAACACCATCACTTGGAACTCTTATTAATAAGGCGCTAGACCCTACAATATTAAGAGATAGAATGTATATCTGGTTCCCTGCATCAATGTTAGTACTCGTACTAATGCTTTCAATCAACTATGCTGGACAAGCATTAAGAAGAGCATCAGATGCAAAACAAAGATTAGGTTAGAAATAAAGATAATAAAAAGTTTAAAAAGTCGTTGGAAACAACGACTTTTTTGTTGCATTTTTAAGTTATATATTTAGATACATTCCATTACCTTTGTATAAATGGTGGAAGGGTAAATGAAATCCCTACTACGCAGTGAACACATAATTTAAGATAAAAATTGATGATAGAACACAACTAGGGTAAAAATCCAAAAGATTTGTTGCCTTACAATTAAATCGGAATTATACTTGTCCAAAAAGTTGTATCACTTAAACATGAATTTATACCTAACTTCAACCTCAAAAACCTTACTAAAGTTCTAAAAACCACAACATTAACAAATATTTGTTCTAATTTATTCCATAGATAAAAGAAAAGTTAAAAAAATTTACAATTTTTTTCAAAAAGGTATTGCAAAAAATATTTATTTGTAGTATAATATGATAAAGTTAAATAGAAGAAATACAAAAGAAGTGTAAAATACTTCTTAATTTTATATCTTCTATAAAACACAATAAAGTGAGATGTTGATAACGCATTTTACCGATTTCTGCATATCACGATGAAATTGTGTTAATACATAAAGGGGGATTAAGATATGAAAAAATTATCTAAAGTCGTTGCTTTGGCCTTAGCAACAACATTTTTATTTACTGCTTGTGGTAGTAAAACTGGAGAAAAGAAGAAAGAAGAGAAAAAAGTTGGTGTTCAAGATCAATTAGTTGTTGAAAATGAAGGAACACCTGTTAAAGATGCAACTCTTAAGATTGCATACATAAGTGATTCACCATTTACTGGAATTTTCCATCAAGCATTTGCCAGTGGTAATCCCGATATGGAAATTTTAACATACTCAACAAATGGAACTTTCGCTGTTGATGAAAACTACAGATTAGTAAATGGCGGTGGAGCCGATATTGAATTTTTACCAAAAGAAAGAAAAGCAATCGTAACTATTCATGAAAAATATACTTGGAATGACGGTACTCCTGTAACGTCAGCAGACTTTTTAGAATATTACAAAATTCTAGCTGATAAAGATTATACAGGCGTTCGTTTTGACGATGATATGCAAAATCTTGAAGGTATCGTTGAATATCACGACGGAAAAGCAAAAGAAATTTCAGGTTTTAAAACTATAAGTGATAAGAAATTTGAACTTACATTCAAAGTTTTTAACCCTAGTATCCTTTGGGGTGGTGGAATTCCACCTGAACCTGTTCCAAGTCATAAGTTAAAAGACATTCCTGTTAAGAAACAAGAGGAACATGACATTACTAGAAAGAATCCTCTTTCTCCTGGACCATACTACATTAAAGAAGTAGTTCCGGGACAACAAGTTGTTTTTGAGGCTAACCCTCATTACTATAAAGGTGCTCCAAAGGTTAAAACTGTTGTTTGGAAGATTGTTCCATCAGCTCAAATCGTTGCAGCTTTACAATCAGGTGAATATGATTTAACTGTTGGTTTAAATTCCGACCTTTACAGCAAAGTTAAAGATTTAAAGAATGTTAAAATCGGTGTTAAAGATGAGTTATCTTACACTTATATAGGATTTAAATTAGGTAAATGGGATAAAGAAAAAGAAGAAGTTGTAACAGACCCTAATGCTAAAATGGCAGATGTTAAATTACGTCAAGCTATGGCTTATGCGATTGACAATGACGCTGTTGGTGAAAAATTCTACCAAGGTTTAAGAAGAAACGCAACACAACTTATGATTCCTGAATTTAAAGAATTCTATGATGAGTCTTTAAAAGGATATACTTGTGATATGGAAAAAGCTAAAAAACTTCTTGATGAAGCAGGATACAAAGATACTAATGGTGATGGAATAAGAGAAGATAAAAATGGCAAACCATTTAAGATTAAATTCGCTTCAATGTCTGGTGGTGCTATCGCTGAACCTATAGCTCAATACTATATCCAACAATGGAAACAAATTGGTTTAGATGTTGAACTTACTACCGGAAGACTTATAGAATTTAACTCATTCTATGAAAAAGTTAAAGCTGATGACCCTGAAATAGATATTTACCAAGCAGCTTGGGGAACCGGCTCAAACCCTAACCCAACAGGTCTTTATGGAAGAAAAGCTCAATTTAACTACCCAAGATTTGCAACTCCTGAATTAGATAAAATCTTAGATAAGATTAATTCTTTTGAAGCAGTTGATAAAGATTACAGATCAAAAGCATACAAAGAATTTGCAAATTATATGTTTGAAAATGTACCGGTAGTACCTACATTATTCAGAAAAGGTATCGTTGCTGTAAATAACAGAGTTAAGAAATGGGATACAACTCCTGGTAAGAACTTTGGTTTATTCGATGTTGAATTAACAGCGGACGCACCTGTTAAATAAATAAAATAAGGCCAAAAGGAACCACGAAAGTGGTTTCTTTTTTTGTGGAAAATTGGCTAAACTTAAGGAGAGTATATCAGTTAAATAACCTATTTTTTACATTAGAAAAATATTTTCCGAATATAAACTTTTTAAAATCATATATGATAACGTTAATCGGTTATAAATGTTAAAAAAATGTAATGATTATAAAAAATAAAGAAATTTTATTTTTGTAAAAAATTGACAAAAACACAAACATTTGTAACGTTGAAATTAAGCCATTATTATTATTAAATTTTTGCACTTAAAATAGAAATCTAAATGATTAAGTTAAGTGATAATACAGTAGTCAAATTTAAAATATTGATTAAATTTTATTTTTTTCGGGAAAAGCCTTTTATTTTAATTTTTTATATGATATAATCTTTGATGTAAAGATAAGATATGTTTGTTAGATGTTGATTTTAGCTCATCTAATGTGTATGTATGATTTTTTTGTATTATACAACTTAGAAAACGATTTATCTTGAAAATATTTATTTTTCTCAAGGAGGAATGATGATGAAAAAAGCATCAAAATTAACAGCTTTAGCCTTAGCTAGTTTAATGATACTTTCAGGTTGTGGAGCTAAAGGCGGAAAAAAAGAAGAAAAGAAAGCTGAAGGATTTAAACCAAATCCGGTTGTTGAAAACGAAGGAACTGCTATTGAAAATGGTACTTTAAAGATTGGTATCATTGGAGAATCACCTTTCAAAGGCGTATTTCATGAGGCTTATGCTCAAGACGGTTTTGATATGCGTATTATGGAATTGGTAGGTCAAGCAGGATTCTTTGATTCAGACCCCGACTTCAAAAATGGAGATACCGGTCAAGGTAAGCTTGAATACAAACCGGAAGAAAAGAAAGCAATTCTTACAATTCATGAAAAAGCGACTTGGAGTGATGGTGTTCCTGTTACTGCAAAGGACTTTTTAAGATATTACTTAATCATTGGTCATAAAGACTATACAGGTGTTCGTTTCGGTTCTGACTACGAAAATGTTGTTGGTATGAAAGAATATCATGAAGGAAAAGCAGATAATGTATCTGGTGTTAAAGTTCTTGATGACAAACACTTAGAAATCAACTTTATTGAATTTGACCATTCAATATATTGGGGCAAAGGCATACCTTTTAACCCGGTTCCAGACCATATCTTTAAAGATATTCCTGTTAAAGAACAAGAAGCTCATGACGCTACAAGAAAGAATCCTTTATCATGTGGTGCTTATGTAATTAAAGAAATCGTACCCGGACAACAAGTTATAGCTGAAGCTAACCCATATTATGCATTTGGAAAACCAAAAACTCCAAAACTTCAAATTAAATTAGTTCCATCAGCTCAAGTAGTTGCTGCAACAAAATCCGGTGAATATGATATTATCGATACATTCGGTTCAGCTTTATATGAAAAATTCAAATCATTAAAGAATGGTAAAATTGCTACTAACTATGCAGGTGGATATGAATACATTTCATTCAAATTAGGTAAATGGGACAAAGAAAAGAACGAAGTTGTAACAGACCCTAATGCTAAAATGGCTGATAAGAACTTAAGAAAAGCAATGGCAATGGTTGTTGATAGAGATACTATAAATAAGAAATTACTTAACAATTTAAGTAATCCTCTATACCAAATCATTCCACCATTCTTTTCTACAATTTATGATAAAGACTTCAAAGGTATCCCTTATGATTTAGAAGGAGCTAAAAAACTTCTTGATGAAGCAGGATACAAAGATACAAACGGTGATGGAATAAGAGAAGATAAAAATGGTAAACCATTAAAGATTAAATTTGCTGCAATGCAAGCTGGAGCAACTCAAGAACCAACTGTTACTTTCTTTATACAACAATGGAAATCAATCGGTTTAGACGTTGAACTTACAACAGGAAGATTAATCGAATTTAACTCATTCTATGATAAGCTTATGGCTGATGACCCAGAAATCGATATGTACATGGCAGCTTGGAATACAGGTACTAACCCTGACCCTTCAGGATTCTATGGAAAACATGAAAATTTCAATATGATGAGATTTGCTTCTCCTGAATTGGATAAATTATTAAAAGATGTTGTTACTTTAGACAATGTTGACCCTAAGGTTAGATTAGACCATTACAAAGCAATTAGCCAATACTTAGTTGCTGACGAAGCTATCGTAATTCCAACTTTCTCTTACACTACAAAAGCATTTGTAAACAACAGAGTTAAAAAGCATGATGTATCATTACCAGAAAAAGATAAAGCTCCATTTAGAATTTCTGATATTGAATTAACTAAAGACGCTCCAGAAGTGGATAAATAGAAAATAAAATTTTAAAAGTGCAGATTATTCTGCACTTTTTTTGTGGGAAATTGGCTAAAGTTGGGGACTTTGCTTTGCTATATGCTATGAGGTGAAAATTTAGATATCCAATTTCTACAAAAAAATCAAAAAAGCCTAAAAAATCAATGTATATCCCTTTTTTATAGACTTCAACTGTGATATAATTAAAATAGGATTATGAAATAATCCTATTTTAATTTCATCAGTTTACTTTGAATTAATTGTATAAAAGAAAACTGTGATATAATTAAAATATGATTAGTAATATTAAGAATACAAGGAGGAAATATGATAGGGATTATAAGTGCTCTTAATGAGGAGTTAATGGAAATTATAGATAAAATTGAAACTAAGAAGGTGGTTAAAGGTTTTACTTTTTATCTTGCAAATATTTATGATAAGGACGTTGTTCTTGGTATTTGTGGTGTTGGTAAGGTAAATTCTGCGATATACACTCAAAGTATGATAGATAATTTTTCTCCTGATACGATTATAAATATAGGAGTTGCCGGTTCTACTGATGATGCTGTAAAGATTGGGGACTTGGTTATAGGGACTGAATATTTTTACCACGATTTTGACTGTACTGAGGCAGGCTACACTATGGGACAAATTCCTGCTCTTAGGGACGTTAAATTCATTGCAGATAAAAGGCTTGTTGACCTTTCTTATGAAAAGGCTAAAAAGGTTTTGTCTGAGGACAAGATTTTTAAAGGGATTATAGCGACGGGAGATATTTTTGTTGCTAAAAAAGAAATAAAGGATAGAATTAAAAAGAACTTTAACTCACTTTGTTGTGAAATGGAAAGTTGTTCAATCGTGCATACTTGCCATTTGAATAATGTTAAGTATTTGGCTTTGCGTTCTATTTCCGACAATGCAAATGAGGAGGCAGACTGCGATTTTGAAACTTTTGTTGCAGAGTCAAGTAAGGTGGTTAAAAGTATTATTTTAGACATTATAAAGGAAATATAGCTATGATTGAAATTAAAAACTTAAAAAAGAATTATGGTAAATTTGTTGCTATTGAGGATTTTAATTTACAGATTGAAGAGGGGAAGGCTTACGGCATTTTAGGTAGGATTAATTCCGGTGGAACTACGATTTTCAATCTTTTATGTAATTACACTTTAAAAGATGATGGAACTATTTTAATCGATGAGAAAGAGCCTGAAGATGCTCGTGATTTGATATATATGTGTCCTAAAATGGAGTTTTATAGTGGATACACTCTAAGACAGGTTTTGAATTTTATTGCTGATTTTAATGATGAATTTGATTTGGCTTATGCTTTGGAGCTTTGTGATTCTTTTAAGCTGGAGCTGGATAAGAAATTTAAGGCTGAGGAAAATGTTCAAAATTGTACGATTTTTAAAACTATCGTTACGATTTGTATGAAAAAGAAATATTTGCTTTTCAATAAGCCTGAAATCGGACTTTCAAGTCTTGATATTAGAAAACTTAGCGATATTCTTATGGGGAATGTTAAGAGAAATGGCTACACTCCAATAATTCATAGCAAAAATGTAAATTATTTCTTCGACTATCTTGACTATATAATTATAATAAAGGATAAAAAGGTTGTGCTTTTTGAAAGTCGTGAAAGGCTTGAAAAGATGGTTTATTCGATTTCCGGCTCTCTTGACCTCATAAGTACAGCTGTTAAGGATAAAAATGTCTTGGCGATTAGAACTCTCAAAAACTTTTCTAAACTCAAAATTGCATACATTTTAGCAAAAGATGAGGACGAACTTAGAGCGCATGGTAGTAGGACTGTATCTTTAAAAGAGATTTACGAGGCTATTACTATGGTTGAAGGAGGTCATTAGTATGAAAAAAGGACTTTCACTTTCTTTAAAATTACTATTTAAAACTTTTTTAATGGGAATTTTAGTTTCTGTTTTGTTTGAATTGGTATTTTTAAAATTTACTAAATTTTTAAATATAGATGTCAATTTTGATGTGGAAATTTTTTGGGTGATACTTGTTGCAAGCTTTTTGACTTATATCTTCTCGAAGAAAAATATAGTCAATCACTTGTTTATAAATGGTTGTAGCAGAAAAAGGATAAGTACTATCAGGATTTTAAGTTGTATAATTTACGATATTTTGTTCTTTTTGCTTTTTGTTTTGTATGAAATTTTTTATGGAGATTTGATTTCTAACATTACAGATACCGGCACTATTATTCGTTTGGCTGTTGTGTATTTTTCTATAAATTTTGTATCAGAAATATCTACATTTTTGAATTTGATTTACAAAAGTATCTCTATAAAAAAGGGAAAAGGCATAAATAAAACTTTTTATAGATACATTTACTCTTTTATTTTTATCGCCTTGGCCTATTCATATAGATTTATTTATCCAATTATTCAAAAGTACTATAATGATATAGTGTCAATTGTGATTTTAGTTGTTGTTTTTGTTTTGCAAGTTTTTCTTGCTTATATTAATAAAAGAATAATTTTGAAGGTTGATATAAGAGCTTAGGAGGATTTATGGACGGATATATATTAGCGCTTGACCAAGGAACGACAAGTTCAAGAGCGATTTTGTTTGACAATTTAGGAAATATAAAGGGCGTTTCACAAAAGGAATTTAGACAAATTTTTCCAAAAGCCGGCTGGGTTGAACACGATGCAATGGATATTTGGGCGACACAATCGGGAGTTTGTAGGGAAGTTTTGGAAAAAAACTTTATAAGACCGACAGAAGTTCGTGCGATTGGGATAACAAACCAAAGAGAAACGACGATTGTTTGGGAAAAAGAAACCGGAAAGCCTGTATATAATGCGATTGTTTGGCAATGTAGAAGAACTGCCGAGATTTGCGAGGATTTGAGAGAAAAGGGATATGAAGATTTAATTTTTGAAAAAACCGGATTAAAACTTGATGCCTATTTTTCGGCTACAAAAATAAAATGGATTCTTGACAATGTAGAGGGAGCAAGAGAAAGGGCTGAAAGAGGAGAACTTCTTTTTGGTACAGTTGATACTTGGATAGTTTGGAACTTGACAAGAGGTAAGGTGCATATAACCGACTTTTCCAACGCCTCAAGAACTATGCTTTTCAATATAAATACATTGCAATGGGACGATGAAATCTTGGAGATTTTAAATATACCAAAAGCGATGTTACCTGAAGTTAAAAATTCAAGTGAAGTTTATGGACATACAGATGAATACACATTTGGAGGGGCAAAAATTCCTATTGCATCTGTAATCGGCGACCAACAGTCTGCATTGTTCGGACAAGCGTGTTTTGAAAAAGCTGAGGCGAAGATAACTTACGGAACAGGAGCGTTCCTTTTGATGAATATAGGAAAAGAAGTGATGAAGTCAAAAAAAGGACTTTTAACGACAGTTGCTTGGGGATTGAACGGAGAAGTAACATATGCCTTAGAGGGAAGCATATTCATCGCAGGAGCAGGGATTCAATGGTTAAGAGATGAACTTAGATTGCTTTACGATGCAAGTCTATCCGAACAATATGCAAACTTAGTTGACGATACTGAAGGAGTTTACATAGTTCCGGCATTTACCGGACTTGGAGCTCCATATTGGGATATGAACGCCAAAGGAGCGATGTTCGGACTTACAAGGGGAACGAAAAGAGAGCATATTATTCGTGCCACTTTGGAATCAATAGCCTACCAATGCGTTGACGTCTTTAATTGCATTGAAGAAGATACAAATATAAAGATACAAAATTTGAAAGTTGACGGTGGAGCGAGCACCAACGGATTTTTATTACAATTTCAATCCGATATGTTGAATACGGAAGTTACAAGACCGAAAGTTTTAGAAACAACTGCAATGGGCTGTGCATTCCTTGCAGGACTTGCAGTCGGCTTTTGGGAAAGTACAGATGAAATAAAGAAAATTTGGGAACTTGATAGAAAATTTGAACCGAAAATGAATGAAACGGTTAGAGATGAAAAATTGAAAGGCTGGCATAAAGCTGTATCAAGAACATTAAATTGGGATTAAAACGAACGAGATGTAAATCATCTCGTTTTTTAGTTGATGTTTATAGTATTGGTTTCTTTAACTTTAGGCACAAACAAAGTAAGGCACCCTAGAACCATGTTATTTCATAAAAAAAATTTAATAAAAAGCATAAAAAATTTAATAAAGGATAAAAAATATGCCAAAAGAGCATTGACGGAAGGAGTAAAGGCTGATATAATATTAAGGCACTTGAGGGGAGGCCTTTAAGAGTTATAGAATTAATAACTTGTTAGTAAAACTTTTTAAAAACTTTAAAAAACTTTAAAAAACTTTAAAAAAACTTTTAAAAAGGTATTGACAAGACAAAAAGTTAGTGATATAATATAGAGGTCGCAATGATAGTGACAACGAACCAAGAAAAGTAAACAGTGATAGAAACTTTGAGAGTACAAAGAAAAACAATAATTTGGTGTAACAAAAAGTCAGCGAGAGCAGACGAACTTTTAATAGAGAGTTTGATCCTGGCTCAGGACGAACGCTGGCGGCGTGCTTAACACATGCAAGTCGAACGTGATTTTTATGGAATAGCCTTCGGGATAGGAAATAGAATGAAAGTGGCGAACGGGTGAGTAACGCGTGAGCAACCTACCTTACACAGGGGGATAGCCGTTGGAAACGACGATTAATACCGCGTGAGACCACAGAACCGCATGGTAAAGGGGTCAAAGATTTATCGGTGTAAGATGGGCTCGCGTCTGATTAGCTAGTTG